>NZ_FOVE01000022.1 GCF_900115065.1 Formivibrio citricus | reverse complement strand
AATGGCACGGCCAGCGGCATCAAGCCGTTTCCCGCAAAATCACCATTCCCCGCAACCGTACTGTCCCTTGCCTCGGCACTGACTCCCGGCACCACCGCCACCCCACGGCGAACTGCCGTAAAGCGGTTCTCGAACAGTGGGGAGGATTCAGTGGATGGAGATGGAGCGGAGCGTTGCCGGTTCAATTCATCCGGCAGGTTGTTGCGTGCGGTCAGCGTCTGGCTGAGCACGATGAATTCCCGCGCATCGGCCAAGTCCCCGGCATGGGCCGGATGCTCGTCGAGCCGGAACCATTGGCCCGCGCCCAATTGCCGCACCGCCCCGACCCCGGTAAAGGCCTTCGCCGTCAGATCGTGGGCCTGCTGGCGCAACTGCGCATAACGGGCGAGGTCATCGGCATCGCGCCCGAAATACAGCGTTTGCGGATCGTAGTCCTCCAGCGTCGCCAACGCGGCATTGCCTTGTTCCCCATGGTTTTGTAGATGCGCCTCGCCGGCTTGTACGGTTGAAACCGGCTGGTAATCGAAACTTGCCAGGGACGTGCGCCCACTTTGCAGACGGCGAACGGATTGCCACGCGGTCACCCCGTCTGCCTGTTCGGTCGCATCGTTGCGATGAAAACGCACCGCCGCTTGTGAACAAGCCGGCAACGACCAGACATCGTCGAACAACACCAGCGTATGGATTGGGGTTTCGCCTGAATCATCGAAGCGGAAGGTATAGCTGATCCCTTCCTCCGCCAACAACCGGGTGATGAAGTCCAGATCGGATTCGCGGTATTGCAGACAGTAGGAACGGGGGGCATAACTAAGGCGGGTTTCGGCGGAAAACTGGAAGGTCGAGGTAAATGCCGGATTGTCGGCCTGATGCTCCTCCAGCACCTGCTGGACGATGTCGGGCACGCTCAAGTCCTGAAACACCCGACTGGTGCGCCGCAAAGCCAGTAAAGCCAGAGCGGGTTCGATAGTCAGGCCATAGCGGGCAAACCCGCCATCCGAGCCCAGATACTCCGCCGCCGTCACCAACCCGCAAATGACTCGCTCAGCCCCGTCGGCGCTCAAAATGCCCAGGCGCGCCGCCCGGCCCAGCAGGGATTTGAGTTCCAGCCCGGCATCGGGGGACAGGCAGACCAGCGCATGGCGGTACAGCCGGGACAGCCCTTCCTCGCCCTGCAACGTATGGGGCAGCAAGTCCTCGCCGGCCAGACCCTCCAGGCGGAGCGTCAGCAGGCGGGCGCTTTGCTGGAAGAGAGAGGCAAAATCCGGGAGGGACAGGGGAGGCATGGGCGCAATCTGGACAAAAATTGCGCAAATATTAATTCATTCTTTTGCTGTTAGAAAGTATTTGTGCGGTGTAGGCCTTGTATTTGTTTACGGATATGTGTTGTGTGTGACTGATTCAGACCAGGGTCACGCGGGATGTCCATCCTGGAACGTTGAGCCTTTGTCGATCCGTTGTTTCAGTGCAACGTAATCGATTTTTCCCGACCCCAGTTGCGGGAGCGAATCCTGAACCCGGATGTCACGCGGTACCAGTAGCGCAGGCAGTCCGTGTTGCCGGGCAGTGGCCTGCAGGCGCTCCTGCGTCAGGAGCGGGCTGGTGGTGAAGAGGATCAGCGATTCGCCGCGCGATTCGTCCATGCGGCTGCAGGCGGCGTGCAGGGCCAGCGGGTCGATGGTATGCGCCAGATTCTCGACCGCTTCGAGCGAGACCATTTCCCCTGCGATTTTGGCAAAGCGTTTGACACGGCCCTTGATAGTGACGAAGCCGTTTTCGTCGATTGAGACGATGTCTCCGGTGCAATACCACCCGGGGCCCCGGGATGAAGCTACCGGCTCGATCCGGCCGGGGTGAGCGGCGAGCAGGTAGCCCTTCATGACGTTCGGTCCCCTGACGTGCAGGATGCCGCCTTCGGGGAAATCCGGAACCGGCTCCAGCCAGAAATCGATGCCCGGCAGGAACTGGCCGACCGAGCCGGTTTGGTAGGCCATCGGGGTGTTGACCGACAGTACCGGCGACGTTTCGGTGGTTCCGTAGCCCTCAAGGATGCGGATGCCGAATTTCTCGAACCACGTTTCCCGCACGCGCTGGGCGAGCCGCTCCGCGCCGGCGACCACATACCGCACGCGGTAGAAATCGTAAGGATGGGCATGCTTGGCATAGTGGCCGAGGAAGGTGCTGGTGCCGAACAGCACGGTGCAATCGCGATCGTAGGCAAGTTCCGGAATCACGCGGTAGTGTAGCGGCGACGGATAGAGAAAAAGACGGGTTCCGGTCAGGAGCGGCAACAGCGCGCCCGCAGTCAGGCCGAAGGCGTGAAACAGCGGCAGGGCGCTGAGGAATTTGTCGCTGGCATTGAAGGCGATCACCGAGCGAATCTGCGCCAGGTTGGCGAGCAGGTTGCGGTGGCTGAGCACGACGCCCTTGGGCGTGCCTTCCGATCCCGAGGTGAAGAGGGTAATCGCTTCTTCTTCTGCCTGGCCGAACGGTACGGCCCGGCGCGGGGCGCAGAGCGCGCACAGCAGCCAGAGCTTGTCGCGCAGAGAAAACTGCGGACGCAGGTCTTCCAGATAAAGCAGGGTGAAATTGCGTGCCAATCCATGGGTGAGGTGATGCAGGTTGGCGCCTTCCTCGAAGGCGCGCGAGGTGATGATGACCTTGATCTGAGCCAGCTCGCAGGCGGCTTCGATCCCGGCTTGCCCTGCCGTGTAGTTGAGCATGGCCGGAATGCGCCGCATCGCGCCCAAGCCGGTGATCAGGGCCAGCGTCGGAACGGCGTTGGGCAGCAACACGCCGATGCGCGCGTCTTTCGGGGCCAGCCGGCAGCCCAGCCGGCCGAGTGCCAGCGTCATTTTCAGGAATTCGCCGTAGGAGTGTTCGATCTGCCGTATGTCCTCGATCAGCCGGTGCTTGCGTCCCCAGACCGCGATGGAGTCGAGCAGCGCTTCGTAGAGCGTGCCGGCCGGACGCGAGGCGAACAGCATGTGCTGCATGAGCCGGCGCAGTGCTTCGCCGGCTTGGCGGCGGCGCTCGTGCGGCGATTCGGTGGGCGGGATGTCGATTTTTTCCAGCGGCATCAGGGTCAGACGCAGCTTGGGCAAGAAGTGCCGCGGATGGCCTCCGCCCAAGCGACTGAAATAGCTCAGGCTCGGGCCGTCGAGGCGGACGGGCAGGATATCGGCACCGGTATGCGCAGCGACGAATGCCGGGCCGTCGTAGACCTTCATCAGCGAGCCGGTGACAGTGATGCGTCCTTCCGGGAAGATCACCACGGGGCGGCCGGCTTCTACCAGTTTGACGACCTGTTTGATGGCCATGGGGTTGGTGGGATCGACGGCCAGATAGTCGACGAAGCGGATGATCCAGCCGTAGAAACGACTCTGAGCCACCCAGGTGTGCAGCACGAACACCGGATTGGCCGGCAGGAACAGCGCCAGCAGCACGCCGTCGAGAAAGGATTCGTGGTTGGCGACGATCAACAGCCGTTGCGGCAGGGGATCGGGCCAGCGGCCCTGTATTTCGACACGGAACAGTATCCGGAATGCCCACCGCAGAATTGTTTTCAGGATTTGGCTCATTGTGGTTTGACTTGTGCTTGTCGGGCGATCTTACCAACTTCCACTGCGGACGGCATCGCGGTTCGATGTGGTTTCCAGTTATGGGCGACATCGGGCAAAATGAAACCCAACCCGTTTCCTTACCGCGGGCTATAAACAATTAGAATAACCAGAACACCTTTCGGATTTTGCCCAGATTTTAAATGTTGAAGATACCTTTTCTTACTTCGTTGCGTTCGCGCCTGATTGTCGCCTGCGTGCTTTTGCAGGGGGCGGTTCTTGCTGCATTGTTGTTCAGTACGATCCGCGTCTGGAACGATACTGTGGCGCGTGCGACCGAAGTGCGGGTTGCGGAACTGTCGCGCCTCTTGAGCGTGGCGTTTGCGGCCCCGCTTTCCGTGGGTGATCTGGCGCGCGCAGCCGATTTGCTCGACGGCATCCGGGCTCCGGAAGGTATCGATTATCTGATTCTGCTCGATGCTAACGGTCGCATCATCGCCGCGCGCGGCTGGGACATCTCGCGCCCCTTGCCGGAGATTCGCCAGTTGAAGGAGCGGGGTGTCTTGCCCGCTCTGGTCGATGCAGCTACTCCGATTAGTCAGGGCGGGGAAAAGCTCGGCGAATTGCGTTTCGGAATTTCGACCGGCATCCTGCGCGAAGGGGTGTCGAGCCTTGCCCGGCAGGGCGCAGTCGCGCTGTTCAGCGGCTTGGTGTTGTCCGTTTTGTTGCTGATGCTGACGGGGCTTTGGTTGACGCGTCACCTGCATCGCCTGATCGCCGTCACTGAAGCTGCAGCCAACGGAACCTACAAGGAAATGGATACCGCTCACGGCAGCGATGAAATCGTCCAGCTTTCTCAGCGTTTCAACGAGATGGCCCGTTCCATCCGCGACAGGGTGGTCGCGCTTTCGCAGAGCGAAGAACGTTTTCACATCATCGCTGACTATACCTACAGCGCCGAACTCTGGCTGAACCCGGAAGGCAAGCTCGTCTGGGTTAATGCCTCAATTGCCCGCCTGACGGGATATGCTGTCAACGAATGCATGCTGTTGCCCGATTTTCCGCTGATTCTTGCAACGCCGGAAGAGCGGGGCAGGTTGGCGGATGCGCTGGAGTTCGCCCTGCAGAACCGTACGACCTCGCAGGATTTCGAGTTCCGCGGACAGTCCCGCGATGGCCGGCTGTTCTGGGCTTCGCTGGCGTGGCAACCGCTTTTCGACGGGCGAGGCCAGTATCTGGGGTTGCGTGCCAGCCTGCGCGACAACTCCGAGCTCAAGGATGATCGCCTGGCGCTGCGCAAGGCCGTTGCCGAATTACGGCAGATTCATTCCTTGGGACAGAGCTATCTGGCGCGCGCAGAAACCGAGCGTGCCCGGCTGATGGCGTTGCTTTCAGCCATGCGTTTCGGCGTGCTGTTCGTCGACAATGACAACCGGATCGCTTTTCACAACCCGGCTTTTTGCGAATTGTGGGGAGTTTCCAAGTCGCAAAACCTGGTTGGCCGCGCCATCGGCATGGTGCTGCAGCAAGCCGAAAACCGTCCCATGGTTTCCGATGTTTTGACCACTTATCTTGAAGACCGCATCCAGGCCGACGCCCGTATCGATCACGGCGAACTGACCATGAACGATGGACGCATCATCACCCAGCATTGCTACCGGGTGCTGGATCAGCAGGGCGTGGCTAATGGACGCATGTGGATCTACGAAGATGTGACACAGGAACGCCTGTTGGCGGATCACATGGTCAATCTGGCTGAGCGCGATGCCTTGACCGGGCTCTACAACCGGCACCGTTTTCAGCAGGAACTGGAACGCATGGTATCGGATACCGACCGCCGCCAAGGGGCGATGGCGTTGCTGTTCTTCGATCTGGACGAGTTCAAGCATGTCAACGATACGCTTGGGCATGGCGTCGGCGATCAGTTATTGCAGGTGATCGCCAAGGAAGTTGGCCATCAGGTGCGCCGTCACGAAGTACTGGCGCGCCTGGGCGGCGACGAGTTCGCCGTGCTGGTGCCGGACTGCAACGAATATGAAGTCAGCAGGCTTGCCGAACGCATCGTCATGACCGTTTCGCAGGTGCAGTTCTCGGCCAACGGCCATTCCATGCGGCCTTCGACCAGTGTTGGCGTGGCCATGTTTCCGCAGCATGCCGGCAATGCGGCCGAGCTCGTGGCGCATGCCGATTCGGCCATGTATCAGGCCAAGTCGGCGGGCAAATCGACGTGGCGCCTGTATCGGCGCGAGGCCGATCAGTCGCGCAGTGTCATTGCCCGCCTGTCGTGGAAAGACCGGATTCTCGATGCGCTGAAGCACGACGGATTCGAGCTGCACTTCCAGGGAATCTATCATGCGGCAGACAAGAGTCTGGCGCACCTTGAGGCGCTGGTGCGCATGAAGGATGCCCAGTCTCCCGGCGAGATCATCATGCCTGGGCAATTCATTCCGCACGCGGAAACGACCGGCAAGATCATCGAAATCGACCGCTGGGTGCTGCACCAGGTGGTCGATCTCTTGAGTCTGCGCCAGGAAATCCCTTCCATCGCGATCAATATTTCCGGGCGCTCTTTCGATGAGCCGGGATTGCCGGAATATATCAGCAGGCTTCTGGCCTCGCGCCAAGTCGAGCCGCGTCGCTTGCTGGTGGAATTGACTGAAACCGCTGCCGTTTCGGACATGCGCGATGCGCAGCGTTTTATCGATGCGTTGCGGGCCACCGGTTGCACGGTTTGTCTGGATGATTTCGGGACCGGCTTTTCCTCGTTCGCCTATCTCAAGCAGCTCAAGGCCGATGTGCTCAAGATCGACGGCTTGTTCATCCGCGACTTGCCGGTGAACCACGATAGCGAGGTCTTCGTCCGCGGCATGGTCGCCATGGCCCGTGACATGGGCAAGATCACGATTGCCGAGTTCGTGGAGAACGAGGAAATCTTCAACATGCTACTGGAAATTGGCATCGATCAGGTGCAGGGCTATTACCTTGACCGGCCTTCCCGCGAACATCCGAGTTTGATGCGGTGAGAGCGATGCAGCATTCTTGGGATTGAAATGAAACACAGCCCGGCAAGACGGGCTGTGTTCATTTCAGGCAACGGTTTTTCTTGGAACCTGTTCACGGTCGTGTTGTGTGGCACTGATCAGGCCTTCTCTGCTCTTCATCCCGCAGCGGGCCTTTCGCTACGGATTGCGATCAGGTTCTCAGCGCGCAATGACCGCCGGAAGGTTTTTCTGTCCGGTGAGTTTTTCTGCCATGGCGAGTGCCGTGGCCCGGTCCGGGAACGGGCCGAGCCGTACGCGGTAGATGGTTCCGGCTTCCTGGATGGCAAGCCGGTTTGCCTGGGCTTCGTCAAGCTCCCTCGCAAGGTGGGCGTGAAAACTTTCCGCATTGCTGCGCGAACTGAAAGCGCCCAGTTGCAGGAAGACGGAGCCCGGACGCGCAGGTACGGCAGCCTGCAATACCGGCTCTGCCGGAGCAGTGATTGCCGTGGACGGCGCGGAGGAGGAAATTGCCGCACTGGCAGGTGTCTTTTCTCCCGGAAGCAGGCTGACGACTTCCAGTTCTGCGCTGCCGTTGCCGGCATAGCCGAGCCGGCAGGCGGCGAGGAAAGACAGGTCGATGATTCGTCCTTTGAGGAATGGACCGCGGTCGTTGATGCGCACAACGACGCTGCGACCGTTTTTCAGATGGGTGACGCGGGCATAGCTCGGGATCGGCAAGGTAGGGTGCGCAGCCGTCATGCCGAACATGTCATAGGTCTCACCGCTCGATGTTTTCTGGCCGTGGAACTTGCGGCCGTACCATGAGCCGATACCGCGTTCCGTCCACTCTCCCGGCGTCTTGAGCGGGATGAACTTTTGCCCGAGCACCGTGTATGGATTGTTGGCCCAGCGGTGCAACGGTTCCGTACGCGGAAGCGGTTCGGGAACGAATTCCAGTGTTCCCGGCAATTCCAGCGGGCCATCGTCCTTGTAGAAATTGCCCCTGGCACCGGCTGGTGGGTTGTAGCTGCAGGAATAAGGCGAGGGTTGACCGGAAATGGCGGGCGAAGTTGCCGGCTTGCTGCCTGTGGAAACGACGACAGGCGCGCTTTGACGCGGTGTGCTGGAGCAGGCTGCGAGCAGCGCCGTAGCCAGACAGGCCGCGGTCTTTTTTGCCATTCCTTTGTCTGCGCCCATTTTCATCCCCCTTTCATCAACTGGCGATCCTTGTTGATGCTCATCAGGATGCCAAAACCCGCCATCAAGGAAACCATGGCTGTACCGCCGTAGGAAAACAATGGCAACGGTACGCCAACAACGGGAAGAATACCCGAAACCATGCCCATGTTGACAAAGGCATAGGTAAAGAATGTAAGCGCGATCGAGCCGGCAAGCAAACGACCGAACAGGGTCGACGCCCGCGCGGCAATCATCAGTCCGCGGCCGATGACGAGCAGATAGAGAATGAGCAGAATGATGTTGCCAAAGAGTCCGAACTCTTCGCCCAGCACAGCGAAAATGAAGTCGGTGGTGCGTTCCGGGATGAAATCGAGATGGGTTTGCGTGCCGTTAAGCCAACCCCGACCCAGTATGCCGCCGGAACCGATGGCAATCGTGCCCTGGATGATGTGGTAGCCCGAGCCCAGCGGGTCTTCCATCGGGTTGAGCATGGTCGCGATGCGCTGGCACTGGTATTCGTGCAGTACCCGGTTGCAGGTGTCCCAGTCCAGCATGGCAATGACGATGCCGCTGCCAATGATGGTCATGGCGCCGATCAGTTTCCACGAAAGTCCGGCGAAATAGAGTACGTAGAAGCCGGCTGCGGCAACAAGCAGGGAGGTTCCCAGGTCGGGCTGCTTGAGAATGAAGGCGACGGGCAGCAACATGATGCCGGCCGCCACGATATAGTTTTTCCAGCGCAACGAGGCTTCGTTGCGCTGGAAATACCAGGCCAGCATCATGGGCAGGGCGACTTTCATGATTTCCGATGGCTGGATTCGGGCCACGCCGATATTCAGCCAGCGCCGCGCGCCGTAGGTGACCTCGCCGAACAGCGCCACGCCCAGCAGCAGCAAAACGCCCAGGATGTAGGCAGGGGGAGCCAGCCGCATCAGCATTTGTTGCGGAATGTTGGCGATGATCCACATGCCGCCCAGTCCCACGCCAAAGAAAACGAACTTGTTGACGATACGGTTCATGTCCCGGTTGGAGGCACTGTAGAGCACCAGCACCGAATAGAGCACGACCAGCGCGGTAAACAGCAGCAACCAGGGGTCGATGTTGCGGATGAAACGTTGCCACAGGTGCTTAATCATGGGCGTGCTCCTCCGGTTCGTCCGGCAGCTCGCGGGCCGGCTGGTTGACTTTCTTGCCCAGCAGGTAATAGTCGAGCACCTGGCGTGCGATCGGGGCCGCAGCCTGGGCGCCGAAACCGCCGTTTTCCACGATGACGGCCAGCGCGATCCTGGGGGATTCGACCGGAGCAAAGGCGATGAACAAAGCGTGGTCGCGCAGGTGTTTCTTGACCTGGCCTTCCACGTATTTGGCCCCCTTCAGGCTGAAGACCTGGGCCGTACCCGTCTTGCCGGCCGAGGTGTAGCTGGCGCCCGCAAAGGCGCGTGCCCCCGTGCCTTCCTTGTTGACGCCGGCCATGGCGCGATGGATCACGTTGACGTGTTCGGGCTTCCAGTCGTGCGTCTTGCTCGGCTTGGGCTCGACGGGCGTCTTGGCTCCGCTGTGGGCATCTTCGATGTGCTGCACCAGATGCGGCTTGAACTCGACGCCGCGGTTGGCGAGTGTCGCCGTGGCATGGGCCAGTTGCAACGGGGTGTAGGAGTTGTAACCCTGCCCGATGCCGATCGAGATCGTTTCTCCGGCGAACCATTTCTGCTGGGCCGGGTTCTTGAAGCGTTTCTTTTTCCATTCGGGGGAAGGCAGAACGCCGGGGCGCTCGCCTTCGATGTCGATGCCCGTCTTGCTGCCGAATCCGAGTGTTGCCATGAACTGGGCAATATTCTCGATCCCCATCTGGTTGGCGAGCGTGTAGTAATAGGTGTCGCAGGAAACGACGACCGATTTGTACATGTCTACGACACCGTGCCCTCCGGGCTTGTCATCGCGGAACACATGACCGCCGAAGTTGAAAAATCCCGGATCCGGCAATGCCGCACTGGCAGAGCGGAAGCCGCCTTCCTGGGCTGCCAGCGCCATGAAGGGCTTGAAAGTGGAGCCCGGCGGGTATTCCCCGCGCAACGCCCGGTTGAGCAACGGCTTCTCCGGAGAGTTGTTGAGCTCGTTCCAGTTCTGCGGGTCGATGCCGTCGACGAACAGGTTCGGATCGTAGCCCGGCATGGAAACGAAAGCCAGCACCCCGCCCGTTGCCGGTTCGATTGCGACCAGCGCGCCCTTGTTCTCGCCGAATGCCTGTTCGGCGACTTTCTGCAGCTCGATGTCGATGGACAGGATCAGGTTCTTTCCGGGCGTCGAAGGCGTGTGCCGGAGCGTGCGGATGGCACGTCCGCCGGCATCGATTTCCACTTCCTCGTGACCGGCGATGCCACGCAGTTCTTTCTCGTAACGCTGTTCGATGCCGATCTTGCCGATGTGGTCGGCGCCACGGTAGTTGGGCATCTGTCCACTGGCTTCCAGATTGGAGAGGTCCGTGGCATTGATGCGGCCGATATAGCCGATGAGATGGGAAGCCACTTCGCCCTGCGGGTAGTGGCGGAATAGCCGCGCCTTGATTTCCACGCCGGGGAACTGGTAGCTGTTGGCGGCAAAACGGGCCACTTCCTCATCGGTCAGACGGGAGCGGATCGGCAGCGATTCGAAAGCCTTGGTTTCCTCACGCAATTTCTTGAACCGGCGGCGATCTTTGGGTTGAATCTCAATGAGCCCGGAAAGCCGGTTCAGCGTGTCTTCGAGATCGGTGACTTTTGAAGGGGTGATCTCCAGCGTATAAGCCGAGAAATTGTGCGCCAGCACTACGCCATTGCGATCCTTGATAATGCCGCGCGAGGGCTGCACGGGAACCAGCGAGATGCGGTTCTGTTCTGCCAGTGTGATGTATTCCTTGTGCTTGACGACTTGCAGCCAGGCAAAACGGACGAAAAGCAGCACGAATGCCAGCAGCACGAACAACGCCGCAGCCATCAGGCGGAGCTGAAACGCGCTGCGCGTTTCAGTCTGGTTGTGCAACTCGCTGTTCCCCGTTCGTGGCGTGATTCGCGAGGAAAGGAGGCGGGAACGAAACAGCCGCCTGCTCATAGTTCTTCAGGCGCTCCCATGCGCTGGTGCATGAGCATCAGGTTGGCCAAGGGCGTCCAGAGAGGCGCTGCGATGACCGGTCCGGCAAAATAGCTCCATCCCACGAACGGAGCGCCCATGGTCGAGCGCACCAGATACATGATTAATTGGGACAGCAATAGCAGCAGGAAGGCGCTGATTGCCTGCTGCCAGAAGGGGGCAACCGAGATCTGGCGGTTGCGCCACAGCGTGAGGAAAGCGATGACCGAATAGGCCAGTGCATGCTGCCCCAGCACTGTGCCGTCGCCAACATCCATCAGGATGCCCAGCAGAAAGCCGACGCCCACGCCGATGCGTCGCGGCTGGTTCAGCGTCCAGTAGATCAGCAGCAGTGCTACGAAGTCAGGCGCAAAATTGGCGAGCGTAGCCTGCCAGGGCAACAGGTTGCCGAGCAGTGCGGCCAGGAATGTCAGAACGATGAAGTGCGTTCCTACGGGGCGAAGAATCTGACTGGAAACAGGCATCAGTGTCCCTTCCGTTTTTTCTTGCCTGCAGCGGCGGGGGCCGAAGCTGCCGTGGGATAAGGCGGGAGTGGCGAAGCCTCTTCCAGTACGAGCAGGAAGCGGTGCTGTCCGATGCCGGCGAGCGGCGAGCAGAAAATACGGGCGAAAGCGCTTTGGCGATCGACGTTTTCAACTTTGGCGACTGGCAGCCCCGCCGGATACAGGCCGTCGATGCCGGAAGTGACCAGGATGTCGCCGGGCTGGATGTCGACATTGGATGCCATGTTGCGTACTTCCAGCGCCTGCTCGCGTCCCCGGCCATATACGACAGTTCGGAGCTGGTTGCGCTCTACCACGACGGGAACCATGTGATTGTTGTCGGTTAATAGACGGATCTCGCTGGTCATCGGTTGGACGCGCACGATCTGGCCGACCAGCCCCGAAGCGTCGGCAACGATCCGTCCTGCCGTGATGCCGTGGGTTTCGCCGCGGTTGAGGATCAGCTTGGCGGCAAACGCGTCCCGGCTGTTGTAGAGAATCTCCGCTAGCTGGCTGGGTTTGGGCAGGGTGCGCTGTGCTTCGTTCAGGCCGCGCAGCTGGATGTTTTCCTGCTCCAGTTGCTTGACGCGCTGGGCGAGCGCGGTTGCGGAGAGCTGCGCATCGTTGAGCTGCCGGTTTTCTTCCAGCAGATCGGCCTGGCGGGTCAGAAAATCCCGGGAGGTACGAAACAGCGTGAAAGGCGCCGTGGCCAGCCATTGAAGCGGATACAGGGCGACCGAGACTTGCTGGCGCATGACGCCCAGCATGTGGTAACGGGTGTCTCCGGCCATGAGCGCGAGCGATAGCACAGCGAAAATAGCCAGCCGGGTGGCTGGCTTGGGTCCCTGTTTGAAGAACGCCGGTTGGGTGGATTGCATGGGTCGCTGTTGCGACAGGGAAGGGGGAAGAGTGATGAGGTAAGGGGTGTTACCCTTCTCCCTTCACTCTTCCCCCTTCGCATGTCTGTATCAATCGTTAGTGAAAATCGAGCCGACCTTGTCGAGTTTTTCCAGCGCCTTGCCGGAGCCGCGCACCACGCAGGTCAGCGGATCTTCTGCAACGATCACCGGCAGGCCGGTTTCCTCCATCAGCAGACGGTCGAGATCGCGCAGCAGTGCGCCGCCACCAGTCAGAACCATGCCCTTTTCGGCGATGTCCGCGCCGAGTTCCGGCGGGGTTTGTTCCAGCGCCTGCTTGACTGCGGAGACGATCTGGTTGAGCGGCTCGGTCAGCGCTTCGAGGATTTCGTTGGACGAGATGGTGAAGGCGCGTGGAATGCCCTCGGCAAGATTGCGGCCCTTGACTTCCATCTCGCGCACTTCGGCGCCGGGGAAGGCCGAGCCGATGCGCTTCTTGATTTCTTCTGCCGTGGTTTCGCCGATCAGCATTCCGTAATTGCGACGGATGTAATTGATGATTGACTCGTCGAACTTGTCGCCGCCGACACGTACGCTGCTGGCATACACGATGCCGCCGAGCGAGATCACGCCTACTTCGGTCGTGCCGCCGCCGATGTCTACCACCATCGAGCCGGTCGCTTCCTCTACCGGCAGACCGGCGCCGATTGCGGCGGCCATCGGTTCCTCGATCAATGCAACCTTGTTGGCTCCGGCGCCGAGCGCCGATTCGCGGATTGCGCGGCGTTCCACCTGGGTCGAGCCGCAGGGAACGCAGATTACGATGCGGGGAGGGCTGGAGAACAGGCGACTCGGGTTCACCTTCTTGATGAACTGCTTGAGCATCTGCTCGGTAATGGTGAAGTCGGCGATCACGCCGTCTTTCATCGGGCGAATGGCGTTGATGCTGCCCGGCGTGCGGCCCAGCATCTTTTTGGCCTCTGCACCCACGGCAAGGATGGTTTTCTTGCCGCTGGGGCCGCCTTCCTGCTGGATGGCGACGACAGACGGTTCGTCGAGGACGATGCCCTTGCCCTGCATGTAGATCAGCGTGTTAGCGGTGCCAAGGTCGATGGCGATATCGTTGGCGAAATAGCCGGAGAGAAATCCAAACATTCCAAGTATCTCTTTCTTTGCAGTTGTTGCAGGCCGGAGGTGAGACCTGCGGCAGGGAATCAGGTTCCCGTGCCTGGGGCGCGGGTGGTGAGAATCAAGCCCGGTATGATACCCTAGCAGACTGCTATTGATGAAGGTTTTAACAGGGAAAACCTGCCATGTCTCTGACAATTGACGATGTACGGCGGATTGCGAAGCTTGCCCGCATTGCCGTGACTGATGATGAGCTTGCTGCAACGCAGCAACAATTGAACCGGATTTTCGGTTTGATCGAAGAAATGCGCGCCGTGGATACCACCGGTATCGAGCCGATGGCGCATGCCCAGGACGTGATGTTGCGCCTGCGCGAGGATATGGCCACTGCGCCGGATCGCCGTGCCGAATGGCAAGCCGTCGCACCAGCCGTCGAGAACGGCCTGTACCTGGTTCCGAAGGTAATTGAATAAATTTGTGAAGGGAGAAGGGAGAAGGGGGGAGGGATTCCACCGGCTCCGGCTATCGCATGTTGAACAAAACCCTGAAGCAACTTGCTGCCCAATTGGCGGCAAAAGAAATCTCCGCTGTCGAACTGGCGACCGAATATCTTGCGCGCATTGATGCGCTCAATCCGCAGCTCAATGCGCTGATTAGCGTGGATCGCGAAAAAACGCTGGCCGAAGCGCAGGCTGTCGATGCCGCACGCGCGGCCGGTCAGGCCGGTGCACTGGCCGGTGTTCCGCTGGTGCACAAGGACATCTTCTGCCAGCAAGGCTGGAAGACCTCGTGTGGCTCGAAGATGCTTGATAATTTCATTTCGCCCTACGATGCGCATGTGGTCGAGCAATGTCGCAAGGCCGGATTGGTGACGCTTGGCCGTGCCAATATGGACGAGTTCGCCATGGGCTCGTCGAACGAAAACAGCTTCTATGGCCCGGTCAAGAACCCGTGGGATCTGAACGCCGTGCCCGGCGGCTCGTCGGGCGGTTCGGCCGCGGCCGTGGCCGCACGCCTTGCGCCGGTTGCAACCGGCACCGACACCGGTGGTTCGATTCGCCAGCCGGCGGCATTCTGCGGCATCACCGGCATCAAGCCGACCTACGGCGTGGTCAGCCGCTTTGGCATGATTGCCTATGCCAGTTCGCTCGACCAGGGCGGCCCGCTGGCGCAGACCGCCGAGGATTGCGCCCTGTTGCTTAACGTGATGGCCGGTTTCGACGAGCGCGATTCCACGAGCCTGCAGCGCGACAAGGAAGACTACACGCGCGATCTCGCCGCACCGCTGTCCGGGCTGAAAATCGGCCTGCCGAAGGAATACTTCGCCGAAGGCCTGGCGGCCGATGTCGCCAAGGCCATCGACGCGGCGATTGCCGAATACAGGAAGCTCGGCGCAGAAGTGGTCGAGATCAGTCTGCCGAACACCAAGCTGGCGATCCCGTCGTATTACGTGATCGCGCCGGCGGAAGCCTCCAGTAACCTCAGCCGTTTCGACGGCGTGCGCTACGGTCATCGCGCCGCCGAATACTCGGGCCTCGCCGACATGTATGAGCAGACCCGCGCCGAAGGTTTCGGCTGGGAAGTGAAGCGCCGGATCCTGACCGGCACGTATGTGCTGAGCCACGGCTATTACGACGCCTACTACCTGCAGGCGCAGAAGATCCGCCGCATCATCGCCGACGATTTCCAGAAAGCGTTCGCCCAGTGCGACGTGATCATGGGGCCGGTCACGCCGAATACTGCGTGGAACCTCGGCGAGAAGAATGCCGACCCGGTGGCGATGTATCTCGAAGACATCTACACGCTGGGCGTGAACCTCGCCGGCTTGCCGGGCATGAGCGTGCCGGTCGGGTTCGGCTCCAATGACCGCCCGGTGGGCTTGCAGATCATCGGCAACTATTTCAGCGAAGCAAAGATGCTGAACGTCGCCCACCGGTTCCAGCAAGTCACCGACTGGCATACGCGGGCTCCGGCACTGTAAAGGCAAAAGATTCACCACAGAGGCACGGAGACGAGGAGAAAAACGGAGAGAATCAAAATGAAAATTCCTGGTTTTGAGTAACAGGATTTTCAAGTTTTCTCCCGCTCTCTGTGTCTCTGTGGTTCAAAAAGGTTTCGAATGACGCTTTCGACTTGGCTGGCTTTCTTTGCCGCTTCCTGGCTGATCAGTCTCTCGCCCGGCGCGGGAGCGATTTCGTGCATGAGCGCGGGGATGCGCTACGGTTATCGCAAAAGCATCTGGAATATCTTCGGTCTGCAGATGGGGATTCTGCTGCTGGTCGTGATCGTGGCGCTTGGTTTGGGGGCGGTTCTGGCCGCGTCGATGTTGGCGTTCAACCTGATCAAGTGGTTCGGCGTGGCTTATCTCGTCTGGCTGGGTATTCAGCAATTTCGTGCCGAAGCCAAGCCTATGGAAGTGGGTGAAGACGGCGTCCGCTCGCCCCGGCAACTGTTCTTGCAGGGCTTTCTGGTCAACGCCAGCAACCCCAAGGGCATCATTTTCATGCTGGCCGTATTGCCGCAGTTCATTGATACGCAAGCGCCGCAATTTATCCAGTATGCGCAGGCGACAGCGACGCTGTTCTTTACCGATGCCGTGGTCATGAGTGGCTACACGCTGCTCGCTGCACGCGTGCTGTCGGCATTGCGCGATCCGGCGCATATCCGCTGGCTGAACCGCTCGTTTGGCGGTCTGTTTGTCGGCGCGGGGCTTTTGCTGGCCGGGTTCAAACGAAATTAGGGAGTGGGGAGTGGAGAGTAGGGAGTAGATACACGCCCCGTGTAAATTATTTAACCAAGCAAACCTTGTGGAGTGCGGATGGAGCGAGAGTGAGGCCACTCACTACTCCCAACTCCCTACTCCCTGCATCGAAAAGAGATAAAACCATGCAATGGGAAGTCGTGATCGGGCTGGAAGTCCATGCCCAGCTCTCCACCCAATCGAAGATTTTTTCGACCGCCAGCACCGCATTCGGCGCGGCGCCGAATACGCAGACCGCCGTGGTCGACATCGCGCTGCCCGGCGCTCTGCCGGTGATGAACAAGTCCGCAGTGGAAAAGGCGATCCGTTTCGGGTTGGCCATCGGTGCGGACATCAACAAGAAGTCGGTTTTTGCGCGCAAGAACTACTTCTACCCGGACCTGCCCAAGGGCTACCAGATCAGCCAGTTCGAGCTGCCGGTGGTCGAGCACGGTGCGATCACGATCCGCGTCGAGCCGCCCAAGGGCGAGGCGTACGACAAGGTCGTGAACCTGACCCGCGCGCATCTGGAAGAAGACGCCGGCAAGAGCCTGCACGAAGACTTCCACGGCATGACCGGCATCGACCTGAACCGTGCCGGTACGCCGCTGCTGGAAATCGTGTCCGAGCCGGACATGCGCTCGGCCGCCGAGGCGGTGGCGTATGCCAAGGCGCTGCACAGCATCGTGACCTGGATCGGCATCTGCGACGGCAACATGCAGGAAGGCTCGTTCCGCTGCGATGCCAACGTCTCGGTGCGCCCGGTGGGCCAGAAGGAATTCGGCACCCGGCGCGAAATCAAGAACCTCAACAGCTTCAAGTTCCTGGAGCAGGCGATCAACTACGAGGTGCGCTGGCAGATCGACCAGATCGAGGACGGCCACAAGATCGTTCAGGCTACCGTGCTGTTCGACCCGGATACCGGCGAAACGCGCATGATGCGCACCAAGGAAGATGCGCACGACTACCGCTACTTCCCCGATCCCGACCTGCCGCCGCTCATGATCAATGACGCCTGGATCGAGCGCGTGAAGGGTGAAATGCCCGAACTGCCGGCCGCGATGCAGGCGCGCTTCCAGTCCCAGTACGGCATCCCGGCGTATGACGCCGCCACGCTCACCGCCAGCAAGGCGCTTGCTGCGTACTACGAGGCCACGGTGGCAGCCGGTGCGGATGCAAAGCTCGCCTCCAACTGGATCATGGGCGAGATCTCGGCGCAGCTGAACCGCGAGGAAAAATCCATCGCCGAATGCCCGGTCGAGGCCGAACGTCTGGCGCTGATGATCAAGCGTATTGCCGACAGCACCATCAACAACAAATCGGCCAAGGATGTACTGCGCTGGATGTGGGAATCCCCCAAGACCGCCGACGAACTGATCGCCGAACACGGTCTGAAGCAGGAAACCGATACCGGCGCGATCGAAGCGATGATCGACGGCGTGCTGGCCGCCAACGCCGCGATGGTCGAGGAATTCAAGTCCGGCAAGGAGAAAGCCTTCAACGCGCTGGTCGGTCAATGCATGAAGGCCGCCAAGGGCAAGGCGCCGCCTGCGGTGGTGAACGAAATTTTGCGCAAGAAGCTCGGTTAAGCCCGTTTTATCGGTAATGCATGGCACCAGCCCGGTGGTTTCCCATCGGGCTGGTTGTTTTTGTGTTGCAGGGGATGAACGGCGTTTGGCTTGACACTGCGCGGACTGTTTATGAGACTGCTTGTAGGGTTAATGCCCATCGTTGCGTCATGGTCAAAATAAAGTTGATAACCTGAAGGGGTTTCAAATGTCAAAATTGATTGCCAAATGCTGTGTGGTTGCTGCAGTGCTTTCTTCTGCTGTGGCCTTTGCCGCGCCGCCGCATGATCCGCAGGTACGTCAGTGCCGTCAGGATAACCAGCGCGCCCATGGCGATGTAATGAATCTGTACCAGCAAGCCCGCGCGGCCCACCGGCTTGATCGCGGTGAAGCCCAGCATTTCCGGGCCATGGAAAGCCGCTTGCAGCGTCATCGTGAAATCCTTGCCCGCGATGGACTCACGTTGGCCGAGTGCCAGCAAATTGGCCGTGAAATTGCCAACGAGCGTGTAACGCTCCAGCGCATGGCGGCCACGCCGGCCCACGATCCGCGCGTTCATCAGTGCCGTCAGGATAACCAGCGGGCGCATGCCGAAGTGATGCAGATGTTCCTTCGTGCCCGCTCTTCCGGCCGGATCAGTCCATCCGAACAGCAGCAATTCAGCGCCATGGAGTCGCGTTTGAACCGGCATCGTGACATGATGGCCAGAGACGGCCTGACGCTGCCGGAATGCCAGCAGATCGGCCGCGAAATTACGCATGAACGCGCCACGGTTCAGCGCATGGCGGCGTCCCAGGTGCATGATCCCCAACTGCAACAGTGTCGCCACGATAACCAGCGCGCTCATGCCGAAGTACTACAGATGTTCCAGCGCGCGCGCTCAGCTGGCCACATCAGCCCGTCCGAAAGGCAACAATTCAATGCGATGGAGTCGCGCCTGAACCGGCATCGCGATATGCTGGCTCGAGACGGATTGAGGTTGCAGGAATGCCAGCAAATCGGTCGCGAAATCGCCAACGAGCGAGCCGCAGTCCAGCGAATGGCTGGCTCCCAAGAGCGCGATCCCCGGGTGCCGCAATGTCGCCAGGAAAACCAGCGAGCCCATTCCGATGTGATGCAGATGTTCCAGCGTGCCCGTTCGGTAGGCCGAATCAATCCGGCAGAACAGCAGCAGTTCAGTGCCATGGAAACCCGCTTGAATAACCACCGCAACATGCTGGAACGTGATGGGTTGACGTTGCAGGAGTGTCAGCATCTTGGCCGAGAAATTGCCCGTGAACGCGATGCGGTGATGCGGATGTCGGCTTCAAGGAAATGAGTTTTCGATCCCGGTCGGTTTCGCTGGGTATGATGAAATAACAAAGGCCGCCCAATTAGTTTGGGTGGCTTTTGTGCATTTTTTCGCCGAATTTTGAGCGTAGGCTTGACTGCCAAAACACTTTTGGTAAAAGTAACATTTATCGCTGGACGGTTTGTCTCGGCTTTCAATAACTTGGTCAATGGCAGGGGAGAAATGAAATGCCAAAATATGTTTCTGGATGGGGTCTTGTTTTTGCTGCCGTGCTTTCCTCGTGTGCGTTTGCAGAACCCCCCGAGGATCATCAGTTTCGGCAAGTGCGACAATGTCGCGAGGATAACCGGCGCGCCCATGCCGAAGTGATGCAGCTATTCCAGCAGGCGCGGGCGTCGGGAAATATCGATCGCCGTGAGGCTCATCAGTTCCAGGCAATGGAAGCACGCCTGGATCGCCATCGCGACATGCTGCGTCGGGATGGTTTGACCCTGGCCGAATGCCAGCATTTGAGCCGTGAAATTGCCAACGAGCGGGCCACAGTGCAACAGATGGCCGCTTCGCCCAATCAGCATGCGCAAGTGCGCCAATGTCGCGAAGATAACCGACGCGCCCATGCCGAAGTGATGCAGCTATTCCAGCAGGCGCGTGCGTCGGGAAATATCGATCGTCGTGAGGCTCATCAGTTCCAGGCAATGGAAGCACGCCTGAATCGCCATCGCGACATGCTGCGTCGGGACGGTTTGACCCTGGCCGAATGCCAGCATCTGAGCCGCGAGCTTGCTAATGAGCGGGCCGCAGTGCAACAGATGGCCGCTTCGCCCAATCAGCATGCGCAAGTTCGCCAGTGCCGCGAAGATAACCGCCGTGTCCACGGTGAAATCATGCAGCAGTTCCAGCAGGCGCGTGCGGCTGGCCGGATCGATCCTTCCGAGCAACAGCAATTCAATGCCATGGAAGCCCGTTTGCACAACCACCGCAACATGCTGGCTCGCGATGGGTTGACCTTGGCCGAGTGCCAGCATATCGGCCGTGAATTGGCCAACGAGCGCGCCCATGTCCAGCGCATGGCAGCATCCCCCGCACATGACCCGCGCGTTCGTCAGTGCCGCCAGGACAACCAGCGTGCGCATGGCGAAGTCTGGCAACTGTTCCAGCAGGCGCGAGCCGCCGGGCGCATCAGCCCGGCCGAGCAGCAGCAGTTCAGCGCCATGGAAGCGCGCCTGAACAACCATCGCAACATGTTGGCGCGCGATGGTTTGACACTGGCCGAGTGTCAGCATATCAGCCGTGAAATTGCCAACGAGCGTGCCGCAGTGCAGCGTATGGCCGCCAGCCATTCGCAGGTTCGCCAGTGCCGCCAGGACAACCAGCGTGCGCATGGCGAAGTCTGGCAACTGTTCCAGCAAGCACGTGCCGCCGGGCGTATCAGCCCGTCCGAGCAGCAGCAATTCAGCGCCATGGAAGCGCGCCTGAACAACCACCGCAACATGTTGGCGCGTGATGGCCTGACACTGGCCGAGTGTCAGCATATCAGCCGTGAAATTGCCAACGAGCGTGCCGCAGTGCAGCGTATGGCTGCCAGTCATTCGCAGGTTCGCCAGTGCCGTCAGGACAATCAGCGTGTGCATGGTGAAGTCTGGCAACAGTTCCAAAGGGCGCGTTCTGCCGGACGCATCAGCCCGGCTGAACAGCAGCAGTTCAGCGCCATGGAAGCGCGCCTGAACAACCATCGCAACATGCTGGCGCGCGACGGGTTGACACTGGCCGAATGCCAGCACCTCGGCCGTGAAATAGCCCGCGAGCGTACCGAAGTACAGCGCATGGCTGCAACCCGCAGGTAATTTTTCTGTTTTGCTTGCCTGATAAAGGCCGTCCCGTTGGAGCGGGACGGCCTTTATGTTTGAATGACGGAAGAAGAATTTCCGGGAGGTTCAAGATGCAACTCATTATTGGCAACAAGAATTACTCGTCCTGGTCACTGCGCCCATGGCTCGGTCTCAAGGTGGCCGGCATTTCCTTCGAGGAAACGGTCCTCAACCTGTACGAACCGGAGGCGCGCAGCAAACGCTTGGCTTATTCGCCGACCGGCAAGGTGCCGCTCCTGATTGATGGCGAAATCAAGGTATGGGATTCGCTGGCGATTGCCGAGTACGTGGCCGAAAAATTTCCGGAAAAACAGCTCTGGCCACAGGATGTCGCCGCCCGTGCACTGGCACGTTCGATCTGCGCCGAAATGCATTCCGGCTTCACATCCCTGCGCAGCGAGCTGAGCATGGATGTCCGAGCCAGCTTGAAAGCTGAAATCTCGCCACAAGCGCAGGCCGATATCGACCGCATCGTGTCGATCTGGACCGAGTGCCGGAACCGTTTTACCGTAGCCGGTCCCTTCCTGTTCGGGCAACTCACCTGGGCCGATGCTTTCTATGCGCCGATCGCAAGCCGTTTTGCGACCTATGACGTCGCATTGCCATCCGTGGCGCAGGCGTATATTGAAACCGTCCTGGCGCTACCCGAAATGCAGGAATGGGTGGCTGCCGCCAAATCTGAGCCCTGGACCAACAACCGCTGAGCCCCGCCATGTCAATCCGCCCCGCAACGCAGGATGATGCCGCAGCCATTGCAGCGATCTACAACCCGTACATCCGCGATACCGTGATTACCTTCGAATACGACGAAGTCAGCGCGGCCGAGATTGCCGCGCGTATTGCCAAGGTGCAGCAGCACTTCGACTGGCTGGTGCTGGAAGAGGCGGGCCGGATTGTCGGTTATGCCTATTACGGCAAATTCCGCGAGCGCAAAGCCTACGACGGCACGGTAGAAACGTCGATCTACCTGGTTGGGGATGCATCGGGCCAGGGGCGAGGGCGCCGCCTCTATGCCGCTTTGCTCGAAGCCATCAAGGCGAAGGGTTTTCGTGAGGTAATCGGTTGTCTGGCGCTGCCGAACGAGGCGAGCGTGGCGCTGCACGAGAAAATGGGGTTCGCCAAGGTTGGCCATTTCCCCGGTGTCGGTTTCAAGTTCGGGCGGTTTGTGGATGTGGGGTTCTGGCAGCTTTCGGTTGGAAATTCTGAATAAATATTTACCACAGAGGCACAGACCGCCAGAACGGCACTTTCATGAACAGCGCTGCATGCAGCACGCCCCGCCCTGGAAGGCGCCGAGAAGCACAGCAAGGCGCGGGAATTCGGCGAGCACTGTTTGAGGCCGCAGGCCGAGTTGCGCAGCCGCCGTGTTTTGCGAGCATCGCAGGGAACCCCGCAGGGGCGCCGGAGCGGGCTCGCCTAGGGGTGAAGGGGATTTGGCGAGACAAATCCCTTTCCCGTCAGCCGGGCGGAGCCGGCACTAAACCCTGCGCCGCAGGGCGCATAAAAATTCTGAAGTGAACGGCGTCAAGCCCGCGTGCACACCGGGCAATCCGGGTCTTGGCCGAAGCGCGATTCGCGCCAGCGTAGCGTCATGGCATCCAGTTGCAGCAAGCGGCCGACCGGCGATTCCCCGATCCCCATGACCAGTTTGAGCGCTTCCGCAGCCTGCATGCTGCCGACGATGCCCACCAGCGGCGCAAACACGCCGAACGTAGCACAAGGCCCGTCGCCCTGTTCGCCTTCCTCGCCGAACAGGCAGTGATAGCAGGGGCTGTGCGGCTGGCGCGGGTCGAAGACGGTCAGTTGCCCTTCAAAGCGCGTCGCTGCGCCGGAAACGAGCGGTTTGCCAAGGCTGAAACAGGCCCGGTTGACTGCATGGCGGGTGGCGAAGTTGTCGCAGCAATCGATGACCACGTCCGCAGTGCCCACCAGTTCCAGAAGCTGTTCCCCCGTGGCGCGAACGCTGACTGGATTGACTCGCGCTTCCGGATTGAGTGCGGAGAGCGTTCTGGCGGCGGACTGCGCCTTGTTCTGGCCGATGCGGTCTGCCGTATGCAGGATTTGCCGTTGCAGGTTGGTGAGATCGACCACGTCGTCATCGACGATGGTGAGTGTTCCGATGCCGCTGGCAGCAAGATAGAGCGCTACCGGTGAACCCAACCCTCCCGCGCCGATGACAAGAGCATGCGCCGCGGCGATTTTTTCCTGGCCTTCCACACCGATTTCATCGAGCAGGATATGCCGGCTGTAACGCAGCAGGCGGGCATCGTCGAGCTCGGCGGTGGAACGGGAAGGGCAGAGGTTCATTCGTTTTGCAGGGGTAAAAACGGAAACAGGGCGATTATACGCCCTGTTGCCATCGAGTCTGATTGGACTATTGCAGGAAAGGCAACGAACCAAGATCGTCCTTGCGCGAGGCAAAACGGCGGGCGAACACGCCGCAGGATTTGCAGGAGGGGCGCAAGGGAATATCCAGTTGCTCGCGTTCGGCTTCTTCATCGTGCAGGATCTCGCCGCGCTGGGCCTTTGCCTGGCTGCTGTCATCAAGCTGGAACCCGCTGCAGGCCAGCGCGAGCTCAAGATCGGCCAGCATGTATTCGTCTACCCAGTAATGAACGGCGAGACGGCATTGCTCTGGGACGGCTTGCGCGGAAACACCGGGCATTTTTTCCAGCCGACGGGCGGCTTCGATGACCTGGGCGCAGGAATGGTTGGCAAGGCTGATTTCACGATGCTTGAGCTGTTGTATCGAGCGTGGCATGTCAAATCCTCCCATGGGAAATTACCAGTACAGGGTAGTCCTCCCGAGGCGAATCCGCATGATCTTGTTTCCGGTTTCCCGACAGTCGGAGGCATTAAAAAACCCCGCAAATCGCGGGGTTTTTTGGGCCGGTGTTCCTGCGGTTATTTCGCTGCAGCCGGGCTTGATGCATTGCCGATGAAGAGCTGCTGGACCTTGAGCGCGTTGAAGGCTTGCTGCAGTTGGTAGTCGCTCTTCGAGACCAGTTCACGCGGCTTGAATTCGTCCGTTTCGCTGGCCTTTTTCGCTTCGGGTTTGGTTTCGGCTTTGGGCTTGGGCGCCGGGGTTTCCTTTTTGCTCTTGTCCGACGGGTTCTCGAGGTGGCGGTCCAGATCGGCCTCGCGCAAGCGCAACTGGCTTTCTTCCCGGCCGTTGAGCGTGGCCTCTTCGACCTCGATATCCGGGGTGATACCCTTGGCCTGGATGGAGCGCCCGCCCGGCGTGTAGTAGCGGGCAGTGGTCAGCTTGAGCGCGGTCTTGCCGTCGATCGGGATGATCGTCTGCACCGAGCCCTTGCCGAAGGTGCGCGTTCCCATCACCAGCGCGCGCTTGTGATCCTGCAGGGCGCCGGCCACGATTTCGGAAGCCGAGGCCGAGCCGCCGTTGACCAGAACCACCATCGGCACTTTCTTGATGCCTTGCGGCAGGCCCTTGAGGATGTCGTCCTTGCTGTTGCGCTGGTAGTAATTGCGGCTCGCAGTCATGCGGATCTTGGCGTCCGACGAGCGGCCTTCGGTGTAGACGACCAGTGCATCCTGCGGCAGGAAGGCGGCGGAAACGCCGACCGCGCTGTTGAGCAGGCCGCCCGGATCGTTGCGCAGGTCGAGTACCAGCCCCTTGAGGTTGCCCTTGTTCTCGCGGTACAGGGCCTCGACGGCCTTGACGAGATCTTCCGTGGTGCGTTCCTGGAACTGGGTGATGCGGACGTAGCCGTAGCCGGATTCGGCCAGCTTGAACTTGACGCTCTGCACCTTGATGACGTCGCGGCGCAGCTTGAAGGTCAGCGGCTTGGCTTCGCCCTTGCGGAACACGGTCAGCGTGACGTAGGTTCCGGGCTTGCCCCGCATCTTGGAAACGGCTTCGTTGAGCGTCAGCCCCTGGACTTGCGTGTCGTCGATCTTGACGATGAAATCGCCTGGCTTGATGCCGGCGCGGTAGGCGGGTGTATCCTCGATCGGCGAGACCACGCGCACGAGGCCGTCTTCCATGTTGACTTCGATGCCGAGCCCGCCGAATTCACCCTGCGTGCTGGTTTGCAGATCCTTGAAGGCCGAGGCATCCAGATAGGTCGAATGCGGGTCGAGTCCCGAAACCATGCCCTTGATGGCTTCACTGATCAGTTTCTTGTCTTCGACCGGTTCGACATAGGCTTGCTTGACCAGGCCGAATACGGTGGAGAAGGCGCGCAGCTCTTCAACGGGCAGCGGTGCCTGTGCATTCTCCTTTTCCGCGAAAACGTTGTAGGAAATGCTGAGGGCGACGCCCAGCCCGGCGCCGGCGGCGAGGAGTGCAACTTTTTGCAGTTTGTTTGCCATGTTCGAATGCCCGTTTCCGTTATCCGCCGACCCAAGCCATGGGATCGAGCGGTTTGCCATTTTGTCTTAGCTCAAAGTATACGCCGGAATCGCTCATGCCACCGCTGTTGCCGCTGGTGGCAATCGTGTCACCGGCCTTGATCGGGTCGCCCACCTGCTTGAGCAAACTTTCGTTGGCGGCGTAGATGGTGAGATAGCCGCCGCCGTGGTCGAGAATGATCAGGTTGCCGAAACCGCGCATCCAGTCGGCAAAAACGACCCGGCCGCTGGCCACGGCCTTGACGGCTTGCCCGGAGGCGCTACGGATGAAGAGCCCCTTCCAGGTGGCGCCTTCGCTGCGCGCCGCGCCGAAGCGGCCGATGATCTCACCTCGCAGAGGCAGGCGCAGCTTGCCCTTGAGTGCGGTGAATTGTTTGCCCGACTGGGATTCGTCCGGCAGGTCATCGTTGACGGTGGTCGCTGGCTTGGGGCTGGGTTTGGTGCCATTTTTGGCTGCGCGTGCGGCTTCCTGACGGGCGAGTCGCTCGCGTTCGGCTTTCTTTTTGGCCGCCAGCCGCACGCGTTCTGCTTCCTGCTTGCGGATCAGTGCGTTGAGGCGTTCGACCAGCGCGGTCATGCGCTTTTCGTCTTCGGCCAGTTTCTGGATCTGGTTGCGCTGGGCGTTGATTTTCTTGGAGAGCTTGGCGACTTGTTGCGCTTTTTCCTTCTTGCCTTCTTCCAGTTGCGCCTTGGCCTGCTGCTTTTCATGGGCAATGCGCTTCAGGGCATCGTTGCGCTGGCGGATCTCCTGCGCCAGGCGGTTCAGCTCTTCGAGCTGGCGCTCCAGCGTCCGCGCGAGATTGAGCTGGGCTTGCGAGAGGTGGCGGTAGTAGGTTAGTTCGCGGCTGACGCGGTTGGGGTCTTGCTGGTTCAGAAGCAGGCGCCACGCTTCGAGCTGGCCCGCCTTGTAGCGGTTTTTCAGCAGCTGCGAGAGTCGTTCCTGGCTCTTGCGGATGCCGATGCGGGCGCGGGCGATGTCCTTTTCCAGTGCGGCGAGTTCGGCAGCAGTCAGCTCACGTTGCTCGGAAAGATTGGTCAGTACGCGGTTGGCTTCGGAGATGGCTTTTTCCGAATCCTTGAGCGCATCCGCCGCTTCGGCCTTTTGCGACTCGTTGGCGGCAAGGTCTTTCTTGAGTTGCCCGAGCTGGCTGCGCAATTGCGAGAGTTCGGCTTGCTTGGCCGAGCGGGCTTCCTGCGATACTGCGGGGGCGGCCTGCACCGTGAAGGCGCAGGTCGATGCCAGGATCAGGGCCGTGAAATGTCGCTGGATGTTCATTCGAAAGAGATCAGGGATTTTCCGGTCATTTCCGCCGGTTGGGGCAACCCCATCATCGCGAGCAGCGACGGGGCAATGTCCTTGAGCGCGCCTTCGCCTTGCGGCGCCAGCCTGGCCTTGCGTCCGATATAGACGAAAGGGACCAGCCCCGTGGTGTGCTGGGTGTGCGCCTGTCCGGAAACGGGGTCGAACATCTGTTCGCAGTTGCCGTGGTCGGCGGTGATCAGCACCTCGCCGCCCGCGGCCTGCATCGCGGTCACGCAGCGGCCGACGCAGTCGTCCAGCGTTTCCACGGCCTTGACCGCGGCGTCGAAGATGCCGGTGTGCCCTACCATGTCGCAGTTGGCAAAGTTGCAGATGATGGCCGCGTATTGTTTCGATTCGATGGCTTGAACCACCTGGGTGGCAACTTCCGGCGCCGACATCTCCGGCTGCAGATCGTAGGTCGCGACCTTGGGCGAGGGAATCAGGATGCGGTCCTCTCCCGGCGCGGGCGTTTCCTCGCCGCCGGAGAAGAAGAACGTAACGTGCGGGTATTTTTCGGTTTCGGCGATGCGCAGTTGCTTCAGGCCCTGAGCGGCAAGGTATTCGCCCAGACCGTTCTTGACCTTCTCTTTGCTGTAGGCCACCGGGCAGTCGTACTGGTCGCCGTAACTGGTGACGGAGCAGAAATAGCCGAGCCTGGGCTGGCGGGCCTTGAAGCCGTCGAAAGCCGGATCAATGAGTGCAGTGGTGAGCTGGCGTGCGCGGTCGGCGCGGAAGTTCATGAACACGACCGCATCGCCATCTTCCATGCGAGCCGGGTTGTAGATGACCGTGGCTTTGACGAATTCGTCGTTCTCGTCGCGGGCGTAGGCGGCCTTGAGCGCTTCTTCTGCCGAGTTGGCATAGAACAACCCATGGCCTTCGACGATGGCCGCGTAGGCAGGCTCAAGCCGCTCCCAGCGCTTGTCGCGGTCCATGGCCCAGTAGCGGCCGATCACCGTGGCAATTCGCGCGCCGGTCCGGTCGCAGACGGCCTGCAGGCGGGCCAGATAGGTTTCGGCGCTGCGCGGCGGCGTATCGCGGCCGTCTAGGAAGGCATGCACGGCGATCTTGCGTGCGCCAGCTTCTGCCGCTGCTTCGATCAGGGCGTGGATGTGGTTTTCATGGCTATGGACGCCGCCATCGGAAACCAGCCCCATGATGTGCAGGGTTGTGTCGTTCCGGATGGCGGTTTCGATCGCGTTTTTCAGTACCGGATTCTGCCCGATGGTTTTTTCCGCAACGTCCACGTCGATGCGGCTGATGTCCTGCAACACCACACGACCTGCGCCGATGTTGAGGTGGCCGACCTCGGAGTTGCCGAACTGCCCGGACGGCAGGCCGACGAATTTGTCCGAAGCGTTGATCAGTGTCCACGGATTTTCGGCAAAAATGCGGTCGAGATGGGGTTTGCTGGCGGCGGCAATCGCGTTGTCCTTGGTGTCGGGGCGATGGCCGTAGCCGTCAAGAATAAGCAGCAGTACGGGTTTTACGGTGGTGTTCATCGGGACTTCCGGATTTAGTAGTCAGTCACGCAGATTCTGCTATGTTCGGTACGCCCCGCATCCCCATTCGCTTTGTCGCTCATCCTCGCCATAGCCGTGCTATGGCTGCGGTTCGCTTCGCGCGACTGGGGCGCGGATGCTTGCCTCGGCATCCACGCAAACCTGCGTGACTGACTACTGGTTGCGGTCAGAAAATGTTCGCCGGTAGTATTCTACCCTATTGCCGGCAGGACGCGGGCTGGCCAACTCCAGAAACAACGCATCCAGGATGACAAAGGGTGGATATGCAGGAACGCAACAAATTCATGGACGACATGCAGATTGAAGAAGTCTCCCGTGCCATGAAAGCGATGTCGCATCCCTTGCGGCTGAAAATCCTTTGCGTGCTGGGCGAGAGGGAGATCAGCGTACAGGATATCTTCGAGCGGGTTGGTTCGACGACCCAGTCCAACATATCGCAGCATCTGGCGTTGATGCGGGAGAAAGGCGTTCTGCGCTCCCGCCGCGATGCCAATCGCATCTATTACCGGCTTTCCGACGTGCGCATGCTGGAAGTGCTGACGCACATACGCGATTCGTTTGCCGGTTTCTGAGTCGGGTGGCGAGTATGGCCTCTCCTGACAATTCGACACCGTTCGAGGCCAGCCAATACACGCAGGCAATACGAACGACCCTGCCTTATTACGATGCGCTGTACGCCGAAGTCATCGGTGTGGTCAAAGCCATCAAGCCCCAAGCCAGGACGTGGCTCGATACGGGGTGCGGCGATGGCATCCTGGTTGAAAAAGCCCTGCCGGATTTTCCGGCAACCTTGTTCCTGATGGCTGATCCGTCCGAGGGCATGCTGGCTCGCGCCCGCTCCCGGCTGGGCCAGTATCCGCACGACCGGGTCAGCGTGTTGGGCGCGCAGGGGACGGAGAATCTCTCGCTGGATGATCGCCCGAAGCCGGAGGTCATCACTGCCATCCTTTCGCATCATTATTTCGACTGCGACCAGCGCCGGCTGGCGACAAAACGGTGTTTCGATTTGCTGCCGGAAGGTGGCCTGTACATCACGATTGAAAACATTCGTCCCGATACCGAAGCGGGAACCGAAATCGCCTTGCAGCGATGGGCCGCCTGGCAACTGGCGCAAGGCCGCAGCCCGGAGGATGTTCGGACGCACATCGGCCGATTCGACAAGGGCTATCACCCCATCCGGCGCGACGAACACCTCGCTCTTTTGACCGAGTGCGGTTTCGGCGTGGCCGAGCAATTCTGGCTGTCTTATTTGCAGGGTGGTTTTTACGCCATCAAGTAGAACTTTTTGAAACAACAGGGATAAAACAGAATGCGCATTCTCCATACCATGCTCCGAGTCGGCGACTTGCAGCGCTCGATCGATTTCTACACCCGCATACTCGGCATGAAGTTGCTGCGTACCAGCGAGAATCCCGAGTACAAGTATTCGCTGGCCTTCGTCGGTTACGGCGAGGAAACGGACAGCACCGTGATCGAACTAACCTACAACTGGGGTGTTGAACAGTACGAGCCGGGCACGGCCTTTGGCCATATCGCCATCGAAGCCGAAGACATCTATGCGACCTGCGATGCGATCCGGGCCGCGGGCGGGGTGGTGACGCGCGAACCCGGTCCGGTCAAGGGCGGCACGACCGTGATCGCTTTCGTGCAGGACCCTGATGGTTACAAGATTGAGCTGATTAACAAGAAGGATGCGGGCAAGGGCTTGGGGAACTGACCCATCCCTCCAGGCGAAAGAATTCACCACAGAGTCACAGAGCCACAGAGTCCAGATAGAAAGGCAAGACAGTTCCTTGTGTGCGCTGTCTGGAGATGCGATCTCAAAGCGCAACGGCGTGTTTTTCTGGCCTCTGTGGTTCAACGAAGGGTTTGGAATTTTGCCTGCTCGACGAGCCGGCCAAACTCGGTCACGTCTGGCGCGCCGATGACTGTTTCGCCGAACGGCCTGCCGTCCCGGTCGAAGAACCGTAGCGCCGGCGGGCCGTAGAGGCCGAAGCGGCGCAGCAGGGCGCGGTGTTCCGGTGTGTTGGCCGTGATGTCCGCGCGCAGCAAAACAAACCCGCCCAGCTTTTTCTGGATGCCGGGATCGGTCAGCGTGTTTTTCTCGAATTCCAGGCAGCTTGTGCACCAATCCGCATAAAAATCCAGCAGCACCGGCTTGCCGCGCGCGCTTTGCAGGGCGCGGTCCAGTTCGGCGCTGCTGGCGACCGGGCGGAAATCCAGTCCCGGTACCGGGCTTCGGTGCAACCAGAGCGGGCGTGCAATCCAGGCAGCCATTCCCAGCAAGATCATGCCGAAAACGATGCGGATGCCGTGCAGCCTGCGGTGAGAGAGCCGCGGCAGGGCCGCCGACCCCAGGATGCCGATGATCATCAGCGGCGTTCCCATCCCCAGTGCCAGGGCATAGAGCGCCGAACCGCCGAGCAGCAGGTCGCCGCTTTGCCCCAGATAGGCCAGCGCCGCGGCGAGTGGCGGTGCGATGCAGGGGCCGACGATCAAGGCCGACAGCGTGCCCATGACGAAAACCGAAACGAAGCGCCCGCCCGGCAGGCGGTTGGCCCAGCTGTTGATCCGGCTTTGCCAGGCGTTTGGCAATTGCAGGCTGAAAATGCCGAACATGGCCAGTGCCATGGCGACGAAAAACAGCGAAAAACCGGCGATGACCCACGGTTGTTGCAGCGTGACCGCCAGGAACGCACCGCTGGCTGCGGCCAGCAGGCCGCCGGCCGTGTAGGTCAGCGCCATGCCCTGCACGTAGACGAACGTCAGCCCCAGTGCGCGCCGCTGCCCGTGTTTTGCGCCGCGCAGCACGATGCCGGAAACGATCGGGATCAGCGGGTACATGCAGGCGGTGAAGGCGAGTCCCAGCCCGGCAACAAAGAAAATGCCCAGCGTTGCCGGCAGGCTGCCGGCGAACCAGCCGTGGCGGGCAGGGGGCGGCGGCATTTCCCCTGCAGGGGGCGGGCCGAGCGTATCCAGTAGCGAGACCGGCCGGCCGGCGGGCGTGGATTCGCCCGGACGCAGGCTGACGGTCTGCGCCGGGTAGCAGATTCCCGCTTCGGCGCAGCCCTGGTACTGGAGGGCGATGGAGAGCTCTTGCGGCAGCGGACGCTTGGCGGTCAGCAGGATCGTGACCGGGTGCGGATAGGTTTCCACTTGGCCGAAGCTCGGGTCGTTCTTTGTCTGCCCCGGCGGTCGGTCGATTTGCAGCCGCAGGGATTGGTCCGCTGGTGTGAAGGCGAAACGGTCCCGATAGAGGTAGTGACCGGGCGCGACCTCGAAACGTGCTTCCAGCGTGCGCTCGCCGGTTTGCACCAGGCGGGCGCGGAAAGCCTGCTCGGGCGGAAGTGGCGTGGGCTGGGCCGATGCAGCGGCAGACAGGCTCAGCCAGAGGCCGGCCAAGGTAAAGCCAAATATGCGCCCCAGTCGGCGAATACCTGCAACGTATTTCATTCCGGCAAGGTCTCCTGCACGACCCAGTCCAGATAGGCGGGCAGGGTGGCGGCGAGCGGCAGGGCGATGATTTCCGGCACGTCGTAGGGATGCTCGGCAGCCAGCCAGGCTTCCAGTGCCGGATAGCGTTCCTGCGTCGTCTTGATCAGCAGGGGCACTTCGCTGGCGGTTTCGATTTTCCCTTCCCAGCGGTAGACCGACTGTACCGCTGCAAGGCGATTGACGCAGGCCGCGAGTCGCGCTTCAATGAGTCTGGCAGCCAGCCGGTCGGCCGTCGCGGTGTCCGGGCAGTTGCACAATACGATCCATACACTGGAATTTTTCATGCCATACCTGTTCTTGCTGTTGGTGCTGGGTTATCCGGTCGCCGAAATTTTTTCCATTTTCTGGCTGGCCGGCGAAATTGGCGGTTTCTGGACTGGCTGCTGGCTGCTGACCGCTTTCCTCTTGGGCGCGCTGATGTTGCGCCACCACAAGCTGGCGGTCATGCTGGCGCTGTTCGGCGACCTGCGCAACGGCGCGTTGACGCCGCGAGCCCTGTTCCGGGTGGCGCGCTATTACCTTGCCGCGCTGTTCTTCATGATACCCGGCCCGCTCAGCGACGTGATGGCCGTTGTCCTGCTGCTGCCGTGGGGCGGCAGCAGCGAGCCGCCCAAGCCGGTCGATGACGGCGTTATCGAAGGCGAATACCACCACGTCGAGCCACAACGCGACGACGACAAGCTTATTCGTTGAGCAGTTCTTCCGGTTTTTTCCGGCTTCCGCAGATTTCCACGACCTTGCGCCGCGAGGTTTCGCCGGACTTGAGCGAAACCTGGCGCAACGGTACATCGAACCAGTTCGCCAGTGCGCGCAACAGGCACTCGTTGGCCTTGCCGTCGACCGGCGGGGCGGCGAGCCTGATTTTCAGGCAATCGCCGTGCAGGCCGGCGACCTCGGTTTTCTTGGCGCCGGGCTGCACATGCAGGTGCAGGGTGATGCGCTCGGCGGTGAGGGTGAACCAGTCCATCAGGCGGCGATCAATACACGCTGCAAAATCAGGATCTCAAGCTGGCCGATCAGTACGTTGAGCACCAGCTGGATCAGGAGCACCACGACCAGCGGGGTGATGTCGATACCGCCGATGGGTGGAATGAAACGGCGCAGGGGGCGCAGGAACGGCGTGGTCAGCGCATTGAGAATCGGCATCAGCGGGTTGATGGGCGAAAGCCAGGACATCAGCGCCTGGCCGATGATTGCGGCGAACAGCAGGTAGAGCGACATCTTGACCAGCTCGACGAACGCGGCCAGCAGGAGCGCTGCCAGCGACAGGGGCGAGGTCAGGATGAACGGCCAGGGTGTGATCAGCAGCAACAGGATGTGCATCAGGAAGGCGCAAACCAGCGCCAGCACGAAGCTGGTGGTGTCGAAACGCCCTGCGGCCGGGATGATGCGACGCAAGGGCAGTACGATCCAGTTGGTCAGCGCCAGCACGAAGTGCGCAAGCGGATGCCGGAAAGAAACGCGCGCGGCCTGCAGGTAGAAGCGGACGAGCAGCAACAGCACGAAAAACTCGGCGATGTTGCGGATCAGGAAGTTGAGTGCCTTGTGGAGTGTCAGCATGTGATTGGCCCTCCGCTCAGGGTTCCATGTCTCGGCCGAATTCCTCGCCCAGTTCCCTGGAGCGGGCGGCTGCAGCCGCTGCGGCGGCAATGATGGTGGCGCGCAACTGGCTGTTCTCGAAGGCGTTGATGGCGCGTTCGGTTGTCCCTCCCTTGGAGGTGACCTTGGCGCGCAGCGTGGCGATGTCGTCCTCGGATTCCTGAGCCAGTTTCACTGCGCCGGCAAAGGTCTGGTAAGCCAGCTTCTTGGCTGTTTCCGGGTTGAACCCCTGTGCGCGTGCGGCAGCCTGCAGCGCTTCCATGAAATAGAACACATAGGCCGGGCCGGAGCCGGAAATCGCGGTGATGCCGTCCATGTCGGTTTCGTCATCGACCCAGACGAATTCGCCGATGGCCGAGAGAATGCGTTCGGTCAATTCTCGATCGTCGGCGGTCACAGCCGGGGCGGCGTAAACGCCGGACATGCCGGACTGGATCAGCGCCGGGGTGTTGGGCATGACGCGCACGATGCGCGGCTGGGGAGCAAACCACTGCGCGAGCGTTTCGGCGCGGATCCCCGCCGCAACCGAAATGACCAGCGCATTGCCCAACGACGGGGCGACGGCTTCGGCAACAGCACGGAACTGCTGCGGCTTGACGGCGAAGATCACGGCATCGCTGGCGGGAAGCGGAGCTCCCGGCTCGGCGGTGCTGATGCCGAATTCGTTTTCCAGGTGTGTGCGGCGGGTCGCATCGGGATCGACCACATGGATCTGCCGTCCAGTGAAACCGCGTTTCACCATGCCGCCGATCATGGCGCTTGCCATGTTGCCGCCGCCGATAAAGGTAATTTTCATGCTTGTGTCTCTTGTTTTATGTAATCGCGTGCGCCGAAGATGGCGGTTCCCACGCGGACATGCGTGGCGCCTTCGGCAATGGCGAGCTCCAGATCGCCCGACATGCCCATCGACAGCGTATCAAGCTCGAACCCGTGCGTATTCAGATCATCGCGCAGCCGGCGCAGAAGCGCAAACTGCCCGGCCAGTTTGTCCGTGTCTTCCGTGGATTCCGGAATGGCCATCAGCCCGCGCAGTTTCAGTCTGGGCAGGGCGGTAACCGCTTGCGCCAATGCCACAACGTCTTCCGGTTCACAACCGGATTTGCTGGCCTCACCTGAGACGTTGACCTGAATACAGACCTGAAGGGGAGGAAGGTCGGCGGGGCGCTGTGCATTTAGGCGTTCGGCGATTTTCAGCCGCTCGATGCTATGGACCCAGTGCGCACGTTCCGCGACCGAACGGGTCTTGTTGCTCTGCAATGGCCCGATGAAGTGCCAGACAAGCTCCGGGCAATCGGCCAGCGCTTCGTGTTTCTCGGTGAACTCCTGGACATAGTTCTCTCCGAAATCGCGCTGCCCCAGTGCGTAAAGCTCGCGAACGCTGTCGGCCGGGAAAGTCTTGCTGACTGCGACAAGCCGGACGTCCGTGGTTACGCGCCCGGCTTTTCCCGCAGCTTTCCCGATGCGTTGCAGCACGCCTTGCCATGCGGAGAATAACGTTGCCATAATGATCCTGACCGGATAAGAGGACGAATTATAAATGGAAATTGCAGAACTCTTGGCTTTTGCCGTCAAGAACAAGGCCTCCGACCTGCACCTCTCGGCCGGGTTGCCTCCCATGATCCGTGTGCACGGTGATGTTCGCCGCATCAACCTGCCGCCGATGGATCACAAGGACGTGCATGATATGGTGTACGACATCATGAACGACGGACAGCGTAAGGTGTATGAAGATACGCTGGAGTGCGATTTCTCGTTCGAGATCCCCAATCTCGCACGTTTCCGCGTCAATGCGTTTGTCCAGCAACGCGGCTCCAGTGCGGTGTTCCGTACTATTCCCTCGAAGGTGCTGACGCTCGAAGAGCTGAATGCACCGCGCATATTCCAGGAAATTTCCCAGAACCCGCGCGGGCTGGTGCTGGTGACCGGACCGACCGGCTCGGGGAAATCCACCACACTGGCGGCGATGATCAACTTCATCAACGAAAACGATTACGGCCACATCCTTACTGTGGAAGATCCGATCGAATTCGTGCACCAGTCCAAGAAGTGCCTGATCAACCAGCGCGAAGTCGGCCCGCATACGCTGTCGTTTTCCAACGCGCTGCGTTCCGCCTTGCGCGAAGACCCTGACGTGGTCCTGGTCGGCGAAATGCGCGATCTGGAAACCATCCGTCTCGCGCTGACCGCGGCCGAAACCGGCCACTTGGTGTTCGGTACCCTGCACACCAGCTCCGCAGCCAAGACCATCGACCGGATCGTCGACGTGTTCCCGGCCGCGGAAAAGGAAATGGTGCGCTCGATGCTGTCCGAATCGCTACGCGCGGTGATTTCGCAAACGCTGCTGAAAACCAAAGACGGCACGGGCCGCGTGGCGGCACACGAGATCATGATCGGCATCCCCGCCATCCGTAACCTGATCCGCGAGAACAAGGTGGCGCAGATGTATTCCGCGATCCAAACCGGCCAACAGCACGGCATGCAGACGCTGGATCAGTGCCTGTTGAGCCTGGTGCAGCGCAATGTGGTTTCGGTGGCGGAAGCACGTACCCGTGCCGCCAATCAGGACAATTTCAAGGGTTAAAGTGATATGGAAAAGGAACAGGCAGCGAAATTCATGCAGGACCTGCTGCGCCACATGCGCGGCAAGGGGGCATCCGACCTTTTCATCACCGCGGATTTCCCTCCGGCGATGAAGATCGACGGCCGGGTCACGCCGGTTTCCAACCAGATACTGACGGCACAACACACCAAGGAATTGACGCGCGCCATCATGAACGACCGGCAGGCCGAGGAATTCGAGGCGACCAAGGAATGCAACTTCGCCATCAGCCCCGGCAATCTCGGTCGCTTCCGCGTCAACGCCTTCTTCCAACAAGGCCGCATCGGCATGGTGCTGCGCACGATCAATTCCGAGATCCCGACGCTCGAAGAACTTGGGTTGCCGCCGGTACTGAAAGACATCGCCATGACCAAGCGCGGGCTGGTGATCTTCGTCGGCGGCACGGGGTCGGGCAAATCGACCTCGCTCGCGGCCATGATCGGCTACCGCAACAACAATGCCCACGATCACATTGTCACCATCGAGGATCCGATCGAGTACGTGCACGAGCACAAGAAGTCGATCATCACCCAGCGCGAAGTCGGCGTGGATACCGATTCGTGGATGAGTGCACTGAAGAACACCCTGCGCCAGGCGCCGGACGTGATTCTGATCGGCGAGATCCGCGACCGCGAAACCATGGATTACGCGATTGCCTTTGCCGAGACCGGCCACCTGTGCATGGCCACGCTGCACGCCAACTCATCGAACCAGGCGCTCGACCGCATCATCAACTTCTTCCCCGAAGAGCGTCGCCAGCAATTGCTGATGGATCTGTCGCTCAACCTGAAAGCCTTCGTTTCGCAGCGCCTGATTCCGCATCGTTCGGGGAAGGGGCGCGTAGCGGCGGTCGAAGTCATGCTGAATTCGCCGCTGGTCTCCGAGTTGATCTTCAAGGGCGAGGTGCACGAGATCAAGGATCTCATGAAGCGCTCGCGCGAAATCGGCATGCAGACCTTCGACCAGGCCCTGTTCGAACTCTTCGAATCCGGGCGTATCAGCTACGAGGACGCGCTCCGGAATGCCGATTCGGTCAACGACCTGCGCTTGCAGATCAAGCTGGAAAGCTCCAACTCCAAGAACCGGGATGTGTTCTCGGGAACCGACCACCTAGATATTGTGTAGATTTGCAGTATTGCCAAAGGTAGCTTGATCCGCGCTGCATGCAGCACGACCCGCCCTGGAAGGCGCCGAGAAGCGCAGCAAGGCGCGGGAATTCGGCGAGCACTGTTTGAGGCCGCAGGCCGAGTTGCGCAGCCGCCGCGCTTTACGAGCATCGCAGGGAACCCCGCAGGGGCGCCGGAGCGGGCTCGCCTAGAGGTGAAGGGGATTTGGCGAGACAAATCCCTTTCCCGTCAGCCGGGCGGAACCGGCCCTAAATTCTGCGCCGCAGGCGCATAAAAAATCTTCAAGTAGACGGTATTTCCGGCTCAGGCTGTTTTCTTTTGGATCGACCACACCCACAAGCCAATCCCCGCCGCGATCATCGGCGTGCTTAGCCACTGACCCATGCTGATGATGTCCGATTGCCCGAAGATACCGGCGTCCGGCGTGCGGAAATACTCGGCGATGAAGCGGAAGCTGCCGTAACCCATGAGGAACACGGCGGAAACCTGCCCGGTGGGGCGCGGCTTGCGTGCGAACAGCCAGAGGATGACGAACAGCGCCAAGCCTTCCAGCCCGGCCTGGTAGAGTTGCGATGGGTGGCGCGGCAGTGCATCGACCTTGGGGAAGACCATCGCCCAAGGCAGGTCGGGCGAGGCCACTCGCCCCCACAGTTCGCCGTTGATGAAGTTGCCGATGCGCCCGGCTGCGAGCCCGGTCGGCGCGAGCGGTGCGACGAAATCGCCGGCCTGCAGGAAAGTAATCCCCTTCTTGCGCGCGAACAGCGCCACAGCGAGCAACACGCCGATCAGCCCGCCGTGAAAGCTCATCCCGCCCTGCCAGATCGCCAGAATCTCGCCCGGATGCTGCCAGTAATAGGCGGGCTGGTAGAACAGCACTTCGCCCAGCCGCCCGCCGAGGATGACGCCGGCCACGACCCAGGTCAGGAAATCGTCGAGCTCCTGGTTGGTCCACCCGCAATCGGGGTGCTGCTTGATGCGGATGCGGCCCAGCGCGATGAACAGCGCGAAGCCGATGAGGTACATCAGCCCGTACCAGTGCAGGGAAACCGGGCCGATATGCACGGCGACGGGGTCGAATTGCGGGTGGATCAGCATGGATACAAAACTCGTTTCAGGTAATGGCCGGTATGGCTGGCCGGGTTGTTCGCCACGTCTTCCGGTGTGCCGCAGGCGATGATCTGTCCGCCGCCCGCGCCGCCTTCCGGCCCGAGATCGACGATCCAGTCGGCGGTCTTGATCACGTCGAGATTGTGCTCGATGACGACGATGGTGTTGCCGTGCTCGCGCAGGCGGCGCACCACGGACATCAGCAGGTCGATGTCGTGGAAGTGCAGGCCGGTGGTGGGTTCGTCGAGGATGTAGAGCGTGCGCCCGGTGTCGCGCTTGGAGAGCTCCAGCGCGAGCTTCACGCGCTGCGCTTCACCGCCGGAGAGCGTGGTCGCGGATTGTCCGAGGCGGATGTAGCCGAGGCCGACATCCATCAGCGTTTGCAGCTTGCGCGCGACCGCCGGGACGGCGCTGAAGAATTCCAGTGCGGTTTCGACCGTCATTTCCAGCACTTCGGTGATGTTCTTGCCTTTCCAGGTCACTTCCAGCGTTTCGCGGTTGTAGCGTTTGCCATGGCAGACGTCGCACGGCACGTAGACGTCGGGCAGGAAGTGCATCTCGACCTTGAGCACGCCGTCGCCCTGGCAGGCTTCGCAGCGCCCGCCCTTGACGTTGAACGAGAAGCGCCCCGGCCCGTAGCCGCGTTCGCGCGACATCGGCACGCCGGAAAACAGCTCGCGGATCGGGGTGAAGAGGCCAGTGTAGGTCGCGGGGTTGGAGCGGGGCGTGCGGCCGATCGGGGATTGATCGACGTTGATGACCTTGTCGAAGTGGTCAAGCCCTTCGATGGCCTCGTACGGTGCCGGTTCCTCGCTCGCACCGTTGAGGTCGCGTGCGGCGATCTTGTGCAGCGTGTCGTTGATCAGCGTCGATTTGCCCGAGCCGGAAACGCCGGTCACGCAGACCATCAGCCCGACCGGCAGCGCCAGATCGACCGATTTCAGGTTGTTGCCGGTCGCGCCTTTCAGAAACAGCCACCTGTCCGGATCGGGCGCATGGCGGGAAGCGGGCGTTTCGATGCGGCGCGCGCCGGACAGGAACTGCCCGGTGATCGAACGCGGTTCGTCCATGATGTCTTGCGGCGTGCCCACGGCGAGCACTTCGCCGCCGTGCTCACCCGCGCCGGGACCCATGTCCACCAGGCAATCGGCGGCGCGGATCGCGTCCTCGTCGTGTTCGACCACGATCACCGAGTTGTCCAGATCGCGCAGGTGGCGCAGGGTGCCGAGCAGTCGGTCGTTGTCTCGCTGGTGCAGGCCGATCGAGGGTTCGTCGAGCACGTACATCACGCCGGTCAGCCCGGAGCCGATCTGGCTCGCAAGGCGGATGCGCTGCGCCTCGCCGCCCGAAAGCGTATCGGCCGAGCGTTCCAGACACAGGTAATCAAGCCCGACGTTGACCAGAAAGCCGAGCCGGCTGCCGATTTCCTTGACGATTTTTTCGGCGATCTGCGCCTTGGCGCCTTCGAGCTTCAGCTCGTTGAAAAACGTGGCGCAGTCGCGCAGCGCCATTTGCGACAGCGTGTGCAGGTTCTGCCCGCCGACGCGCACGTGGCGCGCTTCCTTGCGCAAGCGTGCGCCGCCGCAATGCGGACAGGCCTGGTTGTTCTGGTATTTGGCGAGTTCCTCGCGCACGGCGATGGAATCGGTTTCCCGGTAGCGGCGTTCCAGGTTGGGAATGATGCCTTCGAAGGCATGGAGGCGTTCCTGCCGGTAGCCGCGCTCATTGAGGTAGGAGAATGCGATCTGCTCCTTGCCGGAACCATGCAGAATGGCTACCTGGGTGGCTTCCGGCAGGTCGCACCAGGGCGTGTAGACATCGAAGCCGTAATGCGCAGCGAGCCCCTGCAACAACTGGAAGTAGAACTGGTTGCGCTGGTCCCAGCCCTTGACCGCGCCGCTGGCGAGGCTTAGATCCGGGTGCGCGACCACGCGCCTGGGGTCGAAGAAGGTGATCTGTCCCAAGCCGTCGCACTTGGGACAGGCGCCCATCGGGTTGTTGAACGAGAACAGTCGCGGTTCGAGTTCTGGCAGCGAGTATGAGCAGACCGGGCAGGCGAACTTCGCCGAGAACCAGTGTTCCTGGTTGCTGTCCATCTCGACGGCAATTGCGCGGCCATCGGCGTGGCGCAACGCGGTTTCGAACGATTCCGCGAGCCGCTGTTTCAGGTCGGGGCGGGTTTTGAGGCGGTCGATGACGACCTCGATGGTGTGTTTCTTGTTCTTGTCGAGCTTCGGCGTTTCGTCGAGCTCGAATACTTCGCCGTCGATGCGCACGCGCACGAAGCCCTGCGCGCGCAGCTCGTCGAAAAGATCGGCGTTTTCGCCTTTGCGGCCGACGATCAGCGGCGCCAGGATCATCAGCTTGGTGTCTTCCGGCAGCGCAAGCACGTGATCGACCATCTGGCTCACGGTCTGGCTCGCAAGCGGCTGGCCGTGCTCCGGGCAGTAAGGCGTGCCGACGCGGGCGAACAAGAGACGCAGGTAATCGTGGATTTCCGTGACCGTCCCCACGGTCGAGCGCGGGTTATGGCTGGTGGCCTTCTGCTCGATGGAAATAGCCGGGCTCAGACCTTCGATCAGGTCGACGTCGGGCTTTTCCATGAGCTGCAGAAACTGGCGCGCATAGGCCGACAACGATTCGACGTAGCGGCGCTGGCCTTCCGCATACAGCGTGTCAAAAGCGAGTGAAGACTTGCCCGAGCCGGACAACCCGGTGATGACCACCAGTTTGCCGCGCGGAATGTCGAGGTTCACATTTCTGAGGTTGTGCGTTCGTGCGCCGCGGATTCGGATCATCGGCTGGTCGGGCTGGGTGGGGCGGTAAGTCATGGTGCTGCGGCTGCTTTACGGGTAACCCGTGAATGTACCAGATCGGCGGCGTCAAATCAGGATCGCTGTTTGGCAGTTTTTGCATCGGATTGAGCGACTCTTCCGGCTGCAGCCAACTGATGCGATGCCTCCATGTCGTAGTGGTAGAAACGGAAATGGTTGCGTCCGTGATGTTTTGATTGGTACATGGCAACGTCCGCGCGGTGGATCAGAACCGAAGCATCCTCTCCGTGGTCGGGATAGAGCGCGATGCCGATGGAAGGGGTGACTTCAAGACTGTGCCCTTCGATTTCGTACGTAACGCCGATATTTCTGACCAGTTTTTCCGCGACGCTGCGTGCATCCTCGGCATCTTCGATTTCGTCGATCAGCAGCAGGAATTCATCCCCGCCTTGCCGGCAGACCGTATCGGTTGCGCGCACGCTGTCGTGCAGACGTTCGGCGACCATTTTCAGCAGCAAGTCGCCAATGTGGTGACCGAGGGTATCGTTGATGGATTTGAAATGGTCCAGATCGAGAAACAGCACGGCCAGCCGTCCGCCGTGGCGCTGCAGGCGCGCGATGGCCTGGTCGAAGCGGTCCTGGAGCAGCCGGCGGTTGGGCAGTCCGGTCAGGAAGTCGTGTTCGGACAGGAAGCGGAAGCGTTCGCTGACCTTGCGTTCCGTCGCGTCGGAAAAAACGCCGATATAGTGGGTCACGACGCCCGACTCGTCGGCCACGCAAGAAACGGTGAGGAAGGCTGGATAGATTTCTCCGCTTTTGCGACGCAGCGACGCTTCGCCAACCCAGGGGGAGTTGACTGTGACCGTCGACCACTCGGGGCCGGGGGCGGATTCGCTCTTGTCCGCGCAGAGCAGATCGGGCGAATGACCGATGACCTCGCTCGCCGCATAGCCGGTAATCTGGGTGAAGGCCCGGTTCGTCGAATAGATGTGCCAGTCGGCGGTCGCGATGAAGATGGCTTCGGCGCTGGATTTGAAAACTTGTGCAGCGAGCCGCAGTTGTTCGTCGGCAGCCTCCTGAATCCGGGCCGAGCGCAGCAGGCGCTTGTAAACGAAGACCGAGATGCCGATGACCGCGATGACCGATGCACCGATCAATGCCAGCATCATGCGCAATTGCTCGTTCCACTGTGCAAGCAGTCGGTCGCGCTCCAGATGGACGTGCATGGTGAACGGAAAGTTGCGCGAGGCATGAAAAGCCGTCAGGAACGGACGACCGTCAAGGTCGTGTTCCAGCGTGCCATATGAGGTTCGGGCTTCGAGATCGAGCAGGAAGTCTGGATGCGAGGCACCGGTTTTCTGCCGCTCGTTGGAGGAAAGAAGCACCGTCTGGTCGATGCGTATGAGTTCGGCGTAGCCGGTCCGGGCGTGAACGTGTTTGCTGAAGTGGTTGATGAAGTAGTTTGTGTTGACGGAAGCCAGCAGTGTGAAGGTTTGCCTGTTGATGGAAACGCTGCGCATGACGGGCAGAAATACCAGTTCGTCCGGTTCCGCGGGATGGGCAGGGCTGATTTCCTTGCCGTTGGCGATGTCCCGGCCCGACCATGGCCGGCCGATCCGCAGGATTTCTCCGGGCATGTCGGATACCGGCAGGAAATGGCTGGTATCGACGATTTTGCCGATGTTGCCGGGATTCGAGCTGGCATAGATGCGGCCTTGCCCGTCGAGCAGGGACAGGGAGCGCAGGTGCGGTGCGTTGCGCAAGGCCAGCGTGAAAACATCCAGCCCGGGATGGGTCGATTCCTGCAGGGCGGGAATGTTGCGTAGCGTCAGGTCAATGTTGTGGAAACTCTGCGTGAGATAGTCTTCAAATGAAGCCGCCAGCAGCGAAACCAGTTCCAGTCCGCTTTCGATCTTCTGGCGCTGCATGCGTTCCAGAACATAGCCGCTGGCGACCAGCATGAGGGTGACGAAGCCGGCAACGCAGGCGATGAACAACTGGCGTATTTTGCGGTCGCGGAAATCGAGCATGGCGGTTTCTCAGTTCGGTCTGTCCAGAACAATCGGTTCCAGACCATTTTTTCTGGCTGCTTGCCGCAACCGGCCATCTTGCTTGATGGTCTGGACAAAACGTTCGATTCGGGCGTACCAGGTGTCGTCTCCTTTCTGTACGGCATAGGCATAGGACGTGAGGTGAAACGTGGACGCGGGCTCAATCAGCCTGGCCCAGTCGGTGGTTTCGAGCATGCGTCGGCTGTAGGGATAGTCTGTCATGAAAACGTCGGCCCGGCCGGATTCGACCTCCTGTTCGCGCGTGCCGGGCGGTGCCACGACCAGAAGTGCGGCCTGCTTCAGTCTTTCCTTCATGACCGGTTCATGCAATGTGCCCTTGGCTACGGCCACGATCACACCGGGCTTGTCGATATCCTGCCAGGTTTTGATGCGGCGGTTCGAGCGGGTCGTGATCGCGTAGATGTCGCTTTGCAGGTAGGGCTGGCTGAAGCGCAGTTTCTCGGCGCGGTGCGGCAGGATTCCGATGGCAAACATGGCGATGTCGCAGCGGTCCTGGGTCACGTCGTCAATTACTCTGGTGAAATTGCTGTCCACGAAGGCTGGCTTGACCCCCAAATCGCTTGCCAGCGCATGGGCGAGGTCGATGTCGATGCCGGACAGCACGCGGGTCATGGGATGGCGATAGGTGATGCCATAGTACTCAGGCCAGATGCACACCCGAAGCGAACCCGTGGCAAGGACTCGTTCCAGCCGGCTGGATTCTGCTGCAGCAGGCAAGGCGCAAGCGAGCATCAATCCGGACAGGCAGACTTGCAAAAGTCGCGCACGCCAAGTCAAGAAGAATGTTTGCTTGGAGAATCGGCTGCTTGTCATGGTCGCGGCGGGATGGGCTTCTCGCATGATCTCTCCTGTATTCGGCGCCCCCTCTGAATGAGTCTCTTTCTTGAGGTCGAAGGTGCCTTTATTGTCAGCATAGAAGTTGTCCGGTTATTTGCGTCAGGCATTTTTTCTATTCGGGGGATAGAAGGGCTCAATCGGAACGGCGGATTATGCCGATGAAATCCCCCGAATTTTGCACATGGTCTGCTAAACTGCGGCAGGTTGAAGGCGCGCCAAATTGCGCGTCCAAGTCATTATGTGAGGAGACAACTGAACATGGCATCTCTCAACAAAGTTTTGTTGATTGGCAATCTGGGGCGCGACCCGGAAACCCGCTACATGCCGTCCGGCGGCGCGGTGTGCAATTTCAGCATCGCCACCACCGAGCGCTTTACCGACAAATCCGGCCAGAAGCAGGAAAAAACCGAGTGGCACAACATTGTCATGTACGGGAAATTGGCCGAAATCGCCCAGCAATATCTCAAGAAGGGCTCGTCGGTTTACGTCGAAGGCCGCCTGCAAACCCGCAAGTGGCAGGACAAAAACACCGGCGCGGATCGTTACAGCACTGAAATCATTGCCGACCAGATGCAGATGCTCGGCGGTCGCGGTGAGCGCGGCGGCATGCCGGCCGGCGGCGACGACTTCAACCAGGAATACACGCCAGCCCCTCAGGCCTCCCGCCCGGCGCAAGGTGCCCCGGCATCCCGCCCGGCCAGCAAGATCGACGATTTCGAGGACGACATCCCGTTCTGATGTGCCCAGGCATGCAGTTTCACCGAGCCCGCGAAATCGCGGGCTTTTTTGATAAGCTGCTTTGAGCGGTTTTTTTACCAAAACCCCCAAAAAAACCCGGAAAATGCATTCCGTTGCGCTGTTGGCGAAAAAAAGCCTTGCATTCGCCTGCTTTTAAGCGCAGAGTCCGGTTCTGCGAAGTTCGAGTTGGTTTCTAGTTTGTCTGCGCCTGTTCTGGTCCGTCATTCCTGCTCTACTTGATCCTCGCCCCAATGGGGCTTTCCCCTTTTTAAAATTCAATATCAGGAATTAATGACATGGCTAACGGCACCGTAAAATGGTTTAACGACTCCAAAGGCTTCGGCTTCATCACCCCGGACGAAGGCGGCGACGATCTGTTCGCGCACTTCTCCGCAATCCAGAGCAACGGCTTCAAGACACTGGCTGAAAATCAGCGCGTGACTTTCGACGTGACCACTGGCCCGAAGGGCAAGCAGGCTTCGAATATCCGCATCGCTGAATAAGCAACTGCGGCTTCACGTCTGTACCCGAGCCCGGCTTGACCGGGCTTTTTTTATTTTTCATTTGAACAATACAAGGATTGGGTTGCCCGAAGGGCAGTCCATGAGCGTGATGGCCAAAGAAGACCTTATTGAAATGAACGGTGTTGTCACGGAAGTGCTGCCTGACAGCCGTTTCCGGGTAAAACTGGAAAACAGCCACGAGCTCGTGGCCTATACCGCCGGCAAGATGAAGAAGAACCATATCCGCATTCTGGCTGGCGACAAGGTGACGCTGGAGCTTTCCCCCTACGATCTGACCAAGGGGCGCATTACTTTCCGCCATATCGAAGGGCGGGGCAGCTACACCCCGCCGCCGCGTCGCCGTTTCTGACCGCTTCCTATTCTTCAAAAAGGGGCTAGGCAGCCCTAAGTCGTTCACCGAAGAAAAGTGAGCGGCATTTTTCTTGATCAGCGCTGTATGCAGCACACCCTGCCCTGGAAGGCGCCGAGAAGCACAGCAAGGCGAGGGAATTCGGCGAGCACTGTTTGAGGCCGCAAGCCGAGTTGCGCAGCCGCCGCGTCTTGCGAGCATCGCAGGGAACCCCGCAGGGGCGCCGGAGTGGGCTCGCCTGGGGGTGAAGGGGATTGGGCGAGAGACAAATCCCCTTCCCGTTTGCCGGGCGGAACCGGCCTTAAACCCTGCGCCGCAGGCGCATACAAATCACTCAAGTGAACGACATTAGCCAGATAGCCCCTTGGGGCTGGCGGTTCTTTCGTTCAAATCGCCCCGTGGATTTGCCGCTTGGCGTCCGTCACCAAGCCCTGGGCTTCTTCCCAAGCCAGTTCCGGGGCCTTGCTGCGATGGTCGAGCAGCGCGGAGTAGATCGTCATGACCTTCTCCCCGCCGCTCTGGCCCTTGAAATCGCCTTTTTCCAGCCCCAGGGTATCGCATAGCTCGGTCCAGACCGCCCCTTCCGGCAGTGAAACCACCTCGACCGGAATGCCGGCCATGCAGGTTTGGAAACTCTTGGCCGCATCGATCACGAACAGCATCAGCCGTGTTTCCGGCGTGATATAGGCCGCATACATTTCCAGCAGCGCCGGCAACTCGGCCAACTCGTCCAGCGAACCGATCAGAAGTGTCAGCTTTTCGCCATTGGCGAGCGCCACAACTTGTCGCATTGCCGACACCGGCGGCTTGCGGCGGCCGGCTGCGTCCGCCACCTCGCCCTCCACCAGAACCAGATCGCCGCGATAGGCGGAATAGCCGGGCTTGCCCGCGGATTCCTTGAAGTTGGTGTTCAACAGCAGACCGTCTTTTTCAAAAGTATCGAAAATCATGGAGCACCTGTTTGCATGAGTTAGGGGGAGTTGTCGCGGCGTTATTGCTCAAGGCCGCGTGCCACATCCTTTCTTTTGCAATTTCCGGGCCAGCACATTTTTGCCTCGCTGGATGTCAACCGGATGTTGCGCCGCAGCGTTTAGCTTCCATGCTGGAAACATCAGTTTGATAGTTACAGGTTATCGGCTAATTAATGAGAATCAATTTCACAAGGCAACAGGCTTGGCTCAGAATGAGATCAAGATGCAAAAGGCTGGAAAGGAGAACCGTCATGAACCGCAAACCGGATAACCACGGCACACATGCCGTAAATGCTTGCTACGGCAAATTCTTCTGCCGTGTATCCGCTCGCCAGTTACTGGGTGCTGCTGTTCTGGTTGCCGGCTGGGCATTGGTCATGGCCGACCTGATCGGAACCACACCATCCGGCGCACCTGCGTCGTCGCAGCTCGTCCAGCAAATGGTCTGGAACCCCTCGCCGAAGTGAGGGCGGACGGCCGGGCGATGACAGCCCCCATGCAACACAAACCAAAAAGCCTTAATGCCGTTCACTTAAGAAAAGTGAGCGGCATTTTTCTTGATCAGCGCTGTATGCAGCACGCCCCGCCCTGGACGGTGCCGAGAAGCACAGCAAGGCGCGGGAATTCGGCGAGCACTGTTTGAGGCCGCAGGCCGAGTTGCGCAGCCGCCGCGTCTTGCGAGCATCGCAGGGAACCCCGTAGGGGCGCCGGAGTGGGCTCGCCTAGGGGTGAAGGGGATTTTGCGAGACAAATCCCTTTCCCGTCTGCCGGGCGGAACCGGCTGTAAACCCTGCGCCGCAGGCGCATAAAAATCCTTAAGTGAACGACATTACCCCAAGCGGGTGGCATTTCTCATGGCTGAGCCGGCCATGCTTTAGCCGTCATAGCGGCGCAGGCATTATCTGAGATCGGTAAAAGATCATGAACAGGTTCCAAGACCATTGCGCCCCTGCGGTCGTGAAAAAAGCATCTGCAGCGCCAACACTCCGCTCGGCACGGGATATGCAAGACATGCTTTGTAAGTCTGCGGTTTTGCCGCCGGCTTGCATCGTCTTTCACTCCCGGAGTCCACCATGAAAATCATCGATAGCCAGGTTGCACTGGGTGCAACCCGTAGTTTTCAGCGCAGTGAAATCAGCGAGCTCACTTTCCACATCGACTATGCCAGCCTCCGTGCGCAAGCCGCCGAGCGCCAGGCGGCCGCCGAAAACAGCGAGCAAAAAGTCCAATCTTTGCGCTTCAAGCTGGCGCAAAAGCTCATGCAGCTCTTGTTCGCAGCATGCCAGGCAGAGCGGGGCAAAGCCCCGGATGGCCAAGCGGCCGCAGCGGCAAAACCGGCCGCGCCCAGCGGCAATGCCCTGCCGCTGCAGCCGCTGGGCGGGAAAGTCACCCTCATCATCGATAGCGTCATCACCGAAACCGAATCCGCCTGCTACAGCGCCTGCGGCCGGGTCAAGACCGCCGACGGGCGCGAGATCAGCTTTGCCAGCCAGATTGAACTGGCGCGCAGCAGCCGCAGCGAAACCCACGGCGAAATCGCCATGCTCGACCCGCTGGTGCTCAACTACGCCGCCGCCAGCGCCTCGCTGGCTGGGCAAACCTTCAACTTCGATCTGGATGCCGACGGCGATCAGGAAGCCATCAGCCAACTGCACGCTGGCAGCGCCTTTCTGGCGCTGGATAAAAATGCCGACGGCAAGATCGGCGACGGTGGCGAGCTGTTTGGTGCCACCTCCGGCGATGGCTTCGCTGATTTGGCCCAATACGATGGCGACCACAACGGCTGGATCGACGAAGGCGACAGCGTCTACGCCCAGCTCAAACTCTGGCTGAAAGACGACAGCGGCCAGGACAAGCTTGCCAGCCTGAAAGACATGGGCATAGGCGCGATCTATCTGGATCAGGCCCGCGCCGACTTCACCCTGCAAGACAAGCAGCAGCAAACCCGCGGCAAGCTGCGCGCCAGCGGCGTGTATCTGACCGAAGCAGGGCAAGCCGGCAGCATCCAGCAACTCGATCTGGCGGCATGATGCCGCCAGCCCCAGACGCCGCTGCAATGCGGCGTTTTTTGCATTGGCAAAATAGCCACAGGTTTATTGGCGAGCTTTTGTGGTTTTCACGAAGCGCACGCGAAATGATTTTTGGAGGGGTATTCCGGTGAAAACCGGCATCCAACCAAAGCAATTGACGTGATTCAGCGCGGGTCAACGATCCGCCCTGCAGTGCGCCGGTTCGATATTTCACCGTCATGCATGGGGGCAAGTGGCATGGGTTTCACAGACGTCTTGTCCGGCTTTCTCTAAAACGGCTAGAATGCTTACAAAATCGCAAAGAGGTGGCCGGGCATGGCGCGCAAACGCAAGGATTCCGGGCTGCTGGAAATCGCGCTGCATGGCCGGTGGCCAGTCGCAGCAAGCATTTCAGGCGGCGCATTGGCGCTGGCGTACATCATATTGCCGCAGATCCTGCGCGGCAGGGCCGTAGGTCCGATTTGCGTAGCGTATTCGCCCTATGCCATGCGTCCGATTACGCTACGCAAATCGGACACCTACGCGGGCTGCCGGGGGCGGTGGCGATGTGATGATGTAGAATAATTTGTTTAGGTTTATTTCTTGATTCAGCAAATTTTTTTAATTAAAAATTGATATATTATGTCTAATGTAAAAAACAGTCTGAAAGACCCGTTTCCAAAGGAAAATTTGCACCTCATAGATTTAGGTCATGCGGATGGTCATAGAGATAAAAATACTGAAAATACATTTATTACCACAAAGGCAATAAATCAATTTAATCTTGATAGGCACTCGATAATTATTGGTCCTTATGGTACAGGTAAAAGTACATTATTTAAGTTGCTTAAGTCGAACAGTAAAATTCTTGGCCCTTATGTTGATAGATTGGTGGTTCCTGTAGAGGAGCAGATCCAGTTTGATGAGTTAAGAAACTTGTCTGAGTTATATTTCTCTAATATATCAAAAAGGTTGTTGTACCAACTTGTTTGGAAGTTGCATATTTGCAAGCAAATTTGCAAGAAGATTTCTACCCTTGAAGGGTTTCCTCGGACAAATAATGAAAAATATTTAAATGAATTTCTCAGTAGGGTTGGGGTGGAAGATGGGGATAAATCAATAACGAAAATTTTGAAAGATTTGTGTACGTCAATATCTTTTAAGATTAAAGCGAAAATTACTTCAACCCCGATTGAGGTCGAGGTTGGGAGAGAAGGTAAGGGTAGATCTAAGCCCACAATGGAGATTAATCTTGAGAATGTTTTTGATAACATACTAAGGTCTTTGGGTGATCGTTGTAATTCGGCTTTGGTCATAATAGATAAGCTAGATAAATTTGTAACAAATGAAGATTATCAGACGCAGAAAGAATATATTGAGTCTTTGTTGGAAGTGGAAGACGACCTTCAGTCGAGTTGTAGTATAGGTTTCAAGATTTTTCTTAGAAGTGATCTATATCACAGGCTTAATCTTTCGTCTCTTGGTCCAGATAAGGTTAGTGATAATACATTGAAACTTTGTTGGAGCTCTGAAGAAATATCATCGTTCATTGCAAAGAGGCTTTTTGTTTCTTTGATTGATGCAAATATATGGAAGCTGGAGGAACTTGCAGAGTCAACGGATTTGTCTGATATGCATTTGCGTTGGCATGATAAAGTGTGTGCATCAAGAAATAAAAGTGGGTTTGTGTATAGGTTGGCATTGTTTTGGAGAAGGTTTTTTGTAAAAAAGAGGTCTACTTCACTTTTTGATAAGATTGATTGTGCGATTTTTAGTATTTTGTTTGATGAGAAAATTGTGCATGCTTGTGAAGGTGGCGGTAAAGAATCAATTAGTATAAGAGATTTCATTAGAACGCATTTTCTTGATGGTCATGATGCTTGTACTCCTAGGCATATTCTAATTTTTCTTAAAAAAGTAATTTGCGAGACTATTGAATACTACAGAATAAATCCTGATTTAAATGCGCATACTCAACCAGTAAGCACTGGATGGGGGTGGGGGATTTTTAGTAAAGAAATTGTTTATAGTGCATACTGCGCGGCAAAAAAAGAATATGTTGAAAATGTTGTGCGAATGGATGAGAAATGGACTAGAAATTTTTCTGAGTTGGTTGATAAATTAAAAGGTAAATCTATGCTTGATTATAAATGGATTTGTCAAAATATTAGTGCGCCTTCTCTGAGTGGGGATTTTGTCGGGTTTTTGTCCTTTCTTGAGGTTATTGGTTTTCTTAAGGTGAAAGAGAATAATGTTGATATTAAAAAAAGAAAGTACGTTGTTCCAATAATTTATAAGCAATCTTTTGTCGCTAAGGGGTGATTACGTTTTTTAGTTGATATCCGATGCCTCTATGTGCGCGTAGGTCGGAAGAACGCGGCCCATTCCGATTTCAGTAATTATGTGCCGGATGGCGCCTGCGGATTATCTGGCCTGCATGGCAATGCTGCAGGATTCTGGATCGAGCTCGGCACGACAGCCAAAACAAAAATGCCACCGATTTTCCGGTGGCATTTTTCATTTCCAGTATCAATCCAATCAGCGCGTGACCGGCTTGTAGCGAATCCGCTTCGGCTTGGCACCTTCTTCGCCCAGGCGCTTGCGCTTGTCGGCTTCGTATTCCTGATAGTTGCCGTCGAAGAAGGTCCACTGGCTGTCGCCTTCGGCGGCGAGGATATGCGTGGCGATCCGGTCGAGGAACCAGCGGTCGTGGCTGATCACAAACACGGTGCCGGCGTATTCCAGCAGGGCATCTTCCAGCGCGCGCAGGGTTTCCACGTCGAGGTCGTTGGACGGCTCATCGAGCAGCAGCACGTTGCCGCCCTTGAGTAGCGTCTTGGCCAGATGTAGACGGCCGCGTTCGCCGCCGGAGAGCATGCCGACCTTCTTCTGCTGGTCGCCGCCCTTGAAGTTGAAGCGGCCCAGATAGGCACGGCTGCTCATTTCAAATTTGCCCACCTGCACCAGCTCGGAACCTGCGGCTACATCTTCAAAGACGGTCTTGTCGGCTTCCAGACCTTCGCGGGTCTGCTCAACAAAGGCCATCTGCACGGTCTGGCCGATTTCGATTTCGCCGGAATCCGGTTGTTCCTTGCCGGCGATCATCTTGAACAGCGTGGATTTACCGGCACCGTTCGGGCCGATGATGCCGACAATCGCGCCGGGCGGGGCGTTGAAGCTGAGGTTGTCGATCAGCAAGCGGTCGCCAAAGCTCTTGGAAACACCCTTGAATTCGATCACCTTGTCGCCGAGGCGTTCGGCGACGGGGATGAAGATTTCCTGCGTTTCGTTGCGCTTCTGGTGTTCAACGCTGGAAAGCTCTTCAAAGCGCGCTAGACGCGCCTTGGACTTGGCTTGGCGGCCTTTGGGGTTCTGGCGCACCCATTCGAGTTCCTGCTTCATTGAGCGCATGTGGGCGTCTATCTGCTTGTTTTCTTGCTCCAGTCGGGCTTCCTTCTGTTCCAGCCAGGAGGAATAGTTGCCCTTCCAGGGGATGCCGTGTCCGCGGTCGAGTTCCAGAATCCATTCGGCGGCGTTGTCGAGGAAGTAGCGGTCGTGGGTCACGGCGACCACGGTGCCGGGGAAGCGCACGAGGAATTGCTCCAGCCATTCGACCGATTCGGCGTCGAGGTGGTTGGTCGGCTCGTCGAGCAGCAGCATGTCGGGCTTGGAGAGCAAGAGCTTGCACAGCGCCACGCGGCGCTTTTCACCGCCGGAGAGGTGGCCGATCTTGGCATCCCACGGCGGCAGGCGTAGCGCGTCGGCGGCGAGTTCCAGTTGCAACGCGGTGTTGTCGCCCGCGCCGGCAGAGATGATCGCTTCGAGGCGAGCCTGTTCTTCGGCCAGCGCATCGAAGTCGGCATCGGGCTCGGCGTAGGCGGCATAGACTTCTTCGAGGCGCTTCTGCGCGTCCATCACATCGCCCATGCCGGATTCGACTTCCTCGCGCACGGTCTTTTCCGGATCGAGTTGCGGTTCCTGCGGCAGGTAGCCGATCTTGGTGCCGGCCAGATGCTGCACTTCGCCGTCGTATTCTTTATCCACACCGGCCATGATGCGGATCACGGTGGATTTACCCGAACCGTTCAGGCCCAGCAGGCCGATCTTGGCACCGGGGAAGAAGCTGAGGGAAATATCCTTAATGATCTGGCGTTTCGGGGGGACGATCTTGCTCACGCGGAGCATGGACATGACATATTGGGCCATTGCTTATATAGGTATGTGGTTGGCAATGGCGCAAGTGTAGCAAAAGGGCGTGCGCGTGGGGCGCTTGGGGAAGGGGATGATGGTGCCCGGGACGGGAATCGAACCCGTACAGCTTGCGCCGAGGGATTTTAAGTCCCTTGTGTCTACCAATTTCACCACCCGGGCAGAGAGGCGGATTCTAGGTTTTGTTGGTGCAAGATACAAGCCCGCGCGTTTTTTATAGCCGCCGCTGCAGCGATCCACTGATTTGAGGGCGGGAAGTGTTTTTGATGAATCCTTGCGGATCAGGGGTTTATCGACTTTGTGGCGATAAAGGTGAGAAGAAGGTGTTGACGGGTTTGGGGTGGGTCGGTATAGTTCGGCCTCTCTGCTGCTGACGCAGCGAAGTTTGAAGCGCGAAGGACTGATTTTACAGGGTTTTTCGGGTGGACAACAACGATCTTTAACAGAATGCAACCGATGAGTGTGGGTATCTGATTGGGTAACCAAAATTGATACCTGCACCAAGAAATACAGCGAATGGCTCGCAAGAGTCATCGCCAGTAATAACTTTGTGCATGGATCGAACACTTAGTATTTCAACTAAAGAGTTTGATCCTGGCTCAGATTGAACGCTGGCGGCATGCTTTACACATGCAAGTCG
>NZ_FOVE01000021.1 GCF_900115065.1 Formivibrio citricus | reverse complement strand
GGCGAGCTGCCGACTGCGACGCAGTACGACGAATACGTCACCACGGTGAAGCGTCATACCATGGTGCATGAGCAGCTCATGCGCCTGTACCAGGGCTTCCGCCGCGATGCGCATCCGATGGCGATTCTGGTCGGGGTGGTCGGGGCGTTGTCGGCCTATTACCAGGATTCGCTCGACATCACCAATCCGGAACACCGTTTGCTGGCGGCCACGCGCCTGGTGGCCAAGATGCCGACCATCGTGGCGATGGCCTACAAGTACACGGTGGGCCAGCCGTTCATGTATCCGCGCAATGAACTGAATTACGCGGAGAACTTCCTGCACATGATGTTCGCTACGCCTTGCGGGCCGTATACGCCCAATCCGGTGCTGGCGCGGGCGCTGGATCGCATCCTGATCCTGCATGCCGATCATGAACAAAACGCGTCGACTTCGACGGTGCGCCTGTCGGGTTCTTCGGGAGCCAACCCGTATGCCTGCATCGCTTCGGGTATTGCCTGTCTGTGGGGGCCGGCGCATGGCGGAGCGAACGAAGCTTGCCTGAACATGCTGTTCGACATCCAACGCCAAGGCGGGATCGAGAAGATCGGGGAATTTATCAAGCAGGTGAAGGACAAGGATTCCAACACCAAGCTGATGGGCTTCGGGCACCGGGTCTACAAGAACTTTGATCCGCGCGCCACCTTGATGCGCGAGACCTGCCATGAGGTGCTCAACGAGCTGGGGTTGCAGAACGATCCCTTGTTCAAGCTGGCACTGGAGCTGGAACGCATTGCGCTGGAAGACGACTACTTCGTGAGCCGCAAGCTGTATCCGAACGTGGATTTCTATTCCGGCATCGTGCAGAAGGCCATCGGCATTCCGGTGCAACTCTTCACCGGTATCTTCGCCATGGCGCGCACTATCGGCTGGATCGCGCAGTGGAACGAGATGATCCACGATCCGGAACAGAAGATCGGCCGGCCACGGCAGCTTTATGTGGGGGCAGCAAGACGTGGCGTTGTTTCAAAGGGAATTCGCTGATGTAAAAGGTGTAGGTTCCACGGTGATTTAGCGTAGTGAGTGTCGGCAACTGGAATGCTTGTCGGTTCAGTTTCTCGACGCCAAGTGGCAATAACAATCGATACAACTATTTAGTTAGAGGTAAAAAATGGCTGGTAACAACCCCGTAAAAATCACCGAAACAATATTGCGCGATGGACACCAGTCGATCTGCGCAACCCGCATGCGCATCAGCGACATGCTTCCCGTCTTGGAACAATTGGATGAAGTGGGATATTTTTCGCTGGAAGCTTGGGGAGGCGCCACTTTTGACAGTTGCTTGCGTTTCCTGAATGAAGATCCATGGGAACGCCTGCGCACGATCAAGAAGGCCCTGAAGAAAACCCCGATCCAGATGTTGCTGCGTGGTCAGAACCTTCTGGGATACAGCCATTACGCGGACGATGTCGTGACCGAGTTCGTCAATCGCTCCGTCGACAACGGAGTGGCCGTGATCCGTGTTTTCGATGCCCTGAACGATGCACGCAACCTAGAAGTTGTCATGAAGGCCGGCAAGCGTGCTGGTGCTCACATGCAAGGCGCTATCGGCTACACCATCAGCCCGGTCCATACCACCGAGAACTTCCTGAAGTACGCCAGGGAACTCGTCGAACTCGGTGCCGATTCAATCTGCATCAAGGATATGGCCGGTCTACTGTTGCCGTACGTAGCAGAAGATTTGGTCAAGGCGCTCAAGACCAATCTCGCTGTGCCGGTCCAAATTCACAGCCACTACACCAGCGGCATGGCCTCGATGGCCTACCTCAAGGCAATCGAGGCCGGAGTTGATGTCATTGATTGCTCGCTGTCGCCGTTTGCCATGGCCAGCTCGCAACCGGCCACCGAGGCCATGGTCGCCGCGCTGGAAGGCCAGCTGCGAGACACCGGCATCAAGAAAGAAAACCTCTATCCGATTGCCGACTACTTCCGTGGCGTGAAGAAGGAATTGGCCGAATCGTTCAAGCTCAACACCAACATCGAGATTGATACCAAGGTACTGACCTTCCAGATTCCGGGAGGCATGCTTTCCAACATGCTGAACCAGATGAAGGAACAAGGCATGGGTGATCGTTTCCCTGAGGTGATCGAGGAAATGCCGCGTGTTCGTGCCGAGCTTGGCTTCCCTCCGCTCGTTACTCCGACCAGCCAGATCGTCGGAACCATGGCGGTGTTCAACGTCATGCTTGGCCGTTACGAAATGGTGCCAACGGAAGTCAAGGACTTGGCTCGCGGCAAATACGGCCGCACCCCGGCTCCGGTTGATCCTGCGATTTTGGCCAAAATTCTCGACCCGGAAGACAAAATCATCGCCGGCCGCCCAGCCGATGACATTCCGCCGCAGATGGATAATGTGCGTGCACGTCTGATCGATGCTGGCTATACCAACCCAAACATAGAAGACGTGCTGTCCTATGCGCTGTTCCCGGAAGTTGCGCTTAAATTTTTTGAGATGAGGTGAGCATTGGTTTCCTTACGGCGGATTTCGATCGCCTGTTTTGGCTCTTCGCGAGCAATATTTTGCTCGTAGGTGGCCTTTGTAGAGTCTTATTGGGGGCTTGCCATGCAGGAAAAGACTCGCGAAGTGGTCAACACAACTCAGGAACGGTCGGTAATGAATTTCGGATAGTGGAGCTATCTCCGGTTGCTGCACCACCGAATAGCTTTAGAACACCACTGCTGTAACCCAAATTTAAAGAAGGCAGCAAAAACCTTGTTACTTGCCCCTTTCTTGGATGCGCCGGAGTGAATCGTCATGAAATTAACAAGTTATTTTCTTCCAGAAAGCCAACACAAGAGCTTTGGCCTGGTTGATGGCGATGGGGTCATCGATCTTGGTTTGCGTATTGGCTGGCGTTTTCCAGATATCAAGGCTGCGCTGGAAGCGCAGGCCTTACCTGCTCTGGCAGCTTTTGCCAATCAGCCGGCAGACTATCACCTGAGTGATTTGACGTTTCTACCGGTCATTGAACAGCCGCACAAGATTTTTTGCGTGGGCATGAACTACGCCGCTAAGCGTCAGGAGTTCGAGGAAAAGATCGATGCGCCCACCCTGTTTATTCGCTTTGCTGACTCCCTAACCGGGCAAGGCTGCCCCGTCGTGAGGCCGACGCTGAGTGATCAATTCGATTATGAAGGCGAGCTGGCAGTAGTGATCGGCAAACCGGCTCGTGCCGTGGGCAAGGAGAGTGCGCTTTCGTATGTGGCCGGGTACAGCTGCTTCATGGATGGTACTGCACGCGATATGCAATTTGCCTGGTTTACGGCAGGCAAGAATTGGTCACACACTGGCGCTTTTGGACCTTGGTTGATTACTGCAGATGAAATTCCTGAGCCCAACCGACTAGCCATACATACTTATCTGAACGGTCAAATGGTTCAGGATGACAACACCGCAAACATGGTGCGCTCCGTTCCGGAATTGATTGCCTACATCAGTGCCTTCAGCTCGCTTTCGCCGGGAGATGTAATCATCACGGGATCGCCGGGCGGAGTAGGAATGAAGCGCACCCCCCCTTTGTTTCTCAAGGCGGGAGATCTAATCGAAGTTGAGATCGAAAGCGTGGGGCGCTTGATTAGCCCTGTGGCCTCTGAAGAAAAATTCGGACGCTGACTGGCTGAAATCCAAAGAGTCCCCGTGCCGTAGAATTTACGAACGGCGGACATCAACGAAACGCATGCTAAACGGAATTTACGCTCCGGAACTTCGAGCCGAAGCCGTCCAGCAGCTTTTCACTCTTAAGATCGGCCTATTCAATTGGGTAAAGTCGGCCAAATAGGGTAGTTGTCCGGGTTTTGCCCGCGTTCTTTTGTTCTGGTTTTGGATAGGCTACAGTAGGAAGGGTATCATTGGTTAATTGCAACAGGCAGCTTTTGCCTATTGGCACCCCTCCAATCAGGTCGCTGCCAAGGCCTAACTTAAACCAAGCAGCCTCCACGGAATCCGGGGCAGAACAAGAAAGCTCCAATGAACCTTAAACAACTTGAGTATTTCGTAAGTGTTGCAGAGCTTGGAAGCTTTAGTAAAGCATCCATTGTGCTCGATATTGCACAGCCAGCCTTGTCACGTCATGTCCGACTTTTGGAAACAGAATTGCGAACAGCACTACTGATTCGCAACGGTCGAGGTGTAATGCTCACAGACGCGGGTAAACGTTTGTTCGACCATAGCATCGGTATACTGCAGCTGATGTCGTGTGCCAGAGATGATATCGAAGCAAATCGCAACATGCCGAGTGGAAGGATTGTTGTGGGGTTGCCACCAAGTTACGGGCGGTTATTCACTCTGCCTCTAGTGCAGGAGTTTAAGGATTCTTTGTTAAAAGCGCGTCTTTCCATTGTGGAGGGATTATCCGCACACTTGGCGGAGTGGATTGCAACAGGAAGAGCTGACCTAGCGATTCTTGTGAATCCAGATCCTAATCCTGCATTGGATATTCAGCCAATCCTTGAAGAGCCAGTCTGTCTAGTTGGCGTTGCGGGAAGCTTGGAAGATAAAACGGGCGGTATAGAATTTAAGGATCTGACAACTCTGCCATTGATTCTTCCTGAGCGTACTCATGCAATGCGTAAATTGCTTGAAACACAATCTGCGCTGGCAGGTATCAAGCTACAGGTTGCTTGGGAAATATCAAGTATCACGTCCATTTTGAATTTGGTTCAAGCAAAGCATGGATACGCTGTATTACCGCGCTCCTCCTTGGCCGTAAATGGGGAGCCGGAACATTTTTCGCTAAGTCCAATATTGAATCCAATGCTAACTAGTACTTTATGCCTCGCAACGTCATCGAGCAAGAATCCCACCCCCTTGATTCTGCATGTTCATCGTTTGCTTAGGGCGTTGGCAACGTCCCGGCGTAAAACGTAATATTGCAGATCCCGGCGAAAGTCGGGATCTTTCCGGAAAGATGGTGTGCCTGGAATTGAGCTGCGGGAAGGACATGAGCTTCGCGTGCAAAAGTACGCAGAGAGAAGTGCCGGCAGCCCCGTTTCTATGCCAGACTGACCCCTAAATGAGTTAGATAATCAGGGAGTCCCCGTGGGGACGCCAGTTACAAGAAAACGGACACCAAACGGTGTCCGCTTTTTTTTGCCCCTGATTTCACCTTTCCCCTGAAAAAATCACAGCCACGCTTGGTCGGTAAAAGTAGAATGGACTCGTTCGAATTCGCGCATCCCGCAAGTCATGGCTGGCTTGAAGGGGTGTCAATAAGTTGAATGGGGCATCGCCATGACACAACATCGCCTGGAACGAGACACCTTTGGGGATATCGCTGTACCCGCTGATCATTTGTGGGGCGCGCAAACGCAACGCTCGTTGAATTTTTTCAGGATATCCACGGAAAAGATGCCGCGCGAGCTGATTTTGGCTCTGGCGCAGGTGAAGCGTTGCTGTGCGCTGGTCAACCATGAATTGGGCGTTTTGGATTCGAACAAGGCCAAGGCAATCTGCGTTGCGGCGGAGGAAATCATTTCCGGAGATCACCAGACCGAGTTCCCGCTGGCCGTTTGGCAAACCGGCTCCGGAACCCAATCCAACATGAACATGAACGAAGTCCTTGCCAACCGGGCTTCGCAATATCTGGGCGGGCCGGTGGGGAATGGCCGGCTGGTTCATCCGAATGACGACGTGAACAAAGGCCAATCGTCGAACGATGTTTTCCCGACCGCCATGAGCGTGGCTGCAGTGGTTGCCATCCACGAGCAACTGCTGCCATCGCTGAAACGGTTGTTGGTTACTCTGGCAGGAAAAGCCACCGAATTTTCCGATGTCGTCAAAATCGGCCGAACCCATTTGCAGGATGCCACGCCCCTGACTCTGGGCCAGGAAATTTCGGGCTGGGTCGCGCAACTGGCGCATGGGCAGTCGCACATCGAGGCCGCTTTGCCGCATCTGTGCGAGCTAGCCTTGGGCGGTACGGCGGTGGGAACCGGCCTGAATGCCCATCCGGAATTCGCCGAAAGGGTCGCAAAGGAAATTGCGCGCAGCACCGGATTCGGTTTTGTCACCGCGCCCAACAAGTTCGAGGCGCTTGCGGCGCATGATGCGCTGGTCCATGCGCATGGCGCTTTGAAAACGCTGGCGGCCTCCCTCATGAAGATTGCCAATGACGTTCGCTGGCTGGCTTCCGGTCCGCGTTCCGGTTTGGGGGAAATCAGTATTCCGGAAAACGAGCCGGGCAGCTCGATCATGCCGGGCAAGGTCAACCCGACGCAGTGCGAAGCGCTGACCATGTTGTGTGCGCAAGTGATGGGCAATGACGTTGCGATCAATATCGGCGGCGCATCGGGCAACTTCGAGCTGAATGTTTTCAAGCCGATGATCATTCATAATTTCCTGCAAAGTGTCCGCTTGCTTGCCGACGGTATGGCGAGCTTCGAAGAGCATTGCGCCAAGGGCATCGCGGTCAATCACGACCGTATTCAGGAGCTGCTGGATCGCTCCCTGATGCTGGTAACTGCCCTCAATCCCCATATCGGCTATGACAACTCCGCCAAGATCGCCAAGAAGGCGCACAGGGAAGGGCTCACCCTGAAAGAGGCGGCCTTGGCGCTAGGTGTTATCAGTGCAGAAGATTTCGACCGCTGGGTTCGGCCCGAAGAGATGATTGGTCCGAAGTAATTGGGCATGGCAACCGCACGACAGGAGCATGGCGTGGGCGTTGTGCGATCCAATTGCAAACGCCCGTTTGTGCCTTTCGTGCGGATTTTGGCTATGCAGTCGTCGCCCTGCGGCGGGATAATCTCTGCGTTCCGATCGTATCTGACAGCCCACCACCCTGGCGGCGCGCAGACTGCCTCACACAAAGCGACCGATGCCTGATTTGCCTCCCAACTCGCCCCAGCCGGAAACCCGCAAACAAGCCTCCAAATTCATTACCTGGCTGATCGGCTTCTTTGCCTTCCTGAATGTCTATTCGATGCAGTCGGTCCTGCCGCTGGTCATGCGGGATTTCAACGCATCGCCGGTGCAGGCCGGGTTCATGGTTGGGGCTACGGTCCTGGCTGTGGCCATTGCATCCCCGTTCATGGGCATCCTTTCCGATGCGGTGGGGCGCAAGAAGGTTCTGTGTTTTTCCCTGTTCGCGCTGACGGTTCCAACCTGTTTGATTCCGGCGACAAGCGGGTTCGCTGCGATCATCGGTCTGCGTTTTCTTCAGGGCTTGGCCATCCCGGGCATGGTTGTTGCCATCTTGGCCTATATCTCGGAAGAGTTTGAACGGGAAAGCATCGCCAGAATGACCACGGCCTATGTCGGCGGAACCGTCATCGGCGGATTTTGCGGTCGTTTCATGACCGGCCATATCAGCGAGTTCTTCGGCTGGCGCCCCGCGTTCATCGTGCTCGCGGCCCTGACCCTGGCGGGGGCGTTGCTGGTGCTTTGGCTGCTGCCGCCCTCGCGCCATTTCGTGGCCAATCGCAATGTGCGCAGTGCCTTGCATATCCTGCGGAGCCACCTGCGCCGCCCGCGCTTGCTGGCGGCCTGTGCGGTCGGGTTCTGTGTTCTTTTTTCCCTGGTGGGCACCTTTACCTACATCAACCTGCATCTGGCGGGCGCGCCGTTCAATTTTTCTGCCTCGGCGCTGGCCAACGTCTTCATGGTTTATCTGGTCGGCGGCGTGATGACGCCGTTTTCCGGGCGCGTCATTCTGCGCTTCGGCTTCCGCAACACGATGATCATCGCGCTGGCGGTTTCCGCGCTGGGCTTGTTCTGCACGCTTGCGCCGCAGGTTGCCGTCATCATTGCAGGGCTGACGGTTTGCGCCTCGGGGGTGTTCATTTGCCAGTCGACGAGCCTGAGCCTGATTGCCAGCAACGTGGTGGAAGGGCGTTCGCTGGCGACCGGGCTGTACTACATGAGCTACTACGCCGGCGGTGCGGCTGGTTCGTGGATTGTGGGAATCGCTTATGAGTCCGGCGGCTGGGGCCGTTCCGTGCTTTCCATTTTTCTGGTTCAGATGCTGGCCGCAACCATCGCGTGGATCGGGTACCGCAATCCGCCTTCCGCTTCGTTAGCCAGGCCATAGCAAGAAGGTAGCGAACATGTCCATTCTCATGAAATGGGGGACTTTTTAACCCCACTTCTGTTATCCGCTCGTTTCATGGTCACGGAGCGCTCGGGTTTGGGTTCCAAAACTTGGCTCAATCTCAGCAACTCAACAAAAAAGGTGACAAACATGAAACATGAAATTCTGCTCGGTTCATTGTTTGCGCTGTGCGTAATGCCAGCGCTCGCACAAAATGCCAGAGATCAACTGAGTAATGTAGCAGGCCAAAATCAACGGGCTGTCCACCAGACTACAAAAGAAGGCGCGAGGGCTGGAGCCAGCTCAGGGTATGACACCAAGGCGCCTGCAAACATATCCGCCAATCTGGGTACGGGCAAGACGCCAGGCTTGCTGCGAAATTCCAATGGGACGAACCCTTATTCTCCGTATGAGGGACGCAGCATCCGTACAACTCCCCCGCCGCCTCTCCGGTAAGCAAATGAGTCGGTGAACACGGACCAGGACCGAAACGGGGGAGGCCCGCCGCGCGGCTCCGAAAAGCCATGTGAGCGATTTTTCAGAAAATTTAACCCTGATTTCCCGGTCTGGTTCGTTTCATGTGCATGAAGTACTTTTTCCCCATTTTGTGACGAGGAAATCATGAACAAATTCATTGCCCTGTTACTGGCTACGGTGCTGGTGGCCTGTGCCAACCATCAGCAGGAAAAGCCCTCCCCGAATCCTGTAAGTTCCCAGCCTTCACAAGCTCAATCTGCCGGTCAGTCTGCTTCCAGGCAGGAGACGAAATCCCTTCCTTTTGAAGGGGAGCAGGTGCGGATGCCTTCGCGGATGCCCCCTGCTGGCATGGCGAAAATCGCGCCTCAGCAATGGATGCCTGTCCCTGCGCAGGGGCAGGATCGCGAGCGTTATCAATCCACTCCATCAAACCCGGTACAGTTGGTGGCGCAGAATCCGGTTTCCACCTTCAGTATTGATGTGGATACCGGAAGCTACAGCAATGTGCGCCGTTTGCTGAACGAAGGCCGTCTGCCGCCGGTAGATGCGGTTCGCGTTGAGGAGTTGATCAATTACTTCCCCTATGACTATGCGTTGCCGACAGGACGAGATCCCTTTGCCGTGCATACGGAGTTGGCTCCGGCTCCGTGGAACAAGGGCAACGTGCTGCTGCGAGTCGGCATCAAGGGGCAAGATGTCGCCAAGGCCAACTTGCCGCCAGCCAACCTGATCTTCCTCGTTGACGTGTCTGGATCGATGTCGTCCAAGGACAAGCTGCCCCTGCTGAAATCATCGCTCAAGCTCCTGATCAATGAATTGCGGGCGCAAGACAAGGTTACGCTGGTGACCTATGCCGGTCAGACGGAGGTGATGCTGCCGCCGACTCAAGGCGACAACAAGGCTGCGTTGTTGAACGCGATTGACCGCCTGCAGGCCGGCGGGAGTACGGCAGGCGCTTCCGGTATTCAACTGGCCTACCAGATGGCGCAGCAGAGCTTTATCAAGGGGGGCATCAACCGTATCCTGCTGGCGACCGATGGTGATTTTAATGTAGGTGTCACCGATTTCGGTCAGCTCAAGCAGATGGTCGAGGAGAAGCGCAAATCCGGTGTATCGCTGTCGACGCTGGGTTTTGGTACCGGCAACTATAACGAACGCCTGATGGAACAGCTGGCCGATGCAGGCGACGGGGCGTATTCCTACATCGACAACCTGATGGAAGGCCACAAGGTTCTGGTAAACGAGATGACTTCGTCACTGGCCACGATTGCCAAGGATGTGAAGATTCAGGTTGAGTTCAATCCGGCCACAGTCAAGGAGTACCGTCTGATCGGCTATGAAAACCGCCTGCTCAAGCGCGAAGACTTCAATAACGACAAGGTAGATGCCGGTGATATCGGCGCAGGCCATACCGTGACGGCGTTGTACGAGCTGACGCTTGCCGATGGCAAGGGCTTGGTGGATGCGCTGCGTTATCAGGCCCGCAAGGAAGGGCAGGGTAGCAGCAAGGAACTGGCCTTTGTCAAACTGCGCTACAAGCAGCCGGGGCAGGGTGCCAGCCAGCTGATGAGCTTCCCTGTCGAGCGCAGTGCTATCCGTACATTGCACCAGACCAGTACTGAATTCCGCTTTGCCGCTGCAGTGGCCGGTTTTGGCCAGATTCTTCGCGGTGGCCAGTACACCGGTTCGTGGGGCTATGATGACGCACGCCGGCTGGCTGCGGACAGTGTCGGCCGCGACCGGTTTGGCTATCGTGGCGAATTCCTGCGCTTGATCGATCTGGCCAAGGCCCAGAGTACGCCGGTTGCCAGGTGATGTGTCGCCAGTGAGCATGCCGTGTGTATACTCCGCGGCATGACTAAACCGAACCTTGCCGAATTGCCGGATGAAGACCTGATGCTGCTGGTCGCAGGCGGATTGATCGAACCGCCTGCGGCCGAGCTGTTTCGCCGGCACAACAAACCCCTGTTCAACTATCTGGCCTGGCTGTGCGGTGGCAATACGCACGAAGCTGAGGATGTTACCCAGAAAACCTGGCTACGCATTCTGACCCGTTGCGCCGACTACCGTCCGCAAGCCGCGTTTCGCACTTATCTGATCCAGATCGCCCGCAACATCTGGCTCGATGGTCGCAAGAGCGCATGGGAGGTGGGGAAGGTGAATGCCGAGGAATTGCCGGATGTGCCTTCGGAGGATCTCAGCCCGGAGGCTGAATTGGTGCTCCGGCAGAATGTGCAGGGCGTTCGGCAGGCGATTCTGAATTTGCCTGTACCTCAGCGGGAAGCCATCGTGCTGCGTTTCTTCCATGAGATGAGCCTGGAAGAGATTGCAGCAACGGTTGGAGAAGGATTTGAAACCGTCAAAAGCCGGTTGCGCTATGCCTACGGCAGATTGCGGAGCGAGCTGGAGGCGCTGTCATGAGTGCCTTTGAGCGGTTTCTTGCCGGTGAAGATGCCTTGGCGCGCCTGATTCGTGCCCAGCCGGCGTTTGAGCCTAGCGCCGATCAGGAAGCCCGGCTGCTGGCTGCGATTTCAAATCTTTCGCCTGTTGCATCGCAAGATTTTGAGTTCGAACCGCCTGCTCGCATGGAAGCCGTTTTTTTGCAAGAAATGCATGCGGCGCAGCAAGCACAGGCACCGCGCCGCGATGCTTTGTTGTCTCGCCTTCAAGCGGGCGAAGCGATCACTGAGCTTCTTGGACATCCGGTCAGTGGTGCAACACAGGCCTGGATCACTGAGCAGCAACCTTCTCCTGTTGCCGTTCCGGCTTCGGCATCGCCACGCCCCCGTTCGCGTTGGTGGGAGTTGGGCGGACTGGTGTTCGCAGGAACGATGATTGCGGTCGTGGGCATGCAATTTTTCTTTCCGCCCCAGCCCGCGCAGCAGGCGCACGTCGCGATCAACAGTCATGCGTCTGCACCTCAAGTGAGGGCCCCTCAACAATTGGCCAAGCGCGAGGAAAAGGCTGTTTTGTCTCGCATTGCGCCTCCCCCTGTCATGCCGCGGCGAGCGAAAACACAGCCCTCTTCTCTGGGTCAAGAGGTCAATCCGCCTCTGACGGCGGTAGCCCCAACGGGGGAGCGGGTGAAAGGGGAGGAAAACAAGCAGGTCGCTGTCATGGATTCTCCGGCGATGGTGGTGCAGGAACGCAGTTATTCTAGGAACGCTGAATTTTCAGCGCGGATGCCTCAAGAGTTGGAGCGTCAACCGCTCAAGGCGGCAATACCCGCACCGGCTCCCATGCTAGAGGCTGCGCGAACAACCGCTTTGGCATCCCCTCGTCGCATTGTCTTGTTGACCGAGGATCCCGCAGAAGTGGCGCATGGTTTGTCGCCGGATTGGGCAAGGCAAGCCTTGATTGTGCAAGCGGCAGATCCGCAATCACCTGCTGTACAAAGCTGGGTCGAGCGACTGCGAGCGGCCTTGCCTCCGGGAACCCGGTTGACCCTGCAGCCCAGGGTGGATATGGAGCCGGATCGTATTGTGTTGATTTGTCCTTGAATTGCGGTTTGCGGCGTGGCGTCAACCGGTAAATGTCTGCAATGTCTAAATCGGCATATTGCCAAATTTTTTTCATGAGAATTAACCCCGTTTCTCTCCTCGGCTCGTTTAGGTTCTGTTGACGTTAGTTACAAAACTGCGTTTGGGGTAGTTCGAGATGGATTTCAAGGCGCAAAGCGCGCCGCAATACGGGTATTGCAAGCGATTTGCAACGCAGAAAGCCGCTCGAAATACCCCAAACCCGAAGGGCTGGGCCGGAAAAACGCCATTCACCGCGTTATGCGCCTTGAAAATAACCGGTTATTGTCTGCGTCGCATGCCTTGTGACTGGCGTTTTTCCGACCCAGCGCAGATTTGTAACTAACGTCAACAGAACCTAGTAAAAGGTCAACCGATGAGTCCTGATACAGTGCGTTCGCTGACTTGGCTGGCTGTGATTATGCTGGTTGTCGGCGCCATGGTGCCGGCGCCTATGGCTCAATCGTTCTTGATGGGGTTGTGTGCCGTTTTCTGTCTGGCCCCGCTGTTTTGGGGGAAGGGCAGGCTTCGAATACTGGGGGCTCTCGTGTTCGTGGCGGCCTTGACGTTGATGCTGAATTCTTATTTTGAGGCGCAAAATGAATTGCAAAGATACACCCGCAAAGCCGGGCCTCCATAGGTTTTTTGCGTGCCGGATTATCCGCGTGTGCTTGTTTGCGGTTTTGGGTTTGAACTTCCTTAGCGCCGTAGAGGCCGAAGACTTGCCTGGCAGCGAGCACTTGATCGGAAGAGGCTCCAAGACGGAGAAACAGAAAATACAGCCCGATGAGGCTAATCCCATAAAATCAGCAATCGGATTTTCTTACACGCAAACCATCGATAATCCCGGCTCAAAATCCGCAGGGGTGCGTGGAAAATTGCACTACAAGGGGCAAGCTTTCCAGCCTGGCATTGGTCAAATCAAGACGCCCATTGGCTCTTACCACTACATGACGTCCGATCGTTTATGGGATCCTCAGGGGTGGTTTCCTATGCCGGACTCCCGGATCAGTACAACGTCTGATCCGATAACCCCCGCAATGCTGAAAAATGGGCGCTATCAAGGCCCCCTTCGAGCCGGGACGCCAGAAACATGGTGTTATCTTCCACTGGAAAATGCCTGGGTTGCGCCACAACAGCTGGTTATGCCTGCTGATACACCGGAATATTTGTATCGATTGTATCGAGCCAAAGACCGCACCTCTGAGTTGGACAAGGCCAAATAACATGAAAACACTGCTTGCAAGCTTGCTGTTTATATCTGGTGGACTAGCCATGGCGTCCGATCCATCCATGGAAATTGTGACCTACCGTTGCGATCGGGTGCGTACCCTCGACAGCGGAAGGCATCAGCGCGATGCCAGCGAGTACGTCGAAATGACTCTGGAACACGCACAGGGTCAGGATACTGGTCTGGTCAAGGCTCGTATTCATATTGCGGCGGCCAGCAAGGATATGACGTTCAAGGAGTGCGCCAGGACGCTCAAGGATGGCAGCAATTTCAGTGACTGGTTCGCCTCGGAATGTCGTGGGCTCGGCAGTCATGACGCGACGCCCTATACAATTGAGCCTTTCCTGGTTGGCGCTTATGCAGGCATCTCTCCGTTGGTCAGTCAGGATGGCTACGCGATGCGTGAGGTCCTCACGAAAATTGGCGCCAGCTTGGGAACGGGAACTCCGGAGCGAACCTTTGTGATCTATGCCAATCGCAAACCGCTGTACGAATTTTTTTGTTTCGAACGCAAAACGGCGGCCGGTCAGCAGTAACTTGATTTATTCCCAAGGAGTTGACGTTGAAGCGCCTGGTTGAGTTGATAAGGTTGCGCAATTATCGTTTTGTTTTTACATGGTCTGCGATTTTTATCTGCGCGTGTACCAGTAGCGCGCCGGGTCATGGGGCAAACAGGCTTTCCCCTGGTGATACATCTTCGTCGCAAACCAGACCCCATCATCCCGGAGTGAATGCGCCCCCCGACGAGGACTTCAAGTCATTGACGGTAGGAGATTATTTCTCCTGTGACATTCCGCGGGAATGGCAGCAGCCCGGACTTTACGCTGAAGAAAAGAAAGTTCATGGCATTACGCTGGACGGGCCGTGGCGAGGTGAAATTCCTGTCAGGATATCGATCCACTACTATGCGGAACATGATCCGCTCTACAAATCCGCCGATCATTATGTCCGGCTATTCTCTTCGACCTCGTCGAGAGGCGAGCCAGAAGAAAGCCGTTACGGTCTGGTGGAAACGGTAACGGTCTCGGGTCGGGAGGGCAGGGTTTTTGAGCGTATCCAAAACGAATTCAGGCCAATTGAAAACAAGGTTGAGCCCCCCGGGCGCCCCTCGGTGAACGATCCAAAAGTGTATGACAGGCGAGAAATGATGGCTAAGCCGGTTCCCGTCAGGGAGCGGTTTGTGGTGCTCGCAGCAAAGTCGGGTTTCTATGCGCTGCGCTACTCTGCGCATGCGGAAAACTTTCAGGAATTCCTCCCCGTTTTTCAAAGAGTGACTTCCTCGTTTTATGCGAAACTGTAACAAGTGATTTTTTGTGCGAAACAGCCCTTCAAAAGGGCGAGGAGTATGGTTATGAGAGTCAAAGCCCGTAAGCGCAGTTTGTTCTGTGCCTTGATCTTGATGATGGCATTCCCCATGATCGCTCTTGCACAGAATATCCCGGAGCCGCCTCCGCCAACGCCGGTGGATGGTTCAAAAAAGCCAGCCTACCAAGCGCCCAAAGCCAAAACTTGCAGAACGGTGGCAATTCGGGCGGTTTGCGGTACGGAGAAGGTTTGCCAGAATTTTCCGCAGCGAGGCGTTGTTTGCCACGAACAGGAAAAATACTGTACTAAAACAACAGAAATTTGCAATTAATCCCCTGTTCTTGCCCCAAATGACAAAAGGCCGCGAATGCGGCCTTTTGTCATCGAGCCGTTCAGGCCCGGATTGTGGCGATGACCTTCACATTTCGCCGAGATAGGCCTTGCGCACACGGTCGTCCGCGAGCAGCTCCTTGCCGCTGCCGGAGAAGCTGATGGAGCCGGTTTCCATGACGTAGCCGGTATTGGCCACTTCAAGTGCGGCCTTTGCGTTCTGCTCGACCAGCAGCACGGTGACGCCTTCCTCGTTGATCTTGCGGATGATGTCGAAAATCATGCCGACGATCAGCGGCGCCAAGCCCAGCGAGGGCTCGTCCATCATCAGTACCTTGGGCTTGGACATCAGTGCGCGGCCGACTGCCAGCATCTGCTGTTCGCCGCCCGAGAGCGTGCCGGCTTTCTGCTTGTGGCGCTCTTTCAGGCGCGGGAACAGGCTGAAAACATGCTCGCGGTCCGCTTCGATTTCCGCCTTGTTGTGGCGCGCATAGGCGCCCAGCGTCAGGTTTTCGTCGATGCTCAGGTTGGGGAATACACGGCGGCCTTCAGGCACCAGCACGATGCCGGATTCGACGATCGTTTTGGTCTTGGCACCGAGGATTTCCTGGCCGTTCCAGCTGACCGAGCCGCCGTCCGCCTTGACCAGCCCCATGATGGAGTTAAGCGTGGTGCTTTTTCCCGCGCCGTTGGCGCCGATCAGCGTGACGATCTGGCCGGCCGGGACGTCCAGGCTGATGCCGTGCAGGGCGTGGATGCCGCCATAGTGAACGGAGAGATTTTTGATCGATAACATTTATTCCACCCCCAGGTAGGCTTCGATGACCTTGGGATCTTTCTGGATTTCTTCCGGTGTGCCGTGCGCGATGGTCACGCCGTAATCCAGCACGTACATGCGCTTGCACACCCCCATCACCAACTGCATGTGGTGTTCGATGAGTACGATGGTCAGATTGAACTGATCGCGGATCTTCAGGATGAAGTCCATCAGTTCGACCGATTCCTGCGGGTTCATGCCGGCAGCGGGTTCGTCGAGGAACAAGAGTTTGGGCTCTGTAGCCAGGGCGCGGGCGATTTCCAGGCGGCGTTGCTTGCCGTAGGAAAGGCTGGTGGCTTTGGCGTGTGCGTGCTCGACGAGATCAACTTCCTCCAGCAGGGCGTAGGCGCGTTCGTGGACGTGCTTTTCCTTTTTCAGGTAGGAAGGCAGGCGCAGCGTGGCTTCGAAGATGTTCGCGCCCATGCGCATGTGCTGTGCAACGAGCACGTTTTCCAGCACGCTCATTTCCTTGAACAGGCGGATGTTCTGGAAGGTGCGCGCCACCCCGAGATGGGTGATGGCGTGCGGCTTCATGCCGGTGATGTCCTGGCCGTTGAAAATGACTTTTCCGCTGGTCGGGGTGTAAACGCCGGTGATGAGGTTGAACGAGGTCGTCTTGCCCGCGCCGTTGGGACCGATCAGGCCGATGATATCGCCGGCGCCGACGTCCATGTTGAGCGAGGTGACGGCGGAAAGACCGCCGAATTTCTTGTTGACATCAATGGTTTGCAGCAGGGAACTCATTACTCAACCCCTTTCCCGGATTTCTGGCCGCGTTTCGGCAGCAGCCCGATTCTGGCCAGCGAATTCCAGCTGAATTCGGCCGTGCCCATCAGCCCCTGTTGACGGAAGATGACCACGATCATCAGCAGTGCGGAGAAGAACACCATGCGCAGCCCGGGAATGCCGTTGGTAACCATGAAGCCGAGATTCAGCGGGCCATCGAGGAAACGCAATGCTTCCATCAGGACGGTGACGACGATGGCCGAAACGATCGAGCCGGTGATCGAACCGATGCCGCCGAGCACGACGATCAGCAGGATGTCGAAGGTCTTGAGGAAGATGAACTGCTTCGGATCGATGGTCGTCAGGTAGTGTGCCAACAGGCCACCGGCGATCCCGGCGAGCGCGCTCGAAATCGTGAACGACAGCACTTTCATGTTGAGGACGTCGATCCCCATGGCCTCGGCAGCGATTTCGTTGTCGCGGATCGACTTGAATGCGCGGCCGTAGGTCGACTTGATCAGGAGCACCAGAAAGAGCGTGATAACGATCGCAGAGCCCCAGGCCCACCACATGGTTGTGAAGCGGGGCAAGCCCTTGAGACCGAGTGAACCGTTGGTGATCGTCTGTGCGTTGGTCAGGACCACCCGGATGATTTCCGAAAAGCCCAGGGTGGCAATGGCCAGATAGTCATCACGCAGACGCAGCGTGACCACGCCCAGCACCCAGCCGATGAAGCCGGCAAGAAGCCCGCCGATCAGCAGCGAGGGCAGGAAAGGCATTTGCACGTTGAGCAATACCGGCATGATCGGCTGCAGTACGAAGTTGGCTTCTTTCTGCTCCGGAGACATGGAGAGAATGGCGCAGGTATAGGCGCCCACCGCCATGAAGCCGGCATGACCGAGACTGAACAGGCCGGTAAAGCCGTTGATCAGGTTGAGAGACAGAGCGAGGATGACGTTGATCGCGCAGAGCTTGAAGATCTGCATGGTGAAGCGGTCGAACATCGAATCGAAAGCGAAGAGTAGCCCGAGGCCGATTACAGCGGCTCCGAGCGTCAGCATTCGGTCGCGACGCTGGGTGTCGTTTTGTGTCAGAAGGGTATTCATCAGACCTTTTCTCCCTGGTTCTTGCCCAAGAGGCCGGTCGGTTTGACCAGCAAGACCACGATCAGCAGGATGAAGGCAAAGGCGTCCTTGTAGCCGGTGAGTTCCGGCAGGAACGCAACCGTCATCAATTCGACCATGCCCAGCAGCAGCCCGCCCAGTACGGCGCCGGCAATGCTGCCGATGCCGCCGACAACTGCGGCAATGAAGCACTTGAGGCCCGGCATGATGCCCATCAGCGGCTCAAGTCGCGGATACTTGAGCGCCCACATGATGCCGCCGATGGCTGCCAGTGCGCTGCCGATGGCGAAGGTGATCGAAACGATGCGATTGACGTCGATGGCCATGAGACGGGCGGCGTCGATGTCGGTGGAAACGGCGCGCATTGCCATGCCGGTCTTGGTGCGGTTCACGATCCACAGCAGGACGGCCAGCAGGACGGCGGTCACGATCGGGATGAGCAGGCTGATACCGGCGACGTAGACCCCGCCGATGACGTAGTTCTTGGCGAAGAATTCGGCAACCGGGAAAGCCTTGGGACGTGCGTCGAACAGCACGATGGCGAGGTTCTCGATCAGGAACGAGGCGCCGATGGCGCTGATCATGATCGAGATGCGTGGCGAATCGCGCAGCGGGCGATAGGCCACCCGCTCAAGGCCGACGCCGAATGCCGTGGTCAGGACGATGGCAAGCGCAAACGCCAGCCACCAGGGAATGAGAAAGGAGCTGATCCCGAAAAAGGCCAGGTAGCCGCCCACCATGAAAACGTCGCCATGAGCGAAGTTGATCAGCCGCAGAATGCCATACACCATCGTGTAGCCGATGGCGATCAATGCGTAAAGGCTGCCCAGTGACAGCGCATTGACAAACTGCTGCAGGAAAGTCTGAAAATCCATGAGATTCCTTCGTGTTGCTGCGTCAGAAAGGGTTAAAAAACCCGCAGCCCAATCAAGCGAAAATCCGAATGAGGCAACAGCAGGGCTGTGCGGCACATTCGGATTTTCATTTTCTGCGGAGCCGGGCTCCGCAGAGGTTTCATCAGGGCTTGACGGTGGTCAGGAAGACGAACTTGCCATCCTTCACGGTCTTGAACACCGCAGCCTTGTCGGCGTTGCGTTCGGCGTTGATGGTGATCTCGCCGGCGGAGCCTTCAAAACCCTTGGTCTTGGCCAGCGCATCGCGAATCTTCTGCGGCTCGGCGGAGTTGGCGCGTTTGATGGCGTCCAGGATCACCAGATAGGCATCGTAACCCAAGGCGGAGCCGGCAGCCGGTTCCTTCTTGAACTCTTCACGATAGGCCTTCAGGAAAGCCTCGGAGGTCTTGTTGATCGGCTTGTCATTGGCAAAGAAGGTCGAGAAGACGGCGCCTTCGACAGCGGAACCACCCACGGTCAGGAAGGAGCTTTCATCCCAGGTATCGCCACCGATGAATTGTGCTTTGATGCCAAGCGCACGAGCCTGCTTGATGATCAGTGCGGATTCGGTGTAGTTGCCCGGAGCGAAGATCACATCGGGTTCGAACTGCTTGAGGTTGGTCAGCTGGGCGCTGAAATCCTGGTCGCCGGTGTTGTAGTCGGCGGTGGCCACGATCGCATTCTTGTTGCCGCTCAACTTGACGAATTCGTCAACGAAGAACTTGGCCAGACCCACGGAATAGTCGTTGGAAACTTCGCGGATGATGGCAACCTTCTTGGCCTTCAGGGTGTTGAAGGCATAGGCGGCGCCCACGGTGCCCTGGAACGGATCAAGGAAGCAGACGCGGAAATAGAATTCGTTGCCCTTGGTGACGTTCGGGTTGGTGGCGGAAACAGCCACGGCCGGAATCTTGGCTTCTGCAAAGATCGGGCCGCCGGACATCGACAGGGAGCTACCCCACGAGCCGATCACTGCATTGACTTTTTCCTTCTGAGCCAGCACGGTTGCGGCGTTGGCGGCTTCAACCTTGTCGGACTTGTTGTCGACTACGACAAGCTGAATTTTCTTGCCGAGAACTTCCGGGAACAGCTTGTTGGCCAGCTTGGTACCTTCGTATTCGGCTGCACCACCTGCACCGTTGGCGCCCGTCAGCGGCTGGAATACGCCGATCTTGATCACATTCTTGTCAGTGCTGCCGGAACCGGAGCAGCCAACAAGGGAAATGCCCGCAGCCATCATGGCAGCGAGGGTCAACAGGGAAAATCTTTTTTTCACGAAAGCCTCCGAATTGTAGTGAACTGTCTCGAGTCGACCGATGCGGCTAGTCGATTACTGAATGCTGTCAAAGTGATGGTCATTATGTATTGTTGTTTTTTATCGGGATTTTCCCTTAGGCACCCGTTCCGGGCCATAAGGGTAATCCCTTGGGTGCGTCTGATTAAGCTGGTAAATATCACGCTCTGACGGGGCGCAAGCGCTTATATTGGCACAAGCGTCAACTGAATGTGTAGCCGGACGTTAACCAATGCCGGTTGTTCTGGTCAAGCAAGCTGCCTTGCGGGCTTTATGCTGTGTAAAAAACAATCGGACCAATATCATCTTCCCTTGTAAATCAGGTCTTTACAACAAAAAATGACAATCATCAAACGGACTTTTGTGGTTTTTCTCGTGGGCCTTTCGGCCCTATGGCTGTGGGCGGATAACGTGTTCACGGCGGGTTATGCCTTCTTCGCATTACGTGCAGCGCTGGTCAATTACACCGGGATCGTCGCCATCGGTGCGATGAGCGTCTGCATGATTCTGGCGCTCAGGTCGGCGCGGGTGGAGGCATTCCTTGACGGGCTGGACAAGACATACCGGCTGCACAAATGGCTGGGCATTGCCGCGCTGGCGTTCGCCGTCGCCCACTGGCTTTGGGCCAAGGCGCCCAAGTGGATGGTGGGCTGGGGCTGGTTGACCCGGCCGGCGAGACGGCCGGCAGCCGAGCAAACCGTGGCGATGTTCAGGTTTTTTCAGAGCCAGCGTGGGTTGGCGGAGCAGATCGGCGAATGGGCCTTCTATGTGGCGGCCGTGCTGCTCGTACTGGCGTTGTTGAAGCGCTTTCCCTACCGGCTTTTCTTCAAGACCCACCGCCTGCTGGCAATTACCTACCTTTTCCTGGTTTTCCATTCGCTGGTATTGATGCGGTTTGGTTACTGGAGCCAGCCTGTCGGCTGGGTTGTCGTCGCCTTGATGGCGGCCGGAACAGTCGCGGCGTTCATCGTGCTGTTTCGCGGGGTTGGCCGCCGTCGCCAGGTGGCCGGTGAGATCGCAGAACTTGTGTATTACCGGGACAATTGCGTACTCAAGGCACGGGTCGCTCTGAAGGGCAACTGGCCGGGCCACAAGACCGGGCAATTTGCCTTCGTGACCTTCGATCCGGATGAGGGCCCGCATCCTTTCACGATTTCATCGGTTTGGCGTGGTGACGGAAAGCTGGATTTCCATATCAAGGCGCTGGGCGATTACACGCGAACCCTGCCCGATACGTTGAAGGCTGGCGCCCCGGTCAGGATCGAAGGCCCCTATGGCTGTTTTGACTTTGCGGGAGCGCAGCCGGCCCAGATCTGGGTGGCGGGCGGCATCGGCATCGCCTCCTACCTCGCCCGGCTGGAGGAGCTGGCGCAAAAGCCCGGAGACAAGAACGTCGACCTTTTCTACTGCACCCGCATGCCCGACGAAGGTTTCATTGGCCATATCAGGACGCTGACCGGGCAGGCCGGTGTGCGCCTGCATTTGCTGGTGCTGGCAAAAGACGGCGTGCTCGATGCCGAGCGCCTGTGCCGGGAAGCACCGCAATGGCAGTCTGCCGATTTCTGGTTCTGCGGACCGGTACTTTTCGGGCAAAGCTTGCAGCGCGATCTGGTGGCGCGGGGGCTGCCCGGCGAGCGTTTCCGCTACGAACTGTTCGAGATGCGCTGAATACGCATGCAGGAAGGTGAGGCGCTGCCCGCATGGCGTTGTGCCGGGATGTCAGGCGTGCTGCCTTGCATCAACCTGTGCGCGGCTTTCGCTTGTGCTTCAATACCCGCCTATCTACAGTTAACCTCGTGGGGGAGAGGCCTCCTGCTGCCCTGATCCCCTTGCATGCGTGGCTAAGGGTCAACGGTACCTGAACCGGGGCCGCCGCCTCGCGCAAGACCAAGAACGGGTTCCAAGCCATGACATCCGAGTTTTCACCCTCTCCTCAAGAGCTGCCGCCCGAGTTGCCCAAGGCGGTTGCTCATCTTGCCTGGGGTGGCGGCTTGCTCGTAACCTTGCTGCTCCCCCTGATTTTTCTGATCGCCGGCTACCAGAGCGAAGTTGCCCGCATGGAATCGGCCTTGCAGGCCGGAGTCCACAAGGCCGTGGAACAGTCTCGCCTGCCGCAGGGCAAAAAGGGAAGAGTCCTTTCGCCTCAGGAGGTCATGGCATCGCTGGGCTGGCTGGAAGGGAAAAACAGCATCCGCATCACCAATGCGGCCAAGTTGCCGGTGGCCGAAAAGAAAGCCGATCTTGCCTTCCCCGTCCTGACCCGGACCATCCCCGTGAGCCTGGGGGAGGACGAGATCGGTCAGGTGGAGTTGAGTCGTTCCCTGCAGTCTCTCCTGCTTTATGCGCTCTTCATGCTGTTTCCGGGGCTGATGCTCGGCGTGATCGTCTTCATCTCGCTCCGGGATTTGCCGATGCGCGTCCTGCACCGAACCTTGCAGGAGATCGCCAGCCGCAAGGCCACGGAAGAAAAACTGGCCAAATCCTTGTCCATTTTTTCCGCCACGCTGGAAGCCACGGCCGATGGCATTTTCGTTACGGATACCGCAGGACGCGAGGTCGTGAGCAATCAGCGTTTCCGCGAAATGTGGAAGCTGGGCAGGTCGGATAGTCCCTTGGCGGCGAACTATGAAACGCTGGCCGCGTTGGGAGACCAGTTGCAGGACCCGGTTGCGTTTTCAGCAACGCTCAAGGAGTTGACCGCTCACGCCGAGGCCAACCACGGCTCCGTTCTCGAATTGCAGGACGGTCGCCGGTTCGAGTGGAATTCCCAGCCCCAGTTCGTGAACGGCCAGATCGTGGGACGCGTTTCGAGCTTTCGCGACATCAGCGAGCGGGGGCGGGCCGAGGCGCTGCTGGCGATCGAGAAAGACGTGCTGGAAATGGTCGTTTGCGGCAATGCGCTGAAAACGGCCCTGGGCGTACTGGCCAGTCATGTCGAGACGCTTTCCGGAGAAATGTTCTGCGCGATCCTGTTCCGGAAAATCGGTGAAGAGAGCGGAATCGTGTGCGCCTCGGGCCACTGTTTGCCGAACAGCGTCGTCGACAACATCGTCTATTACGGGCAAGACGCCCTGGATGGGGTGTTTGCCGCCCTGACTGAGCAGCCCGATCTTCTGGCGCAGGAACCGGCCGGCGGATTCGGCGACGTTATCGAAGGGCTCGGCAGCAACCCGGTCTGGGAGGATTATTGCGCGCTGGTCGCCAGGCATGCCATCAAGGCCTGCTTTGCCGTGCCGATTTATTCCACGGCGGGTGCCCCGCTTGGCGTCATCGTCGCGCATTACCGCAACCCGGCCAAACAGCCGCCCCATGATCGCGAGCTGATGCAGGTGGCCGCCAACCTGGCCAGTATCGCCATCGAGCGCCGGCAGGCAGAGGAACGGCTGAAAGTCATGGCGCATTACGATGCCCTGACCCTCCTGCCCAACCGCGTACTGTTCCACGACCGCCTCAACCAGGCGCTGGCCCGTGCCGAACGGGGCAAGAACATGGTGGCGCTGATGTTCCTGGACCTGGACCGCTTCAAGGCGATCAACGATACCTTGGGGCATGATTCCGGCGACCAACTGCTGCGCGAAGTCTCGGAGCGGCTGCGCCTGTGTGTTCGCGAGGCGGATACGGTTGCCCGCCTCGGGGGCGACGAATTCACGCTGATTCTCGAGCAGATCAACAAACCGGGCGACGCTGCCGCGGTTGCCGGAAAGATCATCGAAATGCTCGCTACGTCCCCCATCCTGTTGCGCGATCAGGAAGCCTTTGTTTCGCCCAGCATCGGTATCACCATTTACCCCGTGGACGGCAACAGCGCCGACCATCTGCTCAAGAATGCCGACTTTGCCATGTACCGGGCCAAGGAGGAGGGCGGCAACGGCTACCGCTTCTTTGCTGCGGAAATGGGGTCGATGACGACCGACCGGCTGGAAATTGAAAGTGGCCTGCGCCATGCGCTCGAGCGGGACGAGTTCATGGTTTATTACCAGCCCAAGCTCAATCTTGCCAGCGGCATCATCACCGGAGCCGAAGCGTTGCTGCGCTGGAAGCACCCCACCAGGGGGCTGGTCCCGCCGAGCGAATTCATCCCCATCCTGGAAGAAACCGGCCTGATCGAACAGGTCGGCGCTTGGGTGCTGAAAACCGTATGCGCCCAGATGCGCGCCTGGCAGGATGCCGGCGTCCTGCCCCCTTTGATCGTCGCGGTGAATCTGTCCGGGCGGCAATTGCAGCGCAGCAACCTTTCCACGACCATCGCCGGCATTCTTGAAGAAACCGGGCTGGATCCCAGTTTTCTGGAACTGGAAGTTACCGAAAGCATGCTGATGCACGATCCGCAGTGCGCAGTCGACCTGCTCATGCAGATTCGCAACAAGGGCATTCTGCACATCGACGTGGACGATTTCGGCACCGGGTACTCGTCACTGAGCTACCTCAAGCAGTTCCCCATCGACTCGCTGAAGCTTGATAAATCCTTCGTTGACGGCCTGCCGGACAACGAAGACGACATCGCCATCTCCCAGGCGGTCATCGCCATGGCCCACAGCCTGCGCTTGACCGTCATCGCCGAAGGCGTGGAGAAGGAAGAGCAACTGGAATTCCTGCGCAAAAACGGCTGCGATACCGTCCAGGGCTACATCATCAGCCGCCCCATCCCGGCCGACGCCTTTGCCCTGCTGGTGCAGGAGAGCATGGGTAAGAGCGAGTGACGATTCCCCGTTTGAAATGATCAAGATTGATGGCCTCTGCGAAAGCAGCAGGGGCATTCACGTTCAAGCACCAGTCGCGCCCTGTGTTCGTAACTGGTTATAAACAGCAAATTAATGTCTTAAATGCCTGTAACTGGTAGTTAATAGCTAGTTGCGTGTGGTTGAGGTCCGTGCTATAACTTGCAGTATGTAACCAGAAAAACGAATGAAAGTCTGTAAATGGTGGCGGAAAACCAGTTATGAATCTCTATGAGCTTGGCCAGGCGCTGAAGGCGGCGCGAATCAACCAATCCATCACCCAGCAAGAGCTTGCCGAGCGGACTGGCGTGAGCGTGTCGACGATCTCGGGTCTGGAGCGTGGAACGCTCTCGGAAATCGGGGTGGTCAAGCTGTTGCAGCTATTTGCCCTGGTGGGCCTTGAGCTTCAGCCCCGGCCTGCAGGGCGGCGCCGAACGCTGGACGACGTGGCGGCGGGGGCGTCAACGCTCGGCATGAGCGGGCAGCGCCCGGAGCCTGATTCGCTGCAAATCCGGCAACGTGTGCGTGTTTCCGCGAAGAAGGCCAAGCCATGAAAGGCGCCGTGCTGGATGTCTATGTGCTGGATACCTTGGTCGGCCATCTGGTCGATGATTTTGACCAGTACGTCTTCACCTATCTGCACGGCGTGCCAGAAGACTACCTGGTGTCGCTGACCATGCCGGTACGGGCGGAAAGCTATGTCTGGAAGCGCGGCCTTTTTCCCTTCTTCATGCAGAATTTGCCGGAAGGCTTCCAGAAGCAGGTGATACGGGAACGGCTGGGGCCGCACGCGGATGTTTCGGATTGGGGGATGCTGGCGCTGACCGGGCGGATGCCGATTGGCCGGGTGCGGGTAGTCCCTGCCGGGATGCCTCTTTCCACCAATGATGTCCATCTGGACATGTCCGCCGTTCTCGCCAGCGAGGATTCGCAGTCCGTTTTGCTGAAACACCTCAACGATGGCGTCCTTGAAGGGATTTCAGGGGTGATGCCCAAGGCCATGCACGAAACCGACAAGGCAACGCTCTGGACTGACGATTACATTCTCAAGACCGGCACGGAAGACATTCCCGGCCTCGCCATCAACGAATATCTCTGCCTTGAGGTGGCCAGAAATGCAGGGCTGGACGTGCCCAAGACAGTATTGTCGGAAGATGGCAAGGTGCTTGCCGTGGCGCGGTTTGACCGCCGCGACGGTCAGCCTGTGGCCGTAGAGGATTTTTGCTCGCTCAGCGCCCTCGATCCGGTCCACAAATACAAGGGATCGATCGAGGAAATCACACATCTGCACACTGCCTATGTCTCGGCCCGGAATCGGCAACGCAGCGCCCGCCAACTGTACCGGCTGATGTTGTTGAACTATGCCCTCCACAATGGCGATGCGCATCTCAAGAACTATGCACTCGTCTACACCCACCCCGACGATGCCGTGCTGGCGCCGGTCTACGATCTGGTGACCACCTCGGCCTACCCGGCCATGGACGACATGCCGGCACTCACGCTGCAGGGGCGCAAGGTGTGGTGGGCAGGCAAACAGATGCGATTGCTGGCCTCGAACCGGATGACGCTGACCGCAGCCGAAAAGGACGAAGCGCAGGCTGCAATCATTGCCGCCATCGATGCAACCCTGCCCCTGTTGGGGGAGATGGCAGAGCGATACCCGTACTTCCGTGAAACGGCAAAACGGATGGCAATCGAATGGGAAAGCGGAAAGCTCGACATTCAGGAAAATGCCAGGAAACGGCTGCAGAAAGACAAGACCATCCTCGAAAAGCTCAAACTGTCCGACGAGGCCAATCCAAAAAAAGCACCGCGCAGCTACGCCAATCCGGCAGGTGGTTTTTCGCACAAGGAGCGATAAGGCCCGCCCTCGGGAGCCCGCGGCAGCAATACCGGCATGCCGCCGAACCTGTTGCGCCAGATGGAATGGCTGGCCCATGGTAGGGCGGCCTCGCCGCAAAGCGGCAGCCCGCCAAGTCACAATTGCCGAAGGCTAAATTCGAGCTTGGCCCCTTTAACCCTTCATGTCCAAGCTGGGCTGGATTCTAATTCCTCGTGCTACTCAATCTTGGGGGTACGTCGGTTCCACCGTGAGGCCGTTTCCTTGGTGATAGAGCTCGTTCCTTAGCCTGTGATACCACTCAATGGTTCCAAGATCGATTCCGTCTAGCTTGTCTGGAGCGTGTTGCTCCAGACCATCGATGAGGGAGGGGAAGCCTTCTGAAAGCTCGGCGAATTCCTTTCGAGTTATCACCAATCCAGTAATGCGCTTTGGTAACCCAAGGTAGGTCTTAATCATTAGCTCGACTGCATTGTCGATACTAATCATCGCAAGGCGACGGTTGGTATCGCAGTCCTTCTTTAAGAGCGAAAGGCCGTGCCGAAGAATTTCGCCTGGACCCGACGCCCACGGAAGATTAGAGATGGCGGTCATAGTAAAGAGGCATAACGTAGAAGTGAGGGGCAGCCGGAGCGCGAAGCGCGGAGGGTACCCAAAAGCGCAGCTTTTGGGCTGTCCCTCTCGACTGCTGGGTTGGGCGGCAGAGCCATCAGATACCCTGCCATTGCTGAAGTCTCTGACGTGAAAAAACTGTAACCCATGAGGAGAAAGCCGGATCTAGGGCAATACCAAGCTCGGGGCTGACGACAAAGCCAACTTTTTCAAATACCGTGGCGTCTTGTTGTTTCAGGAAAGGAACCAAGACTTTGAATGGTACCGATATTGCCCCAAACTCAATTACGGTGGCGTCGACTGTGACCTCTACTAATGTGCTGTTGGAGTCGAAGCGATAACAAGCGTTTGGGTAATGAAGCTCCATCTCCGCTTTGCGAGATAAGCCATCACGAACAGGCAAGCCGAGCGTATTTGTTACAGCATCGCAGCTCATGCCGAATGTGACGTCACCTACGGCTTCAAATGGTCTGATCTTCATGACGCCCAACGTTGTAGGTAAAGGGCGGCCCGCATACGGGACGTCCAGCGACCGGAGGGAGCGACTTTGACCGCAGGGTTAGAGGGCGGGATTTTCACGGGTACGCCTTTGCTCGATTTCTTTGCGAACACTGAACCACGCTGAACAGAAGAATAGCTTGGCGGGATTAAGCCACCAAACCCTAGAAGAGCCAGTCTTGTATTTCTCCAATACCCTTTTGGTAAGCCACTCTCGATCCCATCCGGCCCATTCGCCCGCCATAGAGGCAAGGTTTGGACTTAATGCGGGCCAGACTTCATTGAAAAGAATTTGATCGAGTTCACCGAGCGAATATGGGGATTCGGCGCATACCCGAGCGACATACTCCAGGTTCGGTTCGTTATCCAAAAAGAACTCGCCCAGCGCTTGCCAGACGGGCATTCTGAATTCGACGTCCTCGTGCGGTGGCTTCACTGAGCCCTCTAACGTTTGAGGTGAGAGGCGGCGACCGAAGGGAGCGAACCCCGCTTGCGGGGCGTCCTCTCGACCGAATTGTTAGGCATTTTTTCGTGCACGACAGATATAGCGTTAATGAATGGCATTTCACACAAACTCGATATCCTGGTTACGCGCCCTTGCGAGGTTTTTTAGATTTTCGCGCCACGTTATCCGCTTTGATGATTGCGTCGCACTCTTCATTCGATGGAACGGTGCGCTCTGTTTCAACGGTATGCCAACCGCCACAGGTTGGATCTGAGCAGCCACATACCGTAAACCGAACGGGATGATCAGTTAACCCTTCTCGTTTTTGAATGGCGTTTGTGCGCTCTTTGCTTTTGATTATATCGACGATGGCAGCTCGACCGAGAAATGGGCGGGACATAGATGCTCCGAGTGCGTTTGTAGGATGCCTAACTGTAGGATCCCATCGATCCTCAGAAATGAGGGTTATATAAATCAAGGACTTTCCAGTTTGAAATCGGAAACGTCCGGTGGTTTTGTCTCATAACTCCAGATAATCCTATCCCACGCATTTTTGCGCTTCTGGGCCCTGGTTTCATGGCTATCCGGCAGTGCCACTTCATGCCGCTGTATGAAGCCGTCCAGTGCTGTACTTCTACGATACACCAGCTGCCGACAAGGTTCAGCACTGCTGTTGCCGCGTAGCGGATAGATGCTGAGTTCCCGCAGCATGTGCATCACTTTGCGTGGCGAACGTCCGATTCGGTCCGCGATTTCCGTAGCAAAGATGTACTCGCGCAGAAACCGCTCGACTTCCACCTTTTTGATCCGAGAACCAATGCCTTTTACCGTCCCGAGTTTTTCCGAGCGGATGTAGCTGTTCTGGGTGAGCCAGTAGGCGACCTGCTGCTTCACCCCGAGAACCGTCGCCAGTTCGGGAATGCTGATCCAGTTTACCCGACCGGTTTCCAAGTTGTGATGCCAAACCCGCAACTGTTCGCGGTTGAAAACCCAGCGCCCGATCCCGACCGCGCCGTCCAGTCGCGCAAGTGGCGGCATTCTACCGAATTTGACGGCCTCTACCAGCGAAACGATTTCATCGGCGTTCCAGTTCCAGTATTGCAGCACATGGGCAAACGACACCTGATTTTCTTCAAGCGCGGTGAGTAATGGCAACTCCAAACCGACCTCGGCCAAGGTCATGACCTCGCCGCGTGGGATGCACCAAGGCATGTAAATCTTGTCCTGAAGGCGCCGGGCCGACGGAAAAAGCAGCATCAAGATCCGCTGTAGCCGCACCTTGCCGATCCCGAGAATCTCCATGGCTTTTTTCATGGTGATTTCGTTCGCGAGTTTTTCATCCATCGCATACAGCTGATCCTTGCGGACCATGATGAATCGCCGACCCGAGGCCTTGACTGACTCCTGTCCCTCCAGCTCGCCTTCATGAATCAAATGGCGCAGATAGGGCATGGAGATGCCCAGCCTGTCTGCTGCAGCTTTACCCGGAATCCACTGCATATTGGCGAGCAGGTCATGGGAAAGACGACGGTTACGTTTTGCCGTACCGCCTTTCCAGCTTTCGGATACCCAGATCTCGAAAGCCTTCCGAAGTGGCGCGAATGCAGGTTCGCGCAATGCGTGGTAGGGGTAGCTATAGGCCTGGTCGAATTTACCCTTCAACCCAAAGGTGTGTTCCGGTGCCGCCTCCTGCAGTTGATCGAGCGTTGCATAGAATGCGCGCGGCCAGTCGAACAGGATTTCCGCCGCCAGCGACGTGACTGGCCAGGACACTTCCATGGCTCCGGCATGATGGATTTTCAGGGGCTTGGGTCCTCGGGCTGGATCCAGATAGCTGCCGGCATAACGAATCAGTCGCTGCAGTTGCTCAAGATTCAGATCGGCAAAAGGATAGGTCCCAAGAACGATACTGTCTTCTTTGTTGAGAAGCCGGTTTTCCAAGCGTTCGGCCAACAACGAATCGAACCACGGAGCACCTTCTGCTCGCTCTTGCCGCAAGTCTGAGCCGCAAGAACAACGAAGCAGCGAGTCTCTTCCCCAGCCAAGCGCCTTGCCGCAGGAGCTGCACTGATCGACGAGCCAGAGCCCATGCCTGGGGCAAACATCGAAAAACAGAAGCTCCCAAGACGCCTGCCAAGTTGGATCTTCCGCCAAGCAGCGCGGGCAGAACCGCGCATGCTGTTGATTCCAGATGCACCGCATTTCTTGAAAAAGCCGGCCGACTCGCCTCACATGCGCATGCAAATCCGGATCAAGGGCAGGGGCTGGCATCAACCGCTGCCGATGCAAAACGCCCACATCAAAACTGATCCCGAGTTCGCCCAAATTCCGGGGCGTCATGAAGTTGGCTTCGGCCAGTCGCAGCAGATAACCCTGCGGACCTTCATTACGATGCGGGTGGGGACGGATGAGCAGATCCGGCACCGGTATATCTATAGGTAGTGATGTCATCGGTTGTCCTTCTTGGAGAGCTTGAGACCGAGCTTCGACGCCACGGGTGATCCCATGCCGTCCTGCCTCGTGTGCAAATAAAAGACCTCGCCGGGTCGATCCAGTGGCCGTAGCGATGATTCGGGATGGAACGGATTCAAGCGGTCGGGAACGTCGCGCCAGACCCGATTGCGGAATCCGGCAGCAAACACCAGCAGATCGATACAGTCGATACCGGCCTGGTTGGCAGCAGACACTGCACCTTCGAGGATTTTGATCGTGTAATCGATCAGCCCATAACTGCCGATGAAAATCCGTCGCGCCAGATTGGCCTCGTACAGCGGAGTTTCTGGACGAATAGGCAAGTGCGACTCGAGTGCTTTCAGGATGCCGCGGTACTCGCGGAAATCCTCATTTTCCAGCGCGAAAGGAGAAATACGGATTCGCTGGGAAAACCGCCTGGCCAGCTGCTCGTTACTGTTAATGACCAGTTCACTGGCCGGCAGGCCGCAGGCGACCATACCGATTCCGGTGTCTTCGAGTAGGTTTTTCAGCCAGTCAGTGACGTCCCGGAACGCCGTGACATTGGTGGTGTAGAACAGATGCTGGAATTCATCGATCAACAGTATTTCTACGCCGCAGCCCTGGATAAAATCGCGCAGTTTGGTGGTTTTTTCTGGAGCGGTGCCTCGATGCGATTTTTTGTCGCCCATGGCCTCCAGAATTGCCCCGGCGAGACTACGCACTGTTGGAGCTGAAGGGACGGAAACCAACAAAACCGGAATCTGCGTTCGCTGCGATTCAAACACGGGCGGATAGGCTGCATGGTAAGCGCGGACGATAGTGCTTTTACCAGCCCCCGAGGGGCCGACAAGCAGTAGGCCGCCTCCTGTGCCGTAGAGCCGCCGACGTTGATGTAGCTCCGCGATCTGGAACATCGCCTCGCGGTAACGACGATGCTGGATCGGCTCGATGACCAGTTTGTAGCCCAGCGATTCTGGCGAGGTAAAACCGGCCTCTGGCGCGAAGTGCGCCATCATTTGGATCGGATCCATGTTCAGCCCTCCGAACCAAAATTAGGCAGGTCGTCATTGAGCCCGTCCGGTAGTTCTTCTGGAGGAATCTCTTTGACCTGTTTGATCGGGCGCCGGACCTTAGCCAAGGGATCTTCGCCTTTCAAGACAGCTTCGCTGTCATGCAAAACTGTTTTTGCCCCGGCTTTGCGCACCCCCATCTTTTTGCTACGCAAGGCATCTGCAACGATGTTTTCGATTTCCTGTTTGGCTTCAAGCAGGCGTGGCGCAAAACAATGTTCGCCGAATTTCTTGCGAGCATGTTCGCGGATCAAGCGGTGGACTTCGCGGGCGAGCCCTTGGGCATACTCGGGCAGTTTGGCCGGCACGCGAAGATAGGTTTTGTCTTCCGGGTCGAGGACATGAATATGGGCGACATCGTCTGCGTAGTATTTGAGCGAGAGTTTGATGTTCTTGCCGAACCGGCGGCGGATCATCTGTAACTGCTCGGAGTTGTAGTGCAGCCCATCCAGTTCTATGCCGTAATGGAAAAGAGTTCTTTCCGCTGGAATGCCACCGATAAGCTCAAGTTGCTGCGGGTCGGTCGGCATCTCGATGATCTCTTTGGCTGCGGAGTCGAGCCAAAGATCGAGCGGACGCCCGCCGGCTCCACGATGTGGCGTGACGTTATAAACCTCGACGATCCACTTGGTGACCAAATGGATCAGCGTTTCCATGTCGATGACTGCCCGCTCTTCTGCTGCGTAATCTCCACGCTCAGTTGGATTCGAGAAAACGGTACCTGGCAGGCGATGTACCAATCCCATGTTCATCGTCCGGATGTATCGTTCAATACTGCCTTTTTGGTCAGGGCTTTTTGAAGCACAGAAAAGAACCGTAATTCCTATATCAAGGCAAGCAAGTTCCACCCCCTCTGAGTGCAAGTCTGGTCCGTTGTCGACTGCAATTAGATGTGGAATGCCATAAGCGGGCCAGATCTCCTTGATATCCGGATATCGAGCCAGCCATTCTTCCTTGGGAAGGATGGATCGGCGCAGGCATTGCAGAACACTGTGGGTAGAAGGCGGAGAAAATGAAATATAGAAACCGACGATCAATCTGGAATGACGATCTATGGCTTTGGTCAGCCAAGGACGGCCAAGAGGCAACATCGTCTGTAGATCGATGACGTGTAAATCCAGTGACGTATGATCGATCTCGATCCTCCGCAATACGGCTTTGACGTCGACCGTGCCTATGGCTGCCCGGTATTTCATGCGGGCAGCTTCGGCCCCCTCTCTGGCGGTATCGACAATATCCTGCTGGAGGTCCTCCAGCCAGCGATAGATGGTTGAACGTGCGGGCGGTTTGATTTTTTCTTCCGCTGGCAGACCATTGTTGATCTGGTGGATTGCGAGGTGGATTTTTTCGGCCACAACAAGCTTGGGCAGTTTCTGTTCTGTCAGGTAGACGGCACCGATGACTTCTTCAAAAATCCTATATTGCTGCCCCTTGCGCTTTGAATTCGCCGGCTTGTTGCTCGGAATCAGCTTCAGGATGCTTTTGGTTTGCCGATAGCGTCGCCACCATTCGGCGACGGAAGATGCACTGGGTGGATTTGTGTCGCTACAGGCTTCTGCTGCAGTCGCGATCAGTTTTTCCCAAAGAGTCGGATTGTATGGCGTAGATTCTGGGGCTACGGCCTGGATGTAATACAACCGGCGTTTAGCAATTTCCTGGAGCTTCGGCGGATACGTCGACAGGTCGCGCGGCGTGACGATGTACACAGCTTTACCTAGCTCGCCCAGGCTCTCTTCGTCGACCCGCCAAGTTTGGGACAGCCAGCGGGATAGTACTTCCTCGCGGGTCAGATTGAGCACTTCGCCAGTATCGGACAGGAACTGGATCTTGCCGGTCGCTAACAGCTGGTGCATTTCCCAGAAAGTTTGATTTTCGCGAAACCTTGTGCCGCGCTTAAAGCAAAATCGATGCATTTTGCTCTCCCTGAAAAAGACTGACAGGGGTGTTGGCGGTGAGTGGCTGGTCCAGATCGCAGACCAATTTGCCGTTGGCTATCAATCTGCGCGTTGAAGCCGCACCGAGATCGCGGTCGCAGTCCCGCAACGACCTGACATGGCCGTGGAAAAAATCCACCAGGACGTCATGTGCCGGCAGCGATAGCCAAGCGTGCGAGTGCGGATAGGCGATCAGCTCGAGATTTGAAAATCGTGGCTCGCGGCGGATCTCGAGTTCCGTGATGATCCGGAACGTAAATTGCCGGGCGCGGTAGTGCGCGGCGATTTGTTCGTATTTGCTGCGTATCTTCGGCTTGGCCAGTTCCTCGCTGGGTTTGACTTCGAGATGAACGATAGAGCCGTCAGCCAGGACCAGCTCAAAATCTGGGTAGTACTCGCGAACCTGGATGCCATCGGAATACTGGATGACGGTAGGTTGCTCCCGGTACGAAACAACTCCCGGTGAGAGTTCCAGAAGAAGAAGCGCATCCTTTTCCAGAAGTGATTCCCAAGCGACCATGCGCCCGAGCTTGGTCGAAGGGAATTTGCCGCGGAACCTGCGTCCGCGGCGGGTTATGACTTTTCTGCTTAGCATCGTCTGCTCCTGACGGCTGGCAACAGGTCTCCCTGTGCCATCCGCGCATATGAAAAATTGACTGAGAATTTGGGCAAAAGAAAACCTGCGGGCAGGTTAAAAACTGACCGTTTTCTCGATGGATCAATGGGATAAGGCTTGACGCCCCAGAGGGAAGGAGACGATACTTGGCTTGTCAAGTGCGGTAGCGTCAGCTGCCTGGGGGCAGGCCATGTGCTTGCCCTTTTTACATTTTCTTCTCCTTGTTGATCGGTTGTTTTCCAGAAACAGCGTATTCAGTTTTCAGAGGGTTGTTGGTTGCTACCAGTCAGCGATTCTTGAAACTTCAGCGCCATCTCAATCATCTGAATTGGCAAGGGCTGAAGCTTGCCAAGCTGAACTTCCAGCTTCCTGATCAACGCATATTCTTCCGCACTCGCATTGGCCGGTAATGAGAATTGCCGACGCGATGCATTCAATGCATTGAATAATTCCTGTTTTTCATCTTCGTTGAGTTCCAATCCTTTAATCAGCCGTTGAATAAAATCCTGACGAGGCGGACCTTTCTCGCTTCGTTCAATAGCAGACAAATAACTGGCTTCGTAGCCTAAGTGATGGGCTAAGGTTTTCTGGCGGTACCCTCGGCTTAGGCGTAGGCGCTTCAATAGAATGGAAAATGGACTCATAGCAACTCCTGCTTTGATTTTAAAGAAGAATGCGTGCTATGTGAAATGAGTAAAGAATGGGGTGTTGCGCGGATATTTATTGTTTTTTGTTTTTTGCGTGTTATTTATTTTTGATGTTCATGCGTATTTTGTATTAATTTTGTTCGGGTGGTGATTTTTTGCGCGAAAATTATCGCGGCGCATAATATTTTATATAAAAATTCTTTTCAAATTGAGTTGAAATTTTTTTGAAGCAGTAGCGGAAATAAGTTGGCGTAGCTGGTTTTGTGCCTGGTATTTTGGCGGCAGGCATACATTGCGTGGTACGAATAGCAGGAAATATGGCTCAGGAGGCTGATCCGCAGATCATTGATATCTGCGCAGTCGAAGATGAGGTGTTATCAGACGGGATAGATGTCCAACGGTTTGTGACACTTGCAGTGGTCAAGTCGGGCCAGATTTTGTCGGCGCCAACGCAGTCTCAGCAAACCAATCCAAACTCGCCAAAAACTTCTGCGGATCGGCCTTCATAGCGGTCAGCCAATCCGCCAGCTCAACCAAATCCAATCGACGTTCGAAGTTTTCCACTTTCGCCACAAAGGACTGTGGCCGATCCAGTGCAGCAGCAAGTGCCACCTGCGTGATCTGAAGTTGCTTGCGCAACTCGATCAGTCGAAGGATCAACAGGCGGTAGCGCTCGTCGTGGATGCTTTTCTTCATCCACGAATGGCATCATACGTGCAAAAATATCCCAAAATAGGATATAAATAGGCAGTGAGTAAACCACGGGTTCCGCCCATCCATTTAGGGAGAAGAGGTATGAAACGTATTAGTGATTTGGCACGAGGAATGCGCCCGTTGCTTCTGGGTGTTGCGCTGGTGATGGGTTCGGTAGCGATGACCGGGTGCGGCTCATCCAGTGGGGTTAAGGTCGAGGAAGGCGATACCGCATTTATCCAAAAGGGTAAAACGACCAAAGCTCAGGTGCTGGCCAAGCTAGGTGAGCCAACCTCCAGAGCGAAGGACAGCACAGGCAAGGAAACGTTGCGCTGGGACCATACCCAGACCAAGGTTGACCCGAAGTCTTATATTCCCGTGGCTGGATTTTTTATCGGCGGAGGCAAGTCCGAGAACAAGTCGCTGGCCGTGATATTTGATAAGCGCGGCATCGTACAGGACTACGAATATACCGGCGGTACCGTCGAAGGCCGGCTGTACAACTGAGTTGGTCGCGTAAATTCGGAAATCCTGTGGCATACGGGATTTCCGTGCGCCCATGGGAATTTAGTCTTTTCGACATAGGGGTCCCCGATGTTCATGAACGCAAACGACGCTCAGGGCTTCATGGAAGACATGGCGGTGTTTGATGCACAGCGCCGCGCGCAGAATGCTCAGTCTGAGGCTGGTAGGTCGGCGGCACGAAATGCTGACTGGGAGCGGGAAGACAAAATCATGGAAATGACCGTGGCCGCTGTCGCGATCAAGCAACGTGACAATATCATTGCTGATTTGCGCAAGCAGTTGGCAGTTATGGCGGATTGTGCGTACGCAAGAAGTGCTTCAGCAGGCGCCGGCACACAAGCGCTAAGCGCAGCAGTTAATGAACTGTCCAGATTAACCGGCCGCTCTCCGCAGGAGGTGGATTATCATTTTCGCGCAATCCGGAGCCGCGCCTACGATGCCGAGATAAATGCGTTCTTGGCTCAGCACCCAAGTCTTGCAGATCCGCGCAAAGATGCGAGCCAGATTCCTGCATGGTACGTGCCGGATAGCATCGTCTGATCTATGCGCTTGCTTCTTGATGTCGGATTCGCCAAGCCGGGACAAATATTCGGTAACAGGCGCCCCCGGTCTTGCGGTGTACATTTCCTGTTGGTCGTCATTTCAGGCAAAGCATCGTGTTGATCTTTCTGGATACGGAATTCACCGACTTCATAGATTGCGAGCTCATCAGCATCGGCATGGTGAGCGAGGATGGTCAGCATTCGTTGTATCTGGAAGTGGCCGACTTTGACCGATCCAGGTGCAATGCTTTCGTGCAGGATGCAGTCTTGCCTTTGCTGGGCCGGACTGAAGGCGCAACGGTGATTCAGTCTGAGTTGGCCTGTCGATTGCAGGGTTGGTTTGCCAGCTTGCCGCGCAGCATCACCTTGGCCTGCGATTCTCAGCACGACCGAGATTTGCTTGCGGATGCGCTTGATGGCGAATTGCCTGTCAATCTACAGGGATGGTTCGATCTTCGACCGTTGATCGATACCAGCGTATTTCACCACGCAGTCATGGGGTATCACACGCCCGACCGGCCTTGGCATCATGCCCTCCATGATGCACATGCCCACCGAGCAGGATGGATGGCATGGATGGATGCCCATAAACACCGAGAGTAACCATGCGTATTCATGTTCTTTCTGATTTGCACATTGAGTTTGGCCTTATGGCTCTGCCCAAGATAGAGGCCGATGTCATCGTGCTGGCCGGCGATATCGGCGTCGGAAAGAAAGGTATTCGTCGCATTGCCCATGATCTGCCAAACAAGCCGATCCTGTTCGTGGCGGGCAACCATGAGTATTACGGGAGCAACCTGCAAGTCGTGAACCGTGATTTGCAGCAAATGGCCATTCCCAACCTGCATTACCTAGACAATCGCGCTGTGGTCATTGAGGGGGTGCGGTTTCTGGGCTGTACGTTATGGACGGATTTCCGGCTATTCGGAAATCAGCCCCAAGCCATGGTCGCCGCTGTTGCGGCCATGAATGATTGCCGGAAAATCTCTTTCCGCGACGATGAGGGGAAGCGCGAGTTTTTGCCGGAAGACATGCTGGCGCTACATCAGCAAAGCCGGGCTTGGTTGGAACACGAACTGGATCAACCCTTCGATGGGCCGACCGTTGTGGTGACTCACCATGGTCCGCATCCCAAGAGTCTGTATCCCGGCTCGGAAAAAGACATTCTGTCCGCCGCCTATGTCAGTGATCTCACCGAGTTGATGGGTAAGGCTCAGCTCTGGGTGCATGGCCATATCCATGTTTCGCTGGATTACGAAGTCGCCGGTACGCGCGTGATTTGTAATCCGCGTGGTTATCACCCTTCGTATCTCAATCCAAACTTCGATCCTGGCCTGATTGTTGAAGTGTAAGCGCGCAGGCCTGCTCGCATATCTTCAGGAATGAACGATGTTATTGTTTCTCGACACCGAGTTCACAGGGCTGGATCAACCGAACCCATCCCTGATCAGTCTTGCGCTGGTCAAGGAGGATGGCGATTTCTTCTATGCCGAGTTGCCTCCTTCGTTCTATACCCATCGCGCTAGCGACTGGGTGCAGGAAAACGTACTCCCCCATTTGTGGGGAGGGTCTTACCGGATGCGTCCGGAAGAACTTTCTCGGAAAGTTTGTGCATGGATCGAGGCGATCCCCGGCCAGACTGTCATCGTGACGGATGCCCCGGATTACGACTTCGAGCAAATGCTCAAGCCATTGCTCTCCCCGTGGCCGCAGAATTTGGCGAAAACGCCGATGCTGTTTGATCGCTTGATCTTGGGTGGTCGCTATCAGGAAAAACTCGCCACCTTCCGAGATGCCTATTTCACCCCGGACAAGCCTGAACACCATGCGCTGCATGATGCGCAAGCTTTGCGGCGGGCGTGGTTGTGGGGGAAAGAGTTTGAGGGGCTTGAGGATTTATTGTGCATGGGCATGCGCAATAATTGAAATGAAGCCAATAAACGGGGGCAGTCAGCATCCTGTCTTGGTAAGCTGGATGGCCCGAGGAATTAGTCACTTTCTTATGAGAACGGACTTGATCCTGAGAGCTTGTTTCCATAGGCTATTGGCCGATGCAGTCGCCTGTTGGTAAAGGCTTGTCAAAATAAAGCCGATCAGCAGTGTGAATAGCGTGGCAGAAAAAACTACCGCTGATGCGTCCTTCAACCAAACGAGCTTCAGAGCATCGGACAGCGAATAGAGCAAGAAACTACCAAAGAGGAGCGTCAGCACAATCCACTTTGCCAAAAATTGGCCCCAGCGGTTATCAGCGATGATGACGTGGTGCTTCTCCAGCAACTTCCTTCCGAGGACACTGGCTCCAAGATATTTCTCAAACTCAGGCCGATGCCTAAGCACCCATATTGCAAGCGCCTTAGCTGAGTTGGACAGCAATGTCGAGTCAAACTCTGGCGGACTGGTAATCTGGTACGCATACTCAACATGTCGTAACCAAGTGCCCCAATAGGTACGTTTGGGCCAATTTCTCTTCGCGTCCCATATGATGCTGTCGACGTCGTAACCGGCTTTCGAGAATAGTAGCTGCTCCGTAGCCAGCATTACCCATGCGTGCCCGGAGCCTTGGTACCCGGCGAGGCATAGCGCATGATGGGATAACTCGTGGACGAGAACGTGATCGATATATTCCGGCGATTTGACCTCATCGGAAAGAAAGATACTGTAGGTCCCGTCCTTATTAAGAACATGCTTCCCATGGCTCTTGCGCATCTGCGCGGCGGGCTTGATTTGGAATGCCGGTGGAGCAATGTTCAGTAGGTCGCACAGCTCTAGGTACCGTGAATGGATTTGCTCGTCCGTTGGGAGGGCTGCGATACTCTCTGCACCCTCCTGGTTGTCGAGTGTTTTAATGTTGTTGGTCATAACCGGTGTGATATCTAGATGTCGCCATATATCCATGCCAGACGCTCATACTCGGATCGCATGAGAGGTTGCGCCATCAACTCGGTTAGTGCCGCACGGAGGTCGTCAAACTCGGTTCCCTGAAATGCGATTTGGACGCCACCTACCCGCATCACGTATTGGGCGAGAGGTGCCATGGGTTGGGTCAGTATGAAACGTTTGCCCGTAACTTGGTACTCGGAGCATACGGCTCCCACAAGCGTTACTAGCTCCCCCAGTTCAATAAAACTGTTCACGGCGACGATGAGATTTCCACCTTCCCAAATGATGCCGACGGTCATGCTATCGCTGATGAGATTGGGGCTGACGGTGATACGTCCTTTGGCAACAGTGCTTGGGTACTTAATTGTACCGCTACCGAACCCCTCTTCAACCGACAGCGCAGGCTTCCCTTTGCTCTGAAAATAAGCACGTAAAGCAAGCTTTATCAACGCTGCTAAATGCGGTCGCATGACATCATTGAGGCGATCAGCGGGTAACGTCGGCTCGTCACGGAGGGCCACCTCAAGGCATCGGCTGGCGAACTCGGCGAAGCTGCAGTAGGGGAATTCCTTCAGAGAAGCGGTTGCCGACGCAAGCTTTTCTTTTATCGAGTCACCACCTTGTCCCCCCAGGTTTCCCCGGTAATAGCGATCTCGCCCTTCAGTGTTATCTGTGTAGCTATACAGTTCATTGCGAAGCGCAATGACGCTACCGAACGCCTGTAGGTTAGCCAAAACCGGATGTCGCTGGACATTGCTTGTCTTGCAGAACATGTATGCCTGATGCGCCCATTGGGCAATGAAGGCCAGCTCTGCGCGGCTAAAGAGCTGGTGACCGTGGCGCCACTTGGCAACGATCCGTTGCAATGCCTGCTGTTCGCTCTTCTGTAATTCCTGCAATTCGTTTGCATCCCGCAACGGATCGACCGCACCGACCCCGGTTTCCATAACGAAACGAACTGCATCGCTCATGGTGGAAACACCAGTAAAGGAACCTTTGACGCGCTCCAAGCTTTCCTTGAGCCACACGGGGATGCGAATCGTGACGGACTCTAGGTCGCTATTAGACTGACGCTTTTCTGCCATTGTTGATCCTTTGTAATCAGGTATGCTGTCTTACAATATAGCACGCAAAGGCATGCAGTCAATAAGCGGTCTGGATGAGGATGTTATTGAAGGGGCATGATAGACGGGGCGCCTACTCGGCGCCGAGAGCGGTAGAATTTCGGCTATTCACACAGCTATTGTTAACGCCTGCTTCATTGAGCGAAGCGGCCACACATGCCACTAATTTAACATGTGTCCGCTTCTGGAGGCGCTTTCAGTATGTGCACCCAGCCAAGTCTAGAACTAGGCATTTACATGGCCGCATACCCTTGGCGAGAGTGTCCGCCCCCCCCCCCCCCCCCCCCATAGGAAGAAATACGAATCCGCAGCCCGCGTTTGGTACCAATTCAATGTACAGGGACTTTCGCCCGACGATAACAGCAAGCATTGGTCGCCTGTCTTTACGCTCGGCTGATAGACGGTTCCATTCCAATCTATCAATACCAGATGGATAAGGATGGTCTTCTGGATGGGTGTGCCATTCACCTAGATAGCGGATGGTGCCCTGACTCTTTGTCCATCTAGACAGTGCGATGGCTTCGTGACCAAACGGCATCCGCTCGAACAGGTGGCGGAACCGTTTGTCCCATGCCGTAGGAACCGTTGCTTGTTCAATGAGCATGTGGGCGCCATGAACCGAGCCGAGCAAAAGCCCACCAGCTTCGCAGTCGACCTCACGAGCCTGAATATGCTGACAAAAAGTCTCCAATGTGGGCATCGAGAAATGCAGCAGCGTTCTCTTGTCATCGGCAGCCCAGGAACTTATGAATTGCATATGGGGCACTCCCTATCCCGGAGAGGATCGCAATCAGGGGTGGCAAGCTGCTGGGAACGGTCAATCAGTCTGGTACGCAGCGCAGGGGATAAGATGCCGTTGACCCAATCAAGTGCCATCTCAGCCCCAAGACTGGCAGCATGTACCGACACTGAAGCGGGAAATGGCACGTACAATCCCTCGCATCCATGCCCCGCCAAGATTGCAGGAAGAGGATCAAGGGTGGAACGGAGTTCTGCCCTTCTGTTGCTATGCCAAAGACATCGATAGCACGCACCAGATGCATTCGTCCGCAGGAGAGCACGGACCGCCGTTCCTGGCCCTTCAATCCATACCGAAAGCATAGGCGTCGGAAGACGATAGTGGCCGCACAGCCAATGCCCGAGGGATTCTTCCCCGGTGGCATCTATGAGCAGGTCCAGTTCTCCCAATTGGGCCTGCCTGACATCCACGGGGAGTGCACGAATCTCAGCGCCTGGCGCCAAGCGCTTGAGTTCCTTCGCCATGGCCTCGGCTTTGTTCGATAGCAAGTCAGGAAATCCCAAGCGATGACGCCCGATGTTTTGCGGGAGAAGGCAGTCAGAATCCACTAACGTGAGTTTCCCGCCGCATGTCCCCGCCCCGGCCTTGACCAGCATGTCCGATAGATATCCACCGATTGTGCCGCATCCAACGACTGTCAGGTTCTTGCCTGCAAGCGTCTTTGAATGAGGAATGTTCCGCTGGGCAAGGTAGCGATCGTCGATTCTGTCCATTGAGATGGGTATTGCCTTCAGCCCATAGGTCGAATCCCTGCGATCAGCAAGCTTGCTTTTTTGAGCCGGACGTTGACGGTTATAGAGAACTACAAAGCCATACGTCATCAACGGGGATTCGATGACGATCATAACGCCGCTGGCCTTTTTTCGTTCCCCTTCCTTGATGCGTTGGTGAATCTTAAGACGGCACCGAGGATCAAGGGTGTTTTGCCACGCCAAGATATCCCCAACTGTTTTAGGAGGCCACTTGCGGGTCAAAGGGCGTGGTTGAACACCGGTTTTTACCCGATAAGTCAGTACCGTTCTATCGGTGATTTGATAGCCGAGCGACTTCAGCTTCTCAGTTGTTCGATTTTCATTATCGGTAATGAACCAAAAAGTGTTTCCATTGGACTGCCCGACTATGCAATTTTGTTGCCCTAAATCCTCACCTTGCATATCCACAAAACAATGCCAGCCGTGCCAATAAGCGAAGAACTCTTCCGCGAGGTCTTCGATCATCTCTCCCTTCATGATCTGCCCGAACACAGCAGCCGCGCGATGTAGGCATGCGAGCGATTGTCCGACAGGATCGTAAATGTCTAGAACGACGGTGCCCTTGGCTAGATAACAAAGGCCGCCATCTGCGCTAAGATGAGGAACCGCTGCTGGCAGCTCAGAAGGGATTTCCAGCAGCCGGATGCGAGGAAAGTCAAAGAAAGTAGGGTCCAGTTGGACTTCGCACGGACAGCCCTTTTTCGCTTGCGGTGGGATCAACTGCCCGAGAAGCTTGAACCAGCCGTCATCCGTCTTGCCAACGAACTCAAAGCCTCGCTGCTTGAAGGCTTCAATTACGTCTGTGATCCCCGCGGCGCTGCTCATCCAGCTTTCGTTCGCCCGATAAGCTCGCTCGGGCCGGCCATGGCTGGGGTCGCAGCAATGGTGTCGGCGACGGATGCCATCTTGACCCGATCCGGGGCGTTCGGGAAGCGAGGACCAAACTCATCTTGCATCCAGATGCAAGCCTGTGAAGGGCTGCCGGCATCAGTGGCAGCACGAAGAACTTTTTCAAATTCTTCGAACGCCTTCGCCGCTTCTTCGACACCCGCTTCACCAAGCCGCTCAGTAAGCGACTCGGACTCATCCACGGGATTATTCACTCCTGCTCGCAGCCGGGCCGGCAGCAATGCGACAACATCCAGCAAGGCAAGATCGTCGCGCCGATCGCGTTTTTCGAAGAGCGGGGCCGCTGCGGTCATTAGCAAGATCGAAGCAGGCCCGCCGCTGGACCATCGCCAATCGCGGAGTGCCTTCAAGTAACGAACCACGCGGCGAAACTGCTCCCCTTTTGCCTCTACTTCGCCCAGAAACCACTCCTTCACAGGTCTGGGATCAGAGCGCATCCAGTTGCATTCACGGTGGGCCAGGAGCACCTCGTCAGCGGGCAGCGCTGTCCAAGCATCCCGCTCTGCCAACCTCACCGCTTCCGTCAGCGAGTCGTAGCCATATTGCTCCATTGAAGCCTTTGCGAGCATGACAAATTCTTCGTCAGGAATGGCGTACAGAGGAATATCAATGTGGGCATATGCGGCAATAACGATGCGGATGCACGTCGGCTTGTCGGTGACAAGTGTCCACTGCTTTTCCTTGACCAGCGGCTTCAAGGCTTCTTCCGCCGCGGCAAAGAACACTGTTGTTGCGGTGCTGGGGCGCTTCGTCTGCGAGACAAAACTCAATGGTAGATAGCAACCATCATCCACGTCCGCCTGCTGTGGGCGTTGAGCTGGCGAGTTCAGCGTTTTGTATGCCCACGAGCCTTGCGTGAAGAAGCGCGGCTGCGGCACACCCTCGGCGTAGCCGCTTTCCCTCAGCACGCGGGGGATGCCTGTACGTAGGCAATTCCTGACGTCGGTGCGTGCGCTGGCGATCAAGGCGCGTTGTTCAGGTGTCAGATCGAGCTCGTCATGCATGCACGATTCGTCATCGGCAGTGGTAAAGAAAAGCGGGCTCAGATTCAGCATGTGGCCTCCAGAACATTCTTGTTGGGGCCGTGATAGAAGATGGGGGCGCCGGCCTGGTGCGCACGAAACGGCTGGAAGAGTGGATCGCCAAGTGCTCGCTGCGCCGCGTGGATGCCGCGATCCTTGAGCGTATTCGTGGCGCCGATGGAAACTCTGTCCAGCGCTTTCACGTCCTTACTCTGATCGGGTGTCGCCTTATCGTCGATCTGGAAATAGTTACGCCCCAAAGACTGCCGCAGCATGTAGTCCACGGACGATTCCTGAGCGGAGATCACCAGGTCGAAGAGCCCTCCGCGCCACTTGCCAAATCCTCGGTCAAGGCTGGCGTCACCGCGAATGGTCGCACCAATGGTCATCGTGCCGATGGCGAGAACCCGAATCAGCGCAGCTTGATCCGGCGCCAGGAAGGTCTTGACTTCATGTAAACCGAATAAGCCTGGGGCGTTGCCTACCAATCCCCCGTCTGCGAAGACGCCGCGGTCGTTGCGTGCCAGAGGGAAATAAACAGGCGCAGCAGCCGTCGCCAACGCCACGTCCACGATCTTCATCCTGTGATCTCGTTCAAAGCTCGGATGGTGTGGGGTCTTGAAAAACTGCCCGAGACCCGTCGAGTAGTTGACTGTAGGCACAAGAACACGATGCTTCAGATCGCCTATAGTGATCCCCTTGAAGCGCTCCGTCAGAACTTCTCGTAATCCAGCTGAGTCATGTTTTGCGGTCAGCCAGAATCCCAGAAGTCGTCGCACCAGACCGCGACAACCAAAGATACGGCTGCCTTCTTCTTCAAACAGCGCTTTGAGTTCCTGAGCCGGAATTTCCGCAGCCAGCCCCAAAGCCAGCATCCCTCCTGCGGATGTGCCGCAAATCAAGTCGAAGTGCGAAGCGATAGGGCGGCCCAGTACAGCTTCGAGTTCGGCAAGAACCGTTGCAGTGTACAAAGCGCGGTAGCCGCCTCCTGACAGGGCAAGCACATGGTAAGTAGGGATGCAGGTCAAGGCATTTCACCCCTTCGGCGGAAAGTAGTCGGTGCCGTGGCTATCCTTTTCGCGGATACGGCCATCCTGACTATGGATGACGAGTTCGGACTGCTGGTTGCGTGCAATGTTCCTTGCTGCGTCAATGGCCTGCTGCTGGGAGTTGTGCACGGAGGTTGCACGCCGATTGCCGGCCCCCTTGACGGCCCAACGATCTTGGTGAGGAACCACATGCTGATTCTTACCTGCCATGGTGAATCTCCTTGAATATAGCCAATGGAATCCTGCCACTCTGCTGGGTAGTCAATGGCTCCCCACCGTTTTTGCGATAGTAATAGCAAGTTTTAGCACTCTAATGCATGGAGTGCTAAATTACTATATGGTGTGTAAATTTATATGTCAACCACTACATATTGTATTTAACCGTAAAATGGATTTAGGTCATTGACTGACGATGAGTCGCAGTTCAACCAGCTGCTCGCGAGTGTGCGGGTGAAGGTCGAGCACCAGTTCCGGGTGGAGAAGGGTCAGTTTGGGTATGTGAAGGTGCGGTATCGCGGGCTGGAGAAAAATGCCGGCTAGGCATCGACTACTGGCTTGGGATAAATCCGCCAGGAGGCCGGGATCCCTGGCTATTTGGGCAAAATCGGAGACGATTTGCCGCATAAATGGCCCGAATTTTAAGCAAAACGAGTAATGGAGAGCTTGGTTGGTGACTTATTCAGGACTTCCTTGGCTCGGCTCTTATGCTTAAACCGATACCGCCTTCAGACGATCATTAATCCTTTGAGCATCAGTGAACGAGCGAACATCGTCGCAATCCCGTGTTAGCAAGGTAAGGCGTATACGCCCAGAAGACGGGGAGTTCGTCCAATAATCGCCACAAAGCTCCTTGTCTTCACTTCCAAGTACCAAATCCCCGTACCCGAGGGTGGCTTTGTTCTCCGCGTTAGCCCTTCTGGTCATTTGATAGGCATAACGCAGGTTCGCATCCCCTGTCACCGGATGAGCATGGAGCGTTTCAAGGATCGACTCTCCTGGTATAGCTGACGTGTAGGACTTGATGGACAATGTCAGATAAGTCTGCCTGATGACGAAGGCAATCGGAATTGGAGGCAGTGTAGAGGCGCCTGGAGTCTCAATATAGTCAGAGTTAAGTTCTCCCCACCATAGTCCGTGAACCATTCGGCGACCCATGAGCTTCGAAATCCACGGATATCTCCAATTAATCTTGCGTACTACCAATATACCCAGTGCCGGAGCGGAAAAAGCTGCAGATAGCGCTTGTCCAAGCACAGAAACAGGAGAGAGTTGAAACGTATTCCACCGAACTGCCACGACAAAGGCAGCTGCAATGGTTCCCAAGGCAACGGAGAGTTTCGCAAGCCGCGCCAAGTCAGACGAAGTGATACTTAAAGGAATCATTGCAACTTCTCCTCGAATACTTTGATGCCGGCTTCATAGATGACACCTGTGCCATCCTTTGTTATCAAAGCCGCAGCCTCTATGCCTTGAGCCATCGAGGCTAGTTGCGCAGACATGTGCCTTGCCCCGGCGGCAAATAGTAGACCCGATTGGTCTAGTGGTATTCCGGGGGATATGAAATGACAAATGTGTGTCAGCGCAAATTTCTGAATGGAGATGAGGTGAAATCCATCGTGAAGCGGCGATGACGCACGAGACGCATTTGCAAGGAAAGACCCGATGGGGCTCACCCCTACGATAGGAAGAGCGCAAGTCGCGTTTTGCGGAATACTTAGCGCAAGGTGTGGTAGGCATGAGAGATCGCGATAGCAGATAAACCCCACCCCGGAGAAGTCGTCTTCTACCTCCTTGGTTAGATGACGTAGAAGCTCTATGCATAAAAACGGGGGAGTCAGATCAGACATAATAACCTTGGCGATTCTACTTGCCCGATGACAGGCGCTTCATTGACGAGACCTATCAATCGTTGCCCTCGGAGGGTATTTGTACGTATCAGTTACGTAACCAATATGAATTATCTTGTTTTCGCTGTCGCAGGGCAATTGCATCAAGTGGCTTTCGTCCGCTTTGTATTCAGCAGGTTTGTCCGAAATCCTGTGTAAACCAGGCGTTGATTTCCAGCATGCTGACAGGCCGCTTTGGCAAAAAAAGCCCCTTGCGGGGCTTGGTGTGATGCGTATGATGAAGGTGGCGAATTCCCATGAAATCTAGACTTTTGAGAAAAATCTAGACTTCAATGGGATCCTACACATCCGACACCTCAAACATCCAAATTCCGCGCCACCAGCGCGTTCTGCTCGATGAAGTGGCGGCGGGGTTCGACCTGGTCGCCCATGAGGGTGGTGAAGATTTCATCGGCGGCGATGGCGTCTTCGATGTTCACCTTCAGCAGCCGGCGCACGGTGATGTCCATGGTGGTTTCCCAGAGCTGCTCGGGGTTCATTTCGCCCAGGCCTTTGTAGCGCTGGATGTACATGTTGCGGCGGACTTCGTTGAACAGCCATTCGATGGCGTCCTTGAAGGTGCGTACCGGCATGGTGTTTTCGCCCCGGCGCACGGTGGCGTCGGCTTCGAGCAGGCCGATCAGCAGGTCGGCGGTCTTGCGGATCTGCGCGTAGTCGCCGGAGATCAGGAATTCCTCGTCGATGTACTGCATGCTGACCACGCCGTGCAGGTGGCGCTCGATCTTGATCTGGCAAACGCCTTCGTTCTCTTCGGCAATGAAGGTGAAGGCCGGGTTGTTGACGGCCTTGGCGAGGCTGTCTGCGCTTTCCTGTGCGGCGGCGAGGTTGACCAGGTTCAGTGCCGGCATGCCCAGCAGCGCGTTGAGGATCATCGGGTCGAGGAAGCGGCTTTCGCGTTCGATCACGGCTTCGGCGATGAAGTACTGGCGGGCCAGGGTTTCCAGCGTTTCGCCGCTGATGCCGGGCTTGCCGTTGCCGGGTAGCAGCTCGGCATTGGCCAGCGCGGCGCGCAGCAGGTGTTGCTTCAGTTCCTGGTCGTCCTTCAGGTAGGCTTCGTTCTTGCCCTGCTTGACCTTGTACAGCGGTGGCTGGGCGATGTAGATGTAGCCGCGCTCGACGAGCTCGGGCATCTGGCGGTAGAAGAAGGTGAGCAGCAGGGTGCGGATGTGCGAGCCGTCCACGTCCGCGTCGGTCATGATGATGATGCGGTGGTAGCGCAGCTTTTCCAGGTTGAATTCGTCCTTGCCGATGCCGCAGCCGAGCGCGGTGATCAGCGTGCCGACTTCCTGGCTGGAGAGCATTTTGTCGAAACGTGCGCGTTCGACGTTGAGAATCTTGCCCTTGAGCGGCAGGATGGCCTGGAACTTGCGGTCGCGGCCCTGCTTGGCGGAGCCGCCGGCGGAATCGCCCTCGACCAGGTAGAGTTCGGAGAGCGCCGGGTCTTTTTCCTGGCAGTCGGCGAGTTTGCCGGGCAGGCCCAGCCCGTCGAGTACGCCCTTGCGGCGCGTGAGTTCGCGGGCCTTGCGGGCGGCTTCGCGGGCGCGCGAGGCTTCGACGATCTTGCCGCAGATGGTCTTGGCGTCGTTCGGGTGTTCGAGCAGGAATTCGGCGAGTTTGCCGGCGACGACTTCTTCCACGGCCGGGCGGGCTTCGCCGGAGACCAGCTTCATCTTGGTCTGCGAGGCGAACTTCGGATCGGGCATCTTCACCGACAGCACGCAGGCCAGGCCTTCGCGCATGTCGTCGCCGCTGATTTCGACCTTGGCCTTCTTGGCGATCTCGTTTTCTTCGATGTACTTGTTGATGACGCGCGTCATCGCGGCGCGCAGGCCGGTGAGGTGGGTGCCGCCATCCGATTGCGGGATGTTGTTGGTGAAGCACAGCACCTGTTCCTGGTAGCTGTCGTTCCACTGCATGGCAACTTCAACCGTGAGCTCGACGTTCTGTACCTGGCCGGTGGTGACCAGCGTGGTGCCGGCGGCGTAGAACACGGTCGGGTGCAGGACGGACTTGCTGCGGTTGATGTAATCGACAAAGCCCTTTACGCCGCCGGAGAAGGCGAAGTTTTCTTCCTTGCCGGTGCGCTGGTCGAGCAGGCGAATCTTCACGCCGTTGTTGAGGAAGGAGAGCTCGCGCAGGCGCTTGGCGAAGATTTCGAAATGCCATTCGATGTTGCCGAAGATTTCTTCGTCGGCCATGAAATGCACTTCGGTGCCGCGTTTTTCGGTGGTGCCCAGTACCTTGAGCGGCGAGACTTCCACGCCGTTCTGGATCTCGATTTCGCGGTTGGGTACCTTGCCCTGGTTGAATTCCAGGAAATATTTCTTGCCGTCGCGGCGGATGATGAGGCGCAGCCATTTCGAAAGCGCGTTCACGCACGATACGCCCACGCCGTGCAGGCCGCCGGATACCTTGTAGCTGTTCTGGTTGAACTTGCCGCCCGCGTGCAGCACGCACATGACGATTTCGGCTGCGGAGCGCTTGGGTTCGTGCTTGTCGTCGAACTTGATGCCCACCGGGATGCCGCGACCGTTGTCGGTGACCGAGATCGAGTTGTCGGCATGGATCGTCACGACGATGTCGTCGCAATGCCCCGCCAGCGCTTCGTCGATGGCGTTGTCGACCACTTCGAACACCATGTGGTGCAGGCCGGTGCCGTCCGAGGTATCGCCGATGTACATGCCGGGGCGCTTGCGCACCGCTTCCAGGCCTTCCAGTTGCTGGATCGAGGATTCGTCGTAGTCGTTACCGTTCTGTGCGGAATCGTTTTGGGGCAGATCGTGTTCGCTCATTTTCTTGCCGTATCTCGTGTAAACAGGGGTGTGCCAGAAAGCACAAAAGGTCGGGGAGGCCCCGACCTTGCGTATTCACGCGTTTGTCAGATGCGCATCGGCATCACGACGTACTTGAAGTGTTCGTTGCCCGGAATGGTGACCAGCACGCTGGAGCCCAGCTCGCCGAACGAGAAGTGCAGGGTTTCCACGCTGGTGTTGGTCAGGATGTCGAGCAGGTACTGGATGTTGAAGCCGACGTCGAGCGGGGAATTGTCGTAGCTGACTTCCAGCTCTTCCTGGGCTTCTTCCTGCTCGTTGTTGTTGCAGATGATCTTGAGCAGGCCCTGGGTGAGCACGAGGCGCACGCCGCGGAATTTCTCGTTCGACAGGATGGCTGCGCGCTGCATGGCGGCGAGCAGCAACTGGCGCTCGATTTCCAGCAGCTTGTCGTTGGCGACCGGGATTACGCGGTTATAGTCCGGGAACTTGCCGTCGACGACCTTGGAGTGGATGACCACGGCGCCGAAGCTGAACTTGACCTGATTGCCGGCGATGTCGATGGTGACTTCTTCGTCGGAATCGGCCAGTGCCTTGTAGAGTTCCAGCACGGTCTTGCGCGGCAGGATGACTTCGTTCTTCTCGAAGCTCGTGGAAAGTTCGGCCGAGGCGAAGGCCAGACGGTGGCCGTCGGTGGCGACGAGCTTGAGCTGGTTGCCTTCGGTGACGAGCAGCAGGCCGTTGAGGTAGTAACGGATGTCCTGGTGGGCCATGGCGTACTGCACGCGGGAGAGCAGCGCCTTGAGCTGGCCTTGCGGCAGCTTCACGGTGGCGCGCAGCGTGTTGTCCACGGCAAGCTGCGGGAAGTCGGCGGCCGGCAGCGTCTGCAACTGGAAGCGGCTCTTGCCGGCCTTGACCGTCAGGCGTCCGCCGGTTTCTTCAAGCGTCACCACGGTCTTGTCGGGAATGGCGCGCAGGATGTCGGAAATCTTCTTGGCTGCGACGGTAATCGCAAATTCGCCGCCGGAAAAACCCTCGGCTTGCTGGCTGGTGATCTGGATTTCCAGATCGGTGCCGGTGAAGGTCAGTTTGTCGTCGGTCTTGCGGATCAGGACATTGGAGAGGATGGGCAGGGTATGCCTGCGCTCGACAATGCCGGTGACGGTGGCAAGGGGTTTCAGCAATGCATCGCGTTCTGCTTGGAGCTGTTGCATGGTGCCTTTTCCGGTGGTTTTCTTGAGAGGGCAATTCTACCTGATTCGCAGGCAGGTTTGGAGTGTTGGAAAGCCTGATGTCAACCGCGCAGCATCTGCAGGAGGTAGGCGTACTGCGTGCCGATTTCCTGATCGTTCTGGCGCATTTCTTCGATGGTGCGGCAGGCGTGCAAAACGGTGGTGTGGTCGCGACCGCCGAAGGCGTCGCCGATTGCGGGTAGCGACATCTGCGTCAGTTCCTTGGTCAGCGCCATGGCGATCTGGCGCGGGCGGGCGATTTCGCGCGTGCGCTTCTTGGAGTGCATGTCCGCGACCTTGATCTTGTAGTAATCGGCCACGGTCTTCTGGATGTTCTCGACCGATACCAGACGGTTGCCGGCAGCGAGGATGTCGCGCAGCGCATCGCGCGCGGTTTCGATGCTGATCTGCTGGTTGGTGAAGCGTGCGTAGGCGATGACGCGGTTCAGCGCGCCTTCGAGTTCGCGCACATTGGAGCGGATGCTCTTGGCGATGAAGAAGGCGACGTTGGCGTCGAGGTGGAAATGCAGCGCATCGGCTTTCTTCAGCAGAATGGCGACGCGCATTTCCAGCTCCGGCGGCTCGATGGCGACGGTCAGGCCCCATGAGAAGCGCGATTTCAGGCGCTCCAGCAGGCCGTCGATGTCGCTGGGGATGCGGTCGGAGGTCAGGATGATCTGCTTGCCGGCTTCGACCAGCGTATTGAAGAGATAGAAAAACTCTTCCTGCGTTTTGTCCTTGCCGACGAAAAACTGGATGTCATCAACCAGCAACACATCCAGAGAATGATAGTAGCGCTTGAATTCGTCGAAGCCCTTGTGCTGGTAGGCGCGCACCACGTCCTGGATGTATTTCTCGGCCTGGATGTAGCGGATGCGGGCTTCCGGGTTGTGCTGGTGGACGAAGTTGCCGATCGACTGGATCAAGTGGGTCTTGCCCAAGCCGACGCCGCCGTAGACGAACAGCGGGTTGTAGCCGGAGCCGGGATGGCGGGCGACCTGTTCGGCCGCCGCACGGGCAAGCTGGTTGGCCTTGCCGGTCACGAGCGTGTCGAACGTGAACAGCGGGTTGAGGCGTGTGGTCTCGTGGTTGGCTGCGCCGCGGCTGAAGCGGCTTTCGGCGGGCTTGTTCTCGCCGGCCGGTTGCGGGGCATTCGCCTGTGCGGGCGCAGCGGTTTTTGCCGGAGTCGCCTTGGGCGCCGGGGGGCGTTTTGCCGTGCCGATCTTCAGATGGATTTGCGGCGGAGTGTCGGTGCAATACGCTGCGGCAGCTTGCTCGATGATGCCGAGATAGCGGTCACGGATGAAGTCGAGGAATACCGGGTTGGGGGCGGCAATCGTGAGTACGTCGCTGCTGGCTTCGGCTGCGAGCGGCTTGATCCAGATGTTGAACTGGCTGGCGCCGAGGCTTTTTTCCAGTTCTTGCAGGCAGTAGGGCCAGAGGTTTTCCATATCGGGCATGGTAGTTGGATCAAGCGGTTCGTGAACACCGCCTGGCGCTAACTCTTCAGGAATCAGGGCCAGCCATTCTACCCTGAGCCGTGCAACTTATCCACAGCTTGCCGGGCGTTTGTACAAATTAAGTCGAGTGTGTTTTTGTGTTGTCGGGGTTGACATGGCGTTCGTTAACTGGCGTAATTGCGCGTTTCTCAGCTCAACAGCTTTATACAGATTTAGGGATTGATCATGAAGCGTACTTACCAGCCTTCCGTTATCCGTCGCAAGCGTACCCATGGTTTCCGCGCTCGCATGAAGACCCGTGGTGGTCGCCAGGTGCTGAACGCACGCCGTGCGTGCGGCCGCAAGCGCATCGCCCTCTGATCGCGATGCAACCGGCTTGACCGGGAGTGAAGTTGTGAATGACGCGCCCTGCTATCGTTTTCCGCGGGGGATGCGTTTGCTGAAAACGGATGATTTTTCATCCGTTTTTAGTTTGCGTTGCTCGCGCGGCGATGCGTGGTTTCAGGTGTTGTCCGCGCCCAACGGCTTGCCGCATGCCCGCTTGGGTGTGGTGGTCGGCAAAAAGGTCGACCGTCGGGCCGTGGGGCGCAATGCCATCAAGCGCCTGGTTCGCGAAACCTTCCGGACCCATCCGGAAGGTTTGGTTGGCCTCGATATTGTCGTGCGTGCGCGGCGTCCGATTGCGCCCGGTGAGCGCGCGCAAGCCCGCGCTGCCTTGCTGGTTCTCCTGAACAGGTCTGGCAAATGTCGTACCTGATCAAGTTTTTTATCAAGTTCTATCAGTGGGTCATCAGCCCCATGCTGGGGCCCCGCTGCCGTTTTGTCCCGACCTGTTCGCAATATGCGCTTGAAGCCGTTGATCGGTATGGCGCTTGGAAAGGTCTGTGGCTTACAATCCGGCGTTTGAGCCGTTGCCATCCTTGGGGTGGTTCCGGTTATGACCCGGTTCCCTGAACCCTTGCGAGTTCGAGATGGATACAGAAAAGAAACGATTGATTTTCTTCGCCCTCATTGCGGTGGCGATGTTCTTCGGCTGGGAATACGTGATGAACACGGTCTTCCCGGAGCGCGCGACCAGAGCCAAAACACCCGCTCCGGTTACCGCGTCGGCACCTGCCGTGCAGGGCGGTGCGAGCGATGCTTCGGCCAAGCTGGCAGTTCAGGACGGGGCGGCGCTGGCTCGCGGCCAGCGGGTGAGCGTCAAAACCGACCTGTTCGCAGCGGAAATCGACAGCAACGGCGCCGACCTGCGGCGCGTTGAACTGCTCAAGCATGGTGCATCGGGCGAGCCGGGCAAGAATTTTGTCCTGCTGCAGGATGATGGCCAGCGCACTTATGTGGCGCAAACCGGCCTGATCGGCGATGGCTTGCCCTCACACAAGACCGAGTTCAAGGCTGCGAAAACGGCCTACCAGTTGGCTGAAGGCCAGAACGAACTCGCAGTGCGCCTGGAAGCCGCCGGCCCGGATGGCGTGAAGGTCGCCAAGACCTATCTGTTCAAGCGCGGCAGCTATGTGGTCGACGTGAAGTATGAAATTGCCAATGCTTCCGACAAACCGGTCAGCGCCAGCGCCTATTATCGTTTCCTGCGAGATGGCGTGACGACCGATGGCGGTACGTTTGGTTCCAGTACCTTTACCGGACCGGCTGTTTATACCTCCGAAGGCAAGTTCCAGAAAGTCGAATTCGCTGATATCGACAAGAAGAAGGCCAAGTATGTCCAGCAGTCCAAGGATGGCTGGGTGGCGATGCTGCAGCACTATTTCGCTACGGCCTGGGTGGTGTCTCCCGTGCAGGGCGCTTCGGCTTGCGCTGTTCAGGAGTGCCGTTACGAACTGAAGAAGCTGCCGGAAGGGTTGTATTCTGCGGGCGTGATCGTCGATTTGCCCCAGGTGGCCGCCGGCGCCAAGTCTGAAGCCACAATGCCGCTTTTCCTCGGTCCGGAAGAAACCCGCGTGATCAAGAACGTTGCGCCGGGTCTGGATCTGGTCAAGGACTACGGTTGGGTGACTGTCATTGCTTCGCCGCTCTTCATGTTGCTGGACATGCTTCACCAGGTGCTTGGCAACTGGGGCTGGGCGATCATCGTGCTGACCGTCCTGATCAAGGCCGCGTTTTACCCGCTGTCGGCAGCCAGCTACCGTTCCATGGCCAAGATGCGCTTGATCCAGCCGCGCATGGAGCAGCTCAAGGAACGTTGCGGTGACGACCGTGTCAAGTTGCAGCAGGCCATGATGGAGCTGTACAAGACCGAGAAAATCAATCCGTTGGGCGGCTGCCTGCCGATCCTGGTGCAGATTCCGGTGTTCATTGCGCTGTACTGGGCGTTGCTGGCTTCGGTCGAGCTGCGTCAGGCACCGTGGCTGGGCTGGATCACGGACCTTTCGGTGCGCGACCCGTACTACGTCCTGCCGATCCTGATGGCGATTTCGATGTATGTCCAGTCGCTCATGTCCCCGCCGCCACCCGATCCGGTGCAGGCCAAGATCATGAAGGCAATGCCGCTGGTATTCAGCATCATGTTCCTGACTTTCCCGGCAGGCCTGGTCCTTTACTGGATCGTCAACAACACGCTGTCGATCGTCCAGCAGTGGATGATCAACAGGACCGCTGACAAGGAAGGCGTGGCTTCGCTCAAATCCTGATCTGCGAACTCTCCTGAAACTGCCGCCTGTGGGCGGCAGTTTTTCTTTTGGCCTTCCCTTGGCACAATGACGACTATGCTTTACTACCCAGATTCCATTGCGGCGATTGCAACCGCCCCCGGACGCGGAGGGGTCGGCGTGATTCGCGTGTCGGGCAAAAATATTGCCCCGCTGATTGCCGGGCTTGTCGGCCGGGATCTCCTGCCCAGGCATGCACATTTCGCGCGCTTCCGTGCGGCGGACGGTTCGGTACTCGATGAAGGGCTGGCCCTGTATTTTCCTGCCCCTCACTCCTTTACCGGCGAAGATGTGCTTGAGCTGCAGGGGCATGGCGGCCCGGTGGTCATGAAAATGCTGCTGGCGCGCTGTGTCGAGCTGGGTGCGCGGCACGCCGAGCCCGGTGAATTTACCAAGCGTGCCTTCCTCAACGGCAAACTTGATCTGGCGCAGGCTGAAGCCGTAGCCGACCTGATCGATGCGCAATCCGAAGCTGCCGCGCGTTCCGCGCTCAAGTCGCTCGATGGTGCCTTTTCCCGCGAAATTCACGCGCTGGTCGACGGGCTGATCAACCTGCGGATGCTGGTCGAGGCCACGCTGGATTTTCCCGAGGAAGAAATCGATTTTTTGGAAGCTGCGGACGCGCACGGACAACTGACCGGACTGCAGGCGCAACTGAGCCGGGTGCTGGATACGGCCACGCAAGGCAAGCTGCTGCGCGAGGGCATGCACGTGGTGCTTATCGGTCAGCCCAACGTGGGTAAATCCAGCCTCATGAACGCGCTGGCCGGCGAAGAAGTTGCCATCGTGACCGAGATCGCGGGCACCACGCGCGATACGGTACGCGAGCTGATCCTGCTTGATGGCGTGCCTGTGCATGTGATCGACACCGCCGGACTGCGCGAGACCGAAGACCGGGTTGAGCAGATCGGGATTGAGCGCACGTGGCGCGCAGTGGAAAAGGCCGATCTGGCCCTCTTGCTGCTGGATTCCCGTGAAGGTGTCACGGCGCACGACGAAGCCATCCTGGCGCGCTTGCCACACGGCTTGCCGGTCTTGCACGTATACAACAAGATCGATCTGACCGGCGAAAATCCCGGCCGGATCGGGATGGGCGAGCTCCATGTGTCTGCCCAGTCCGGAGCGGGATTGCCGCAATTGCGCGAGTGTCTGCTTGAGCGCGTGGGATGGCATGGCGCGGATGAAGGCACATTCATCGCCCGAGAGCGCCATCTTGATGCCATTCGCCGGGCTGCCGTGCACCTGGGGACAGCCTTGTCGGCCTACCGGCAAATCGAAATCATGGCCGAAGAGTTGCGTCTGGCGCAGAATGTGCTGGGCGAGATCACCGGAGAATTCACGCCGGACGATCTGCTGGGCGTCATATTCAGTCGTTTTTGCATCGGAAAATAATCATGTCGAATCGGATTCTGTTTGTTGAAGATGACCCGGAGCTGGCCGAACTGATCGGCGGTTTCCTGCGTTCGTTCGAGTTCACGGTTGAAGTGATGCGAGACGGGATCGGTGTCGTCGAAGCGGTGCGCGCCAATCCCCCCGCGCTGGTGCTGCTCGACATCATGTTGCCGGGCAAGGACGGCTTGACCGTTTGTCGTGAGCTGCGCGAGTTCTATTTTGCCCCGATCATCCTGCTGACCTCGCTCAACAGCGACATGAACCAGATTCTGGGGTTCGAGATCGGCGCCAGCGATTACGTGGTCAAGACCACGCCGCCGTCCGTGCTGCTGGCGCGGATTCGGGCGCAGTTGCGCCAGGGATTGGCCGCACCGGTGCAGCCGGCTGCGAAACCGGCGGAAAAATCGACGCTCAATTTTGGCAAGCTCGTGATCGACTCACGCAACCGCACGGCCAACTACCGGGGCGAGCCGCTGCATCTGTCGACCGGAGATTTCGATTTGCTGTGGGAATTGTCCAGCCATGCCGGCGAAATCCTTTCCCGCGATCATTTGCTGAGAAAACTGCGCGGGATTGATTACGACGGCCTGGATCGCAGCATGGATGTGGCCATTTCCAGACTGAGGAAAAAACTCGGCGACGATCCTGAAGATCCCCGCAAGATCAAGACGATCCGGCACCGCGGCTATTTGTTCGCGACCGATGTCTGGTGGCAGGAATGACGCCGTTCAGCAACAGCGGCATGCGGCAGGTTTTCATCCGGTTTTATTTCACTGTCGCGATCTGTTTCCTTGTGGCCGCCGTTCTGATCGGCGCGGCTTACAAGCGTGTGGTGGACCGGGGTAACCAACGCTATCTGAGCGATATTTTCGCTGCAACGATTTCAGTCATCGAAAGTGAGCTTGGCGATATTCCGAACTCGCTCTGGCATGACGAAGTCCAGCGCATTGCCGGCAAGGTGCCGGTACCGGTGCAGATTGATCCGCTGGATAGCTACATACTGTCGCCGGTCAACCAGAAGGGGTTGCTCGAAGGCGACATCATCATGCTGTACGAGGAGGACCTGTACCTGCATCGTATCCATGACACCGGGATGATGGTGGTGCTGGGCCCGATCCCTTTCCTGGCGCGAACCGATCGTATCAATGCCGAGGACATGCTGGCCTTGTTCCTGATGTGCCTCTCGCTGGGCTTGCCGGCCTGGCTGTGGCTGCGGCCATTGTGGCAGGACTTGTTGTTGCTCTCCAATCAGGGGCGGAAGCTGGGCGAAGGGGATTTCGGCGCCCGCGTGGATTTGCCACAAACCTCGGCGCTGGCGCTGCTGGGTGCAGCATTCAACCGCATGGCGCATGACGTGCAGGAGTTGACTTCGTCGCGCAAGGCGATGATCGATGCGGTTTCCCACGATTTGCGCACGCCGCTGGCCAGGTTGCGGTACCGCCTTGAAATCATCAGGGGCGGAGGTGACGTGGAGGCTACGTTGAATGCCATCGGGCGCGATCTGAACCAGATCGATGAACTGATCGAAGAATGGCTGACCATGAATAGCCTGGACAAGCCGGAAATGCGGGTCGAGTGCCAGCCGATGGAAATTGTTGCATGGTTGCAGCATCAGGTCGGTGAGTTCAACTTCAAGTCTGGCCCGGTGGCGGTAATCAATCAATCGGGGCTGGAGTATCCTGTCATGGATGCGGACAGTTTCTACCTTGGCCGTGCCTTGGGTAACCTGATGAGCAACGCACTGCGCTATGGTGGCGAGGGCGTGGTGGTGCACCTTACGCTGACGTGGGAGGGGGGCTGGGCTACCCTTCATGTCGACGACAGTGGTCCGGGCATCCCCGAAAGCGAGCGAGCGCGCTTGCTGCAGCCATTTGAGCGGCTGGAAGTGAGCCGGAATCGCCGTACGGGCGGGTTCGGCTTGGGGTTGGCGATCGTTTCCCTTGTGATGCGCACCCATGGCGGGAGCGCTTTGATTGCAGATTCTCCGTTAGGCGGGGCGCGCATTAGCCTGCGTTGGCCAACCGCGTTGCGCGATGCGCGCCCCATGTCGGCCTGACTGGGAATATGCGATACGTACATTGCGTTACACGTCGCAACCATCACCGCATCGAATCTTGCCCTTGTAGTCGTGATAATCCAGCTACGCACAATTTCTGTGTTCTCTCTTTTGGAGACAAATAGCATGAAAAAACTGATCGCCGCGATTGTCGCTGGTGTGTTCGCCTCCGCAGCCGCTTTCTCCGTTGCTGCTCCGGCTTCCGCTCCGGCTTCCAACGTGAAGGCTGTTAAGGTTGAGAAGAAGGCCGCCAAGAAGACCAAGGCGTCCGCAACCGCTTCCAAGGCTGTAGCCAAGAAGGCTCAAGCTGAAAAGGCTTCCACCGCTGCTTCCAAGCCGGCCAAGAAAGCCAAGAAGGCTGCCAAGAAGTCCAAGAAGGCTTCCGC
>NZ_FOVE01000018.1 GCF_900115065.1 Formivibrio citricus | reverse complement strand
CCAAGGAAGCGATTGCCCAAAAGGGCAAAGGCGCCGCCGCCAAGGGCAGCGCACCGGTCAGCATCCCGATGGATGACGCCAAGAGCAAATCCGTCATTTTCGATGCCTACCGCAAGCATGCCGCCGAACGCGCCGCCATGGGCATCCCGCCGCTGCCGCTGAACCCGACGCAAACTGCCGCGGTCGCCTTCCTGCTGCGCAACCCGCCCAAGGGTGAAGAAGCCTTCCTGATGGACCTGATCACCAATCGTGTCCCGCCGGGCGTGTCCGAATCCGCCCGGGTCAAGTCCGACTTCCTGACCGCCATTGCCACCGGCAAAGCCAAATCGCCGCTGATCTCCAAGAAGAAAGCCGTTGAACTCCTCAGCACCATGCAGGGCGGCTACAACGTCAAGACCCTGATTGCCCTGCTGAACGACAAGGAACTCGGCGCCGCCGCTGCCGAAGGCCTGAAGAAGACCCTGCTGATCTTCGGCGCACTCAAGGATGTCGAAGCGCTCGCCAAGAAAGGCAACGCCAACGCCAAGGCCGTACTGCAATCCTGGGCCAACGGCGAGTGGTTCACCTCCCGTCCGGATGTCCCCAAGAGCATCAAGCTCACCGTGCTCAAGGTCAACGGCGAATCCAACACCGGCGACCTCTCCCCCGACCAGGATGCCTTTACCCGCCCGGACATCCCGCTGCACGCCCTCTCGATCTACAAATTCCCGCGTCCGGGCCTGACCCCGGATGAGCCCGGCAAGATCGGTCCTTTGAAGCAAATCGCCGCCCTCAAAGCCAAGGGCAATCCGCTGGTGCTCGTCGGCGACGTGGTCGGACCGGGCTCCTCGCGCAAGTCCGCCACCAACAGCGTGCTGTGGTGGCTCGGCCAGGACATCCCCTTCGTTCCGAACAAGCGCTACGGCGGCTATGTCTTCGGCACCAAGCTCGCTCCGATCTTCTACAACACCATGCAGGATTCCGGCGGTCTGCCGCTGGAAATGGACGTCAGCAAGTTTGAAATGGGCGACGTGGTCGAACTGCGCCCGTACGAAGGCAAGGTACTGAAGAACGGCGAAGTCATTAGCCAATTCAAGCTCAAGACCGACGTGCTGCTCGACAGCGTGCGCGCCGGCGGACGCATCCCGCTGATCATCGGCCGCAACCTGACTGCCGATGCCCGCAAGGCGCTGGGCCTGCCGGAATCCACCCTGTTCCGCAAACCCAAGACCCCGACCGATACCGGCAAGGGCTACACCCTGGCGCAGAAGATCGTCGGCAAGGCCTGCGGCCTGCCGGCCGGCAAGGGCGTGCGTCCGGGCACCTACTGCGAACCGATCATGGACACCGTCGGCTCGCAAGACACCATCGGCCCGATGACCCGCGACGAGCAGGACGAACTGGCCTGTCTGACCTTCAATGCCGACCTGGTCCTGCAAACGTTCTGCCACACCGCCGCGTATCCGAAGCCGGTGGACGTGAAGATGTTCAAGGAACTGCCGGCCTACATCCACTCGCGTGGCGGCGTAGCCGTCAAACCGGGCGATGGCGTGCTGCACTCCTGGCTCAACCGCATGGCGATGCCGGATTCGGTCGGCACCGGCGGCGACAGCCATACCCGCTTCCCGCTCGGCGTGTACTTCCCGGCCGGCTCCGGCCTCTGCGCCCTGGCTTCCGCCACCGGCAAGATGCCGCTCGACATGCCGGAATCGGTACTGGTGCGCTTCAAGGGTGAAATGCAGCCCGGCGTCACCCTGCGCGATCTGGTCAACGCCATTCCGTACTATGCCTTCAAGCAAGGCCTGCTGACCGTCGAGAAGAAGGGCAAGAAAAACATCTTCTCCGGCCGCATTCTGGAAATCGAAGGGCTGCCCAACCTCACTCCGGAACAAGCCTTCGAGCTGTCCGACGCCTCCGCCGAGCGCTCGGCCGAAGCCTGTACCGTCCGTTTGGCCAAAGAGCCGATCGTCGAGTACATGAAGTCGAACGTCGCCTTGCTGAAGTGGATGGTCGCCAACGGCTATCAAAGCCGCGAAGCGCTGCTGCGCCGGATCAAGAAGATGGAAGCCTGGCTGAAGAATCCGCAGATTCAGGAACCGGATGCCGACGCCGAATACGCTGCGATCATCGAAATCGATCTGGCCGAAGTGACCGAGCCGCTGCTCGCCTGCCCGAACGATCCGGACGACATCAAGCCGCTGTCCGCCGTCGCCGGCACCAAGGTTCAGGAAGGCTTCATCGGCTCGTGCCAGACCAACATCGGCCACTTCCGCGCTGCAGCCCACCTGCTGAGCAAGACCAGCGAACTGCCGACCCGGTTGTGGATCGTTCCGCCGACCAAGATGGATGCCGACACCCTGATCGAGGAAGGCTACTACGCCCGCCTCGGCCAAGTCGGTGCCCGCATGGAAGTGCCGGGCTGTTCGCTGTGCTTCGGCAACCAGGCGCGTGCCCGCAAGGGAGCAACGGTGGTCTCGACCTCGACCCGTAACTTCCCGAACCGCATGGGTGTGGGTACCCAGGTGTTCCTCGGCTCGGCTGAAGTGGTGGCGATTGCTTCGGCTCTGGGCCGGCTGCCGACCAAGGCGGAGTATCTGGAGTGGATGAAACTGGTTCAGAAGGATTCGGCCAAGATCTACCGCTACATGAACTTCCATCAGATGCCGGCTTTCAAGGCATAAGGGACGAGCCAGCTTCTGCATAAGAAGAAATTATGGCGCCTAATAAAAAAGCTGGATTTTTCTGATGGCGCCAATACACGGAGAATGGCCGGTAAGGATTGGGGTGCCGGCCATTTGCAACGATCCGTACCGATAGCGTCGTCAAGAACGCTACCCCCTAGTAACACCAGTGCTTGGGCTGGAAAGCAAGCTTCAAGTTTGAGTGATTCAAAATCGGGAAAAATGAGGAGCAGTAGAGAATGAAAGAGCAAAATTGTGGCAGTTGCAGTCAATGCTCGGAAGACAGCGGCCTGACCCTGTCCAGAAGATCGTTTCTCGGCACGACCGGTGCAGCCATGGTCGGCGCAGCGGTTTCGATGTCGTCGGTCGAGGCGCTGGCCGCTGGCGGCAAGCAAGGCCCGCTGAATCTGGTCGAGAAGATTTTTGAAGCGCATCGCGTCGGCGGCGAGCTCAAGACCGGCAAGATGATTGCGCTGAAGGTCGATCAGGTCATGAACCATGACATCAACGGCATGGCCTGGCTGGAGTTCGAAGCCATTGGCCTGGATACCGTGAAAGTGCCGTTCGCGATCAGCTTTGTCGATCACAACATGCTGCAGACGGATTACATGAATCCGGACGATCACATCTTCATGCAGACGGCCGCCGCCAAGTTCGGCGCGCATTTCTCCCGTCCGGGTAACGGCGTGTGCCATCAGGTGCACCTGGAGCGCTTTGCTGCACCGGGCAAGATTTATTTCGGTACCGACAGCCATACGCCGACTGCTGGCGGCATGGGCATGATTGCGATTGGCGTGGGCGGGCTGGATGTTGCCGCGATGTTTGCCGGCATGCCGTTCGAATTCAACATGCCCAAGGTGGTGCAGATCAAGCTCACCGGCAACCTGCAACGTCCGTATGTCACGGCGATGGACGTGATCCTGACCATTCTGCAGAAGCTGTCCGTCAAGGGCGGCGTGGGCAAGATCATCGAATACAGCGGCCCCGGCGTGGCCAACCTGACGCTGACCGAGCGTGCCACCATCACCAATATGGGCGCGGAGCTGGGCGCAACGACCTCGATCTTCCCGAGCGACGAGCAGACCCGAAAGTTCCTCAAAGCACAGGGCCGCGAGAAGGAATGGAAAGCCTTGGCCGCCGATCCGGGTGCCCAATACGACCAGACCATTGAAATCGATCTGAGCAAGCTGGAGCCGATGATCGCCTTGCCGTGGAGCCCGGACAAGGTCGTCCCGATCCGCACCGTGGCCGGCAAGAAGGTCAATCAGGTATGTATCGGCAGTTGCACCAATTCGTCCTACGGGATGATGAAGACCGTGGCTACCATGCTCAAGGGCAATACGGTCGATGAAATGGTCAGCCTGCTGATCAATCCGGGCTCCCGTCAGGTGTATTCGATGCTGGCCAAGGACGGTTCGGTTGCCGACATGATCCAGTCCGGCGCGCGGATGCTCGAATCCGGTTGCGGCCCGTGCATTGGCATGGGCGCCGCCCCTGGCTCTGGTCAGGTTTCGGTTCGCAGCTACAACCGCAACTTCAAGGGCCGCTCCGGCACCAAGGATGCGCAGGTGTATCTGGCCAGCCCGATTTCCTGTGCGGCCATGGCATTGAAGGGCGAGATCATCGACCCGCGCGATGCCGGCATCAAAGTGCCGATGGTGGCCGAGCCGGCCCAGTACCTGATCAACGACAGCATGATCGTCAAGCCCAAGAAGGATCGCTCCAAGATCAAGATTGTGCGCGGCCCGAATATCAAGCCGCTGCCGGTCAAGGAGGCGCTGCGCGATACCATCGCGGCCACGACCCTGCTCAAGGTCGGCGACAACATCACGACCGATGCCATCATGCCGTCCGGCGCCAAGGTGCTGCCGTTGCGCATGAATATCCCGAAGATTTCCGAGCACGTGTTCGAGAGTGTGGACAAGACATTCGCTTCCCGTGCCATGGCGCTCAAGGACAAGGGCGGCAGCATCATTGTCGGCGGCGACAACTACGGTCAGGGCTCGTCGCGCGAGCATGCCGCGCTGGCGCCGATGTATCTGGGCGTGCAGGCCGTGATTGCCAAGAACATTGCGCGTATCCACAACTCGAACCTGATCAACTTCGGCATTCTGCCGCTGATGTTCAAGTCGGACGAGGACTACAAGCGCGTGGCGCAGGGCGATGAACTGGTGATCCGCAATGTCATCAAGAACGTGAAGGGCAGCCAGACCTACGAGGTCGAGAACAAGACTCAGGGCTATACCTTCACGGTGGTGTCCAAGCTCAATGTGCGCGAGCAGGAGATCATGGTGCTTGGCGGGTTGCTGCCCTACATCAAGGCACAGCAAGCCAAGGCTTGATCGATGAGCCGGACGGGCGGATGAATTTCCGTCCGTTCGGTTTACGGTCAAGACAGGGCGTGTATTCGAGAGGCTTTGGGGATCGATATGAGCTGTTTGCCGGGAAGTGTTTCGTGCGCAATGAAAACAATGTAACTTCCGGCGGTGTTGACGGTTTTTTGCAGGGACTATTGATCGATGAACGAGCAGGAAGCCACGGTACATCCGAGCCGACTGGAGCTGTTTGCCGGTTTTTTCCAGATCGGCATGGCCGGCTTTGGCGGCGTGATGCCGCATGCCCGTCGCGCATTGGTGGAAAAGTACTGCTGGTTTACTGAAAAGGAGTTCATCGATCTCTTGGGGCTGGGACAGTTCCTGCCCGGCCCGAACGTGGGCAATATCGCCATTGTGGCCGGTGCGCGGTTTCACGGCTGGATCGGCTCGGTGCTGGCCCTGACGGGGCTGTTCCTGGCGCCGTTCGTGATCGTGCTGCTCCTGGCCAGCCTGTACCGGTATTACGACGATTCGGTTGTGCTGAATCGTGCGCTCGCCGCGGTCGCCGCCGCGGCAGCCGGCTTGTTGCTGGCCACGGCGCTCAAGATGGTGGTCAAGCTGGAGCGGCGTGCATGGGTGATGGCCATGCTCGGACTGACATTCGTGGCCATTTTCTGGTTGCGCCTGCCCTTGCTTGGCATTCTGGCCGTCTTGACGCCGGTCAGTCTGGGGCTGGGATGGTATGCGCTCAGGAAGGAAAGCAAACAGTGAATATCCCGTCGCTTTCCGAGCTGTATTTGCAGTTCTGCCTGTTTTCGTTGATGGCGGTGGGCGGCGCCAATGCGTTGCTGCCGGAAATTTTCCGTCAGGTTGTTGAAGTGGACAAATGGCTGGGCGGTGCGGAATTCGCCACGTTTTATGCCATCGCCCAGGCGGCTCCCGGCCCCAACGTATTGATCGTTGCGCTTATCGGCTGGAAATTGCTGGGCGTTCCCGGCGCACTGGCCAGCATGATCGGCATGGTGACGCCGTCCTCGATCATCGCTTTTGGCGTGGGCAAGCTCTGGTATCGTTTCCGGGGCTCTCCGTGGCGCAAGGCGATCGAGCGCGGACTGGCGCCGATCACGGTGGGGTTGGTGTTGGGAAGCGGCTGTTTGCTGCTGACGACGGCGGCGACCGGCTGGGGGCTTTATGCCGTTGCCGGGGCGACCACGGTTGCCTCGTACTTCCTGCGCCACAATCCCTTGTGGTGGCTGGCGATGGCCGCAATCCTGGGCGCGTTGGGGGTGGTATGAGGTATCGAAACACGCGATTACTGAACCAGCCTGGGAGCGGTTTGTCGAATGGAGAGGGATGGCTTGTGCAAGAGCCATGCGGGCGGCCTATAATCCGCGTTCAAATCAATGAATCGGCGAAAAGGCCATGAATCCTGCAGAAATCCTTGACCGTCTGTCCGCAACCCTGGCCGCGCGCCGCGAAGCCGATCCGTCCACTTCGTACGTGGCGAAGCTGTTCCACAAGGGGCAGGATGCCATCCTGAAGAAGGTCGGCGAAGAAGCCGTGGAAACCATCATGGCCGCCAAGGATGGCGACAAGACGCATCTGGTCTATGAGGTCGCAGACCTGTGGTTTCATTCCCTGGTGCTGCTGGCACACGAAGGCTTGTCGCACGAGGATGTACTGAACGAACTGGCGCGGCGCGAGGGCCTGTCCGGCATCGCCGAAAAAGCGGCCCGCAATCAGGATTGAGGAGGAGAGGGGCATGAGCAACTGCATTTTTTGCAAGATTGTCGCTGGCGAGATTCCGGCGACCAAAATTTACGAAGACGACGACGTCGTTGCTTTCAACGACATTCGCCCCTTGGCCCCTGTGCATTTCATGATCGTTCCCAAGAAGCACGTCGAATCCCTGCTGGCCGCCGAGCCGGTCGATCAGGCTTTGCTGGGCAAGATCCTGCTGCTGGCCCCCAAACTGGCGCGCGAAAACGGGCTTGGCGCGGGGTTCAAGACTTCCATCAACACCGGCAAGGCTGGCGGACAGGAAGTCTTTCATCTGCATGTCCATGTCTACGGACATCCCAACTGAAACAGTTAACGAGCGTTTTTTCTGGAGGAAAACACCATGGGTTCTTTTAGCATTTGGCACTGGCTGATCGTATTGGCCATCGTGATTCTGATTTTCGGCACCAAGAAACTCAGCTCAATGGGCAAGGATCTGGGCTCGGCGGTGCATGGCTTCAAGGAAGGCCTCAAGGGCGGCGAGGAAGAGGCCAAGAAGCTGCCGGAAAAGGAAGTCAATCCGCCGATCGATGGCGCCAACCGCGATCGTCGCTGATTGTTGAATCATGTTTGATATCAGCCTGGGCGAATTGAGCGTCATCGGCGCGGTGGCGCTGGTGGTGCTGGGCCCGGAAAAACTGCCCAAAGTGGCGCGCGCCGCCGGGTTGATGCTCGGGCGCGCCCAGCGGATGGCGGCAGATTTTCGCGCCGACCTCGAACGCGATCTGCACAATTCGGAGTTGGCCGAACTGGGCAAGCAGATGGCCGAAGAAGAGGCACAAGTCCGACAGGAGCTTGCCGCAGCGGCGTCCGGGGTCCACGAGACTTTCTCCGAACTGGAAAAAACGCAATATGGCGATTCCGATCCGGAGCTCGATGCGCTGGAAAACCGGCGCCATGGCGGGGACGAACACGAAGATTTGGTCCACCCCTACCATGAAGAGGTCGATCCGGAACTGCAATCGCTGGATCTGCAGCGCTATGGCGGTGCGGCCGAGGATTTTTCGCCGCTCGAAACCGCAATTGTTGCCACGGCTCCCGCTCCGTCCGCTGAGGCAAACCGTCATGAGCAAGAAACCGGCGTTGCGCCCGGGGCCATTGCTCGGGCCGAACCGGGAGAGGGCGCGGCAGAGGCCCATCATGTTCCCTTGCAGCCGGATTTGTTTGCTGCCGAGCCGCCGACCGTATCTGAAAATATCTGGCGCGATCGTCGCTGAGTCTTTTGCCCATGTCTGAACTTCTGGATTCCCACCAGCCCCTTCTGGCGCACCTTGTCGAGTTGCGTACACGGCTCGTACGTTCGGCGCTGGTGTTCCTTGTCGGCTTTGCCGCGAGCTTTTTCTTTTCAAGCCAGCTCTACGATTTTCTGGTTGCGCCGCTGGCCCAGGCGGCACCGGGGGGCAAGCTCATCACCATCGGTGTGGTTTCGCCGTTTTTCCTGCAGCTGAAAATTGCGGCGCTGGCCGGCTTTCTGCTGACCTTGCCGCATACCCTGTATCAGGCGTGGGCGTTTGTCGCCCCTGGCCTCTATGCCAACGAGAAAAGACTGGTTCTTCCGCTCGTGGTCAGCTCCTCGATCCTGTTCTTCATCGGCATGTCGTTTGCCTATTTCTTCGTGTTCGGCGTGGTGTTCAGCTTCATGGCCAAGACGGTGCCGGCCTCGATGCAGTGGCTGCCGGATTCCGCCGAATACTTCGATTTCGCCTTGAGCATGTTTGTTGCATTCGGTTTAACGTTTGAAACGCCCGTCGTTGTCGTGCTGCTGGTGCGCATGGGCGTGGTGACACTGAAAAAACTGGTGGAGATCCGCTCGTATGTGATCGTCGGCGCCTTTGTGGTTGCCGCCGTGGTCACGCCGCCCGATATTCTGTCCCAGTTGTTGCTGGCCATCCCGCTGTGCCTGTTGTACGAAGTGGGGCTCCTGGCCGCGCGTTGGGTACAACCGGTTGAAAAACCGGAAGAAGTTTCCGCTTAAGTGCCTGATCTTCGGGGCGGGCCAGCCCCGATCTTCAGCTGCTCGATTTCGCTTCCAGTTGCATTTTTTCCATGAACGGCACCCGTAATTGGCGCGCCAAATCTCGTGTTCTCGGGCAAAATACCCGGTTGCGTGCATTTCACCCGGTTTTACACCATGAACAAGCCTTTGCGTTACTTCCAGGCCATCCTGTTTTTGCTGGCTGCCGTTCCGTGTGGCATCCCTTTCCGTTATCAGCCGAATCCGGTCTTCCCGTCTGAAATCGCGGCCTTTGCCCTGGCGGCATTGCTGGTTCTGGGCGCCGCCTTCGTTCCCGTACGCGACGGTGAACGGATGCGCCTGCCTTCGATGAGTTTGCCGTGGTTTGCCCTGGCCGCGGTCATTGGCCTGCAAACGTTCCTGGTTTACACCCCCTACCTGACCGAGCGCACCATTCCGGTGATTTACTTGCTGGGCGCCGGTTTCTCGGTTTGGGGGCTGGCGCGAGCCAAAGAGCACTTCGGTGCCGAGCCGTTGATGGAGGCTTTTGCCTGGGGCTTGATGGTCGGCGCGGTATTCAATTCAGGCGTCGGGCTTTCGCAGCTGATCGAACTGTTCCAGAGCGGATGGCGCCTGATTTACGGCAACATCGGCCAGCGCAACATGTATGCGCACTACCTTGCCTGGGGCCTGGCGGCCGCCGCATGGCTGGCGACCGAGCGCAAGTTGCCGCAATGGCTGTTCTGGCTGGTAGCGAGCTGGCTGGCGCTTTCCCTCGCATGGTCGAGCTCGCGTTCCGTGTTTCTCTATGCCGCAGCCTGGGGAGCGATGGCGGTGTTCCTGATCTGGCGCGGTCGTGACCGTACGCGCCGTTTTGGTTTGTTCCTCGGCGCGGCTGCGCTTCTGATCCTCGTGATGCAGTTTGCCGCTCCGCTGATCAACGATGCGATCCAGACCCTGCTGAAGGCCGGCAATCAGGCGCCGACGGGCGTTGACCGCATTGCCTCCAATGGTTCGCGGCGCCTCGTTGAGTGGAAAAAGGCCTGGCTGGTGTTCAAGGACTACCCGATCATGGGCGCGGGCTGGGGCGCGTTTTCCGTGCATAGCGTGGCGCTGCATGTGCAGCCGGATTTCGCCAAGGTTGTGGAAAGTGTCCTGTTTACTCACGCCCACAATTCGCTGCTGAACCTGATGGCCGAGGTGGGGCTGGCAGGAACTCTCGTGGTCGTGGCCGGCATTCTTTGGGCATTCCTTGCCTTGCTGCGGCGCTGGAAAGACCCGGTTGTGCTGGTGGCCGCAGCCATGGTCATGGTTTCCATCCTGCACAGCCTGGTGGAATATCCGCTGTGGTACTACCACCTGTTCGGGCCGTTCGTTCTGATGCTGCTGTTCATGCGCGATGGCGGGCCAGTTCTGCCGGTCCCCGCGCGAGCGCAACTGTTCGGCCTGGCGACGGTTGCGGGTGTTTTGCTGGCAGGCAGCATCATGGGATGGGTGTTGTACCTGAAGATTTATCCGCTGCTGGATTCTTCCGACGACGAGCAGATCAATGCCGAAAACATCCAGAAGCTGGAAAGCTTGCGGCATCACCCGCTGCTGGATTTCTACGCGGAATATGCGCTTTCCAGCTATATCGTCGCGAGCGAAAAGGATATCGACTGGAAGCTGGCCATTCTGCGCAAGCTCAACAGCCTGCGTCCCTATCCCAGCCAGTTGACGGACCAAGCGGTCATGGAAGCCCTGAAAAACCAGCCGGAGAAAGCACGGCAACTGATTCGCCAGGCGGCCTATGCCTATCCGGAAAGCTTCGACTACTTCTACAACGTGGTCGGGCGTTTTTCCCAGCCAGAAGTGCGGATCTTGCGCAAGGATCTGGAAGAGGCCAGTGCCTTCTTCAACCTGAAACCGCCGCCCGCAGCGGAAGAGGCTCCGCGCCGCAAGTTCAGGAAGATGCGCAAGAAACGCCCCAAGAAAGAGGACGGCTTGTAATTGCCTGTATGCGAAAGGGCATTTGAACTGGTGCCCAAAAAAAGCCCTGATTGAACTCAGGGCTTTTTCATTCGGTCAGTGTCTCCGGCCAGGGGTTCGCCGCGGTGAAACGGGCTGCATTTCTTCGACCTGGTGCCAGCAGGCGTACACGACCGGAACCAGCGACGGAATGGCCTTGGCGAGTTCGATGCGCACCTCGGCGGGAACGGCTTCCCCTTCCGGCATGTCGCCGCAGTATTCCATGGCGCAGGCTATGAGCGGCATCAGCAAATCGCCCATTTCCTCGTCTTCCAGCAGTGGCTGCCAGGCCTCATGGCGCAGGGAGATGCCGATCATGAAACCGTAGCACCAATCGTCGATATCCGGTTCGTTGCCTTCTTCTGCGGTCATGTAGATCGGGAAATACTCATCCGGCCGGTCGCGGACCTGATCGTTGATGCTGTTGTACATGCGCATGATCAGGCTCAGGATGTGTTCTGCATGCGCCTGATCGGCGAATTCGGGTTCGCCCTCTTCGCCGTTGCCCCAGATCAATGGCAGCCACTCGTTGGGCAGGACCAGCTCGGGGCCAATGACGACGGCCGACAGGAATCCGTGCAACTCCGAAATGCTCAGGGCATCGGTCGGTGCTTTGGCGTAGAGGAATTCGGCCAGTTCGTCGATTTCCTGGTCGCTAAGTTGCACGGGGAGGGTTGTATTCATGGCTGTCGCCCAAATAAGAAAAATTCATTCTAGCTGAAAACACAAAATCAAATGTGCTTGTGGGGCGCAATGCGGGAGACTGCTAGAATCAAAACGATACCGAACCAATTTCGTCATCGTCCGGTCATATTTTTTTCATAAAATCAGGAGACAAAACATGAGCCGTACCGTGAAATGCGTAAAGCTGGGTTGCGAAGCCGAAGGGCTGGATTTTGCGCCGCTGCCCGGCGAGCTGGGCAAGAAGATTTACGAAAACGTTTCCAAGGAAGCATGGGCAGCGTGGGTGCGCCATCAGACCATGCTGATCAACGAAAACCGCCTCAATCTGGCCGATCCGCATGCGCGCCAGTACCTGACGCAACAGCTCGAAGCGTATTTCTTCGGCGATGGCGCAGACAAAATTGCCGGCTACGTCGCGCCGAAGGAATAAGCTTTCCCCGGATACCGCGCCTGCTCCGATTTCTTTGCTTTTCCGGGCGAGTCCGCAAGGATTTGTCCGTTTTGTCCTGTGGATGAATGCCGAAACATGATTTTCCGTCCCGCCGAAAACCAATTGCTGCTCAACCGAGAGCTGGGATTGCTGGAATTCAACCGCCGAGTATTGGCGCAAGCCGAAGACGAGCGCAATCCGCTTCTGGAGCGCCTGAAATTCCTGTGCATCGTCTCTTCCAACCTGGATGAGTTCTTCGAGGTGCGCGTGGCGTATCTCAAGGAATCAATCGCGCACAATCCCGGAATGGTGTTGCCCGAAGGGCTGACCGCGGAAGAGGCGATGCGCATGGTGTCGGTCGAGGCGCACGATCTGGTCGAACGGCAGTATCTGCTGCTGCGCGAAGTCATGTTTCCAGCGCTGCAGGCTGCGCGGATCCATTTCTTTCGGCGTTCGACCTGGGATGTCGCCCAGCGTGAATGGGTGCGCGATTACTTCTTCCGCGAGCTGAAGCCGATCCTCACGCCGATCGGGCTCGATCCGGCGCATCCGTTCCCGCGCGTGCTCAACAAATCACTGAATTTCATCGTTGAACTCGAAGGCAAGGATGCCTTCGGCCGCAGTTCCGGAATCGCCATTGTCCAGGCTCCGCGCGTGTTGCCGCGATTCGTCAAGCTGCCAATCGAAGTAAGTGGTGTCGAGAACGGATTTGTCTTCCTGTCCTCGATCCTGCACGCGCATGTCGACGAATTGTTCGCCGGCATGACGGTGCTGGGGTGCTACCAGTTCCGTGTTACACGCGATTCCGATGTTTCGGTGGACGACGAGGAGGTGAAGGATCTGCGTGCGGCGCTGGAAGGCGAACTGTCCCAGCGGCCGTTTGGCGATGCGGTGCGCCTGGAGGTCGCGGACAATTGCCCGGTGCATTTGCAGGAATTCCTGCAGACGCAGTTCGGGCTGTCCGATATGGATGTCTACCGCGTCAACGGCCCCGTGAACCTTGTTCGCCTGATGCAGGCACCGGACCAGATCGACCGCCCCGATCTGAAGTTCGAGCCCTTCCTGCCCGGCTTTCCGTCGGAACTCAAGGACAAATCGAACATCTTCACGGCCATCCGCAAGAGCGACATTCTGCTGCACCATCCCTACCAGTGCTTCACGCCGGTGATCGACCTGCTGCAGCAGGCCGCGGTCGATCCCGATGTCGTGGCGATCAAGATGACGGTCTACCGCACCGGCGCGGAATCGGTGCTGATGGAAGCCCTGCTGGCCGCGGCGCGCAACGGCAAGCAGGTGACGGTGGTTGTCGAACTGATGGCGCGTTTCGACGAAGAGGCGAATATCGGCTGGGCTTCGAAGCTGGAGCGGGCCGGTGCGCACGTGGTTTATGGCGTCTACGGCTACAAGACCCATGCCAAGATGCTGCTGATCGTGCGGCGCGAAAACGGCATCTTGCGGCGCTACGCCCATTTGGGAACCGGCAATTACCACCCGCGCACGGCGCGGCTCTACACTGATTTTGGCCTGATGACCACGGACGAGGACATTACCGACGACGTGAGCGACGTCTTCATGCAACTCACGGGGCTCGGGCAAGCGGGCCAGCATCGCGTTTTGCTGCAATCGCCGTTCACCATGCTTTCCAGTCTGCTGCGCATGGTCGATCGCGAAATCGCCCATGCCCGCGCGGGGCGCAAGGCGGTGATCATCGCCAAGATGAACGCCTTGCTCGAAGAATCCGTCGTTTCCAAGCTGTACGAAGCCTCGCAGGCCGGTGTGACGATCCACCTGATCGTGCGCGGCGTATGCGCGCTGCGTCCCGGCATTCCCGGCATTTCGGACAACATCCAGGTGCGCTCGATCATCGGCCGCTTCCTGGAGCACCACCGCGTTTTCTACTTCTACAACGATGGCGCGGAAGACGTGTATCTGTCCTCTGCCGACTGGATGGAGCGCAACCTGCACCGCCGTATCGAGATTGCCTTTCCGGTCAAGAGCCCGAAGCTCAAGCGCCGCGTGTTGCGCGAAGGCTTGCAGTCCTACCTGATCGACAACGTGCAGGCGTGGGAAATGCTTTCCGACGGACGTTACCGGCGCAAACGCCCGCGCGGCGGCAAGGAACGTTGCGCGCAGGATCTGCTGTTCGCCGATCTTGTCACCAAATCCCGCCGGCAGGATAAAGAAAAATGATGGACCTGATTCTCTGGCGCCATGCCGAAGCCGAATACGATGCCCCTTCCGACCTCAAGCGTCGTCTGACGTCCAGGGGGCACAAGCAGGCAGAGAAAATGGCGCAATGGCTTTCTGCCCGCCTCGACGGCAAGAAGCCGCGGCTTTTTGCCAGCGGTGCTTTGCGGGCGCAGGAAACGCTGGCAGCGCTGTCGCACGATTTTGTCGTCGATCCGCGCCTCAATCCGGGCACGCGCCCGGAGCGCTATCTGGAAGTTTGCGGCTGGCCGGGCGACGGAGAAGGCTCGGTGATCATCGCCGGGCACCAGCCGGAGATCGGTCGGCTCGCGGGCCTGCTACTTTCGGGGCGGGAACAGGACTGGTCGGTCAAGAAAGGCGCGATCTGGTGGTTCCAGCGCCGGGAACGCGCGGGTTACGTTGAATGCAATCTGCGGGTGATGATGACCCCGGACATGCTGTGAACGGCATCATCCACCAATAAAAACCGGCGTTCTGCCGCCATACCATCCACTTATCTTATGCGCCTGCGGCGCAGGGTTTAGGGCCGGTTCCGCCCGGCAGGCGGGAAAGGGATTTGTCTCGCCAAATCCCCTTCAGCCCCAGGTGAGTGCTGCATGCAGCGCTGGTCAAGAAAAATGCCGTTCACTTGGCTGAAGTGAACGGCATTAGCGTTTGTGCCGGTTTTTTTGCTTCCGTTCAGGTTGTTACAGGAAGCTCTGAACAAGCCGGCGAGAAGGCGCAGGGCAAGGAGCCCGGAGCGCAGAAACCGCAATGTATGTGCAAATACATGAGGATTTCGAGCCCCGCGCGACGCCGCCTGCGCCTTCGCAGCAATTGTTCAGAGTTTCCTCAGCGTGCCAGTGCCAGATCCAGACTTGCCCGGTAATGGTGGTTGGCCTCTTCCGTGCGCTCCAGCATCTCGCAGAGTTGGCCCAGTTCGGCATGCGCGGCCGCCGTTGGCTGGACGGCGATGCTGGCCTCCAGATAGTTCTGGGCCTTGCCCCACAGCGATTTGGTGCGGCAGAGACGGCCCAGCGTCAGCAGCAGCCGGTGGTCGTCGCTGTGCAGGGTCAGCCAGTTCTCGGCATGGGCAAGCTGTTCTTTCAGCGACCCGTTGTCGAGTTTCAGCGTGCCATAGCATTCGGCCAGCTCGCTGGACCAGTTCTTTTCCAGCGCGGCTTCGATGGCCTTGCGGGCCAATTCCGGTTCGCCGATGTTGACGTAGCTGTCCACGAGCGCGTGCACGAGCTGCGGTTGGCTGCGGTCTTCTTCGGGCAGGCGGCGCCACCATTCCTTGAGTTCTTCGGCGGAAAGTGTTTGCTGGCGCAGCTTTTGCAGGCATGCATGCAGGTGCAGGCGGTGAAGCTGTTCGTGGTCGAGAGCCTCGGCGCGCGCCAGTTGGTCGAGCAGCTTGAGCACGGCGTCCGGGTTGCCCTCGCGTTGGCGTAGTCGCAATTCCAGACGCAGGGCGGCGGTGAGCTTGGGTGAGATAGCGCGTGCTTCTTCCAGCGCCTTGCCGGCTTCGGGGAAGCGGCGTTCGTCGAGCAGCAGTTCGGCCTTGGTCATGGCCGTGGCGAGGTGTGTCGGGCCGAAACGCTGGAGCAGGGCTTCGAAGCGGCGGTCGCGGCGCTCGAAATCGCGCATCAGGTGGGCTGCGCGCGCGGCCAGGATGGCATTGACCGCGAAGGCGTCATTGTTGTCGCTGGCGGCCATGGCTTCTTCGGCCAGTCGCTCGGCGCGCTGGTAGCGGCCCTCGAAAAAGGCCAGGCGCGCTTCGCGTTCGGCGCGCAGCGCGGTCTCGGCGCGCTTGCGGTTGCGGAAGGCGCTTACGCGCAACGGCAGCGTGGTGATTTCCGCCACGATCCGCAACAGGCCATAGAGCAAAGCCACGAAGACGACCAGCGCGATGATGGCGACGTTGAGCGAGAGCTCGATGCGCCACGGCGGAACGAAAAGCAGCGCATAGCCGGTGTTGACTTGGGCGAACAGGGTCAGGCCGACGGCCAGCGCAAAGAGACCGATGATCCAGAACAGCGTTTTCACGGCTTGACCCTTTCCGCGGTGGCGCGGGCGTTGCGTGCGGCGGCGAGGCTGCCGCCCAGATCCGGCAACTTGAGCGCCAGCGGCGCAGCGATCAGCTCCTGGATTTGCCCGATTTTATTGGCGGTTTGCGGTGCGCGCTTGTCGAAATACTGGTTCAGGTAATCGTTGACCGCGCGCAGATCGGCACGGTAGGTGGTTTCGTCTCGCAGCAGCAGGGCGGTGCGTGCATCCATCAGGCGCAGCTTGATGTTTTCGCGCAGGAAGAATGCCTGTTCCGGTGAAAGCAGCATGGCATCGGGCTTGTCCATTCGGCGAATCTGAATCAGCTGTTTCATGGCGTGCCAGACCTCGGAGCCGAAGCGCGTAAGCCGGTCAGTCTTGACTTGCTGGGCGGGAAGCGGCGCTGCCGGTTCGCGGAAGCCGTCGATGGCGAGCGGCAGCTTGTCGAGCGAGGTAGCGAGCGAATCGAGCTTGACGGTAATGCCAGCGAGATCGGAAGGCGGCAGGGCCTTGAGTGTATCCAGGTCTTTGCTCACAGCCTGACGCACGCTGAGGAGTTCCGGGCGGTTGAGCTGGCCCAGTTTCTGGTCGATGCCGGCCAGGGTGACCAACGCGGAGGCGACGTTGCCGGTCAGTTGCAACTGCTGGCTGGCGAAGGTCAGCGTCTGTTCGATCTCGGCCAGCGTACGGCCGGAATCGCTGCGGGTCAGCGCGTCGTACATCGTGGCGAGCGCGGCCTGCTGGCTGCGGGCATCGGCCTGACGCGCCTCGATGACCGCGAGGCGGGCATCCAGTTGCTGCTGGTGCTGCGTGGCGCTGCCCTGCAGGGATTGCAGTTCCTGCTGCGATTTATTGCCCTGCGACAGGACCTGGCTGACTTCCTGGCGCAGGCTCTCGGCCACGTAATACTGGTAGGCGCCGAAGCCCGAAGCGACCAGCAGGGCCGCCACGGACATGGCCAGAGGCGGCGATATGGTCAGCTTGCGCTTGGGTTGCGGGGCCGGCTTGAGCGCGGCGGAGAGCGAATCTTGCGGGTTATCCGACATTTTGCTGTTCTTCGCGGTGATTGCCCGGCCCGGAGTCCGGAGCGAAATAGTGGGAAACAGAAGCCATTATCCCGGCATCGCCGGCGGCTGTCAGTCGTACCGAGCTTGCGCCCAGTCCGCGCAGCGTTTCGACGATGCGCGTGTGCGGCGCAAAGTACAGTTGTGATTGTAGCTGCTGCCGCGTCTTGTCTCCAGCCAGGCGGAAAAGGTGTTGCGCGGCTTCCGAACTGCTGACGACGATTCCGTCGCACCCCGCTGCGAGCTCGGCGACCAGCCGGGTTTCGTCGAAGATGGGCGGCAGGCGCCGGTAGGCGCCGATGCAATCGACACTGGCGCCTCGTGTCCTGAGCGTTTGCGGCAATTCCTCGCGCCCGCTTTCGCCGCGGAACAGCACGACCCGCTTGCCGGCCAAGTCCTGCAGCGCAGGCTCGGTCAGCAGCCCGGCGCTGTCGAACTGGCCGGTTGGCTGGATGACGGCAGGAATACCCAACTCCCGCGCCCGTGCCGCACTGCCCGGCCCCATGACCGCGACGGGAAGGCCGGCGGGCCAGGGGCAGGGCAAGTGTTCGAAAACCTTTTCCAGCGCCGAGGGGCTGACGAAAACCGCCAGATCGTAGTTGTCCAGGTTCTGCAGCGCCTGTTGCAGGGGGGCCGTATCCAGCGGAGGGGCGATTTCCAGCAAGGGGAGCAGCACGGGAATGGCCCCGACCTGTTCCAGCAGGCTGCGCAAACCAGCCGACTGGTTCCGGGGACGGGTGATCCAGATGCGGTGGCCGGCCAGTGCGGAGCTCATGCGCCGGTCTGTTCGAGGATTGCCGCCGCACCGTCTGCCAGAAGGCGTTCGGCCAGTTGCAGGCCGAGCGGCCCGGATTCGGCGACAGGGCCGCGAACGGCGGCGCGCACCATGCGGCTGCCGTCGGGCAGGGCGACGAAAGCGGTAAGCGCGAGTTGTCCCGCATCCGCCTCGCAGAAGGCGCCCAGCGGCAACTGGCACGAGCCGTTGAGCCGGCGCGAGAGCGCGCGTTCGGCGTTGACGCAGGCGGCAGTCAGCGGATGGTCGAGCGGGGCGAGCAGCGCCATGAGGTCGGCGCGGTCGGCGCGGATCTCCAGCGCCAGCGCGCCTTGCCCCGGCGCGGGCAGGCTCTCGGCCGGGGACAGATATTCGCGGATGCGGTTTTCCAGCCCGAGACGCTTGAGCCCCGCCGCCGCGAGCACGATGCCGTGATACTCGCCTGCATCCAGCTTGCCCAGCCGGGTACCAACATTGCCGCGCAATGGACGGATCACGAGATGCGGAAAACGCGCCCGGATCTGGCTTTCGCGGCGCAGGCTGGAGGTGCCGACGATGCTGCCCGGCGGCAGGTCGGCAAGTTTTTCGAAACGGTTGGAAACGAAGGCGTCACGCGGGTCTTCGCGCTCGCAGACGGCTGCCAGCGTCAGGCCCGAAGCAAGCGCCATCGGTACATCTTTCATGGAATGCACGGCCAGATCGGCGCGGCCATCGAGCAGTGCCTGCTCCAGTTCCTTGACGAACAAACCCTTGCCGCCGATCTTGTTGAGCGTGACATCGAGAATCCGGTCGCCCTGCGTAGTCAGCCCCAGCAACTCGACGCACAGGCCGGGATAGAGCGCCTGCAAGCGTTGCCGGACATGGTGCGCCTGCCAAAGGGCCAGCGGGCTTTCGCGGGTGGCGATCGTGATGCGGTCGGGAAGTTTCAAAAGACGGGCTCCGGTAGAGGGCTGGAGCCTATTTAATCAGCAACGGCAGGGTTTATCAAAGGCAGCATTGGCACCCGTCCGTCTTTTATCCAGCGTAAAGCGGTGAAGGGTTTGTTGCCGCGCATAGACTTGGCTATGGTGATTACACGTATTCGGCCATGGGGCCGCAATCACCTGGCAGGAGAAAATCATGCAGCGAACGAATTGGCGTAATGGGAAATTCCTGGCTCTGCTGGTGGCCGGCCTTTTTGCCGCAGGGGCCGCTCAGGCCGATAAGCCGTCGTGGGCGGGAGAAAAACCGGGTAAGGGCGCAGAAAAGCACAAGGGTAAGGAGGGGGCTCGCGACAAGGAGTATCGCAGCGGTGGTCGCGCCCATTTTGAAGACCGTCACCGTCTGGTCGTCCGTGAATATTATGCGGATCGTTACCGTGCCGGCCGCTGCCCGCCGGGATTGGCCAAGAAGAACAACGGCTGCCTGCCGCCCGGCCAAGCCAAGAAATGGGTTGTGGGCCGCCCGTTGCCGGCGGACGTCGTCTATTACAGCGTTCCGGCCGCGCTGGTCGTGAAGCTGGGGCCGCCGCCGGCGGGCCACCGCTATGTGCGCGTCGCGGCGGATATTCTGCTGATCGCGGTCGGAACCAGCATGGTCGTGGATGCCGTCCAGGACTTGAGCGGCATGTAGTTTTCAATGAAGGGGTGGGCGATCCGCCCCTTTTCTATTCCGATTCCGCTTGAGTCGAAAGCCAGACCGGCATTTCCAGGTGCCGGTAAATGGCCGTCGCGCGCAGGCCGAAAGCGCAAGTCATCGCCAGCAGTCCGCTCAGGAAATTGTTCATGAAGTGCCCGGTGACCACGTAGACCGTGCAGCCCAGCAGGATCGGCGTGGCGTAAAGCTCGCGCGACATCAGCAGCGAAGGCCGCCCGGCCAGCGTATCGCGCATGATGCCGCCGCCGATGCTGGTCAAGAGCCCCATCAGCACCGCGACCGGCTCGCTGAAATGCAGGCTGAGCAATTTTTCCGCCGCCGTGATGCCGAAGAGCGCCGCGCCCAAGCCATCGAGATACAGCAGCCACTGGTAGGTATGCTGCAAGCGCTTGACGAGGAAAAAAGCCAGCAGCGCCGCGCCGATGGCCGACCAGGCGTAGGTGAAATCGCGAACCCAGTAGATCGGAATACCCAGCAGCGTATCGCGGATTGTCCCCCCGCCGATGGCGGTGACCACGCCGAGCACCACCGCGCCGAATACGTCGACGCCCTGCTGGCGCACGGCCAGCACGCCGGTGATGGCAAAAACGGCAATGCCGAGGTTTTCCACGAGATAGAGCGTCATGCTTTGGGCCGGTTGATGCGAATCAGGCTATTTTAGCAGGCGGGGGCGATGGGGCCCCATTGTAGTGCGGGTTAGCCGCAGGCGTAACCCGCAAAAGCCATGGGCTCGATGACGGGGGAAGAAAGGCCGGCAGCGGTTCATGACGCGCCATTCCGCGCGGGTTCCCGCCGGGAACCTCGCCCTACGGAAACCCGAACTACTTGGCTGGGAATTCCGCACACAGCGCCGCGGGCCATGCGAAAAGACACCGCCCAGTTGGTAGAAGCGAACGCGTAGCGTTTAGTACGATGCGCCGCGAATAAAGCGAGCGATGCCCGCTGTCACTTCTGCTTCTTGTTCGAAGAAACCATGCGGCGAGCGCCCCATGCAAGCACTGAGTGTCGGACGGCGACTGGTTGCGCCCGGCCCGCCGGTGACAGTGACGATCTGCAGCCGTTTGCTGCGGGTTCGTGCGGCGACATCGCTCATCAGGCTTGCGGGGGAGCGCAGGCATTGATCGGCGGCGTGCCCCACCATCAGCAGGGGGATTTCGATGGACTCCAGCGGCAGATCAAAAACCGTTTGCGCTACCCAGTCTTTTTGCCCGCGACTGCCCACGGTCAGGACAGACGTCAAAATAACACCATCGGGGGCATTCTTTCCGGACAGTCTTGCCGCGGCATTGGCTGCGGAAATGGAGCCCCGGCTGGTTCCGATTACCCAGACGGGCTTGTTTGTCCGGGCGCGGAGATCGGCAATGATCTTGCCCAAATCCTCGGCATGTTGCGGGGCATTGCGAAACCCGGCCAATCCATCTCCATCGGAGTAATCCGAAGGCGCATCAACCAAGGCGGTGAGCAGGTTTTCGGCATTGAACAGCGGGGCCGAGCGCACCAGCGAGTTACCCTCCAGCGCCTGCGGACAGCCATTCGCATCCAGGTCGAGTACGCCGCCGCCCCCTGCAAGCAACACGACACTGGCCTCGACCTTTTGCGGGGCGGAAAGCGTATAGCGGGTAGTGGAGTTGCCGTGGGTGTTGATCGTCATCACTTCCCCGCATGCTCGCGGAGTGGCGCTGGATTGGGCCATGACGGTTGTGGCGGTGAATACGAGCAAGTGGGCGGCAAGTGCCAAAGAAATGTTTTTGTTGATCACACAATGTACCTCATTCCGATTACCCCCACTTTCGCGAGCAGCCCAATCAACGCCATGCGAGCGATTACGCTACGCGCCTACACCCCTCAGATTTTAGACGCCATTCCGCGCGGATTCCCGTCAGGAACCACGCCCTACGAAATCCGAACTACTTGGCTTTTGCGGCAGCCATGACGTGTTGTTGTCGCCCCTCTGTCGTGGTGAAATGGTCTACTCCCTGTCAAATTGAGTGCTCCGCAGCACAGGAGCTTGAAAATGTCGGTTCAGAAATTGCGTCTCAAACATGGTTGGTCCCAGCAGCAACTTGCAGAAATCAGCGGTCTTAGTGTGCGCACGATTCAGCGCATCGAGGCTGGGCAACCGGCCAGTACAGAATCTCTCAAGTCTCTGGCTGCAGTTTTCCAAGTCGACTTTTTAACCCTTGATCCGGAGCATGCCATGAACACGAACACCAACTCACTTTGTGAGCAGCAGGAAACCGAAGCTTTTGACTTCGTTCGCAGATTGCGCCGCTTTTACATGCATCTTTTTCGCTACATCGTTGTTACGCTGGCTTTACTGGCCATCAACCTGATCCTGACCCCGCACAAAATGTGGGTATTCTGGGTAATGGGAGGCTGGGGGCTCGGCGTTTTGCTGCATGCAAGCCGTGTTTTCAGACCCGACTGGTTTCTTGGCGCGGAGTGGGAACGGCGGCAGGTGGAAAAGCGGCTGGGCCGGCCGCTTTGATGCGGAAGCCCGTAGGGTCGTAGGTGCGTAGCGTAATCGCACACATGGTGTTGATTGCGCACACGTCATTGATCGGGCGAATACGCGAAGCAATCCGCCCCGCGATGGCTCAAGCAGCCAATAATGGCGAAATGTCGCTTCGCTCCGATTCCGCCATACGGCTCAATGCGCCTCATCCCAATTCATTCCCACCCCCACTTCTGCAAGCAACGGTACGGCTAGGTTGGCGATACCGGCCATGCGCTTGGGCAGTTCGGCGCGCACCAGTGCGACTTCGCTGTCCGGTACTTCGAGCACCAGTTCATCGTGCACTTGCAGAACCAGCCTGGATTGCAGCTTTTCGCTTTCCAGCCAGCGTGCGACGTCGATCATCGCCAGCTTGATCAGGTCGGCGGCGGTGCCTTGCATCGGCGCGTTGATCGCGGCACGTTCGGCTCCGGCGCGGCGCATCGGGTTGGGGGAGTTGATTTCCGGCAGCCACAGGCGACGGCCGTAGACGGTTTCGACGTAGCCGTGCGACTTGGCTTCGGCGCGGGTGCGCTCCATGTAGGCGGCGACGCCGGGGAAGCGGCCGAAGTAGCGGTCGATGTAGGTCTGGGCCGCGCTACGCTCGATTTCGAGCTGGCTCGCGAGGCCGAACGCGCTCATGCCGTAGATCAGGCCAAAGTTGATGGTCTTGGCGTAGCGGCGCTGTTCGTGGCTGACTTCGTCCGGCGTGCAGCCGAATACTTCGGCGGCGGTGGCGCGGTGGATGTCGAGGCCTTCGGCAAAGGCTTTAAGCAGTGCGGCATCGCCGGAAAGATGCGCCATGATGCGCAGTTCGATCTGCGAATAGTCGGCAGAGACGATCTTGCAGCCTTCCGGGGCGATGAAGGCTTCGCGGATGCGGCGCCCTTCTTCGGTGCGCGCCGGGATGTTCTGCAGGTTGGGCTCGCTGGAAGCCAGTCGCCCCGTGACCGCTACGGCTTGGCTGAAGCTCGTGTGCACGCGCCCGGTGGCCGGGTTGATCATCAGTGGCAGCTTGTCGGTGTAGGTGGATTTCAGTTTCGACAGCGAGCGGTGTTCGAGCAGCACCTTGGGCAGCGGGAAATCGCGCGCCAGCTCCTGCAACACTTCTTCGTCGGTCGAGGGTGCGCCTTTCGGGGTTTTCTTGATGACCGGCAGCTTGAGCTGGTCGAAGAAGATTTCGCCGATCTGCTTCGGGCTGGCGAGATTGAACGGCTGGCCGGCTAATTCATAGGCTTGGCGTTCCAGTGCGATCAGGCGCAGGCCCAGTTCGTGGCTCTGGCGTGCAAGCTTGTGCGGATCGAGCAGGATGCCGGTGCGCTCCATGCGGAACAGCACTTCGCGCGCGGGCAGTTCGATGTCGCGGTAGAGTTTTTCCAGCGCCGGTTCGGTGGCGAGTTTGGCTCCGAGCGATTGCGCCAGCCGGAAGGTGATGTCGGCATCCTCGGCCGCGTAGGCGGTGGCATCGGGAACGGCGACCTCGTCGAAACCGATGGCCTTGGCGCCCTTGCCGCAGATGTCCTCGTAGTGGATCGTCGTTTCGCCGAGTTCGCGCGCGGCGAGGTCGTCCATGTTGTGCTTTTCGTGGCTCGCGAGCACGTAGGACATCAGCATGGTGTCGTCGACAATGCCGGCGAGCGCGATGCCATGGTTGGCGAACACGTGCTGGTCGTATTTCAGGTTCTGGCCGAGTTTTTTGTGAGTGGCAGATTCCAGCCACGGTTTGAGCTTGGCGAGCGCCCCATCGAACGGGAGTTGCTCCGGCGCATCCGGGCCGCGGTGTGCGAGCGGCAGGTAGGCCGCCACGCCCGGTTCGCACGAGAACGACAGGCCGACGATGCGCGCGGCGAACGGGTCGAGGCTGGTGGTTTCGGTATCGACCGCAACGATGGGTGCGGCGAGCAATTTCACCAGCCAGTCATCGAGCCGGGCTTCGGTCAGGATGCACTCGTAGTGGCGCTCCACCTTGGCAGGCGTTGTGGCTTCTATGGTTGCGGGCACTGGCTGTTCGGCGAACAGGTCGGTAGCGAACAGGTCCGTTGTGGCAGGCTTGCTTTGCAGGTGAGCTTCGGCCTCTTTGGTCCAGGTCTTGAAGGCGTAGCGGTTGAACAGGCTGTGCAGCGTGGCCCAGTCGGTGGCTTGCGGCTTGAGGCTTTCGACGCCGTGCGGCAGCTCGGCTTGCAGGTCGACATCGCATTTGATCGTGACGAGCGTTTTGGCCATCGGCAGCCAGGCGAGCGTATCGCGCAGGTTCTGGCCAACCACCCCCTTGATGCCGTCGGCGTTGGCGACCAACTGATCGAGCGAGCCGTATTCGCCTAACCATTTTGCGGCGGTTTTTGGCCCGCACTTGGGCACGCCGGGCACGTTGTCCGAGGTATCGCCCACGAGCGCCAGATAATCGACGATTTGATCCGGGCGTACGCCGAATTTTTCCAGTACGCCGGCTTCGTCGAGCACTTCGCCGGACATCGAATTTTCGATGCGGACATGGGCGTTGACGAGCTGCGCCATGTCCTTGTCGCCGGTCGACATGATGGTTTCGATGCCGTGTTGCGTGCCCCAAGCGGCGAGCGTGCCGATCACATCGTCGGCTTCCACGCCATCGACCATCAGGATCGGGATGCCGAAGGCGCGCACGGCGGTGTGGATCGGTTCGATCTGCACGCGCAACTCGTCGGGCATCGGCGGGCGCTGCGCCTTGTATTCGGGATAAAGCTCGTCGCGGAAGGTTTTACCTTTGGCGTCGAATACGCAAGCGATATAATCCGCCGGCGTTTTTTCGCGCAGTTTCTTGAGCATGTTGACGAAGCCGTACAGGGCATTGCTCGGCGTGCCGTCGGGTGCCGAAAGCGACTGGATCGCATGGAAGGCGCGGTAGAGGTAGGAAGAACCATCAATCAGCAACAAAGTGGGCACGGAAAGCCTCTATACTAAAAACAGGTCAAAAAACGGATATGTCATGAGCCTCAAGGACAAGCTGCCCGAAAGCATTGAAACCGCCAAGCCCAACGATACGACCGGAATTCTGGCGCGCGAAGCGTGGCGTGTATTCGGCATCATGGCCGAATTCGTCGAAGCAACCGAGCGTTTGCAGTCGATCCGGCCCGCGGTGTCGATTTTCGGCTCTGCGCGAACACCGAAAGACCACGCCTATTATAAGCTCACCGAGGAAATTGCCCGCCTGCTTTCGGATTCCGGTTTCGCGGTGATCTCGGGCGGTGGCCCCGGCATCATGGAAGCGGCGAACAAGGGCGCCTATCACGGCAAGTCGCCGTCGGTGGGTCTGAACATCCAGTTGCCGCACGAACAGCATGGCAACCCGTATCAGGATATCTCGCAGACGTTCCGCCATTTCTTTGCGCGCAAGGTCATGTTCGTGCGCCATGCCAGTGCCTACGTGGTCATGCCGGGCGGGTTCGGCACGCTCGACGAGTTGTCCGAAGCGCTGACGCTGATCCAGACCGGCAAGTCGCGCAAGATTCCGATCATTCTCGTCGGCCAGCCTTTCTGGGGCGGGCTGGTGGACTGGTTCCACCAGACGCTGGTCGGCGAAGGCATGATCAGCCCGGAAGACATGAACCTCTTGCAGGTGATCGACGAGCCCAAACTGATCGTCGATGCGATTTTCAAATTCTACGAACGGCGCGGTTTCGAACCTTCCGCTGCCGAACGCGAAATGCAGTTCAGCCTCTGACCGCCGGGTCAGGAAAGGAAACCATCATGCGCCGCTTCTTGCTGCTTGCCCTTTTTCCCGTCATGGTTCTGGCCGCTCCGGCCCCCGTGCCCGCTCCGGCCGAACCGCCGCTCGTGCCGCAACCCGGTGCGACCGATGAACCGGAAGTCCGGATCGTCGAAAGCAAGGATGGTACCGTCACCGAATACCGCCGCCACGGCAAGCTGTACATGATGAAGGTGACGCCGAAAGGAGGCGTGCCCTATTACCTGATCGACAACGAAGGCAAGGGGCGCTTCGACCGTGCGGATCTGCCGGCCAACGGACGGATTGCCGTTCCGCACTGGGTGCTGTTCGAGTTCTGATTTTTGTTGTTTGACCGCTTCCGTGTGCGGTTTTCCGGCACGGGGGCGGTTTTTGCTTTTTACCTCATCTGAAGCCTGTATCTGCAATGTCTGTTTTTACTGTCGTGACGCCCGACGATCTGGCGCCTTTTCTTCAACTCCGCGCGGTTGGCGATCTCCTCGAACTCAAGGGCATTTCCGCCGGTGTCACCAACACCAATTACTTCGTGACGACGACGCAGGGACGCTATGTGCTGACCCTGTTCGAAACGCTGCGCGCGGATGAATTGCCGTTCTACGTCGATCTCATGAGCCACCTGGCGCATCGTGGTGTAGCCGTTGCGCGACCGATCGGGGCGGTTGAAACCCTGTGCGGCAAACCGGCGCTGCTGGCCGAAAGGCTGAGCGGCACCGTGGTCGAACAGCCTTCGCCGCAGCAATGCCATGCGGTGGGCGTCATGCTGGCGCGCATGCATCTGGCAGCCGCCGATTATCCGGCGCGCATGCCCAACCCCCGCGGCCCTGCGTGGTGGACGCGCACCGTCCGGGCGTTGCTGCCCCAAGTGTCGGCGGAAGAGGCCGAAATGCTGCGTGCGGAGGTGGCGTTGCAGCAGGCACACCGCTTCGACGACCTGCCCGCCGGGGTTGTCCATGCCGACCTGTTCCGCGACAACGTGCTGATGGACGGCGAGCGGGTCGGCGGCTTCATCGATTTCTTCTACGCCTGCAACGATGCGCTGCTCTTCGATCTGGCGATTGCCGTCAACGACTGGTGCCCGCTGCCGGACGGCGATATCGATGCCGGGCGCGTGCGTGCCATGCTGGCTGGCTACCAATCGATCCGCGCACTGACGGCGCAGGAAAAAAACGATTGGCCGGTGATGCTGCGCGCCGCTGCCCTGCGCTTCTGGGTTTCCCGTTTGCTGGATTACCACCGGCCGAGTGAGGGTGAGATGGTGCTGGTCAAGGATCCGGACTGGTTCCGGCTCATCATCGCTCACCATGCCCAACGCGAGGATTTCTGGTTATGACCACTTCGTTCCTGGCCGCCTTGCAGGCATTGCTCGATCCCGCAGGAATCCTGACCGACGAAACCGCGTTGGCCGGATACTGTCTGGATCAGCGGCGCCGCTACCGCGGCCAGGCGTTGGCGGTGGCTCGTCCACGCTCCTGCGAAGAGGTCGCCGCCGTGGTGCGGCTTTGCGCCGAACATGGCGTACCGATCGTGCCGCAGGGTGGCAATACCGGTAATTGCGGTGCGGCCACGCCGGACGAGAGCGGCTCGGCGCTGATCCTGTCGCTGGAGCGCATGAACCGGATTCTGGAAGTCGATGCGGACAACAACACGATCACGGTCGAAACCGGCGTGATTCTGGCGGATGCCCAAGCCGCCGCGCGCGCGGCAGGGCGTCTGCTGGCCGCGGACTGGGCCGCTGCGGCTTCGTGCCAGATCGGCGGCGCGCTGGCGGTCAATGCGGGTGGGGTCAATGTCCTGCGTTACGGCAACATGCGTGAACAAACGCTCGGCCTGGAAGTAGTGCTGGCCAGCGGCGAAATCTGGGGCGGGCTGCGTGCGCTGCGCAAGGACAACACCGGCTATGACCTGAAACAGCTTTTCATCGGCGCGGAAGGTACGCTCGGCATCATCACCCGCGCCGTGCTGCGTCTCTTCCCTTTGCCCACGGCGCAGGCGCTCGCACTCGTGGCATTCCCCGATCCGGATGCGGCGCTGGCCCTGCTGCGCGATCTCCAGGGACGGGTCGGCGACCGGGTGACATCGTTCGAACTGATCGGCCAGCCCTGCCTTGAGTTGCTGGCCAAACATTTCCCGCAACTGCCGCAACCGTTCTCACCCGCGCCGCAATGGCTGGCGCTGATCGAATTGTCCGATTGCGGCGACAGCGCAGAGCTGTCCGACAAGCTGATCGAAGCCTTGGCCGAATCGGAAATCGAAGATGCCGTGCTGGCGCGCAATGCGGCGGAAAGCGAGGCACTGTGGCGGCTGCGCGAGGAGATCGCCGAAGCGCAGCGCCGCGAGGGCGTGAGCATCAAGCACGACATCAGCCTGCCGGTGAGCCGCGTCCCCGCCTTTCTTGCCGAGTGCGGCCCCAAGCTGCAGGCGGAATTCCCCGACGCGCAAATTGTCGCCTTCGGCCATCTGGGCGACGGCAACCTGCACTACAACGTCTTCCGTGCCGACAAGAGCCAGGCCGCCTACCAAGCCGAAGCAGCGATCAATGCCATCGTCTATGGCTGCGTGACGCAACTGGGCGGCAGCATCAGCGCCGAACACGGCATCGGCCAGCTCAAGGTTGATGCGCTGACACAATACCGCAGCAAGCTGGAGCTCGACCTGATGCGCGGCATCAAGCAGCTTCTGGACCCGCAAAACCTGATGAATCCGGGCAAGGTGCTGCGATTTTAAGCAGGACTAATGCTTACATTCCATCCCGGATAAGCTATTATCCCGTTTGATTGACAACCTTTTGATTTATAAGCGATTGCTTATATTGCGTGCGGTTATGTCGAGAGCGGCTTAAATTCCGTGGTTTGCCGATATATGATTTGAACCGGGGGTTGATTTGCAGCAGCGTTGTCTTGCAGTGTGTTAATTGATGACATTGTTGCAAAAATATTCTGACGCTGTTTGTCAATAATTGCTGGTAAAAATAGGTCAATTTGTCTGTCGTTAGTATGAAAATCCGTTAATGCTCACAAGTGAAAATCAGCATTTCATATTCTATGCCTATGCTTAATCAGCAGATTCATGCCGCCATGATTGGCCTGCTTGTCAATGCGGGGAGAATGCTTCTACTGTGGCTTTGCCTGATGGCAAGTCCCTTGTTGCATGCTTCTCCTTCCGTTGCTTTTTACTACGGGAACCCTGTACCTGTGGACCGTTTGCAGGCATACGATTGGGCTGTTGTCGAGCCGGCGCATTTGCCGAGCCCACCCAAGGGGGGCAACACGCAATGGTTCGCTTATCTGAGCCTTGGCGAGATTACAGCTGATCGCCCCTACGCCAAGGATGTTCCTGCTGCCTGGAAGGCTTCCAGAAACATTGCGTGGGGGAGTTGGGTTATCGATCAGACGAGTGATGAATGGCCTGCGTTCGTGGTTAATCGCATGGTTGACCCCTTGTGGAAAGCGGGTTACCGGGGGTTCTTTCTGGATACGCTCGACTCCTGGCAGATGATTGCCAAGACCGATGCAGAGCGGCAGAAACAGATAGCGGGCCTGATGCGAACCATCGCAGCCATCAAGGCGCGCTATCCAGAGGCTCGTCTGATTGCCAACCGGGGTTTCGAGGTCATGGACAAGATCCATCCCTGGCTGTCTGCAGTTGCTTTCGAATCCTATTTCCAGGGATGGAATGCGGAAAAGAGGCGCTATCAGCCGGTGTCCGAAGAAGATCGGCGCTGGCTGGATGGGCAGTTAAAACCGATCCGCGAACAGTATCGCTTGCCTGTCATAGCCATCGACTACGTGCCTCCGGCCGATAAAGCGCTCGCCCTCGCCACTGCCCGCAAGCTGCGGCAGGCCGGTTTTGTTCCCTGGGTGGCCGATCCGCTGCTGGGAAGTATGGGCGCAGGCGCCTTGGAAGAATTGCCCCGGACAGTTCTGCTGCTTTATTCAGGCAATAAAGGGGATACGCCTCTCGACAGCAATATGCAGTATGTGGCTACCATCCTGAATTATCTTGGCTATCGTCACAGGCTGATCGATGTCACGGATTTGTCTTCACTGCCTGAAAACTTGGACGATACAGCCGGTATTATCAGTTCATTTGCCGAAAATAAAGCCGATGTTCCCTTGCAGATATGGTTGAAAAAGCAGATAGATAGAAAAATTCCATGGGTGGTGCTGAACGATTTCGGATTCCCCTTGACGCCAGCTTGGCTCAAGCGGCTCGGCTTGACTTCCAGCAGCAGGGTACTGGGTACAAAACAAGTCACTATTGTGAAACAAAGTGCTGCGCTAGGTTTTGAAACCTCGCTCCAGGCGTCTGGCGATATCAAAAGCAGTTTTTCCGGCTTGACCGCTGCGAATGCTGAAGTCTTGCTGGAACTGCAAAATAACCAGGGGGTTCGCTATCAACCCGTCGCTATCACGGATTGGGGCGGTTATGCCATGGCTCCATTCGTATTTCGAACCTTGCCTGATGAAACCAACCGCTGGGTTATTGATCCGTTCCAGTTTTTGGCGCGGGCATTGCGTTTGCCGGCGCTCCCTGTGCCCGATGTCACCACGGAAAACGGCCGACGCATCCTGATCTCCCATATCGACGGGGACGGTTTCGTGAGTCAGGCCGAAATGCCGGGAAGCCCGCCTGCCGGCGAAGTCATGTTAAAGGAAATCCTGCAGAAATATTCGAATCTACCCATTACCGTTTCCGTGATCGAAGGGGAGATCGGTGCCGAGGGGCTTTATCCGGCCAAGTCGCAGTTGCATGAAAAAATTGCCCGGCAGATTTTTGCGTTGCCGAATGTGGAAATTGCCAGTCACTCCTATTCGCATCCCTTTAAATGGCAGCCTGCAGCCACAGGCGAAACAAGCGAGGACTACCATCTGAGCATTCCCGGCTACAGTTTCGACCTCGATCGGGAAATCGCCGGAACCGCCAAATATATCAATACCCGTCTTGCCCCGACGGGCAAGAAGACTCGTGTGCTGTTGTGGACGGGTGACTGCGACCCTCCGGAAGTGGCTGTGCGCAAAGCCCGACAGGCCCGCCTTCTCAACATGAACGCGGGGGATACGGTTATTTCCAAAACACTGCCAACTTTAACTGCGGTTGCTCCCATTGGCATGTACAAGGGTAATGAGCTGCAAATCTTTGCACCCAACCAGAACGAAAATGTCTACACGAACAACTGGACTGGCCCGTTCTATGGCTACCAGCGAGTCATCGAAACTTTCCAGATGACTGAATCGCCTCGCCGGCTCAAGCCGATCGACATCTATTATCATGTCTACAGCGCCAGCAAGAAGGCATCGCTCAATGCGCTGAAGCGGGTTTACGACTGGGCTGTGGCACAACCGGTCACACCCATGTTCGCCTCCGAATACATTGAGCGCGCCCAAGGCTTCTTTGGCATGAACCTGTCGCGCACTTTCGATGGCCGGTACCTGATCAGCAATACAGGGGCGCTGCGTACGCTCAGGCTGCCGGTTTCCGCAGGCTATCCCGACATGACTGCCAGCCGGAACGTCGCCGGTTTTCACGATTCGCAAGGCGTGCGCTACATCCATCTCAGTACGGACAACGCCGAACTGGCATTGCGCCCGGACAAGCCGTCCAGTCCTTATCTTGCCTATGCCAATGCCAAACTGGATGACTGGACGGTGTTGCCCAAAGGGCTGAAATTCAAGTTGCAAGGATGGGTACCCCTGCGATTTGCGCTTGGGAAGGCTCAGGCTTGCCGCCTTACGGTGGCGGGCAAACCCGTGAATGGCCGTTTCGACGGTGAACTTGTCCACTACCAATTGCCTCAGAATGCCGCGTCCGAGATCAAGCTCGTTTGCCAGCGTTAAGCCGCGCCAGCGCGCCAGCTTGGCCGTTCGCTGGATCGTTCCTCTCATCATTCTGGGAGTGGCGGTAGGAATGCTTTGGCTCTATCCGCGCGAGAGCGTCATGCGCTCAATGGCGCTGGAGCAAAAGCATGACCCGGTAGCGACCGATTATCTGCGTGGCATTCTCAAACAGAACCCCGGCGATGTTGAGGTGCGCTCCGAACTCATCCAGCGCGCCTTGTCGCAGGGCGAAGAAGCCATGGCGCTGACGCTGCTTGAGCCATTGCGCACGGATGGCCCCGAACAGCAGGTTCGGGCCGCGATCCTGATCGCGGACATTCTGGAAAACCGGCTTCGTCAGCCCAAGCTTTCCGAAACAGACCGTAGCAAGACGTTGACCGACCTGCGTGCAACGCTTGAGTTTCTGTTGGCTACGCCTGCCGCATTGCAGCAGTCTCCTGAATGGCTCCTGAACAAGATCGGGCAGTACATGCCTGATCGACAGGCCGGGCTTTTCCGCAACTTTGCGCAAATCGAGCAAGGACGGGCGCCGTACTGGCTGGAACGCGCAGCAGGAACAGCGCTGGCTTCTGGTCGTTACCGCGATGCTGCGGAAGCCTATTTCCAGGCTCAAGCTGCCAGTCGTGATCCGGAGAATCAAAAACGCTATTTCCTGGAAGGGTTGAAAACCCTGCAAAGTGGGCAGCTGCTCAAGGAGGCCCTGGCCGCAGCAAGGAGCATGGAAGCCCCCTGGCTGGCAGACCGGGATGTTCTGCTCTATCTGACACGTTTGTCGCGGGCAGCAGGAGACAACGCCAGTGCCGAGCGTTACGTTCGGTTGCTGTTGCAAATGGCGTTGCTTGAGCAGATGCCGTTTTCGTTGCAGCAGGCCCGCTGGCAATTTGCGCAACCGGCTGCCTTTGGCAGGGTAACGATCCAGCGCGCGGCAAACGTGCCGGCAACACCCTACGACGAAGAAGTGTACAAGCTGGCCTACGAAGTGTTTCTGGGCAACGGCAAGCCGGGCGATGCCATGGCAGTGGCCGCTGCAGCATTACGGCAGGTTCCCGGCCAGACGGACTGGATCAAAAGGCTGGCCCAGGCGGCAGAATGGGCCGGGCACCCGGAGGCCGCGCTGGCAGCGTGGCGGCAACTGGCAACCCGGTTCAACAGCGAAGAAGGCTGGCAGGGGATGGCCAGACTGGCCCCCAGCCTGTTTGCCGACGAGGATCTGCTGCTGCTCTGGCACAGGCAGGCCGCGCGTCGTGCCCTCGAAGACCGCGAATGGCGCGAGATCCAGGCCGTCTATGAACGGCTTGCCCGTCCGCTGGAGGGCGCGGCGTTCTTCGAAAACGCCCATGCCCGCAACCCGCGTCCGCAGTTGCTCGAACAGGCCGCCTATCTGCGCCACAGCATGGGCGATATAGATGGCGCGATTGCCGACTATCGCCAGCTCGCAAGCCAATACGGAGCTTATCCAAAATGGGCGATGGTCGAAGCCTCGCTGTTGTATGGCCGTGACGAGAAGGAAAAAGCCTTTGACGTTCTGAATGCAGCCAAAGCGCATGCTACGGAGCAGGATGCTTCGTTCTGGCGCATCATCGGCGACCTGGCCTGGAATATGGACAAACGCGACGTCGCCCGCGAGGCATATCGCCAGCGCCAGCAGGCTCCCGATTGGCAGCGGTCCGATGCAGATCGGCTGCTGGCGATGCTGGAGCCAGCGCAGACAGAAGAGCGTCTGGCCATTAGTCGGCTGGCCTGGCAAAAATCGGGGGTCTTGAGCTATCTCAACATTGCGTTGGGCCTGATGCTGGATCGAGAACAAACAGTGGCAGCCCAGGCATTGCTGTCCGGCATGAAAGCGGAGAAATTGCAGGAAGCTGTCCGGAATCCTGACTTCCTGATCCTGCGTTCCCGTTACCACCAGATGATCCGCGATATGCCGCGAGCCAGGGCGGATCTGGCAAAAGCGCACGAGTTGTCTCCTTCGCCCGAACTCAAGGCCAGTCTCCTCTGGTTTCTGATCGACAGCCGCGAAGCGGCGACGCTGCAAGGCGCGCTGCCGCAGTGGGAGCAACAGGCTTCGGCCAACAAGCCTCTCGCTGAAGCGGTTGCCGCCGGCTGGCATGCGCTGGGGAATACGCAGCGTGCGCTGTTCTGGTCCAGGCAATTGCTGCCCGCGCATGAGAACGATCCGGCCTGGCTGGTGGATTATGCCGATTTGATCGAACAATCCGGCCAGCCTGACATGGCTTGGCGCATCAGGCGACATGCCTGGCTGGCGCTGAAGAAACAGCCGCCTGCCAACATGGACGTGCTGCAACGCCAGTTGCGTTTGTCCTTGTTGCTCGATCCCGTCGATCAAGCGGAAAAACGCCTGCTTCAGGCTGTAGTGGCCGGGCAGAGCCTGTTGCCGGGATCGGCTGCGCCGGAGCGCGATGCCGCTCTGGTCGATGAGCTTGCCTATGCGTGGCTGATGGGGCAGGAAGACGACAACCGGGCGCGTTTCTGGCATTGGCGGCGTTATGTGAAAAAACTCGCCGATCCAAATTACCTGGCATTGCGCGCCGCTTCGATGAACGAAGACAGTACCACGCAGCAGCGTTTGCTGGAGCGCAATGTTGCAGCGATCCAGCCGTCTGACCATACCGTTGCCGCCGCAGAGACCGGAGATGCCAAGGTCGCCGAAGAGCAGGCGTGGTTCTCGCTGGACGGAGCTCCTGCCAATGACGCATTGCATCTGCAGATGAGCGAGTTGACGCTGGCGAATTCGCCTTCCAGTGTCAGCCTGCGCAGCGATTACACAACCGGCGAGCTGCAGGGGTGGCGGCATACCTTCTCGGACAGATTGATGCTTACCCCTTCGACGAGCCTGACGCTGAATCTTTCTGCTGCGCCTCATCAGAAATATGCCCAGCAATTCCAGGACACGCGCGAAATCGTTCTGACGCTGGAAAACCGCAAGCAGAATGGCGATGCCCTGTCGCTTTCGGCCGGGCACCATCTGGGCAAGGAGCCCTACAACAGCTTGTCGCTGGCAGGTGAGACGCGCAGCGGTCGCTGGCAGTTTGACTGGAAAGCCGGCTGGGATACGCCGGTCAACGACAATGCGCTATTGACGCTGGCAGGCATGCAACGGCAGGGTATGCTTGGTGCCGCCTATTACTTGCGCCAGAACCTGATAGCACGACTGCGCCTGTCGCGGGCATGGCTGCGGGGGCAGGATGGAGAAACGCTGGGAACCCGCAACCAGGCGGATCTCAGCCTGGACTGGACGAGCCAGTACAAGGGCGGATTCTCCGCATCGCTTTACGGACAGCGTGCCAATTACAGCGCCTACAGCAAGACATTGCCCGGCTATGCCCTGCTTGTGCAGGAAGGGCAGACTCCGACGACCGACGAAATGCTGCCCAAGAGCTTCGGCCGGGTCGGTCTGACGCTGGGTTACGGAATGGCCTATCAGGAAGGCTATACCCGGGCATGGCGCCCCTTTATGAGTGGAACGGTGGGGCACCACTCCCTGAACGGGCTGGAGTCCGCGTGGCAGTTGGGGCAGGCGGGCAGCGTGCTGGGCAATGACCACCTTTCGATATACGGCGGACGCTCCTTGCTGAGAAGCGGGGGAAGCAACAGTTTTGGCGGTGTGACCTACCGATGGTATTACTGAAACACAAAAAATCACTCAACACGGAGTTTTCCCATGATTCATCCATTACAACGCCTGTGTGTACTCGTCCTTTGCCTCTGGCTCAGTGCTTGCGCCGTCGTCAATATTTCCGATTCGGGCAAAACCTCCCTCTCGCGCAACGCCCGCTGGGTCATGTTGCCGGTACTCAACCATACCGAGACTCCGCAGGCAGGCTTGCGCGCAGAGACCATCCTCGTGCCGCTTCTGCATCAGCAAGGGCTTGAAAAACTGGCAACCTATCCGGCCAGCATGGGGCGCGAAAGCTTGTTGCTCGGCAATGAACAAGCCTCGCAGGAAGAGGCGCGCCGTTGGGCCAAGGAGCAGGGGTTCCGTTATGCCGTGACTGGCAGTGTGGACGAGTGGCGCTACAAGGTCGGCGTGGATGGCGAACCCGCTGTAGGAATGAACCTTCTGGTGTGGGATCTGAACAGCGACAAGATCGTCTGGAGTGCGGTAGGCGGCAAGTCCGGCTACAGCCGGGAAGCCGTTTCCGCCGTCGCACAGAAATTGGCCAGGGATCTGCTCCGTCGTTTGCCTTTGGTAGACAGTTCCAGTGAAACCAATCAATAAACTCTGGCACCGCCTCGTTTCCGCGCCGGACGTCGACAGCCGCCTCTTCTGGCAATGGTCCGAGGCATTGCTGATCCCCGCTCTGGCGCTGGGTATTGCCAAACTGGTGCAGCCGGCCAACCCGTTCTTCCTGCAGGAAGGGTTCCACTGGCCTTGGCTCGCGCCATTGCTGGTGGCGCTGCGCTATGGAACGCTGGCTGGAATGGCATCGGGGGGCGTATTGATCCTGGGCTGGCCGGTGCTGGGTGGAGCAGAAAAATTTCCGTACGTTTATTTCCTGGGCGGGTTCATCCTGACCATGCTGGCAGGTGAATACGGTAGCCAGTGGCGCACCCGCATCCGTCGTGTCAATGAACTGAACTTCTATCTGGAAGAACGCATCGCACAACTGGCGCGTCACCACCATCTGTTACGGCTTTCCCACGAACGGCTTGAGCAGAGCCTGATCAGCAAGCCCATCACCTTGCGGGATGCCTTGGCCCAACTCAGTACCTTGCTCAAGAACAACAAGGAACACGCACACTTGCCCGTGGCGCAACCGTTCCTCACTTTTCTGGCCCAGATTTGCCAGTTTGAAGAAGCGGTCATTTTTGAGTGCCGGGACGGGAAGCTGCTTGCCAGTCCTGTTGCCAAGGTCGGCAAAGCAGATGGCTACAGCATTGAGGACCCGCTGATAGTTTATGCGCTCAAGCGCCGACGCTTGTGTCATGTCCGGCAGGATTGGGGGGACAACCACGAAAGCAAGCTGTTGTTGGCGTTGCCGCTGACCACCAGTACCGGCGAAGTACGCGGTTTGCTCGCGGTCCGGCAGATGCCGTTTTTTGCGTTCAACGACGACTCGCTGCAAATGCTTGGCGCGCTCGGCATTTACTATGTGGAACGGATCGTGGTCAGGGACGTTGCCGAACCGATCCTGGAAATCATGCCGGATTGTCCGCCCGATTTTGCTTACGAAACCTTCAAGTTGCAGCGTGTCCAGCGCGAAACCGGCATTACCAGCGTCATCGTGGTGCTGGTCTTCAAACCCGGCAATCAGCAGCAGGAAATGTTCGACCTGGTGCGCAAGCAGCAGCGTAGCCAGGACATGATCTGGACGATCCAGCAGGGGCGCACGCGCATTCTGGCCACACTGATGCCGCTGAATTCCCTGGCTGCGGTGGAGGGCTACCTGGCACGGATCGAAAACCTGCTGAATTCCCGGCACGAACTGGATTTCGACGGGGCGGGAATCAAATACTTCCAGGTGGACTTGGCCAACCCCGGCGGATTGTTGCTATTGCAGGATGTACTGAGGCGGCATCGTGACTGAGAACCTGTCCCGGAAAACAGGCGAGTTTCAGAGTGCAGAAACCGGAATGCATGCGGATTCCCGCGAGAATTCCATGCACGGGTTCGCCCGGAATCCGGGACGTGCAGCCATTTTTGATGCAAGCCTCATGTGGCTTGGCCTGGCGCCCATCATTCTTGCTCTGGATGCCGTCTTGATAACCCGGGCGCTTCAGCAGCCTGTCACTTTCACGAACGGCGTGGTGCTGCTGGCCCTGCATGCCCTGTTGAGCCTGGGCTGCGCACAGGCAATCTTCCTGTCCTTGCCTGACGCTTGCCGACACCCCCGCCGCACAATCCTTGGATTGTTGTTTGTGCTGGCGTTTTTCATTCCCCAAGTCGGATGTTTCGGGTTGAGGCTGGTTCTGCTGGCTGTCCAGCTCTGGCCCGAAACAGATGAACAAGGCTGGTTCGGCGAAGTCACTCCCCCGGAGTTCACGCTGCAGGGCGATCATGTCGCCGTGCGTTTCGGCGTCGGCGGAGTCCGGGCCCGTCTTTCCGACCGGGATGCGTCGGCAGAAAACCGCCTGGAAGCGCTGCTGGCCATCAAGTCCATGCCGCAGCGGCTTTCCAGTCCCTTGTTGCGGACGCTCCTGAACGATCCGGAAGAGGATTTGCGATTGCTGGCCTACGGCATGCTGGACAGCGAAGAAAAGAACATCAACGAGCGGATCAATCAGGCGCTTGACGAGTATCGCCGTGCAACCGAGCCCAAGACGGATATCTCCCGCAGATTGGCCTTCCTGTATTGGGAGCTGGTTTACCAGAATCTGGTCCAGGGGGATGTAAAGCTATACGCCTTGCAGGAAGCTGGCCGGTTTGCCCGCGAAGTATTGGATGTGACCCCCTCGGATGCCGGGGTCTGGGTCTTGCTGGGCAAGATCCGGGGCAGCAGCGGGGAGTGGGAGGCAGCGCATGACGCGTTGATGCAAGGGCGGTCGCTGGGGTTCCCGGCAACGCGCCTCATCCCTTATCTCGCCGAGCATGCTTTTCGCCAACGCCGCTTTGACGAGGTCAAAACCCTGCTGCAGTCCATGGAAACCATTGCCGTTGGCGATGTCATGCAGCCCATTTTCGATTTCTGGACCAAAGATGAAAACCGGCACCCCCGTCATTGATATCCTTCTGCTGCTGGAAGGCACTTTCCCCTACGTCAGCGGCGGGGTTTCCAGTTGGGTCAACCAGATTATCCGCGGCTTTCCGGAGTTCTCGTTCGGCATCATTTTCATGGGCAGCCGGCGCGAAGACTACGGCGAGATGAAATACGCGCTGCCGGACAACGTCGTTCATTTCGAGGCACATTACCTCTATGAACCCCAGTCCGAGATTCCCGTCCGCGAATGCAAGATGCCCCCCGAAATCCTGGATGCGGTTAAACAGGCCCATGCCTACTACCAGCACGAATCGACTTGCCCGGCCGGCGACGGTGCGTACCGGAAAATGCTGGAACATCTGACAAAGGGCGAATTGTCGCGGGAAATGCTCCTCTACAGCGAAGAGGCGTGGAGCCAGATTTGCGACCAGTATCGCAGCCGTTCCACCGACCCCTCGTTCGTCGATTATTTCTGGACCATCCGCGCCATGCATTCGCCGATCTGGCTGCTGAACGACATTGCAGCCAAAGCGCCGCCTGCCCGGCTTTATCACACGGTTTCCACGGGCTATGCGGGCTTTCTGGGCGTCCTGCTCAAGCACCGTACGGGAACTCCGCTGCTGTTGTCCGAACACGGGATCTACACCAAGGAGAGGAAAATCGACCTCTACCAGAGCGAATGGATCAAGGATAACCGCACTGTGTTCCAGCGCGAATCAACCCAGATCAGCTATTTTCGCCAGCTCTGGATCCGGTTTTTCGAAATGCTGGGACAATCCTGCTACCTCGCCTCGAACAGGATCGTGGCGCTGTACGAGGCCAACAGGCTGCGCCAGATTCGCGATGGCGCACCGGCGGCCAAGACCTGCAACATCCCCAACGGCATCGATCTGCCGCGCTTTGCCGCGCTGCGCGAATTGCGCCCGGCCTCCCCGCCCCGCGTGCTGTGCCTGATCGGCCGCGTCGTGCCGATCAAGGATGTCAAAACCTATATCCGGGCGATGCGTACGGTCGTGAACCAGATGCCGGATGTGGAGGCGTGGATCGCCGGGCCGGAAGACGAGGCGCCGGAATATGCCGAGGAATGCCGCAACCTGGTTTCGAGCCTGGGGCTTTCCGCGCACGTCAAATTCCTGGGGTTCCAGAAAGTGGACGCGCTGTTGCCCAAGATCGGCCTCGTGGTGCTCAGTTCGATCTCCGAGGCGTTGCCGCTGGTGCTGCTGGAAGGCTTTGCGGCCGGCGTGCCGGCGGTCAGTACCGACGTCGGCTCCTGTAGCCAGTTGATCCATGGGCTGGACGAAGAGGACCGGGCGCTGGGGTCTGCCGGCAGCGTGGTCGGCCTGGCCGATCCGCAGGCGCTGGCTGCTGCGGCGCTGGAGCTGCTCGGCGACGAGGCAAAATGGCATTCCGCGCAGGCCGCTGGCATCGCCCGGGTGCAGCGCTATTACACGCACGGCCACATGTTCGATGCGTACCGCAACGTGTATCGCCAGGCCATGGATGAAACACCGCGACAACAGGAAGCCAGCTAATGGCGGGGATTGGGTTTGAGCTGCGCAAGCTGCTGCGCAAGGAAAGTTATCTGGGGCTTTTGCAGGCTTATGCCTACGCTGGCGTGATCAGCTCCGGCCCCTGGATCCTGTCGATCATCGGCGTGCAGTTGATCGGCTTGTTCAGCCTGTCCGTGGTCGTTCCGCAGGCCAACGTCCAGCAATTCCAGGTTTCCGTGACTTACCTGCTGGCATTCAGCCTCATTTTGACCGGCCCCCTGCAACTGGCCTTCACCCGCTATATCGCCGACCGCCTGTTCGAAGACAAGGATGACCTGATCGTTCCCAACTTCATGGGCGCCCAGTTCCTGACGGCGCTTGTTGCGGGTACGCTGGGAGGGGGGCTTTGCCTTACCCTGTTTCAGGAACTGGAGCTGGCCTATCGGTTGCTGATGCTGGTCTGCTTCGTGCTGCTCTGCCTGATCTGGGTGGCGGCAATCTTTCTGTCCGGCCTGAAACAGTATTCTGCCATCGTCTGGATTTTTGCCATCGGCTACGGGACGACCGTCTGCGCCTCGCTGTCGTGGCGGCCCTGGGGGCTCAACGGGCTCTTGTCGGGGTTCATGCTGGGGCATTTCCTGATGCTTTGCGGGCTGTGGTTCCTGGTCCTGCGCCATTATCCGATCCGCGCTTTCGTCGATTTCGATTTCCTGCGTCGCGGGCGCATGTTTGGCGCCCTGATCGGAACCGGCCTGATGTACAACCTCGCCATCTGGCTGGACAAGCTGCTGTTCTGGTACACGGATGAAACCAGCCAGCAGGTGATCGGGCCGCTGCGGGCTTCCGCGATTTACGACCTGCCCATTTTTCTGGCATACCTTTCCATCATTCCTGGCATGGCCGTCTTCCTGGTGCGCATCGAAACCGATTTTGTCGAGTACTACGAAAAATTCTACGATTCGGTGCGGGACGGCGGCTCGCTGGAGCAGATCGAAAGCCACCGCAACGAAATGGTGTTTGCGATCCGCCAGGGGCTGGGCGAAATCATGAAGATCCAGGGCATCACGATCCTGGTGGTTTTCATGCTGGGGCGAACGCTGCTTGAATGGCTGGGAATCTCCCCGCTGTACCAGCAACTGCTTTATATCGACCTGATCGCAGCCAGTCTGCAGGTGCTTTTCCTGGCCATCCTCAACGTCTTTTTCTATCTGGACAAGCGGCGACTGGTGCTGTTGCTGACCGGGCTTTTTGCCGCCAGCAACGGAATTTTCACGGCCATTTCGATTGCCGCGGGGCCGTCATGGTATGGCTATGGATTCGCTCTGTCCCTGCTGATGGTCGTTTGCGTCGGCATGAACATGCTCAGCGAAAAGCTGGAAAAGCTGGAATACGAGACGTTCATGCTGCAATAAACGCAGTATTCCCGCTTGATGCCGTTCAGCAGGCGCGACCGCCTGCTGAAGAATAGATTCAGAGGCCGAATCGTGCAGCCAGCGGCCTAGGCAGCAACGCAAAAAGCGGCGCGAGATCGGTCGAATCGAGCAGGTTCTTGAGCGCAAGGCCGATTTCGGTATCACCCTCAATGGTGAGGCGGCGCTGGAAGAACAGCGTATCCGGGTCTTCCTGGCGGCGAGCCAGGATCAGGTAGTCCTCAAGGCTGGCGCCGAAGGTCACATCCGCGGGCAGGCTCGCACTGCGGAAACGTTGGCCGTCGAAAGTCAGGTTCACGCCGCGATCCAGATCACTGACCAGGAGGCGCACGGTCTTGCCGGTGAGCCAGGCGAAGTCTTCTTCCGGCCAGAATTTGGGGCGGGCCAGGTTGAGCGCAGTGGCCAGCGCGAAAGACGGCGGCGCTTCCGGCAGGCGGCGGGCGATGAAGGCGAGCGGGGCGGGGAGCTTCATGCGGTTTCCTTTTCCAGTGCGATGCCGGGCTGGCTGCGCCAGTAGCCGTTGACCAGTCCTTCCGGGTTCCAGCGGGCGAAATCGGTTTCAGGCGTGTTTCCGGCCAGCCGCTGCGCGAAAGCAGCAACGATCTCGCCAGTATATTCCGCCTGCGGGCTGATGCGCAGCAGGTCGACTGCCGGCAGTGCGCAGAGGTCGTGCCAGAGCGAATGGCAGGCGCCGGACTGGGTCTGGATGCCGTTGATGCGCAGGAAATCGGCGTCTTCGCGGGTACGCACCATCAGGCCGTCCGGATGCTGCAGGCAGCGGAATTCGCAACTGTCTTTCTTCAGGTTGTAATGCCGCGCCGTAAAGCAGCGCGCGGAAAACGCCAGCGGCAGGCGGCCGTGGGCGAACACTTCGGTTTCGATGGCACAGGTCTTTTCGGTCAGCAATGTGGTCAGCGCGGCAGCTCCCATTTCCAGCGGCGGCAGCCAGCGCACCGCGCCCTGGTCCGCCAGCCAGTCGAGCGTCGCGCCGTTGTAGACATTCAGATGCGGGCCGGCCACGAACGGGATACCCAAATCGCGTGCGACCTTGACCGCGCCCAGATCGTTGGCCTCCACCCGCCCGCCTTTCTCCGCCAGCTTCTTGAGCCCGGCCAGATCGCTCGACGATTCCAGCAGTGCCTGGCTGGAAATCACCACTTCCTTGCCGGCTGAGGCCAGATCGGCGGCCAGCGCCAGCCAGTCCGCATCGCGCAATTCGTGGCGACGTCCGCAGACCACCTCGCCGAGGTAGATGACATCGACCGGCCAGTTTGCGGCAGCAGCGTAGAAATCCAGCGTTTGCTGGCGGGGCCAGTAGTACAGCAAGGGGCCGAGGGAGAGTTTCATCGTTGTCTCAAAATCAAAAACGGTTTACCACGAAGCACACAAAGACCACCAAGAATACAAAACCATGGGTTCTCTTCGAATTTCTTGGTGCTCTTTGTGTACGTCGTGGTGAGATGGCTTTACTTCCACGGACGCGAATAAGCGCCCAGTGTTTGTTGGTGGCCTTCGCTCACTTTATCCAGTGCCGTCGACCATTCCGGCTTGACGGCGTAGCCTTCATCGCCGGCCGTATCGAGCGCGGCGCGCAGCGTCTTGGTGACTTCCGATACATATGCCGGGCTGCGCTGGCGGCCTTCGACCTTGATCGCCGTCACGCCGATGCGGATCAGTTCCGGCAGGATCGACAGCACGTTCAGGCTCACCGGCTCTTCGAGGGCGTAATAGGTTTCGCCCTGTACCGCGAAGCGGCCCTTGCACAGCGTCGGGTAGCCCGCCGGCTCGCCTTCGTCGAAACGGTCGATCAGGATGCCGTTGAGGCGCGCGTTCATGATCTTGCCCTGGTTGTCCCAGCGCACAAACGCAGCCGGGGAGCAAACGCCATGGGTATTGGGCGACTGGCCGGTGGCGTAGGAGGACAGAATGCAGCGGCCTTCCGCCATCACGCACAGACTACCGAAACCGAAGGTCTCGATCTCGACCGGCGTGTTCTTGATCACGTATTCCACCTGCGGCAGCGTTAGTACGCGCGGCAGCACGGCGCGGCGGATGCCGAAGCATTCGTGGGCGAGGTTGATGGCCTCGAAATTGGTCGCCGAGCCCTGCACAGAGAGATGCAGCTTGAGTTGCGGATGCGTCTTGTGCGCGTAGGCGAGCAGGCCCATGTCGGCGAGGATGATCGCATCCGCGCCCAGATCGGCAGCGCGGTCGATGCTGGCGCGCCATTCTGCCAAGCGTCCGGCCTGGGCAAAGGTGTTGATGGCAATCAGCACTTCCCTCCCACGGGACTGGGCGTAGCGGATGCCCTCGGCGAGCTGGGTGTCGGTGAAGTTCAGCCCGGCGAAATTGCGGGCGTTGGTCGCATTCTTGAAGCCGGTGTAGACGGCATCGGCGCCGTTGTCGACGGCGGTTTTCAGCGCCGGCAGGCTGCCGGCGGGGCAGATGAGTTGCGGGAGGCGGGTCATGCAGGCAACCAGAATAGAAAATCCATGCGCGAGCTTAGGGCAGGGGTTGGGCGAGGTCAAGCCGCCGGGCAGGGGCCGCCATGCGTGCATATGCACACCGGTTATAAGCAATGTGCTGTCGGTGCTTTGCGGACGTGAATCGGGAAGGGTACATTAGCTTTTTTGCATCATTGCCAAGAGGTTCACCCCCATGCGCCCGGAAACGCTTGCCATTCACGGCGGTTACAGCCCCGATCCCACGACCAAGGCCGTGGCAGTACCGATTTATCAGACCACGAGCTACGCTTTCGACGACACCCAGCACGGTGCCGACCTGTTCGACCTCAAGGTGAAGGGCAACATCTACACGCGCATCATGAACCCGACCACCGACGTACTCGAGCAGCGCGTTGCCGCGCTCGAAGGCGGCATCGGCGCCCTGGCGCTGGCGTCCGGGCAAGCGGCGATCACCTACGCGATCCTCACGATTGCCGAAGCCGGCGACAACATCGTCGCCACCAGCGCACTCTACGGCGGCACCTACAACCTGTTTGCGCACACCCTGCCGCAATACGGCATCGAAGTACGCTTCTGCGACGCCAACGACCCGGCGGGCGCGGCCAGGCTGATCGACGACCGCACCAAGGCCGTGTACTGCGAATCCATCGGCAACCCGCTCGGCAACGTGGTCGATTTCGCCGCCTTTGCCACGGTCGCGCACTCCTACGGTGTGCCGCTGATCGTCGACAACACCGTGCCCTCGCCCTACCTCACCCGCCCGTTCGAGCACGGCGCGGACATCGTCGTGCATTCGCTGACCAAGTACATGGCCGGCCACGGCACCAGCATCGGCGGCATCATCGTCGACAGCGGCAAGTTCCCGTGGGCCGAGCACAAGGCGCGCTTCAAACGCCTGAACGAACCGGAAGTGAGCTACCACGGCGTGGTCTACACCGAAGCGCTCGGCGCGGCAGCTTTCATCGGCCGTGCGCGTACCGTGCCGCTGCGCAACATGGGCGCGTGCATCTCGCCGTTCAACGCCTTCCTGATCCTGCAGGGGCTGGAAACGTTGCCGCTGCGCATGGACCGCCACTGCGAAAACGCGCTCAAGGTTGCCGAATTTCTCAAGGCGCATCCGAAGGCCGAATGGGTCAACTACGCCGGCCTGCCCGATCACCCGAGCAAACCGCTGGTCGACCAGTACTTCGGCGGCAAGGCCTCGGGCCTGCTGACCTTCGGCGTGAAGGGCGGTCGCGAAGCCGGCGCGCGCTTCCAGGACGCGCTGAAACTCATCACGCGCCTGGTCAATATCGGCGATGCCAAGTCGCTCGCCTGTCACCCGGCCAGCACCACGCACCGCCAGCTGTCGCCGGAAGAGCTCAAGAAAGCCGGCGTATCGGAAGACATGGTGCGCCTCTCCATCGGCATCGAGCATATCGACGACATTCTGGAAGACCTGGATCAGGCATTGAAGGCGGCTTGATGCGGTTTCTCTGAAAACAAACGGGGTGGCATTGGCTACCCCGTTTGTTATGATGGCACGGTCATTACCAAAATGATTCAGGAGCCGTTCATGAATAAAATCCTCACGACAGGGGCTGCGATTCTGGCTCTTGCTCTTTCTTCCCAAGCCTTTGCCAAAGAAAACTGTGCCTTGGTGGGCAAATTCACTCAAGGCGCGACCACGACAAAATTCACCTGGAATGTCGAAGTGACCCGGCATCACGGCGGGTTTGCATTACAAGGCCGGACATCTGACCGCTACGGAGTGGCCAATGTGAACGGACGCTGTGACAAGGAAACCGATATTTGTACCTTCGCCAAGCAATATGTCTCTGGCCAAAGCCAGGGCGTGACGTTCTACTATGCCGGCAAGGCGGGCAATGAGGCGATTGTCGGGAAATGGGGTTACCAGAAGGGCCAATACAATGGCGGGGGCTTCTCGGCTCAGGTGTTGAATTGCAGCTGATCCGCGCTGCAAATTAAAAGCAAAAGGCCGGCAATTCGCCGGCCTTGTTGTATGCAATGCACAGAGTTATTTCTTCTTTTTCTTGCCCGCGGCAGCAGGGCGTTCCTTGGCGATCAACTCGTCCAGCACTCGGGTGAGGGTGGCATCCTCCTTGCCAAGGATGGCTGGAGAAGTCATGTATTTTCCGTTGACGACGAACACCGGCACACCGTCGATGCCGTAGTTCTGGGTGGTCTGCTCCATTTTTTTCAGTGCGATGTTGCCGGTGAAGCTGCCGTAATGGGACTTGAACTGGTTCACGTCCACGCCCTGTTTCTTGAGCCAGTCGAACAGCGTGGATTCACGGCGCAATTCGATCCGGTCCTGCTGAACGGCCTTGAAGATGGCGTTCTGCAAGCGGGCATCCTGGCCCATGGCCTGCAGCGCGGCAAATAGCTTGGCGTGGGCTTCGATGTCGTTGCGCCCCTGCCAGACCACGTGCACGCGGCGGAAATTCACGTCCTTGGGCAGCTTCTTGGCCCAGGTGTCGACGAAAGGCTCGATGGTCTTGCAGTGCGGGCAGCCGTACCAGAAGAATTCGATGACCTCGATCTTGCCCGGCACCTCGACCTGGCGGGCCGGACTGAGCAGTTTGTAATCCTTGCCTTCCTTGACCTCAGCTTGGGTAACGCTGGCAGCCAGCAGGCCCAGTCCGAACACAATGCCTTTCAACCATTTGTAGCGCATGAATTCCTCCAAAAAATCGTTGCCAAAAAGCTCGCGGACTTATTTGACAACGGAACTCTCGATTCCGTTCGCCTGCAATTGCGCGCGCGCCTTGTCGATGTCGGCCGGGGTGTTGTACGGGCCGACGCGAACGCGGTGCCACGTTCCCTTGTCAGCGATCTGCACGGTCTGGATGCGTGCTTCGATGCCGATCAGTGCCAGCTTGGCCTTGAGGTTGTCGGCGTCGCGCTCGCTCTGGAAGGCCCCGACCTGCAACCAGGCAGCCTTGCTTGCCTCGGTTTTGGCCGGCTGGCTGGCTTCGGGTTTCTTGGCTTCCTTGCCGCCCTTTTCGGCGAGACCGGGCAGGACCGTGTAGAAATCGAAACGGTCGGCTTCGCTGGCTTTTCTTGCGACGGTCTGGCTGGCGACGGCGGAGGCCGTTTGTGGCGTTGAGCTGCTGCCTGCGGGGCGCAGAACCTCGGTCTTGGGCGGGGCGTCGGTAGCCTTGCTGCTGGAAGCGGGAACCTTGTCCTGCTTGGATCCGAAGAAGGGCAGTGCCTGGCGGTTGATGTACAGCGCCGCGCCAACGGCGACAACTGCGCCGATCAGAAGGCCGATCACCAGTCCGGTCAGCAGCGAGCTGCCCTTGCCGCCGTTTCCGTTGCGAGTCCTGCCCGTGTTCTTTGCCATGATTTACATTTTCTCCGGGGCGGATACGCCCAGAATGGCCAAGCCGTTGGCCAGGACCTGCTGCACGGAGGAAACCAGTGCCAGGCGGGCGTAGGTCAGTTCCTCGTCGTCGGTCAGGAAACGGCTGACGTTGTAATAGCTGTGGAAATCGGCGGCCAGATCCTTCAGGTAGAAGGCAATAGTGTGCGGCGCATAATCGACCGCAGCCGCGTCGATCGCGGCCGGGAAATCGGCCAGCTTGCGCAGCAGGGCGGCTTCATGCTCGGAGGTCAGTAGGCCGATTTGCGCGCCCGGCAGGTCTTTTTTGCAGCCGCCCCATTCTTCGAGCACGCGGCAGATGCGCGCATGGGCGTACTGGATGTAGTACACCGGGTTGTCGTTGCTTTGCGACTTGGCCAGATCGAGGTCGAAATCCAGATGCTGGTCGGATTTGCGCAGCACGTAGAACAGGCGCGCAGCATCGTTGCCTACGTCGCTGCGCAGATCGCGCAGGGTGACGAACGAGCCGGAGCGCGTGGACATGGCTACCTGCTGGCCGTCGCGGATCAGGTTGGCGAACTGCACCAGCGCGATGTCGAGCTTGGCCGGGTCAAGGCCGAGCGCAGCCAGCGCGCCCTTCACGCGGGCGATGTAACCGTGGTGGTCGGCGCCCCAGATGTTGATCACCTTGTCGAAGCCGCGCTCGAACTTGTTGAGGTGGTAGGCGATGTCGGAGGCGAAATAGGTGTACAGGCCGTTGTCGCGCTGCACGACGCGGTCCTTCTCGTCGCCGAAGGTCGTGGAGCGGAACCACTTGGCGCCGTCCTGCACGTAGATGTGGCCGGCGGTTTCGAGCTTCTCGACCACGCGCGCGACGAGTCCGGTCTCGAACAACGATTTTTCCGAGAACCAGCAGTCGAAAGTCACGCCGAACTCGGTCAGGTCGTCGCGACCGTCGTTGAGCTGTTCGGTCAGCGCATGGTTGTGGATGTAATGCCAGGCATCGCCGAGCAGGGCTTTGGCATTGGCGATCAGCGCATCGAGATGCGCTTCCTTGTCCTCTTCGACATTGGGCGCATTCTTGACCACGTCCGCAGCGGCGCGCACGTAAGCATCGCCGTGCAGCGCCTGGATCTGGATCGCCATGTCGCGCACGTAGTCACCCTGATAGCCGTTGGGCGGGAACGGGATACTGACCTTGTGCAGGTCGAGATAACGCAGCCAGGTCGAGACGGCGAGGATGTCCATCTGGCGGCCGGCATCGTTGACATAGTATTCGCGCTGTACGTTGAAGCCGGCGAAGTCGAGCAGAGTCGAGAGACTGGCGCCGTAGGCCGCGCCGCGACCGTGGCCGACGTGCAGGGGGCCGGTCGGATTGGCGGAAACGAATTCCACCTGGATCTTCTGCCCCTTGCCGTAACGGGTGCGGCCGAAGTTCGCCCCGGCTTGCAGCGCATCGCGCACGATGCGCTGGCGCGCGGCGTGCGTCAGCGTGAAATTGATGAAGCCGGCGCCGGCGATCTCGGCTTTCTCCACCCATTCCGACAGCGGCAGTTCCTTGATGATTTTTTCCGCAAGCGCGCGCGGCGGCTGGCGCAGCGGGCGAGCGAGCTGCATCGCGAGGTTGGTCGCGTAATCGCCGTGGCGGGCATCCTTCGGACGCTCGACCACGAATGCGGTGTCGGTGGAGTCCGGCGCAACGGCCTTGAGCGCGTCGGCGAGAAGATCGGAAAGGTATTGTCTGAAATCGAGTTGCGGCATGTTGCGGCTTGGCTTGCACATTGGATAATCGGCGAATTATACGGTGCTTATGGCTATGTTGCAGCCTGAATGGTCGCCGCTCGGCGCTCAAGCAGTAAGGAACAGCAACACAGGTGTTGGTGCGCTGCGTATAATCGCGCGATTTATTATCTAATTTCCCCGGGTGATTCTCGATGAATTCCGACAACAAAACCTGGTCTGGCCGCTTCAGCGAGCCGGTGAGTGAGCTCGTCAAACGCTATACGGCCTCGGTGACGTTCGATTGCCGCATGGCCGAGGTCGACATTCAGGGCTCGCTGGCTCATGCCGCCATGCTCAACAAGGTGGGCGTGCTGTCCGCCGAAGACTTGGCCGCCATCCAGCGCGGCATGGCGGAGATTCTCGACGACATCCGCAACGGCAGCTTCGAATGGAGTATCGATCTCGAAGACGTGCACATGAACATCGAGCGTCGACTGACCGAAAAGGTTGGCGACGCCGGCAAGCGCCTGCATACCGGGCGCAGCCGCAACGACCAGGTTGCGACCGACATCCGCCTCTATCTGCGCGGCGCCATCGACGTGATTCTGGGCCTCGTGCGCGAACTGCAAGCCAGCCTGTTGCAACTCGCGGAAAAGCACGCCGAAACCGTGATGCCGGGCTTCACCCACCTGCAGGTCGCGCAGCCGATCACCTTCGGCCACCACATGCTGGCCTATGTCGAGATGCTCGGCCGCGATGCCGAGCGTCTGGCCGATGCCCGCAAGCGCGTCAACCGCCTGCCGCTGGGTGCCGCTGCGCTGGCCGGGACCACCTACCCGATCGACCGTCATTTGACCGCCGAATTGCTGGGCTTCGACGGCGTCTGCGAAAACTCGCTCGATGCCGTGTCCGACCGCGATTTTGCCATCGAATTCACCGCCGCCAGCGCGCTGGCCATGACGCACCTCTCGCGCCTGTCTGAAGAGCTGGTGTTGTGGATGAGTCCGCGCTTCGGCTTCATCGACATTGCCGACCGCTTCTGCACCGGCTCGTCGATCATGCCGCAAAAGAAGAACCCGGACGTACCCGAGTTGGTGCGCGGCAAGACCGGCCGCGTCAATGGTGCGCTGATCAGTTTGCTCACACTGATGAAGAGCCAGCCGCTGGCCTACAACAAGGACAACCAGGAAGACAAGGAGCCGCTGTTCGACACCGTCGACACGCTCACCGACACCCTGCGCATCTACGCCGACATGATGCGTGGCGTGACGGTCAAGCCCGATGCCATGGCCCGCGCCGTGCGCCAGGGCTTCGCCACAGCCACCGATCTCGCCGATTATCTGGTGAAGAAGGGCCTGCCGTTCCGCGACGCCCACGAAATCGTCGCCCGCGCCGTGCGCTATGCCGAGGAAGAAAAGAAGGACTTGGCCGAGCTGCAACTCGTGGAGCTGGCCACCTTCTCGCCTTTGATCGAAGCCGATGTATTGCCCGTGCTGACGCCGCAAGGCTCGCTGGCCAGCCGTGACCATGTCGGTGGCACGGCTCCGCGCCAAGTGAAGCTGCAGATCGCGCGCTGGAAGGAAAAGCTGGGGATTTAAGAACCTTTCGCGCTCTTGCTGCGAAACCGTGATCGGGGCTCATGCGCTGCTCAAAATCCTCATGTACTGCTTGTACACTCCGGTTTTTGCGCAGCGCTTCACCCCGCTGACGGCTTCTCGCAACAGAGCGAGAACTGGTTCCAAGGCACCTGCCCAGGTTGCCAAACGGTCGGCATGATCTAGCCTGAAAGGACGGGTTAACCCCCGAGATTGGGAGCCTAAACCCAATCAATCCGGAAAGGGAGTCGCCATGACCGTTGGCAGCCGTCACGCTTCCGAGCGGTTTGCCGCCCTGCTGACAGAAGGCGGGATGGAGAAATGGGCGCAACGCCTGAAGCCCAAGCCTGACGGCCTGCCACCCCACATCCCCGGCGGAACCCTCATTTCCCAAGAAGTACTGGAGCGCCGCTGGCAAGTGCTTGGCCTGCCGGAGGCTACGTGCGCCGAACTGCTCGATTCGCACACCAGGCAGCAGATCGGGCGCTATCTCCAGCACATCGAAAATTTCATCGGTACCGTCAAACTGCCGGTGGGCATTGCCGGCCCGCTGCGCGTCAATGGCCTGTATGCGCAGGGCGATTTTTACGTGCCGCTGGCAACGAGCGAGGCGGCATTGGTCGCCTCCTACAATCGCGGCTCGATACTGATTTCCAGGGCTGGCGGTGCTACGGCAGCCTTGCTCAACGAAGGCGTTTCGCGCGCCCCCGCATTCACGTTCACCAGCTTTGAAGAACTGGGGCAATTTCTGGGCTGGGTGCTTTCCCGTCAGGATGACATCAAGCGCATCGCAGAAAGCACCACCCGTTTCGGCAAATTGATCGACTTGCAGGTCAGTGTCGAAGGCAATCACCTCTACCTTATCCTGAGCTATTCCACCGGCGATGCTTCCGGGCAAAACATGGCCACCATCGCGACGGATGCGGCCATGCGCTGGGTGCTGGAACAGGCACCGGTCAAACCTCTCTCGGCCTTTATCGAGGCCAACTTCTCAGGTGACAAAAAAGCGAGCGCCCAATCGCTGCAAGGGGTGCGCGGCAAGAAAGTCACGGCCGAAGTGGTTTTGCCGGCCGAACTGGTGCGCGAGGGCTTGCACACCTCGGTCGAGCGCATGGTCGAGTACGGGCGGCTTGCCACAATGGGCGGGATCATGTCGGGAACTGTGGGTATTCAGGGGCACTTTGCCAATGGTCTGGCGGGGCTGTTCATCGCCTGCGGCCAGGATGCGGCCTGCGTGGCAGAGGCCGCGATTGGCACGACCCGGATGGAAGCGACCCCGGAAGGGGCCCTGTATGTGGCGGTCACGCTGCCGAACCTGATCGTCGGTAGCGTGGGGGGCGGCACCAGCCTGCCCAGCCAGCGGGCCTGTCTGGAAATACTCGGTTTGGCGGGGCCAAGTCATGCCCAGGCGCTGGCAGAAGTCGCCGCGAGTTTGTGTCTGGCAGGCGAGATCTCGATCATCGGCGCTATCTGTGCCGGTGAATTCACGCGCGCCCATGCCAAGCTTGCCCGGGGCAAGCAGCCATGAAGCCTGCCACGACACCCGCCAATCCGGATGGTTTTTTCTGGCGCTGGCACACGTATTTCTCCGAGCGTTTTCCGCCGCTGCAGCATGGCCTCTTGATCGCAGCCTTTTGTTTCGGAGTCTTGAGCTATGCCGCTAGGGTGGCGATGCCTGCCCAAAAGCCGGGCGCAATGGTTTTTGTCGTCGCCTTCGTTACCGCCTTTCTGATGATCTTGCAGTTGCGCATTCTCGACGAATTCAAGGATTTCGAAGAAGACGCCCGCTGGCGCCCCTACCGCCCCGTTCCGCGCGGGCTGATCTCGCTGGCTTCGTTGCGCCGCCTGTGGTTCATGGCGGCTGCCGTACAGGTGGGCGTAGCCCTGCTGCTGGATGCGCGCTTGTTGGCGGGGTTGCTGGCCGTTTGGCTTTATTCCGGGCTGATGGGGGTGGAATTTTTTATCCGCGACTGGCTCAAGGCCCATCCGCTGGTCTACATGCTGAGTCACATCCTCATCGTGCCGATGATTGCCACCTATGTTGCCGCTTGCCACTGGCTGCCTCAGGGGATGAAGATGCCAGATCTGGCCGGCCTGCTGGCCGCGAGCTATTTCGCGTTCTGTGTGATCGAGGTGGGGCGCAAGATCCGTGCGCCGGTTGACGAAGAAGAAGGCGTAGAAACCTACACGGCCCTCTGGGGCGCGCACCGGGCGCTGGCCGCATGGCTGGGCTTCATGATCACGGGCAGCGCGTTTGCCGTGCTCGCTGCTTTGCGCATCCAGTCGGCAACATTCGTCGCCACCTTGTTGGGAGCGGTGCTGCTGTTTGCCATGTTGGGCGCAGTCGCATTTTTGCGCAGTTCGGGGCAGGGGGGCGGCACACGTTTCAATCGCCTCTCCGGGCTGTGGACGCTGATCCTGTTTCTGGGCCTGGGCTTGGGGTCTTTCTACTGAAAGGGCGGTACGTGACAACCGGCAAAACATGTGTGCTGTGGCCTGTACAAGTGCAGGTCGATACCCCGCTCGGCGGCAAGGGGCGCGCACTGGCCGAGCTGATGCGGGCCGGGTTGCCGATTCCGGACTGGTTCGCAGTATTGCCGCACAGCTTCAAATCCTGCCTCTCTGTCGAACAGGCCGAAACCCTGGCGAGCGTCCCCACTGCAGAAACAATGCGGACGGTTTTGGCTGCATTCACATTTTCGGACGAAGTACGCGATGCGATCGATCAGGCATGCGCCCTGCTGGGGGGCGCGAATGCCCGGTTCGCGGTACGTTCCTCCGCGCAGGAAGAAGACAGCGCGGCGCATTCCTTTGCAGGACAACTGGAAAGCTTCATCAATGTTGACGCCGAATCCGTTGCCGAACAGGTTGTCGCCGTGTGGCGCTCGGGGTTCAGCGAGCGCATCGTTGCCTACCGCCGGCAAGCCGGATTGACGGCCTTGCCCGATGTGCCGGCCGTGCTGGTGCAGCGCATGGTGACGGGAGAGGTTTCCGGCGTGGCGTTCAGTGCCGACCCGGTCAGCGGCCGACGCGGTGTGGTCGTGGTCGGGGCCCTGCCAGGCTTGGGCAATGCGCTGGTTTCCGGTGAGGCCACGGGCGACACGTGGCGGGTAGGCGCTGGCGATACCATTATTGAGCGCGCAATCGCAGCCAAGGACATCATCCAGCAAGCCGATGCAAGCGATCCGGCCGGCTTCCGCCGCGTGTCGTTACCTGCCAGCCAGGCGCGCGAGCCTTGTCTTGAGGATGCGGGGATCTTGCAGGTCGCCCGCCTCGCCATGGCTGCCGAACGCCACTTCGGCCGGCCACAGGATATCGAGTGGACCATGGACGGCGAACGGCTATACCTGCTGCAGAGCCGGCCGATTACCGGGCTGGAGCAGCTTCCCGATCCGGACGGCCGACGCGCGATCTGGGACAACTCGAACATCATCGAGAGTTATAGCGGCATGACCACGCCGCTGACCTTTTCTTTTGCTCGCCGCGCTTACGAATACGTCTACCGTGAATTCTGTCGCCTGATGGGGGTGCCGCAATCCCGGATCGAGGAACGCAGCGACATGTTCGGTTGCATGCTGGGGCTGATCCGCGGGCGGGTGTACTACAACCTGTTCAACTGGTACCGCCTGGTCGCCATCCTGCCCGGTTACCGCTTCAATCGCCGTTTCATGGAACAGATGATGGGCGTGCGCGAAAGTCTGGGCGATGAATTGGCTGCCGAGGTAGCCAAGGCCGAGCAGGGTAACCGCCTGGTCGATGCCTTGCGCTTGGCCGGGGCTTTATTGAACTTGCTGTTGGCCTATGCCGGGCTCGGGGGTCGCATCCAGCGGTTTTATCTGCGACTGGAGTCGGCGCTGGGTCATGAGCGGCCCGATCTCTCGCGCCTGCGCCCGGACGAGCTGGTCGCCTATTGCCGGCGTCTGGAGCAGCAACTTCTGACGCACTGGGACGCCCCGATCATCAACGACTTTGCCACGATGATTTTTTACGGCGTGTTGCGTCGTCTGGTCAGCAGCTGGGTGGGCGATACGACTGGCACATTGCAGAACAACCTGCTCTGCGCAGATCAGGCCATGATCAGCGCCGAGCCCGCGCGGCTGGTTCGGCGCATGGCGGAAATGGCTGCAACAGAGCCTGGACTGGTCGAAACCCTGAGCGAGGCTAGTGGTGCTTTGCCTTCAGTGGTCGCGAAATACCCGGAATTCGCGCGTGAATTGGATGGTTACCTGGCGCGCTTTGGCGAGCGCTGCATGGAAGAACTCAAGCTTGAAAGCCCGACCCTGCATGACGATCCCTCGCCGCTGCTGCGCTCAATTGGCCAGTATGCTCTCGGCATTCAGGCGGGGCGGCCGACAGCCGCGCCAGACGTCGAAACAGGCTTGCGCCAACAGGCCGAAGCGCAGGTCAATGCCGCCTTGGCCGGACATCCGTTGCGCCGTCTGGTTTTCAATTGGGTGCTTGCCCATACCCGCTTGCGGGTGCGAACACGGGAAAACCTGCGTTTCGAGCGCACGCGGGTATTCGGCCGGGCGCGCATGATTACCGTGGAGCTCGGCAAGCGGTTGGCTGCGCTTGGCTGTCTCGCGCAAGCCCGGGATGTGTTCTACCTGGAATGGGACGAATTGCTCGGCTTTGTCGAAGGGCGCGCCACCACCGCCGATCTGGCCGGATTGGTGGCCGTGCGGCAGCGCGAATTCGATGCCCATGCGCAAGCGGCCGCCCCGTCCGAGCGCTTCGAAACCCGCGGCATTCTCTATCGTGGTCACAGCTTCAGTCCGGAACAGCAGGCGGCCGTCTTGCCGGAAGGTGATCGTTGCAGCGGAACCGGTTGCTGTCCGGGGATCGTGCGCGGCCCGGTGCGCGTGATTCGCGATCCGCGCCAGTCCACGGTCAAGCTTGGCGAGATCATCGTTGCCGAACGAACCGATCCGGGCTGGGTGATGGTCTTCCCCTCCGCGTCCGGCCTGCTCGTGGAGCGGGGCAGCCTGCTTTCCCATTCCGCCATTGTCGCCCGCGAGCTCGGGCTGCCTACCATTGTTGCCATTCCCGGCGTGACCCGCTGGTTGCGGGATGGCGACTGGGTCGAGATGGATGGCAGCCGGGGTACGGTGGTGCGCATTCCCGCTCCGGAGGGTGGGCCATGAGTACGGTGCGCAGCGAAACCGAAAGAGTGGACTTGTCCATCATCCGCTACGCGATGTGCTGGGAAGATGCGGATGTGTTGCTGGCCGCGCTCGACGTGCAACCGGGTGATGTCTGTCTGTCGATTGCCTCGGGTGGTGAAAACAGCCTGTCGCTGCTCACGTGCCGGCCTGCGCGGGTCGTTGCGGTTGATCTTTCCCCGGCACAGATTGCCTGCGTGGAGCTCAAGTGCGCTGCGTTTCGCCAGCTCGATCATCCGGAGTTACTGGAATTGATTGGCGCGCTCCCAAGCGAGCGCCGTCTGCGGCTCTATCAGGCCCTGCGCCCGCAGCTCGGGCCGCAAACTTGCGAGTTCTGGGATCGGCGTCCAGCCGTTATCGCAGCGGGGATCGGCTCGGCGGGCAAGTTCGAACGCTATTTCGCCCTGTTTCGTCGCTACGTGCTGCCGTTGATCCACAGCCCCAGCGAAATCGCCGCCCTGTTTCAGCCCAGGAGCCAAGCCGCGCGGGAGCAGTTTTATCGCGACGTGTGGGCCAACCGGCGGTGGCGCTGGCTGTTGCGCGTCTTTCTCTCCCGCCCGGTCATGGGCCGGCTGGGGCGGGATCCGGAATTTTTCCGCTACGCGCAGGGCGATCTCGCCGGGGAAACGATGGAGCGGATCAGGCATGCCCTGACCGACCTCGACCCGGTGCAGAATCCCTACTTTCAATGGGTCGTGTTCGGCCGCTACACCGATGCGCTGCCGCATGCCTTGCGACCGGAGAATTTCGAACTGATCCGCAGCCAGCTCGACAAACTGGAATGGCGCGTGGCCTCGCTGGAATCCACGGTTGCCGAGCTAGGAGAAGCCAGCATCGATCGCTTCAATCTCTCGGACATTTTCGAATACTTGTCTTCGTCTGCAACTGAAGCCGCTTTCGCACAAATCGCACGCGCCGGGCGAAGCGGAGGGCGTCTGGCCTACTGGAACATGATGGTGCCGCGCACCGCGCCGGAATGCCTGCGCCAGCGGTTTCGTCCGCTTGACGGCCTTGCCGCGGAATTGCTCGCGCAAAACCGGGCTGCGTTCTATCGCACACTGCATGTCGAGGCCTTGTCATGACGGCCGTTAACCTTGATCCATGGTTTGCGATTCCCGCCATGCTGGCCGGCGTCCTGTTGATGTTCGCTGCCTTGCGTACCTGGCAGGTGCGGTTCAATCCGCATCCGGAACTGGTTCGCAAGATGTTTCACCTGGGTGGAGGCTTGCTTGCCCTTCCGCTTCCCTGGCTGTTTTCCGATCTGGTTCCGGTCATGATTCTGGGAGGCGCCAATATTGTTTTGTTCTCCCTGTTGCGGACCGTGCCCATTCTGAGGGACGGCCCCGGGCAGGTGCTGGCCGCGGTGCAGCGCAATACGGTCGGTGAATTCTGCTTCATCCTGAGTTTGTTGCTGCTGTTCTTTCTGGCCCGCCATACCCCCTTGCTCTACGGCGTGCCGTTGCTGGTTCTGGCGGTTGCCGATGCCTTTGCCGCGTTGATTGGCAAGGAATATGGCAAGTTGTTCTACAGCGTGAGCGGGGGGCGCAAGAGCATAGAGGGCTCGCTGGCGTTTTTTGTGGCAGCCTTTTTCTGCGTGCATGTGCCGGTGCTGCTGTTTACCGATACGCCTCGCCTGGCGTGCCTGCTGATCGGCGTCAATATCGGGCTCATGGTCATGATGGCCGAAGCGGCGGCTTGGTGGGGGCTGGATAACCTGATCATCCCGTTGTTCAGCTACGTTCTGCTGCGTTCGTTCCGGAATCTGGATGCGCCGGAGTTGCTCCTGCATCTGGGGTTTCTGATCGGTTTGTCGCTGTTCATCCGCTTCTGGCGCAAACGAACTACCTTGGCCGACGACGGCCTGTTCGGCGTTTCCCTGTGGGGCTATGTCGCCTGGGCCATTGCCGGGTGGCAATGGGTGGTGCCCGCGCTCATCCTGATCACCGTCTATACCAGCGTCACGCGCTATACGCCGGTGAATCTCGTGCGGCGCTTGAATTTTCCGGTAGCGCTGGCGAATCTGTTTGGCAGCATCATCTGGCTGCTGCTGTTCTGGCATTACCAGAACCCCATGATTTTCGCCGCCTATGCCGCCATTTACGGCTCGGATTTGGCCATCATTGCGCTGGTGCGCCAGCGCAATGCGCGGCCGCAATCCCCGATGCAGGCCAGCATGGCCTGGAGTTGCCTCAAGGGCGCTTTGCTTCTGGTGCCGTCCATTTTGCTGTTTCAGGGGGTGACCTTGGCGGCATTGGGCAGCCTTGCTGCTGCGACGCTGGCGGTGGTGGCTTCCACGATCCTGTTCGCGCTTCTTCAGCCGAATATTGAGCTGTATCCGGTGGACGGTGTCCGCTGGCTGCGTCAGGCCCTCATCACCACACTGTGTTCATTGCTGGCTTTTGCGCCGGCCCTCATCCCGATAACAGGAGGGGCATCATGATGGCTATTTTTTCTCCTGAGCAGGCCGATCTCGAACTGTTTTGCAGTCTGAAGGGGCTGTCGGAACTGACTCCTGCCAGCGTGCGGCTGCATGCGCCGGACCGCCTGTTGATGTGCCAGGAACAAGGCGGATTGCGAGCGCGAGCCTCGGTATGGTGGTGCCAAGTGCCCGAACACGGTTCCGAGCGCTTGGGGCTGGTCGGGCATTATGCCGCGCAAGACAGTATTGCCGGATCGGCGCTTCTGGAAGAAGCCTGCCGCGTGCTGGCGGAATGCGGTTGCAGCCTTGCTGTCGGCCCCATGGATGGCAGCACTTGGCGCCGCTATCGGCTGCTGACTGAGCGTGGCGATGAGCCGCCTTTCCTGCTTGAGCCGGATAACCCGGATGACTGGCCGCAGTATTTCGAGTCCGCAGGTTTTCAGCCGCTGGCCCATTATTACTCCTCGATCAGCGAAGACAACGCCCGTTGCCAGGATTGCAGCGCCTTGCAGATGCGGCTTGAGCAGGAAGGGTATGTTTTCCGCGCATTTGCAAATGGCGAAATCGATGCTGAACTGGATCGGCTTTGGCAGCTTTCCTGTGAAAGCTTCAAGGACAATTTTCTTTACAGCCCGATTGGCAAAGCGGAATTTCTGGGAATGTATGCCCCGCTTTTATCCCGGATCCGCCCGGAATTGATCCAGATCGCCGAATGGCAAGGCACACCGGTGGGCTTCTGCATGGCGCTGCCCAATCTGTTGCAGGCGCAACGTGGCCAGCCCGTGGATACGGTCATCATCAAAAGCCTGGCGACGCTGGAGGCGCATCGTGGCAAGGGCTTGGCCGCGGTGATGCTGGCGCGGATCAATCGCATCGCGCAGAGCCAGGGTATGCGGCGCACCATCCATGCCCTGATGCATGAGGACAACCCGTCGCGCCAGATCAATCGTGGCCTGATGCGCGATTTTCGCCGCTATGCGCTGTATGCGAGGCACCTGTGAATCTTGTCTCGCTGCTCGATGAGGCCGCCCAACGCACTCCCGACGCAGCCGCGATCATCGACGGACGTTTGGGCGCTGAACACATCACCTCGTTTGCCGATTTGTGCGGCCACTCCGCGCAAATCGCCACCTTGTTTGCCCAAGCCGGGATCGGGCGTGGCGATGGTGTCGTGATTCTCATCCCCATGTCGGCAGAATTGTATGCCGTTATCGCTGCCGCGCTCCGGTTGGGAGCCGTTCCGGTTTTTATTGATCCGGAACAGGCGGCCGCGCAACTCGAACGTTGCCGCGGGGTATTGCCGCTGAAAGCATTGGTGGGCACCCCAAAAGCCTGCCTGTTCCGCTGGCTGCAGCCAACGCTGCGCACCATCAAGACCGTGTTTGTCGCGCAGGGCTGGTTTCCTGGAGCGATTTCTCTTGAGCATGCCGGCAGTTTGCCGCCCATCGCCCACGCCGAGAGCGGGCTGGAAGATGAACCGGCGATGCTCACGTTCACCAGCGGCAGCACCGGCGCCCCCAAGGGGCTGTTGCGCAGCCACCGCCTGCTGCTGGAAACCCAGCAAATCCTGATCCGCCATTTGGCGCTGCGCCCCGGCAACATCAATCTGGCGACCATGCCCGCGTTGGTCATGGCCAACCTGGCTCATGGCGTCACCAGCCTGATCCCGGAAGGCGACCTGCGCCATCCGGCCGCGCTGGACCCGGCGCACATTGCCTCCGTCATCCGCCACTGGAAGGCGGAAAGCCTGCTGGCTTCGCCGGCATTGGTCGAAAGACTGGCCGAGCATTGCTTGTCTGGCCACCAGACACTGGATTCCTTGCAGGTCATCTTCATGGGTGGTGCGCCAGTATTCCTGCCTGTCATGCAGAAAGCGGCGCAAATTGCCCCGCAGGCCCGCGTGGCCGCGCTCTATGGCTCGACCGAGGCAGAACCCATTGCGTTGATCCATCTCGACGAAATTTGCGAAACAGACCGTCGAGCGATTGCCCAAGGCGCAGGACTGCCAGCCGGCCAGCCACTTCAGGAGATTGGACTGGCGATCCTGCAAGACAGGTGGGGACAACCGTTGGGGCCGTTTTCCGAAACAGACATGGCCACACTTGTTTTGCCCGCGGGGAAGATCGGCGAAGTTGTCGTGAGCGGCCCACACGTTTCGCAAGGCTATCTGGGGGGGCTGGGCGATATGGAAACCAAATTCCGGATCGGGAACAAGATTTGGCACCGCACCGGTGATTCCGGCTGGCTCGACGAGGCCGGGCGCTTGTGGCTGACGGGGCGTTGTAGTGCCCGCCTCGGTGAGGGCGAACAGACCCTCTATCCGCTCAGTGTCGAGGCGGCATTGGCCAATGATCCCGATATCGCCCGCGCGGCATTCGTCAGCCATCGAGGCAAACGGCTTTTGGTGCTGGAGCTGAAGCAGGGGGTGGAGCCGGGGCCGTTGGAGAAAACCCTGTCATGGGCCGGCATTGACCGGATTGTGATCCTGTCACGTATTCCGGTAGACCGGCGCCACAATGCCAAAACGGATTATCCCGCGCTCCGGCGTGAACTCGACCTTCTGGCGGGGCCGTAAAGCGGAGAATCAAGGTTGTCCCGGACGGAAATGAAAAAAGCCAAGAGCAACGCTCTTGGCTTTTCGTAATCCTGGTCGGGGTGAGAGGATTCGAACCTCCGGCCTCTACGTCCCGAACGTAGCGCTCTACCAGGCTAAGCTACACCCCGTCGAAGTGAAGCGCGGATTATCCACACTGTTGTATGGCCTGTCAAGTCTAACCGGTGCGCTTGATTGCCAGTTCTGGCAAGGCGCGCAGCGCTTGGCTGAACGGGGAGTCGGGCAGGCTCTCCAGGCTGCGGATGGCCAGCGCCGCCTCGCCGCGGGCAACCCCTCGCGCGTAGTCCAAGGCCCCCGATTGGCCGACAGCAGCAAGAACCTGAGGCAGAAGCGAGCGGTCGGCCTGCTCCAGTGCGGCGCGAACCACGGCGGCCTGTTCCGGCGTTCCTTCGCGCATGACGTGAATCAGCGGCAGGGTGGCTTTGCCTTCCGCCAGGTCGTCGCCGACGTTTTTTCCTGTTTCGTCGATGTTGCCGTTGTAGTCGAGAACATCGTCGATGATCTGGAAGGCAGCGCCAAGGTGCAAGCCGTAATTGGCCAGGCCGGTTTCCGTTTCCTGTGGCGCATCGCACAGGATGGCGCCCAGGCGGGCAGCGGCTTCGAACAGCTTGGCGGTTTTGTAGCGGATGACCTTGAGGTAGCCCGCTTCATCGATGTCGGTATTGCCGATGTTCATCAGCTGCAGGACTTCGCCCTCGGCGATGACGTTGGTGGCGTCGGCCAGCGCCTGCATGACGCGCATCGAGTTGCAGGCGGCCATCATCTGGAAGGCGCGGCTGTAGAGGAAGTCGCCGACCAGCACGCTTGCGGCGTTGCCGAACAGGGCGTTGGCAGTTTTGCGGCCGCGGCGCAATTCCGATTCGTCGACGACGTCGTCGTGCAGCAGTGTGGCGGTATGGATGAATTCGATCACGGCTGCCAGCTCACGGTGCTGGTTGCCGCGGTAGCCCAGCGCGAGAGCGGAAAGCAGGACCACTTGCGGGCGCAGGCGTTTGCCGCCGGCGCTGATGATGTACTCGGCGATCTGATCGACCAGCGGTACGGTGGAGTGCAGGCTGCTGCGGATCAGGCCGTCCACAGCCTGCATTTCTGTTGCGAGAAGCGTTCTGACAAACTCGGCCGACACGGGTTTTTGCCCCAGATTCATTATTCAGTTAACCATCCGATGTTGCGGCATATTAGCAGAAAATCTCATTCCGTCGCCCGGATGGCGGGCGTTGACGGATAAGTGCTTGACTCGACTGGGTGTTGGGCGTAGCATCGCGGGCTCTCCGCATTTTTTGCGGGGTTTGAGCGTTTGCGCTGCGTGCGCAGGCGCATCGGGTGACTCTGAATTTAATTGGAGCTTGTTATGTATGCAGTCGTAAAAACCGGTGGCAAGCAGTACAAAGTTGTCGTCGGCGAAAAACTTAAAGTAGAACAGATTACTGCAGACGTCGACAGCCAGATCGTACTGAATGAAGTATTGATGGTGGCAGATGGTGACGCTGTGGCAATTGGTGCCCCTTTGGTGGCTGGCGCCTCCATCAAGGCAACCGTGGTTTCCCACGGTCGTGGCGAAAAGGTTCGCATCTTCAAGATGCGTCGTCGCAAGCACTATCAAAAGCGTCAAGGCCATCGCCAGAACTACACCGAAATCCGTATTGACGAAATCGTCAAGTAATCACGAGGAGCTTTTGACATGGCACACAAAAAAGCTGGTGGTAGTTCCCGTAACGGTCGCGACTCCCACTCGAAACGTCTTGGTATCAAGGTTTACGGCGGCGAACTGATCAACGCCGGTTCCATCATCGTGCGTCAGCGCGGCACCGAATTCCATCCGGGCAACAACGTCGGCATGGGCAAGGACCACACCCTGTTCGCGCTGGTCGATGGCTACGTGCAATACACAGTGAAGGGCGCGCAAAAGCGTCGTACCGTGGTGGTTCTGCCGTACGAAGGCGAAGTGATCGTTCCGGCGTAAGCTGAGCGAAGCTTTGTTCAAGCCCTGTCCTTGCGGATGGGGCTTTTTTTCTTGTTGAATTCAAATCAAAGAAGTTCACAAAGAAAAACCAAAGAGCATATTTCGGGAAGATATTCCTGGAATCGGGAATACTGTCGGAATCTTCCGTTTTTCTTTGTGTCCTTGGTGTTCTTCGTGGTGAAAAAAGGTCTTAACGCTCATGAAATTTATCGACGAAGCCCGGATTGAAGTGATCGCCGGCAAGGGCGGCAACGGCTCGGCCAGCATGCGCCGGGAAAAATATATCCCCAAAGGCGGGCCGGATGGCGGCGACGGCGGCCGGGGCGGCAGCGTCTGGGTGGTGGCCGACCAGAATGTGAACACGCTGGTCGAATACCGTTTCGTGCGCAAATACAAGGCGCAGGATGGCGAAGGCGGCCAGGGGCGTGATCGTTACGGACACGGCGGTGACGATATCGAGCTGCGCATGCCGGTCGGCACGGTGCTGGTCGATGCCGAAACCGAAGAAATCGTCGCCGATCTGGTGGCCGACGGCCAGCGCGAGCTTGTGGCCAAGGGCGGCAAGGGGGGCTTGGGCAACCTGCATTTCAAATCATCGGTCAACCGCGCGCCGCGCCAGACCACGCCGGGCGAAGAAGGCGAACGCCGCGAGCTGCGGCTCGAACTCAAGGTGCTGGCCGATGTCGGTCTCTTGGGCATGCCCAATGCCGGCAAATCGACTTTCATCCGCGCCGTTTCGGCCGCAAAGCCAAAGGTCGCGGATTATCCGTTCACCACGCTGCATCCGAATCTTGGTGTGGTGCGCATCGATTCCAATCGCAGCTTCGTGATCGCCGATATTCCGGGCTTGATCGAAGGCGCCGCTGAAGGCGCGGGCTTGGGCCATCGCTTCCTCAAGCACTTGCAGCGTACCGGCATCCTGCTGCATCTGGTCGACCTCGCGCCGTTCGATCCGGAAACCGATCCGGTGCGTGAGGCGCGTGCCATCGTCGAAGAGCTGCGCAAGTACGACGAAGAGCTTTACAACAAACCGCGCTGGCTGGTGCTCAACAAACTCGACCTGATCCCCGAAGAAGAGCGCGCCGACCGCGTTGAAGCCTTCCTCAAAGCCTACGGCTGGGAAGGCGTGAAAGAACACGATCCGTATGCGCCGTTCGATCCGGCTGCGCCGCGCTGGTTCGCCATCGCCGGCCTGACCGGCGAGGGGTGCCAGAAGCTGACTTACGCAATCCAGGACTATCTGGATACGATGCGTGCCCGGCTGCGCGAAGAAGCCGAGCTGGCCAAGCAGGCGGCTGAGGCTGAATTGGCGCAGGCACGTGCCGAATTGCTTGACGACTCCGCCCCGGAGGCCGCTGACTAAGCAGTCAGTCCGGCTTTCCTGTGACATGCCAAGTCCTGCGATAATCCGGGCTTGGCTTTTTTCTTTTTGAACCGATGCAAAACGACTCGTTTCTTGACGATTTTTTCCGGCCCGGTTTCAACCCGCTTGAACTTGGCGGCGTAGCCAGTCTGCTGCGCGCCCGGCCGTTCCTCGACGCCTTTATCACGCTGTTCCGCGGCGGCGAGGACGAGGTACTGGTTCGCCTCCTGATCCTGCGGGAAATCGGCGCACGCGCCGAAGCGCCGCGCTGGTCGCCGCAGGAATTGCAGACACACTTTGCTTACATCAATCCGGTCAAGCTCGACACGGTATTGAAGCGCCTTCGCGACAATGGTTTGCTGGTTTGGGACAGCGACGAACAGCTCTACGATCTGGCCGAAAGCGGGCGCGTGGCGCTGGCCGCGCTCTCGACCCTGATCCAGTTCGCCGAGGGCGATGCCGAGCTTGGCTACCTGACCGCGCAGGTGGCTGCCGGACAGGCAATGGGGCGCGTTTCGGCCGAAACGCTGCAACACCTGTTGGCGCGGCTGAACGAACTGCACCGCACGTTCGAGGATGCTCTCGAATCGCAGTCCGAATTCCAGATTCGCGGTGCGCAGCAAAAGCTCGAAAGTGTCTGGCTGTGGGTGCAAAAAGGTACCGATGTCATGCGCATGATCCTGGAGGACGATTCGCTCGATCTGGTTACGCTGAATCAGGCACAAGCGATTGCCTATGCCCAGAGCCGGATGTTGCGCCTGACGGGCGTATTCCAGCGCCGTCTGTCCGAGCTGGCTGCGCAGCGCGTGCACCTCGGGCAGTCCGGGCTGACCTCCACCAATGTCGCTGACTGGTTGCGCGGGCTGACGCAGGAGGCCTTGTCCGATCTCGGCCGCGACCTGCTGAGCTTCCACCCCGAGCCGCTGTTCGTGACTTCTGATGAAATGCTCGATGTCGCCGAATTCGAGCTGGTCGAGCGCGACCGGCCAGAGCAGCATGCTTCGACCTTGCCGGCGAGCGATGCCGCGCCTGTGACGAGCGAACTTGAGGTCGAGCGCTTGCTTGAGGCCGAAGCGCTGCATGAAGAGCTTGCGCAACTCGTCGGCGAAACGGCGCTGACCGATGTGGTACTGGCCGATACCTATAACCAGACCGCCTACCGATTGTCGCTGCTGGCGCTGCTCGGCGATGCCGATGCGGCCACCGAAACCAGTGTCGTTGCCGATCTGGTGCGCTTGCCGCTGCGCCTGGAAACCGAGGATGCGCTCGATTATCCCGATCACCCGGAAGTCGCCGCGATCACCCGTGGCCGATTGCAAAAGAACTGAACGAAGAGGTTGGCATGAATCAATCCCAACAAATCCTGCTGGCGCGCCTGCTGGCGCATCGCTTTATCCCGCGCAGCGACCCGCTCGCCCGGCGCGCGCTGGTCGATGAATCGTTCCGTGAAACGCTCGAAACCAAGCTCGACGAAATGGGGCTGGTGCTGCTCGAGAACCCTTACGCCGAATACATTGCCATCGGCCTGCAGCCCGAGCTGAACGACTGGGTGTTCGGCGAAGGCGAGAACTGGCTGTCGAACAATATGGGCTTGCCGCGCGATGCCATCGCGTTGCTGGTCGTGCTGTGGGCGCTCATCATCCTGCCCAAGCGTGAACGCCAGATTGCGCGTTCGGAAACGGTCGGCGATTCGCAAGGCGACATGTTCGGCGCCGCCAAGCCGATCGCGCATGGCGAGGAAGTTGCGCCTGGCGTACCGGAGGATGCGGTTTACGCCGATTTCGGCAAGAAGCTGGGCGGCAAGATGCGCTTCGGTGCGAATCTGGGGCAGCTCGCCCGGCTTGGCTTTGTCGTGCGCAAAAACAAGATGATTCATGAGGGCCCGCTGCTGGATCTGATGCTCGACTACGGCAAACTCGCGCCGCGCATCATCGACGGCGCGTTGGCCGAAGTGTTGAAGCTGAATGTCGAGGTGGTGCAGGATGAGGAGGCCGACAATGAATAACTGTGGCCTTTCCGTTTTTACTCTGTGCCTCTGTGCCTCTGTGTCTCTGTGGTAAAGGGTTAGTGAATGTTCCAAATCCGTGAACTGGAAATGATCCACTGGGATTTCTGGCAGGCGATCAAGACGCCGCTTGATGCCCAGATCGTCACCATTGTCGGGCCGAACGGCTCGGGCAAAACCACGCTGCTTGACGCGTTGCGTACGCTGCTGGCACTCAAGTGTTCCGGCCGACGCGATTACAAGCGCTATGTGCGCAACAACCGCGAGAACTTCGCCTGGCTGCGCGGTGTGGTCAGCAACCCGAAGCGGCCGGGCGGCGGGCTGTTCCCTTACCTGTTCTTCCCGGCGACCACGCCGGAAATCACGCTGTTCTGCCGCATTCGCCGCCAGGGCGGCGATTGGATGCGCCAGTATGCGATTGCTGAAGGCAATGTGGCGCTGACCGAGGAAACCGAAAACGCCGTGCAGTGGCTTGGCGTGAACGAATACAAGCGCCGGCTGGAGCAGGCCGGGCTGACGCCGGCGATTGCCGAAGTGCTGGCGCTGGAGCAGGGCGATACCGACAAGCTGTGCGAATACAGTCCGAAAGCGCTGCTCGATCTGGTGTTTCAGGTCTTCGGCGACAAACAGGTGCTCGACAACTACGCCGAAGCCAAGCTTCGGCTGAAAGAAGCCGAAGGCGAACTGGAGCGCATGACCGCGCAGCTGTCGCAGCTCGGTCACGATGTCGAGGCATTGCGCGCACGCGCCAACCGCTATCTGGAATGGCAGGCGCTGAAGGCGGATACCGATCGGCTCGCGAACGAGATCGTTCCGGCACTGAAATACGTCGATCAGTGGGGCAGTCTCGCGGGCTATATCAACCAGTTTCGCGGCGCACGCAAATCGTTGCGCCTGAAACAGGATGAACTTGATGCGCTCGATGCGCGTTACCGCGCACAGGAAGCTGCCCAGCAGGCTGCGCGCCAGAACGAGGAACAGACGCGGATCGATTGCGACGCCGCTTATCGGCTGTTTGTCGATGCCAATCGTGCTGCGGGCGATACCGAGAAAACCCTCAAGGACGCCGAGCGCTTGCGCGAACTCGCTGCGAGCGAACACGGCGCCGATGCCGTGGCCTTGTCCGACCGCATGGGCGCGCTGCGCGGCAAGGAAACCGCGCTGCGCGAAGCCATCAAGGCCGACAAGGACGAGCGTCAGCAACTGGCCGAAGCGCAATTTGTACTGCAATCCGGCCAGCAACCCAACCCGGTTTTCGTCAGCCAGATGCGTGCCGCGCTCGACGAAGCCGGCATCCCGCATCAACTGTTGACCGAAATCGTAGAAGTACGTGATCCGGCTTGGCAGGAGGCGGTCGAAGCGCTGCTCGCGCCGTTCCGTCATATCGTTTTGCTGGCGCGCGTGACCGACAAGCGCCGTGCCTGGGAAATCGGCCAGCGCTTGAAATATCGCCACTTCATCGTTCCGGATCGTGAACCGGTGGAAAAGGCCGCAAAAGGAAGCGTACTGGAAGTTGTCGACTTCAAGGGCGATGCGCCGGGATGGCTGATTGCGCTGCTCAACCGCACGCAGCGGGTTAAGTCGATCGAAGCCGGGTCGAAACTCGATTCGGACTGGATTACGCCGGAAGGTTTCCACAAGGAGCGGCGCGGCGGGCGCGATATTTCGGTCAAGGCCGGAGACTTTGCGTTCGGCGAAGCCGCGCGCAAATCGCGCCTGAACGAGATTGCCCGTCGCTTGCGCGAGTTGAACTCGGATATCCTGGAGCGCGAGACCGAGCAGCAAAATCTGATGCGCGAAATCGCAGGCATCCAGCAGCAACTGATGGGCATGCAGGCGGTGGTGCAGCTTGCCTCGCGCCAGGAAGAATTCACCGCGGCCGCAGAACGTTTCCCGGAAGAGAAACGGCTGGCGCAGGAAACCGGCGCGGCACTGGCCGCGGCGCAAACCGCGCGCGACGAAGCCAGCCGCGCATACATGCAGGCGCGCGAAGCGTTCGTGCTGGTCGAAGCCGAACGCCGCCGCCTCGATCAGGAAGTCTCCGGGCTGATCGCACAGTTGACCGAGCAGCGCGCCGAGCAGAGTCGCCGCATCCGCGAACTGCGCGATATGAAGCGCAGCCTGCCTGCCGCGCAAGCCGATCCGGCCGGGTTGCGCGCGCTGCGCGAGCAATATGGTACGGTGCGAGAAGTGCAGCACATGATCGAGCGCCAGAGCGCGACGCTGGAGAGCGGTGATTGGGAAACCGACTCGACGATCATCCTGCGGCGCGACAAATTGATCGCCGATTACGCAGGGCTGGAGCGCGATGTGCAGAGTCACCGCATCGAGGTCGAGCGCACCGCCGAGCTGACCGATGATGCGCGCTCCGCCTACATCAACAAACTCAAGGCGACCGTGCGCGCCTACGGCAAGAACCTCAAGCATCTCGGGGAGCTTGCCGGCATCGGTGTCGAAACCGACATGCCGCATCTGGAAAACGACGACACGACGCTGGCGCAGGCTGGTTTGGTCGCGCGCTTCGACTTCGACCAGAAGGGCATGATGGGCATGAACGACGGCGAAGCCTCCGGCGGCCAGCAGGTCATGAAGTCGCTGATCCTGCTGATCGGATTGATGATGGATGAAAGCAATCCGTCCGGCTTCGTCTTCATCGACGAACCGTTCGCGCATCTGGACATTTTCAATATCGACCGTGTCGGCGCGTTCCTGAAAGCCACGCAGGCGCAGTACCTGATCACGACGCCGCTGACGCACAATACCAACGTCTACGCGCCGTCCGAACTGACGCTCACCACGCGCAAGAAGCGTCCCGGCGAAACCTGGGCGCCGTTGATCCTGCAAACCCGTCGGCGCTGCGATGCCCCGGCCCCACAACCCATAAGCGAGCCCGTATGAAACAACTCTTCCATTTCTTCGCCCCTTGCCCGCGCGGTTTGGAAAACGTGCTTGCGCAGGAACTGACCGAACTCAAGGCCGAGAATGTCCAGCCCACCGATGGGGGCGTCGGATTTTCTGGCGGCATGCGGACGATGATGCGCGCCAACCTGCATTCACGCATCGCTAGCCGTATCCTGTGGAAACTCGCAGAAAAACCGTACCGCAGCGAGGAAGACATCTATCGCTTGGCGCGCGATATCGAGTGGCCCGATCTCTTTGCGGTCGAGAACACCATCAAGGTCAATGTCACGGCGGTGAAGTCGCCGCTGCGCAGTCCGGAATTCGCCGGCCTCAAGACCAAGGACGGCATTTGCGACCGCTTCCGCCTGAAGACCGGGTCTCGCCCCAGTGTCGATACGCGCGAGCCGGATATGCGTATTCATCTGTTCCTGACGGATCGTATGGCGGCGATGTATCTGGATACATCGGGCGAAGCGCTGTTCAAGCGCGGTTACCGGCTGGATGCTGGCGAAGCGCCGCTGCGCGAAAACTTGGCCGCCGGTATTCTGGCGCTGACGGGCTGGCAACCGGGGCAGTCCTTGTATGACCCGATGTGTGGATCGGGCACTTTCCTGATCGAGGCTGCACTCAAGGCGCGCGGCATTGCACCGGGAATGCGCCGCTCGTTTGCTTTCCAGCAATTCCGCATGCACAACGCGGCGGAGTGGGACAAGCTGCGCACCGACGCGCGCGCGCAGGAAAACAAGGAGTGCTTCGCCATTCACGGCAGTGATGTATCGAGCACGGTGCTCAAGCATGCCGAAGCGAATCTGGAGGCGGCGGGAGTAATTGATACGGTATTGCTCAAGCAGCTAAACGTACTCGACGCCAAGCCAGTGGCGGAATCCGGCATCTGGCTGTGCAACCCGCCGTATGGCGTGCGTCTGGATGAAAAAGAAAAACTGGCTGCTTTCTATCCGCAATGGGGTGATGTGCTGAAGCAGCGTTTCGCAGGATGGCGTGCCTATTTCTTTACCGGCGATCTCGATCTGGCCAAAAAAATTGGCCTCAAAGCCAGTAAACGTACTGTTCTGTTCAATGGTGCGCTGGAATGCCGGCTGTTTGAATATGTGATGCAAGCAGGCAGTATGCGGGAGCGCGAAAAACCAGTTACTGATAATTCAAAGGCTTAGCGGGTTTGTTTCGAAAATATTGCAGGAA
>NZ_FOVE01000016.1 GCF_900115065.1 Formivibrio citricus | reverse complement strand
ATGTACATGGCCCGCACCCTGCTGCACGCCGCCGGCGGCACTGCGCAACTCATTGCCAAGATCGAACGCACCGAAGCCATTGCCAACCTCGAAGAAATCCTCGAAGCCTCCGACGGCATCATGGTTGCGCGCGGCGATCTTGCGGTCGAAGTCGGCGAAGCCACCGTCCCGGCGTTGCAGAAGAAAATGATCAAGCTCGCGCGCCAGAAAAACAAACTCACCATCACCGCCACGCAGATGATGGAATCGATGATTGAAAACCCGGTCCCGACCCGCGCCGAAGTCTCCGACGTCGCCAATGCGGTGCTGGACGGCACCGATGCCGTCATGCTCTCTGCCGAATCGGCCGCCGGCAAATACCCGGTCGAAACCGTCGAAGTCATGGCCCGCACCTGCGTCGAAGCCGAGAAATCGCAAGAGAGCAAGATTTCCGAAGATGTGCTGCGCGGCGGCGAATTCTCCCGCACCGTGCAGGCGATCGCCATGTCGGCGCTGTACGCCGCCAGCCGTCTCAACGTCAAGGCGATCGGTGTACTGACGCAATCGGGCACCTCAGTGCTGTGGGTATCGCGCTTTGCCTGCGGCGTGCCGATCTACGCCTTCACGCCGGAAGACAAGACCTACAGCCGCATGGCGCTGTATCGCGATGTGCATCCGCTGCGCCTGGATAATGCCACGCTGGATCACGATGAACAGATCGTGCGCGCCGAGGTGGAAATGCTGCGTCGCGGCGTGGTCCAGAAAGGGGATTCCGTCATCTTCCTGTTTGGGGATGCGGTAGGCGTGATGGGAGGAACCAACAGCATGAAGATCGTGAAAGTGGGCGACCGTCCCGTGGTTTGATCCTCTGGTGTTGTGCATACAAAACCCCTCGCCACGGCGAGGGGTTTTGTATTTCGAGCCGGCGGGAATTACTTGGTGCCGCTGACTTCGATTTCGACGCGGCGATCCGGGGCCAGGCAGGCAACCAGCTTGGACTTCGGCTTGACCTTGTCGCACTTGTTGCCGGTAACCGGAGCGGTCTTGCCCTTGCCTTCGGTGACAACCTTGGCGCCGTTGACGCCCTTGGTCTTCAGGTAGGCTGCAACGGTCTTGGCGCGGGCTTCAGACAGTTTCTGGTTGTAGGCAGCGCTGCCCAGACGGTCGGCGTGGCCGATAACCTTGATGGTTTTGTCTTTGGTGGCAACTTTTTTGAGGTCTGCCGTCATTTTGTCCAGCTCGGCCTTGCCTGCAGGCTTCAAGGTGGACTTGTTCAGGTCGAACAGCACGTCAGCCTTGAGTGTGAACTTGGTTGCGGCTGGTGCGTCGGCAACCGGAGCCGGTGCCGGCTTGGCGACCACGGCGGGCTTGGCAACGGGCTTCACGTAGCCGTCGCAACCTTCAACTACGGCTTGTTCCTTGGTCCAGGTGCCGGTGCGCCAGCATTCGCCGAAGTTGCTCTTCCAGACGGTGGCCGCGGTGGTGCCTTCGACATAGGCAGCAGTCTTGCCCACGTCGGCTTGAGCGCTTGCGCAAAGGCCAAATGCAGCGACAACAGCGAGGTATTTGAGGGTGTGCTTCATAGGTTGCTTCTCCAACTGGATTGTTATCGAAAGTCCGGCCCGGGTATTCCAAGTTGCATGCGATGGACGCCCTTGAAATATCTGCGAGGCTTCAGGAAAGAATTCTAGTACCCGAAGCGAAAGGAAGGCAAACCGGAATTGCCGATATTCCAAGTAAATTTGTTATTCGGGGCGATAAACCGCACATGAGAGGGCGGTTCGAGCCAGGTGCGATTGGAGCGGGAGTGGCGGCGTGGTAAACTTCCCGCTTTCCCGGATCTTGCTGTCTGCCTCGCTGTGAGCGGCATGGAAGAACGGGCATTAACTTCAAAATTGCCGGCCTAGAAGATGTCTGAACAAATCCAGAGTTTTGCCAAGGAAACCATCCCCGTCAGTCTCGAAGAGGAAATGCGCCGTTCCTATCTCGATTACGCGATGAGCGTGATCGTGGGGCGAGCATTGCCCGATGTTCGCGACGGACTGAAGCCTGTGCATCGGCGTATCTTGTTTGCCATGCACGAGAGCAACAATGTCTGGAACCGCGCCTATGTGAAATGCGCCCGCGTGATCGGTGACGTGCTCGGTAAATACCATCCGCACGGCGATTCGGCCGCGTACGAAGCGCTGGTGCGCATGGCGCAGGATTTTTCGCTGCGCTACACGCTGATCGACGGTCAGGGCAACTTCGGCTCAATAGATGGCGACTCGGCGGCAGCCTATCGTTACACCGAGTGTCGCCTGCGCAAGATTTCCTCCGAATTGCTGGCCGATATCGACAAGGAAACTGTCGACTTCACGCCGAACTACGACGAGAAGGAACTCGAGCCGACCGTTCTGCCGACCCGTGTGCCGAACCTGCTGATCAACGGTTCGTCCGGTATCGCCGTCGGTATGGCAACCAATATCCCTCCGCACAATATCAACGAAGTGATCGACGGTGCGCTGGCGCTCTTGGCAAACCCGGAAATGACCGTCGACGAGTTGATCGACATCATCCCGGCGCCGGACTTTCCCACTGCCGGCATCATTTACGGCATCGGCGGCGTGCGCGAGGGCTACCGTACCGGCCGCGGCCGCGTGGTGATGCGTGCGCGCACGCACTTCGAAGACATACCGAGAAGCGCTGACCGCCAAGCAATCATTGTCGACGAACTGCCGTACCAGGTGAACAAGGCGCGTCTGCTGGAGCGCATCGGCGAGCTGGTGCGCGAAAAGTCGATCGAAGGCATTTCCGAGCTGCGCGACGAGTCGGACAAATCCGGCATGCGCGTGGTGATCGAATTGAAGCGCGGCGAAATGCCCGATGTCGTGCTCAACAACCTCTACAAACAGACCCAGTTGCAGGACAGTTTCGGTATCAACATGGTTGCGCTGGTCGACGGCCAGCCGCGCCTGTTGAACCTGAAACAGGTGCTCGAATGCTTCCTGCGTCACCGTCGCGAAGTCGTTACCCGCCGCACGGTATTTGAACTGCGCAAGGCGCGTGAACGCGGGCACATCCTCGAAGGTTTGGCCGTTGCGCTATCCAATGTCGACGAAATCATCGCGCTGATCAAGGCTGCTGCCACCCCTCCGGAAGCCAAAGCCGGCTTGATGGAGCGTACCTGGAGTTCCGGTCTGGTCGGCGAAATGCTGGCGCGCACCGATGCTGCTGCTTCGCGTCCTGATGGGCTGGCGGAAGAGTTCGGCTACAGCGCGCAAGGCTATCGTCTCTCCGAAGTGCAAGCGCAAGCCATTTTGGAGCTGCGCCTGCAACGCCTGACGGGCCTTGAACAAGACAAGATTGTTGGCGAGTACCAGGAAGTGATGGAGAAGATCCTTGATCTGCTCGATATCTTGGCTAAGCCGGAACGCGTGACGCAGATCATTTCTGATGAAATGAACGAAGTGAAGGCGGCTTACGGCGACGTGCGCAAGTCAGAAATCGTTGCTTTCGGTGGCGATATCAGCATCGAAGACCTGATCACCCCGCAAGACATGGTGGTCACGCTGACCCACACCGGCTACATGAAAGCCACGCCGGCCGAAGAGTATCGTGCCCAGCGTCGCGGTGGTCGCGGCAAGCAGGCGGCGGCGACCAAGGAAGACGATTTCATCGACAACCTGTTCGTGGCCAACACGCACGATTACATTCTCTGCTTCAGCTCGCGTGGTCGCGTGTACTGGATCAAGGTCTACGAGCTGCCGCAGGGCGGACGTACCAGCCGCGGCAAGCCGATCGTGAACCTGTTGCCGCTGGAAGAGGGCGAAAAGATCAACGCCATCCTGCCGGTGAAGGAGTTCACCGAGGACCAGTATGTGTTCATGGCCACTGCCGACGGCACGGTCAAGAAGACGCCGCTGACCGCGTTCTCGCGCCCGATGAAGCGCGGCATCATCGCGATCAATCTCGAAGAGGGTAACTACCTGATCGGCGTGGCGCTGACGCGTGGCGCCCCCGGTGCGCCTGTCGTTGACGACGATCAGGCCTCGGAAGAAGACCATATTCAGGACGAAGACCAACTGGACGAAAGCGCGCAAGCCGAAGAGGGTGATCAGGTCATGCTGTTCTCCGATGCCGGCAAGTCGGTGCGATTCAACCAGAGCAAGGTTCGCCCGATGGGCCGCAACTCCAAGGGCGTGCGCGGCATGAAGCTCCTGGAAGGCCAGAAGCTGATTTCCTTGCTGGTTGCCGAGCGCGACGACCAGCAAGTGCTGACCGCCACTGAAAATGGTTACGGCAAGCGCACCCCGGTTGGCGACTACCGCCTCTCCGGTCGTGGTACGCAGGGCGTGATTGCCATCGATACCGGCGAGCGCAACGGCAAGCTGGTGGCGGCAACGCTGGTCGCTGAAACCGACGACGTGATGCTGATTACTACCGGAGGCGTGCTGATCCGCACCCCGGTCGAGCAGATTCGCGAAACCGGTCGTGCCGCGCAGGGCGTGCGTCTGATCAATCTCGACGAAGGCGAAAAGCTGTCGGGCCTTGAGCGTGTCTGCGAAGTGGATTCCGACGAGGAAGGTTGCGACACCGAAGCGGACGACGAAACTTCGGGCAACGAATCACCGCAGACCGAGTAAGCCATGCAAGAAATGCAGCCGGTAGCCGCGTCCGGTTTTTTCCAGCAGATGGTGCAGATCGCGCTGGGATTGCCGCATTGCGCGGCGCTGGGGCTGCAGTTTCATGCGCTGGACGAGGATCGCAAGGTCACACTGGCCTTGCCTTTCAAGCCTGAGCTGGTCGGCGATCCGTTCAGCCGCGTGCTGCATAGCGGCGTGGTCACGACGCTGGCCGACATGGCCGGAGCGATGGCGATTTTTTCCCGGCTCAATGAACGGGAATCCATCGCCACGCTCGATCTGCGTCTCGATTACCTGCGCCCGGCCCAGCCGGACAGCCCGCTGTATTGCCAGGCCGAGTGCTACCGTTTGACGAGCCAGATCGCCTTTACGCGCGGTGTCGTCTATCAGGAGACCCCGGAAAAACCCGTCGCGCATGCGGTCGCGACCTACATGCGGCTTGCCATGCCAGCGGAAGGGGCGAACTGATGCAATCCATCTCCGCCATCAATTCCATTGCCGATCTGCAGCAAGCCGTGGCGGCGATTCCTTATGCCTGCTTTCTCGGCATCGAATGCCGGGAGAGCGAATCCGCCCCGCTGTTCGTATTGCCTTACCGGCCTGCCAACATCGGCAATGCCCGTTTGCCCGCGCTGCATGGCGGCGTGATCGGCGGTTTTCTGGAAAATGCCGCCATCCTGCATCTGATGTGGGCGCGCGAGGCCGAGGGTATTCCGAAGATTGTGGATTTCTCGATTGACTACCTGCGCTCCGCCGGCCCGCAGGATCTTTTCGCCCGTTGCGAGATCGTGCGGCAGGGGATGAGGGTGGCCAACGTGCTGATCACCGCATGGCAGGCGGATGCTGCCCGCCCGGTGGCCACGGCGCGGGCACATTATCTTTTGGCTTGATCACTGATATTTCTTGCGAGCTAGACCATGAGCGACGAACTTCTCAAATCCCACCGCAACGCCATCGATTCCATCGATGCCGAGGTGCTGAAACTCCTCAACGAACGCGCGATGCATGCGCATGAAATCGGCGTGATCAAGGGCGAGGGCGTGGTGTACCGGCCCGAGCGCGAGGCACAGGTGCTGACCCGGCTCAAGTCGCTCAACCAGGGGCCGCTGCCCGATGAGGCGATTGCCAAGCTGTTCCGCGAGATCATGTCGGCGTGCCTGGCGCTGGAGCGCCCGCTGACGATTGCCTACCTTGGCCCGGCCGGGACGTTCAGCCAATCCGCGGCGGTCAAGCATTTCGGCCATGCAGCCTGCACGCAAGCCTGCGCCTCGATTGACGAGGCTTTCCGCATGGTCGAGGCGCGCAACGCCGATTACGTGGTCGCGCCCGTGGAGAATTCGACCGAAGGCGCCGTGGGCCGCACGCTTGATCTGATGGTCAACACGTCGCTCAAAGCTTGCGGCGAAGTGGTGTTGCGCATCCACCAACACCTGCTGCGCGCGGTCGAAGGCCGCGAAGGCATCCAGCGCGTGTATTCGCATGCGCAGAGCCTGGCACAGTGCCACGAATGGCTGAACAAGAACCTGCCGGCCGACGTCGAGCGCGTTTCGGTGGCCAGCAATGCCGAGGCAGCGCGTCTGGCGAGCCTTGATCCGAGTTCCGCAGCCATTGCCGGCGATGCGGCGTGCGAACGCTTCAACCTGCTGAAATTGGCCGATTCCATCGAAGACGAACCGAACAACACCACCCGCTTCCTGGTGCTCGGTTACCAGGATACGGTGCCGAGCGGTCGCGACAAGACTTCGCTGGTCATTTCCGCGCCCAACAAACCCGGTGCGCTGCATTCGGTTGTCGAACCGCTGGCACGGCACGGCGTTTCCATGACCAAGTTCGAATCCCGCCCGAGCCGGACCGGCCTTTGGGAATACCTCTTCTTCGTCGACGTGGAAGGCCACGCCAGCGAGCCTGCCTTGCAGGCCGCCTTGCAGGAACTGCGCGATGTCGCGGCCTTTGTGAAGGTTCTGGGTTCCTACCCGGTGGCGGTGCTGTGAAATCGGTCGCTGTTTTCTGCGGCGCCCGGCACGGCAACCGCCCGGCGTATGCCGCTGCTGCGCGCGAGCTGGGCGCTGAGTTGGCTAAGCGTGACCTGACGCTGGTCTACGGCGGCGGCCATGTCGGCCTGATGGGCGTTGTCGCCGATGCCTGCCTTGCTGCTGGCGGCAAGGTTGTCGGCGTGATTCCGGATTTCATGGTGGCGCGGGAACTGGCCATGCCGGGTCTGACCGAGCTGCACGTGACCGATTCGATGCATACCCGCAAGGCGCAGATGGCCGATCGAGCCGATGCCTTTATCGCATTGCCGGGCGGATTCGGTACGCTCGACGAGCTTTTCGAGATCCTGACCTGGCGGCAAATCGGTCTGCACGGCAAACCGATCGGCTTGCTCGATGTCGATGGTTATTACTCCGGCCTGAAAAGTTTTGTGGCGCGCGCGGTCGAAGAGGGCTTCGTGGGCGAGACCGAAAGCACTTTCCTGCAGATGCAGGAAACGCCGGCAAAGCTGCTCGACGATCTCGCCTTGCTGCCGCAGGGCGGGGAGGGCGCGTGGGCGCGGGTTTGACGCTGTCGAAGCGGAGCGGGCAGCCGGACGACGCGCTGGTGGCCTCCCGCCTCGTCTACGATTCCGATCCGCCTTATTACGATTTCCTGTTTGCTTCGGAGCGCGCGGCCTTGTCTGCCTTAAACCGGCTGTGGCTGGAGAAAACCGGCTCGTTGAGTCATGCCGGCATGACGGTCTGGTTAGAAACGGGCCAACTGACGGCGCTGGCCAGCCATTACCCGGCGCAACAGGCCGCAGTGCTGGATGAAACCGATGAAGCACTGCTTGCCGCGGACGATGAATGCCTGGGTCGCAGCGCCAAACTGGCCTGGCTGTTTCCGCATATCCCTGCACAAGCCTGGTATCTGCGCACCTTGGCGGTCGCGTCCCGCTTGCGCGGGCGGGGTGCCGGGAGCTTGATCTTGCAGGACATTGCCGGCACCGCGTTGCGGCGGGGCGCGACCGAGCTGCATACCGACGTGGACAGCGGCAACCCCGGCGCGGTGCGCTTTTACCTGCGCCACGGTTTCGAGATAGTGACCGAAACCCGCGTGCCGATGCTGGAACCCTTCAATTTGCCCGCCAGCTATCGCATGGTGAAAAAGCTGGCCTGAACCGGAAAGGAAAATCATGTCTCTCGCTGAACTCGCACCGCAATACATTCGGGCCATTGCGCCTTACCAGCCCGGCAAACCCATTTCCGAGCTTGCCCGCGAGATGGGGCTTGATCCGGCCAAAATCGTCAAGCTGGCTTCCAACGAGAATCCGCTCGGCATCAGCCCCAAGGCGCGTGCGGCCATGGAACGGGAACTGGCGGACATCTCGCGCTATCCGGACGGCAACGGTTTCGAGCTCAAGGCCAAGATTGCGCAGAAGTTTGGCGTTGAGCAGAAGCAGATCGTATTGGGGAACGGCTCCAACGATCTGCTGGAAATGATTGCGCATGCCTTCCTCGTGCCGGGCGATTCGTCGGTCTACTCGCAGTATGCTTTTGCGGTTTACCCGCTGGCCGTTCAGGCGACCGGCGCGCGCGGAATCCAGGTCCGCGCTATTGACTACGGTCATGATTTGTCCGCAATGCGCGCAGCCATCGAGCCCTCGACCAAGATTGTGTGGATCGCCAATCCGAACAACCCGACCGGCACGCTGGCGCGCCCCGGCGATCTGGTGGAGTTCTTCGAGCAATGCCCGAAGAACGTGCTGATCGTTCTGGACGAAGCCTATACCGAGTACCTCGCGCCGGAGCGTCGCCCGGATTCGCTGGGCTGGCTGAAGAAGTACCCCAATATCATCATCACGCGCACGCTGTCCAAAGCGTACGGTCTGGCCGGCTTGCGCGTCGGTTTTGCGCTGGCAAGCCCGGAAGTGGCCGACATCGTGAACCGCATCCGCCAGCCCTTCAACGTGAACAGCCTGGCCCAAGCCGCAGCCTGCGCTGCGCTCGACGACGAGGAATTCCTGCGCGAATCGGTGCGCATCAACAACGAAGGTATGAAGCAGATCACGGCAGCCTTCGTGCGCATGGGTGTACCGTTCATTCCCGGCTACGGCAACTTCGTGACCTTCCATTGCGGCGATGCGCAGATGCTCAACCGCTTCATGCTGGAGCGCGGCGTGATCGTGCGCCCGCTGGGCGGCTACAATATGCCCAACAGCCTGCGCGTGTCGATCGGACTGCCGGAAGAAAATGCGCGCTTCATCGAAGTGCTTGAAGAAGCCATGAAGGTTTGAAGGAGGCAATCATGTTTGGCCAAAAACCGCGTTACGTTTCCGAGTTCGCGACTTTCATGAACGATTATCTCAAGGCGCATCCGGATGTCGCGCAAAGCCAGATCGACGGGTTCGCGCTGCTCTGGGACAAGGGTGCGCTGAACGAAGAAGAATGGCGCAGCTACGACCAATCCAGGGTCGGGCAAAAGCCTTATCCGTATCTGACCAATTGAAATTGCAGGAGAAAACCATGCGAATCGGCACCCCGCTCTCGCCGTCGGCCACCCGTGTCATGCTGCTGGGCAGCGGCGAGCTGGGCAAGGAAGTCGCGATTGCCCTGCAACGCTTCGGCGTCGAAGTGATCGCCGTCGACCGTTATCCGAATGCCCCGGCGATGCAGGTTGCGCATCGTTCGTACGTCATCAGCATGACCGATGCAGCCGCTTTGCGTGCGCTGGTCGAGACGGAAAAGCCGCACCTGATTGTCCCGGAAATCGAGGCCATCGCGATCGAGGAACTGAGCCGGATCGAGGCGGAAGGGCTGGCGCAGGTCGTGCCCAACGCTCGCGCCATCAACCTGACCATGAACCGCGAAGGCATTCGCCGGCTGGCGGCCGAAGAGCTGGAGCTGCCGACTTCGCCGTACCGCTTTGCGGGCAGCCTCGAAGAATTGCGCGCCGCGACGGCGGTTATCGGTTTTCCATGCTTGGTGAAGCCGACGATGTCCTCTTCCGGCAAGGGGCAGTCGATGCTGATGTCCGCGCAGGACGTGGATGCAGCATGGGAATACGCCGCGAGCGCCGGGCGTGTTAATCAGGGCAGGGTGATCGTCGAAGGATTCGTCGATTTCGATTACGAAATCACGCTGTTGACGGTGCGTGCCCGCAACGCAGAGGGCGAGATCGAAACCTGTTTCTGTGAACCCATCGGCCACCTGCAAAAGAGCGGCGACTACATCGAAAGCTGGCAACCGCAACCGATGAGCCCGATTGCGCTGGAACGTTCCACGATCATTGCCAAGAAAGTAACGGAGGCACTGGGAGGCTGCGGCCTGTTTGGTGTGGAGTTGTTCGTCAAGGGCGACATGGTGTGGTTCTCGGAAGTCAGCCCGCGCCCGCACGATACGGGTCTTGTGACCCTGATGAGCCAGCGTTTTTCCGAATTCGAACTGCATGCCCGCGCCATTCTCGGCCTGCCGGTCGATGCATCCCTGCGCGACCCGGCCGCGAGCGCGGTGATTTACGGTGGCATGGATGAAACCGGCATCGCCTATGAAGGCGTCGCAGAGGCACTGGCCGTACCGCGTGCCGACCTGCGCCTGTTCGGCAAGCCCGAGGCTTTTTCAAAACGACGCATGGGCGTGGCGCTGGCCGCAGGAGCGGATGTCGACCAAGCCCGCGAGCGCGCCCGCCATGCGGCGGCGCAGGTGAAACCGGTTAAACCCTGATCCAGCGTTTCAGAAATGACAAAGGCCGCAGATTGCGGCCTTTGTCATTTCATGGCGGGGAAATCAATATTCCCAGAAGATGCGCTGCAGTTCCTTGGTGTCGCTGGTCTTGGTCAAAGCTAGCGCAGCCAGCAGGCGGGCTTTCTGCGGCTTGTGGTCATGGGCCACGACCCAGTCGTACTTGTCGTCAGGCTGTTCGGAATTGCGCAGGACGAAGCCATCCGGTACGCGGGAAGCGCGTACGACGATCACACCCTTGGCGCGCAGGTTTTGCAACACGGGAACCATGGTGTTGCCCACCGAGCCATTGCCGGTGCCGGCATTGATGATGGCTTTGGCGCCGGACTTGGCGAAGGCTTCATAGGCAGCCGGGCCGACATTGCCGTAGGCATAGGCGATTTCCACTTGCGGCAGGGTATCGATCTTGTCGATGTTGAACTCACTGTTCATGGTATGGCGCTTTACCGGAGCACGGAACCAGTAGGTCTTGCCTTCGACGATCATGCCCAGCGCGCCCCATTGGCTGGAGAAAGCGTTGGTCTTGATGTTGACCATCTTGCTCACGTCGCGGCCGGACTGGATGTCGTCGTTCATGGTGACCAGCACGCCTTTGCCCTTGGCATCCTTGGCGGCGGCCACGTTCACGGCGTTGTAGAGGTTGAGCATGCCGTCGGCAGACATGGCCGAACCGGGGCGCATGGAACCGACCACGACGATGGGCTTGTCGGTATGCACGGTCAGGTTGAGGAAGAAGGCGGTTTCTTCCAGTGTATCGGTGCCGTGGGTGACCACGATGCCGTCAACATCCGCTTGTTTGGCCAAGGCGGAAACCCGCTTTGCCAGCTTGAGCAGGTGTGCGTTGGTGAAGCTTTCCGAGGCGATCTGGAAAACCTGTTCGCCGCGCACGTTGGCAACGTCCTTGAGTTCCGGAACCCCGGCGATCAGCTTGTCCACAGGAACCTTGGCGGCCTGGTAGGTGGCGCTGTTGGCGGCCGTGGCGCCTGCACCGGCAATCGTGCCGCCCGTTGCCAGGATCACGATGTTGGGCTTGTCGGCCCAGCAAGAAAAGGAAACGAGCAGGGCTGCGCAACCTGCGGTCGTTTTCAACAAGAGGTTTCTGAGTTTCATTTCTGGTAACTCCTTGAGTTGTAGGTGTCGGTTATTTGTTGATTTTGTTTTGATGCCGCAATCGACCCTGGATGAGAGTCAATTGCAACGCCGACTAGCATACCGCCCCAGCGGAGACAAAGACGGTTGGGGATTTCCTGCATGTGGTCAGATTCACGTTTTTTGACTGGCAGAAACAACGATGCCGCGAAATTTCGCGGCATCGTCAGGATTGCAATGGGAGGCTATACGTTGCGCCGTTCAATCAGCGCCTGCGCAATGGTGCCCGGATCGACGTGCTCCAGTTCGCCGCCGACCGGCAGGCCGCGTGCGATGCGGCTGACCTTCAGCCCGCGGGCACGCAGCATTTCTGCCAGATAGTGCGATGTGGCTTCGCCTTCGGCGGTGAAGTTGGTTGCCAGAATCACTTCTTCCACGCAGCCGTCGGTTGCACGCTTCAACAGCGGCTCCAACGCGATGTCTTTCGGGCCGATGCCATCCAAGGGTGAGAGCCGGCCCATCAGCACGAAATACAGTCCGTGGAAGGCCAGCGTCTGCTCCAGCATCAAGAGATCGGTTGGCATTTCGACCACGCATAGCTGTTTGCGGTTGCGGCCGGGGTCGGTGCAGATTTCGCAGATTTCGGCCTCGGTGAGCGTGTTGCAGCACTGGCAATGACGGAGCTTGCCCAATGCTTCGCCGATGGCCTGGGCCAGCTTGCCGGCGCCAACTGGATCGCGTTGCAGCAGGTGGTAGGCCATGCGGGTTGCCGACTTGGGGCCGACGCCGGGCAGCACGCGCAGTGCCTGGATCAGGGTCTGGAGAGGGGGTGGGGTGGACATGGTAATGAGGATGGAGGTGCGAGTTGCAGGAACGGGTTTTTCACCTCACTCCTTGCTCCTCACACCTCACGGCAGGATCAGAAAGGCATCTTCATGCCCGGCGGCAGCGGCATGCCGGCGGTGGCCTTGGACATACGCTCCTGCGTGGCTGCTTCGGCCTTGCGCTGGGCGTCGTTGAGCGCGGTGACGATCAGGTCTTCGAGCATGTCCTTGTCGTCGCCCATCAGGCTTTCGTCGATGCTGATGCGCTTGACGGTGTTGGTGCAGGTCATGGTGACCTTGATCATGCCGGAACCGGACTGGCCTTCGACTTCGACCGTGGCGAGTTCGTCCTGCGCCTTCTTGATGTTGTCTTGCATGAGCTGGGCTTGTTTCATCATGTTGCCCAGTGCGCCCTTGTTGAACATGTCTGCTCCTTGAATCAGGTTGGTTTATAGCGGTTTGATCGAATCGGGAACCACGGTCGCGCCAAAATCGCGGACCAAAGCTTGTACGGTGGGATCGTTCTGGATCGAATCTTCGGCCTCAAGCTGGCGTGCCGCGCGTTCGCGCTGATTTTGCGCTGCGGGTGTGTCGGCCACGGCTTCGCTGATTTCCACTTTCAGTGCGACGGGCTTGCCGAAATGGGCTGCCAGCGCATCTTTCAGCTTTTCCTGGTAGTCGCGGGTGGCGACTGCCCGGTGTTCGGCGGCCACGCGCAGCGAGATGCTGTCGGCGTCGTAGGCGCTGACTTCGGCATGCTGTGCCAGCATCCCGGCCGCGCCGAGCTTGAGCTGGCTGACGAGCCCGCGCCAGTTGCCATCGAAGTCGCGCGGGGCGCTGGTCTCAGCCGGCGCTTCCTGCGCCCACGGCAGATTGGTTTCGGCGGGCGCGTCTGGTGCGGCGGCTTCTGCTGCCGGTGGGACCTGAACCGGTGTTGCCTGCGGCGGCTGTGCCGTCGGGCGAGCAACCGGTGCCGGGTTTGCCGCGACCGGGGTCGGCTGCGACAGAGTGACTTGCCCCGGTTGCGCCGGTGCAAAGGCCAGCATGCGCAGCAGCGTCATGGTAAAGCCGGCATATTCGTCGGGCGCCAGCGGAAGGTCGCGGCGGCCATGCAGCGCGATCTGGTAATAGAGCTGGGTGTCTTCCGGCGAGAGCGCTTGTGCGACGGACAGGATGTTGTCGCGCGCCGGCAGGTCGTCCGCTATGGCGCCCGGCACCTGTTGGGCCACGGCGACGAGATGCAGCAGGTGCGCGAGTTCGTGCAGCGCGGCTTCATAGGACAAGCCGCGGCTGGCGATGCTGTCGGCTGCAACCATGAGTTGGGCGCCATCCTTGGCGATCAGTGCGGCGAGGATGTCGAACAGGTAGCTCTGGTCCACCGCGCCGAGCATGGCGCGCACACCGGCTTCCTCGACGCTGCCGGCGCCGTAGGCGATGGCCTGGTCGAGCAGCGACAGCGCATCGCGCATCGAACCGTGCGCGGCGTGGCCGAGCAGATTGAGCGAATTGGGCTCGAACGGAATGCCTTCCTGTGTCAGAACATGATGCAGGTGGCCGGCGACCTGCTGTGGTGTCATCTGCCGCAGGCTGAACTGCAGACAGCGGCTCAAGACGGTGATCGGCACTTTCTGCGGGTCGGTCGTTGCCAGAATGAATTTGACGTGGCCGGGTGGCTCTTCCAGCGTCTTCAGCATCGCATTGAAGGCGCTCTTGGAGAGCATGTGCACTTCGTCGATGATGTAGACTTTGAAGCGGCCGGTGGTCGGGGCATACTGGGCGTTGTCCAGCACTTCGCGGATGTTGTCGATGCCGGTGTTGGACGCAGCGTCGATTTCCAGCAGATCGACAAAGCGCCCGCTGTCGATCTGCGTACAGGCCGAGCACACGCCGCACGGTTCTGCCGTGATGCCGGTCTCGCAGTTGAGCGCCTTCGCCATGATCCGCGCGATGGTGGTCTTGCCCACGCCGCGCGTGCCGGTCAGCAAATAGGCGTGATGCAGCCGCTCGCTGGTGAAGGCGTTCGCAATCGCACGGATCACGTGCTCCTGCCCCACGAGCTGGGCGAAATTTTTAGGGCGCCATTTGCGCGCCAGAACTTGATAGGCCATAGGCCGGGATTCTAGCAGATGACGCACCAAGCAGAAGCAAAAGACAAACTCCGTTGCCGATTTTCCGTCTGGATCGGTCTGCTCGCTTCCCTGGTGTTCATGAGTACCCAACTGGCGCATGCGGAATCGCTGCCGCCCACCGTGCAAAAAGCCCTGCGCCAGGCGCGCATTCCCGCCAGTGCCCTGAGCATTTCCGTGGTGCCGCTACAGGGCAAGGGGCGGGCATTCCATCAACATGCAGATGCGCCGGTCAACCCCGCTTCACTGATGAAGCTGGTGACCACCCACGCGGCGCTGGACTTGCTGGGGCCGGCCTACGAGTGGACGACGGAAATCCGCGCCCTGGAAGCCCCCGCCAATGGCATCCTGCAAGGCGATGTTTACTTCAAGGGCTACGGCGACCCCAAGCTCACGATGGAGCGGGTCTGGCTCCTGCTGCGTGATCTGCGTGCGCGCGGCGTGCGCGAGATTCGCGGCGATCTGGTGCTCGACCGCAGTTATTTCCGTTTGCCTGTGGCCAACAAGGAATTTGACGACGACGGCAACCAGCCGGATCGCCCTTATCTGGTGACGCCCGATGCGCTGCTGGTCAATTTCAAATCCTTGCGCCTGAGCGTGCGGGCGGAAAAAGGCGAGGCGGTAGCTTCACTCGATCCCCATTTGCCTGAAGTAGGGTTGGAAAACCATGCCCGGATAACGGGAACGAGAACATGCGAGCGCTGGCCGGACGAACTGGAAGCGAAAGTCGAGGATACGGGCAACGGCGTAAAAGTGATGCTCGCAGGCGAAATGCCGGCAGGATGCGCCGCCGTGCGCCATATCGCGCTGCTTGATCACCAAACGTACACTGCCAGCCTGATCAAGACACTGTGGCGCGAATCGGGCGGAATCTGGCGCGGCGGCGTGCGCCAGGGCGAGGCACAGGCGCAGGCGCAGGTATTGGCTACAAGCCGCTCCCCGGCATTGCCCCTCATGCTGCGCGACGTCAACAAGTACAGCAACAACGCCATGGCGCGGCAGGTCTATCTCACGCTGGGCGCAGCACTCGGACGAGAGACGGACGGCCCGGATACGCCAAGCCGCTCCAATGCCGTCGTGCGGCGCTGGGTAGCATCCCAAGGCTGGAGCTGGCCGGAGCTGGTACTGGAAAACGGATCGGGATTATCGCGCAACGAGCGCATCAGCACCCGCCACCTGACCGACCTGCTGGCCCACGCCTGGCGCGGACCCTGGGCTGCGGAATTCATTTCCACGCTGCCGATTGTGGCCATCGACGGCACCATGAGAAAACGCCTGGTTGGCGAACCGCTCGCTGGCGAAGCGCACATCAAGACCGGCACCCTCAAGGGCGTACGCAGCGTGGCTGGGTATGTACGAGGCCAGAACGGCAGCGTCTGGGCCGTGGCTGCCGTGATCAATCATCCGTATGCAAAGGTCGGAGGTAAGACGGTGCTGGATGAGGTGTTGCGGAGTGTGGGCATGCGCAAGGCGGCTCGTTGAACGGGAGCGCAGAAAAAAGGCCGGAGGCTATCCGGCCCATACACCTCAAGACTGAACGGTGTTCTGTACTTTACCCAGGCCGTACCAATCCACTTTCCGCGTAATCGCCATGGCGCAGGCCAGCAGCAGGAAGAGCAGCATCGATCCCATCAGCAAGGCGTTGTCTTCGGAAACCAGCAGGCCATAGAGCGCGGCATACAGTAGCGCCAGCCAGCCGCTGAAGATCAGGCTGCGCAATTTCGAATGCAGCACGCTACTCAGGTAAAAACCGATCAGGCCGACGCAGGACAGGGCCGCAATCAGGTAGGAAATCCGGAATGACAGATGCTCGGACAAGGCCAGCAGCAGAAGGAAGAACAGCGCCAGGGCAATGCCGACCAGCCCGTATTGCACTGGATGGATCGGCAGACTTTTCAGGACTTCAAACAGCGCGAATACGGCAAAAGTCAGCATCACGAACAGAAAACCATATTTGGCGGAACGCTCGGTTTGCTGGTAAATGTCCACGGGTTGAGTGAACGTGATGCCACTGGCAAGTTGCTCGACATGGCTTGCCGCAGTCGATTTGTTGCCGGATTCCTGAGCCAGTATCTGTGACAGGTGTTGCGGCAAATTGGTGGCTAGGTGGCTGGCCTGCCAGTGCGCAGTGAAGCCCGATTCCGATACCTCACGGCTGGCCGGAAGCATGTGCCCGCCAAAGCTCGGATGGGGCCAGGGCGAGGTGATTGAAACCTTGGTGTCTTCGCCCATTGGCAACCAGCCGAGCCAGCGTGTGCCGCGCAGTTTCAGTTTGAACGAGAAAGGCAGCGATCCGCCTTCGGCGACGGGCAGCTTGATGTCGGCATGAATTCCATTACCCAGACCGCGCACGCCTTGCCCCGGCGCGAAAGTCAGGGTCTGGTTGCCGAGGCGGATTTCCGGTGCATTCACAATGCCGCGGTTGTCGGATAGCCCAACCACCACCGAAGGCGTGAGCCATTCGATGCGCGCATCTGGCGTGGTTTTGATTCCGGCGTGTGGAGAAACCTGAAACTCCCCGGCGAAATCCAGATCGCTCTGGTAAAGCAGCGCCTCGAAAATGCCGCGTTTGCGGGTTTCGGTCTGGACTTGGCCCTTGATCTCCAGCTTTTTCGGGTACAGATAGGCGGTTTCCAGCGTTTCCTGAATCCGTGTGCTGAGACGTCCGTCCTTGTCTTTTTCAAGCACGGTTTTGGATAGCTTGTAGGGCAAGACAATCAACGGCCCCGCCACGGTTTGGCGAGCACTGGTCTTGCCGGCAATTTCCTGCTGTACCTGATCGCGCCTCGTAGCGCGTTCGGAAATGGCGTTCTTGATGAACATGAGCGGAATCAGCAACAGCAGCATGAGCACAAAAATCAACGCTGCCTTGGATAACAAAGTTCTTTGCATGATGGCCTCCTGACTGTGAGTAACAGCATCAGGTTAATGGCCATATGTGAGGAGCGAATGGGGTAAAAGTGAAGTTGTGTGTGCTAGTAGTCAGTCACACAGATTCTCCTATGTTCGGCACGTTCCGCATCCCCATTCGCTTTGTCGCGCATCCTCGCCATAGCCGTGCTATGGCTGCGGTTCGCTTCGCGCGACTGGGGCGCGGATGCGCGCCTCGGCATCTACGCAAACCTGTGTGACTGACCACTAGGACCGGAAAGTCATCGTGGCTACGGCACCACCGTCCGGATGGTTGCTCAACGTGACAGTTCCGCCATGCAATAGCGCTACTTCGCGCACAAAAGCCAGGCCGAGTCCGGTGCTCTTGCCGCTGCCGTCCGGGCGGGGCAGGGAGTAGAAGCGTTCGAACACCTGATTCTGGGCATAGTCAGGGATGCCGGGGCCATGGTCGCGCAGGGTCAATGCCGGAGGATCGGCTTGCACCGAGAATTCGAGCGAGCCGTTTTCCGGGCTGAAGGCAATGGCATTGTCGAGCAGGTTGGCTATCGCCTGTTTCAACAGGAAGGCTTCGCCGCGTACCGGGACGGCTGCATCTTGCGGCAGGGTAATATGCAATTTGCGTGCCGCGAGCTGGGGCTGGAATTGGCTGGCCACCTCTTTGACCAGTTCGCACAGATCAAGCTCTTCTTCGCTTTCCAGCCGGCGGCGGTGTTCGATGCTGGCGAGGTTCAGCATGCGTTCGATCAGCGATTTGAGTCGCCCGACCTGTTCGCGGATATGGCCGGTAAAACGGGCGTGGTCGTCTTCCAGCATGGCAGGGTCTTGCAGCAATTCTGCCGAGCCCTGGATGGCGGTGAGCGGGCTTTTCATTTCGTGGGTCAGCGTGGCGACATATTGCTCCACGTACTGGCGGCCTTCTAGTCGTTCGCGCATCGCCTCCAGCGCTGCGCCCAGTGTGCGCAATTCCTTGACCGAGAGCTTGGGTAGATCGGCGCGTTCGCCGCGCGAGACTGCAGCAGCATAGGCTTCCAGCTTTTGCAGGTTATGGTGCAGACCGAGTGCGACAATCAAGCCGATGGCGAGCGTAATACCGAGCAACAGCCAACCTGCACGGCGGATTTTCGTTTCGCTGCGTTCAATGTACGGCTGCACCAAGCGGTTGGGTTTGGCGACGGTCAACACGCCGACGATGCGGTCTCCGTCGCGGATTGGCGCGGCGACGTGCATGACGGTCCAGTCGCGATATTCCGGGTCTTCCACGGTGGTACGGGCACCGTACTGGCCGCGTAGCGTGAGGTAGACATCGTTCCAGCGCGAATAATCCTTGCCAAGCGCTTCGCCACTGGAATCGAAGCGGACAATGCCCTTGTCGTCGGTGACGTAGATACGGAATCCCGGCTCGTCTTTGAGCATGCCCCACAGGCGCATCTGCTGCGGGCGGGCCAGATAGCGCTCTACTTCCGAGGCAAAGCGGCCGGAGGGAAGTTTGCCGGCAACAAGATCGTCACGGGCAATTTCCGCGAGCAGGCTGGCCGTATCGACCAGCGTGTCTTCCATAGCTTGGCGCACGCCGGGTTTTACCTCATCGACAAACACGTTCAGCACGAACCAGGCGGCGACACCAACGATCAGAAAATAACCGAGCAGCAGGCGCAGGCTCAGGCGCATGGCGGAATCCGGCTCAGGCTGTAACCCAGACCGCGGTGGGTGATGATCGGGTCGAAGTCCGGCACTGCGGCACGCAGTTTGGTGCGCAGGGTCTTGATGTGGGTATCGACCGTGCGCTCGTCGGTATCCAGTGCATCCTGCCAAATGCGGTCCATCAGTTGTGCGCGGCTGAAGATGCGCTCCGGGTGTTCGATCAGTTCGGCGAGCAGCAGGAATTCGTAGCGGGTGAGGGTCAGCGGCTGACCGTGACAGGTAATGCGCCCGCCGGCGCGATCCAGCGCCAGTGCTGCGGATTCTGGGGCAGATGTTATCTGGCGTGCAGCCCGGCGCAGGATGGTTTTGATGCGTGCGGCCACTTCTCGCGGGCTGAAGGGCTTGGTTACATAATCGTCAGCGCCGATTTCCAGCCCGACGATACGGTCGATTTCATCCGAGCGCGCGGTCAGGAACAGAACCGGAACATCGCTGGTTTTGCGCAGTTCGCGGCAGACATCGAAGCCGCGCATGTCCGGCAGACCGACGTCCAGCAAGATGCAGTCGATTCCGCCTTGAGCTAGGCGTGCCAGCGCGTCGCGCCCGAGCGTGACCCATTCCGTGGCAAAGCCCTCAGCCTTGAGGGAATAGAGCAGGGTGTCGGCAATGGCGGCTTCGTCTTCGACAACGAGCACAGCACCCAAGAGACTCATACCCGGTATACATGAATGACGCCAACCACCTCGGACAAGCGCACGAAGATTCGCTGCAACTGGTCGGTATCGCGAATCTCGATGGTGAAGCGCATCTGGGCGCGGTTGTCCTTGGAGAGCGTGTTGACCGCGGTGACGTTGATCTTTTCCCGTGCCAATACTTCCGAAAGATCGCGCAGCAGGCTGTGGCGGTCGTGGGCTTCGACGAGGATTTCGACGGCGAAAACCTGTCCGGCTTGCGGTTTGCCCCAGTCGGCGCGGATCAGGCGTTCGGGCGAGGCGGCAGCCAGACGTTTCAGGGTCGGGCAGTCGGTGCGGTGGATGGAGATGCCGCGCCCTTTGGTGACGAAACCGATGACGGGATCGGGCGGCACCGGTTTGCAGCATTTGGCCAGCAGTGTCATGAGCTGGTCGACGCCTTCGATCAATACCCCCTTGCCTTGCTGGTCGGCGCGCGCGGCGCGGATCAGGTCGTCGGGATTGATCGGCATCGGCGGGGCTGGGGGCTCCATGACCGAGGTCAGTGTGGCAGCGAGTTCGCGCAGGCTGATCTCGCCGTGACCGAGCGCCAGATAAACGTCTTCGATGCTCTTGCGCTCAAGGCGCGCGGCAATGGCTTCGAGCTTGCTGTGATGGGTGACGCCGGCGCGGGAGGCTTCGCGTTCGAAGAGGGTGCGGCCCGCTTCGATGGCGATGTCCTGGTTCTGTTGCCTGATCCAGTGGCGAATCTTCTGTTCGGCGCGATGGCTCTTCACGTAGCCCTGATGCAGCCAGTCGAGGCTGGGGCCGCCTTCCTTGGCTGCCAGAATTTCCACGCGCTGGCCGTTTTCCAGTGCCGTGTAGAGTGGCACGATCTGGCCGTTGACCTTGGCGCCGCGGCAGCGGTGGCCCAGATCGGTATGAACGTGATAGGCAAAATCAACCGGCGTGGAGCCCTTGGGCAGCGCGACCACGCGGCCTGCGGGGGTAAGCAGGTAGATGGTGTCGTCGAAGAGTTCCGACTTGAAGGCGTCCGCAAGATTGCCGCCTTGGGCCATGTCTTCGCGCCAGTCCAGCAACTGGCGTAGCCAGGCGATTTTTTCCTCGTATTTGCTGTCGCCTTGTCCGCCTTCCTTGTAGCGCCAGTGCGCGGCCACGCCGTATTCAGCGTGTTCGTGCATCTCGAAGGTGCGGATCTGCACTTCCACCGCTTTGTCCTCCGGGCCGATTACGGCGGTATGCAGGCTGCGGTAGAAATTGCCCTTGGGGTGCGAAATGTAGTCATCGAACTCGCCCGGAATCGGCTGCCAGAGGTGGTGGACGATGCCCAGCGCGGTGTAGCAATCCTTGAGGTCGTCGACCAGGATGCGGACTGCGCGCACGTCGTAGACCTCGGAAAAATCCAGCTTCTTCTGCTGCATCTTTTTCCAGATGCTGTAGATGTGCTTGGGGCGGCCCATGAGGTCGGCCTTGACGCCGGCGGCATTCAGTTCGCGGCGCAGAGTGGAAAGCACTTCATTGATGAAGTTCTCGCGGTCTACGCGCCGTTCGTCGAGCAGCTTGGCGATGCGCTTGTAGGGCTCGGGATGGAGGTAGCGGAAAGTCAGGTCTTCCAGTTCCCACTTGATCTGCCAGACGCCCAGCCGGTTTGCGAGCGGCGCATACAGGTCACGCGTTTCCTGCGCGATGCGGCGGCGTACGTCGTCAGGCGCCTTGGCAACGGCATGCATGGTCTGGGTACGCCAGGCAAGCCGGATCAGGATGGCGCGAATGTCTTCCACGAGAGCAAGAATCATCTTGCGCAGGGCTTCGATCTGCTGGGCAGCATCGGGATGTTTGTGGTTGTGCGGTGTGCCCAATACCGAAACCAGCTCGCGAATCTTGCGGATGCTCTCAATCAGCTTGACGACTGCGATACCAAAGCGTTGTTCGATGGTTGCCAGTACATCCGGCTTGATGTCCGGCATCGCAAACAGTAAGGTGGCGATGACCGAATCGGCATCAAGACGGAGGTCCGCGACAATCGAAGCACTGGCGATGGCGTGGCGCAGCAGCGGGCAGCCGGTGTCTTCATAGGTCTTGTCGCGATACTCATCCTGCGCCCAGTGCAGCGCCGCAGAAATCCTTTCCAACTCCTGTTGGCTATAGCGGCTGGACAGATCTTTCAGCCAGTGTTGTGGGTTGTCGGCTTCGGCGATGGATTGGGCGAGAGGGCGGGTGACGGCTACCATTTTTAATCTTGTGAAATTCTTGAACCAGTTCTTGTTGGGGTAATCCTAATATCAGATTACAGGATAAGGGCATGTTGCCCGCAAACCAAGGCATTCATGGTAAAAAAAATATTACGCAACTGGTTGCCCGGTCGCGAGAAGTTGAATGAACACGCATTTCTGCGGCGCTTCGCTCACTGGTTTTCCGATCCGCGCTTGTGGCATGTGAATCGGCGCTCTGTCGCCCGCAGCGTCGTGGCCGGAGCCATTGGCGGATTGATCCCGGGACCGTTGCAAATGATCACGGCTGCTTTGCTGGCTTTGGCATTGCGCGGCAACGTGCTGGTCGCGATGCTGGTTACGCTCTACAGCAATCCCCTGACCATCGGACCTCTGTACTGGTTGGCGTACAGGTTGGGCGTGTTCCTTACCGGAGGCAATGGGTACGAACATCTGCCTCGCCTGTCTTCTCTGTCCGAAGTGGGGCTCACAGGTTGGCTGGAGGGGCTCCTTGAGTGGGGAAAGTCGCTAGGCTGGCCGCTGGCGGTGGGGTTGCCCGCATTGGCGCTATTGCTTGCGGCGCTGGGGTATTTGTTGACCCATCAGGCTTGGCGGCTGCATGTGCAATGGGAGCTATGGAGACGCAGCCGAAGGAAAAGTGGTTGAGCCCGTGCTGATTTTGAAGGGAGGAACAACAAGGGCGACCAAAATTGACCATCTGGCCTTAATTATTCCGCCGCCTTGCCGATATAACAGGTACGGGGAACGAGTTACGCCCCGGAAGGAGGATAAGACCATGTGGCGCTGTTATGACATGACTGAGGGACTGTTGCAGCTTGATGAAGCCGTGCAGCCTGATGCTGCCCCGCTTCCTTATGCCGAGTACAAGGAATTGCCGCAAGTCTGGCCTCTTCCCCGCCTTGTTGCGGTTGCCGAAGCGAATGAGGATTATCGCTTGATCCGGATTCCCCCGGGCTTCATTTCCTGCTGAATTCCACAACCGGGCAGCGCCGCGTCGCTGCCCGGTGTCTGTTGTGTTAAAGTTCTTGCTCAAGCAAACACCCTCAGGTTTTCGAGCCAAGAAGAATGTCCGGGGCGTGAACCTGCGGTAATCTGGGGGCTCCCTGACGTGCATCGACTGCTGTTTCCTTTTCTTTCCCTTTGTCTGGCTAGCCTGGCTCAGGCCGAGCGGGTTGCCATCGTCTCGGGCGAAACAAAACTGAACGCCGAATACAGAACCCCGATTCGCCCCGGCATGCCGGCTATCGTGCTACTGCACGGATGCGGGGGGCTGTATGGAAAATCCGGTGAAATCAGCGCCAGAATGACGCGCATGGGTGATCTGTTCCGGGAAATGGGTTATGCGGTCCTTTTTCTGGACAGTTTTTCGGCGCGCGGCATCAAGCAGGTCTGTTCTCCCCGTCCGCCCGTACGCGGTATTCCGCCCTCCGTGCGAGCGGACGATGCGGAGGCCGCCATTCGCTGGCTGCGCAAGCAAGGCGATGTCGATCCGGAGCGTATCGGTCTTGTCGGCTGGTCGCACGGCGCGGATGCAGTATTGGAAGTCATGGGGCGCAACAACAAAGCCGTCAAGGCCGGGGTGGCCTTCTATCCAAACTGCCGCCGGCTCTTCAGCCATAAACAGTATCGGATCTCGGCGCCTACGCTGGTTTTGGTTGGCGAAGCAGATAGCAAAACACCGGCGTCGGATTGCCGTGCGCTCTCGGATCAGACCGGGCAAGACCTCTTTTTTGTGGTGGGCTATCCGGATACCCAGCACGATTTCGATCGTCCGGTCCAGGCACCGTACAGCCTGTTCGATGTGCCCAATCGCATCCGTTCCGACGACAATGGCAACGAATGTGCCAATCCGCAGGCTGCCCAGGATGCTCAGCGCCGCACTTTCAAGTGGTTTTCGCGCTGGTTCGATCCCGAGCGCGCGCTGAAGGGAACGCCGCCGGTCAACAAGCCGCGCACTTGATGATCCCGCACAAACAAAACGGGCCACCCAATGAGTGGCCCGTTTTGTTTGAATCGACTCCGGCTCAGTAATTCAGCCCCATCGCTTCCTTGACCTCGCGCATCGTTTCCCTGGCGACTTCGCGGGCGCGCTCGCAGCCGTCGGCGACGATACTTTTCACCAAAGTCGGGTCTTCGAGATATGGCTGGGCGCGTTCGAACATTGGCTTTTGCTCGGCCAGCACGCCGTCGATGACCGGTTGCTTGCAGTCGAGGCAGCCGATGCCGGCGCTCTTGCAGCCCTGCATTACCCAGTCTCGAACGTTGCTGTCCGAATAGACCTGATGCAGTTGCCAGACCGGGCATTTTTCCGGATCACCGGCGTCGGTGCGGCGCACACGGGCCGGGTCGGTCGGCATCTGGCGGATCTTTTTGGTAACCGATTCGGCATCTTCGCGCAGGCTGATGGTGTTGTTGTACGACTTGGACATCTTGTTGCCATCGAGGCCCGGCATGCGCGCGGCCTCGGTCAAAAGCGGCTGCGATTCCGGCAGGATCATCTTGCCGCCGCCTTCCAGATAGCCGAACAGGCGCTCGCGGTCGCCATGACTAATGTTCTGGCTGTCGGCAAGCAGTGCGCGGGCGGATTCCAGCGCTTCGACATCGCCTTCCTGCTGGTAGCGCGTACGCAGCTCTTCGTAGAGCTTGCTCTTCTTGCCGCCGATTTTTTTTACTGCATCGCGGGCTTTTTCTTCGAAGCCTGGTTCTTTGCCGAAGACATGGTTGAAGCGGCGCGCGATTTCGCGCGTGATTTCAACGTGTGGAACCTGGTCTTCGCCGACCGGAACGAGGTTGCCGCGGTAGAGCAGAATGTCCGCGGCCTGCAGCAGCGGGTAGCCGAGGAAGCCGTAGGTCCCCAGATCCTTGTGGGCCATCTTCTCGATCTGGTCCTTGTAGGTCGGAACGCGTTCCAGCCAGGACAGCGGCGTGATCATCGACAGTGCCAGGTGCAGTTCCGCGTGTTCCGGTACGCGGCTCTGGATGAAGATGGTCGCCTGCGCCGGATCGACGCCGGCGGCGAGCCAGTCGATGACCATATCCCAAGTGCTTTTCTCAATGATGCTGACGTCGTCGTAGCTCGTGGTCAGCGCGTGCCAGTCGGCGACCATGAAAAAGCATTCGTATTCGCTTTGCAGTTTGACCCAGTTCCTGAGCACGCCGTGGTGGTGCCCCAAGTGGAGCTTGCCGGTAGGGCGCATGCCGGAGAGAACACGATCGGGATACATTTGGAGGTTCCTTGCTTGTCAGGTTTGTTGTCAGAGAATGAGGCGAATCAGGCTATAGCCGAGGCTGAGGAAAGGGGCCATCAGGGTGCCGAGCACGCCGAAAGCCATCAGGGCAATCAGGATGAACATGCCATAGGGCTCAATGCGCGAATACTGCCAAGCCAGGTTGCGCGGCAAGAGCGACAGCAGGATGCGCCCGCCGTCGAGCGGCAGGAGCGGCAGCAGGTTGAGCGCCATCAGCGAGATGTTGATGATGATGCCGGCGCGCGCCATCAGCATGAGCGGTACGGCAAAGTAATCCATGCCAAGAGAGCCCGACAGGCGCAGCAGCAGTGCCCAGAGCAGCGCCATGACGAGGTTGGCGCCGGGGCCGGCGAGCGAGACCCAGAGCATGTCCTGCTTGGGGCGGCGCAGCGCGCTGAAATTGACCGGAACCGGCTTGGCCCAGCCGAACACGAACCCGCCCAGTGCCAGGCACAGCAGCGGCATAACGATGGTGCCCAATAATTCGATGTGCTTGATCGGGTTGAATGAACAGCGGCCCAGCATCCAGGCAGTCTTGTCGCCGAAATGTTTGGCGGCAAAGGCATGCGATGCTTCGTGGCCGGTGATGGCCAGCAACACGGGGAGCGCCCAGACGGCGATTTTCTGGATCAGGTCTTCCATATGGCCTCAAAGCCCGAAGGGCGCGACATTGCCGCTCCCTTGCCGGACAAGTTCGGGAGCGTCGTTGGAAAGGTCGATGACCGTCGTGGGTTCAAGTCCGCAATACCCGCCTTCGATGATGAGATCCACATCGCGTTCCAGCCGGTCGCGAATCTCCCAGGCATCGGCCATCGGATGTTCCTCTCCCGGCAGCAGCAAGGAGGAAGACAACATCGGCTCGCCCAGCTCTTCGAGCAACGCCAGCGCAATCGGGTGATCCGGAACGCGCAGGCCGATGGTGGATTTCTTGGGGTGCCACAGCCGGCGCGGAACTTCCTTGGTCGCGAGCAGGATGAAGGTATAGGGTCCGGGCGTGGTGCTTTTCAGCATGCGGAACACGCGGTTATCCACCTTGGCATAGCTGCTGAGTTGCGACAGATCGTGGCAGGCCAGGGTCAGATGATGTTTGTCATCGAGCTGGCGGATGCGCCGGATACGATCCACCGCCGTCTTGTTGTCCAGTTGGCAACCGATGGCGTAACAGGAGTCCGTTGGATAAATCACCAAGCCGCCACCGCGAATGATTTCAACGGCTTGCTTGATGAGACGAAGTTGCGGGTTTTCCGCATTGATGGAGAAAAATTGGGCCATAGCGCGTCATTCTACTTGGTTGGCAGCCATTTGCTCCATACGGGTTCACATCCATCCGGCAAATCGCTGTTCAGACCCGGTTCGCGCGAGCCTTCGTTGGTGGCGTGGTAATCGGTGCCGCAAGAGGCTTGATAGCCGAATTCACGTGCTAATCGGCCAAAACGGGCAACATCGGCAATGCCGTGGCAGCCGGAGGCAACTTCCAGCGCGGTTCCACCCAGGCGCTTGAACTCGATCAGCAGCACGCGCAGGGTTTCCGGGCCCATTTCGTAACGTCCGGGATGCGCCAGCACCGCCACGCCGCCCGCGCCGGTGATCCACTCTACGGCTTCGTGCAGGCGTGCCCATTCGTGTTCAACGAAACCGGGCAGTCCGGGCTTGAGGTATTTGAAGAACACCGAGCGCACGTCCTTGGCCTTGCCGATTTCGACCAGATAGCGCGCAAAGTGCGCACGGCTGATCATTTCCGGATTGTCGGCATATTTGCGCGCGCCTTCCAGCGTGCCGGGAATGCCGGCTTTTTCCAGCGATGCGGCCATCATTTCGGCACGATGCCAGCGCCCGGCGCGCACGCTTTCCAAACCCTGTTTCAGCGCCGGGTTTTCCGGGTCGAAACCCAGCCCGACAATATGCAGGATATGCTTGCCCCAACTGACCGAGATTTCCACGCCGGGAATGAAGGTCAGGCCGAGCCTGGCTGCCTCGTCGGCGGCATCGGGCAGGCCGCGCAGGTCGTCGTGGTCGGTCAGCGCCAGCAACTGGCAACCGCGTGAGTGCGCCAGACGCACGACTTCGCGCGGCGGAAGTAAACCGTCTGAAACGGTGGAATGGCAGTGCAAATCAACTGGGATCATGCCGGGAATACTCCGGTGGATAGATAGCGGTCGCCGCGGTCGCAGACGATGGAAACGATCACGGCATTTTCGACTTCATCGGACAAGCGCAGGGCGGCTGCGAGCGCGCCGCCCGATGAAATGCCGGCAAAAATGCCTTCCTCGCGCGCCAGACGGCGGGCCATGGCTTCGGCTTCCTGCTGGGTCACTTCGAGGATGCGGTCGATTTTGGAAAAATCGCAGATTGCCGGGATGTACTCCGCGGGCCATTTGCGGATTCCGGGGATCGATGCGCCATCGCAAGGCTGGACGCCAACAACCTGGATCGCCGGATTCTGCTGCTTGAGATAGCGCCCCGTTCCCATGATCGTTCCGGTGGTTCCCATGCTGGAAACAAAATGGGTGATGCGCCCGTCGGTATCGCGCCAGATTTCCTGTCCGGTGGCTTCATAGTGGGCGAGCGGGTTGTCCGAATTGGCGAACTGGTTGAGGATGCGGCCTTCGCCGGCGCTGGCCATGGCTTCGGCCTGGTCGCGCGCGGCTTCCATGCTTTCGGTCAGGATCACTTCGGCGCCGTAGGCTTTCATGGTCTGGATGCGCTCGACGCTGGCGTTTTTGGGCATCAGCAGCACCATGCGATAACCGAGCATCGCGGCGGCCATCGCGAGCGCAATGCCGGTGTTGCCGGAAGTGGCCTCGATCAGGGTATCGCCGGGCGCAATCTCGCCGCGATCCTGTGCGTGACGGATCATGGAAAAGGCCGGCCGATCCTTGACCGATCCGGCCGGGTTGTTGCCTTCCAGTTTGACCAGCAGCACGTTCGAGGTGTCGCCCGGAATGCGTTTCAGGCGCACGAGCGGGGTGTTGCCGATAAAGTCTTCCAGGTAGCGGTACATTCCGTTCATTCCGGTGTGGATTCAGGTAGGGCGGGGCTCAGTCGGGCCAGAATTCGTTGCATCAGGCGCGCATAATCCAGCGCCAGTCCGGGTGTCCACACCATGGCTTCGGCGCGGTCGCGGATCGCTGCGGCGAGCCAGAGGTCGGTACTCGTCAACAGACGAAGCAATATCCAGAACGGCGAGCGGTGGGCCAGTGCACCTTCGATCCCCGCATCCAGCCCGAGAATCGCGGCGACAGAGCAGTTGCGGTCCGTGAGATTGTACGTCGCATCCTGCCGGTAGAAAGTCCAGAAAGCGCGCAAGCGCTGCGGATCGTGGCGGTAAAAATTGACAGTGAAGGTGTTTTCGCCGCCAACCGCTGATTCCATGGCGTAATCGCGCACGAAAACACCGGGCATGTCGTTGTGTCGCCCGGCGTGCAGCTTGCGGGCAAACTGGCCGGCGGGCACTTCGATTTCATCCTGTGGGCAATGGCTGATGTAGACATCCGGCGCCAGCTCAAGCACGGCGTGCCCGGTCGAAACCTTGCCGCTACGCGACAGGGTGGCGATGTAACGGTTGACGACTGGCAGAAAACGCGGATTTTCCGCGGTGGCTAGTGCGGTCCAAACCCGGAACTGCAGCGGGGTGTCATGTTGCGCGGGGCAAGGGGGTGGCAATTGCAGCGGACAGCCTTCATTGCGCAAGGGCGGCGGTACGCGGAAGAGCCCCATGCTGCCGAGCGGGAAATCCTGGCGCTTGATGCGGGTTCCGAGTTGCTGGATGGACCAGCCGGCCAGAATCATGCCGGTGCCCAGAACCACGCGGCTGTTGAATTCGTCCGGCAAGGGCCAGCTCGACAAGATCAGTAGCGCGAAAACACACCCGGCGATCCCCCACATCAGCGAGCGCCGCCAGCCATGAAAGCGGATCACGCCGGCAGCCAAAGCGCGCCAGATCCCGTTGACCAGGAACAGCGAGCCGAAAATCAGGCTGAACGAGAGCTGGTTGTCCCAGGGAAAATCCAGCACCAGCAGGGCGGCGACGACAAAGGTCATTCCCTTGAACCAGTCGAAGCGCTCATGCGATTTCCCTTTTTTGCCAGCGCCAACCAGCGTCAGCAGGCCCGCCAGCAGCAAGGCGCCCCCCAGGATCTCGACTGCGATATCGGCAACCCCGTCAAAGAGATCGACGATAATCACCGCGCCGGCCAGCAGCCAGACGAGCCCTGTCGCGACAAACCACGCCCAGTAACGCCGCAGCGCGTGTACGCCGATCAGAAGCAGGGCCAGTCGGAACATGCGGTTATCCGGGCGTTTTCATCGGGTTCAGGCGATGGTCACGCGCGCGAACTTGCGCTTGCCCACCTGAAGGACCACGGTTTCGCCCTGGGCAATGACCAGCGCTTTGTCGCCGACCTTTTCGCCGTTGATCTTCACCGCGCCAGCCTGGATGTCGCGCATGGCCTGCGAGGTGGACGGGCAGAGCTGGGTTTCCTTCAGTGCGTGCGTAATCGTGACCCCGGTGTCTTCAGCCGGGAGGGTGAATTCCGGCATTTCGTCGGGCATCGCGCCTTTCTGGAAGCGGGCTTCGAATTCGGCAAGCGCCGCTTCGGCAGCAGCCTGGCCATGGAAGCGGGCGACGAACTCCTGCGCCAGCATCACCTTGATGTCGCGCGGATTGCGCCCGGCTTCGACCTCGGCCTTGAATTGCTGGATTTCGCTCATCGGACGGAACGAGAGCAGTTCGAAATAGCGCCACATCAGCGTATCGGACACGCTCATGGTCTTGCCGAAAATTTCGTTGGCCGGTTCGTTGATGCCAATGTAGTTGCCGAGCGATTTCGACATCTTGTTCACGCCGTCCAGCCCTTCCAGCAGCGGCATCATCAGTACGACCTGCGCTTCCTGGCCGTTCTGCTGCTGCAGGGTGCGGCCCATCAGCAGGTTGAATTTCTGGTCGGTGCCGCCGAGCTCCATGTCGGACTGCATGGCGACCGAATCGTAGCCCTGCATCAACGGGTACATGAATTCGTGGATCGCCACCGGCTGGTTGGCCTTCATGCGCTTGCCGAAGTCGTCGCGCTCCAGCATGCGAGCCACGGTCATCGAGGCCGCGAGCTTCAACATGCCGGCTGCGCCGAGCGCATTGAGCCAGGTGGAGTTGAACATGATCTCGGTCTTGGCCGGATCGAGAATCTTGAAGACCTGGTCTGCATAGGTCTGCGCGTTGGCCTTGACCTGTTCCTCGGTCAGCGGCGGACGCGTGGCGTTCTTGCCGGTCGGGTCGCCGATGCGGCCGGTGAAGTCGCCGATCAGGAACTGGGCGTGGTGCCCCAAGTCCTGCAACTGGCGCAGCTTGTTGATCACCACGGTGTGGCCCAGATGCAGGTCGGGCGCTGTCGGGTCCATGCCGAGCTTGATCTTGAGCGGCTTGCCGCTCAGGCGGCTTTTTTCCAGTTTCTGGATCAGTTCGTGTTCCGGAATGATTTCTTCAGCTCCGCGCTTGATGATCTCCAGCGCGGCAAGGGTATCGGGATGAATGGTTTTTTCAGCGGTATCGGTCATGGTCGGCGGCTTGGAGCGGATTGCGCAAAGGCAGGATTATAGCGCGGCAAGGGGTTCCCGGCAGAGTCTGGTGATTCGGGGGATTAGCCGCCATGAAACACCGCCAGCCATACGGTCGGTTTGTCGGGGTGCGTCCAGTCCACGCGATGACGGCGGTGCGGCGGAATGTGAACGGCATCGCCGGGAATCAGCTCCACAACATCCTCCGGCTCGGCAAAATGCAGGCGGGCCGCGCCTGAAAGCAGCAACACCCATTCGCCCTGTGACTGGTCATACCAGAAACCGGGCGGGCTGCTCTGGCCGGTGGAGACGATCCGTTCGATGCGCACGCCATCCTGTTCCAGTAGGGTCTGGAAAATTTCGTGGCTGGAGTAGGTGGGGAGGTCGTGCAGCAGATTGGTTTTCATGTCGATGCGTCCAGTTCTTTGAGTTCGGCTTGAATCTGCTCAAGACGCGCATACAAAGGCGCCAGTTTTTTCCGCAAGCTTTCCACGTTGCGGCTGGCAGTTTTGACCAAGCCGGCGCGGATGGCATCTGGCGACGGTATGGCTTTGTATTCTTCGGCGGGGCTGGGTGTATCCGGGGTTCCGGCGCGAAAGGCGGCGAACTCCACGGCAAAGACGCACTCGCGCGATTTGGTGGCGGCGCAATCCAGCCTACCGTCCTTGATCCGGCACGGATTGCACATCCGCTTGCATTCGCGGCGCGGGATCGTATCCAGCGGCGCGGTGCGCGCGCGTTCCAGCGCGGCTTCGGCCTCGTGCAGCGCTTCTTCCAGTGGGGGGATTTCCTGCTGGAGCAGGGTGTCGCGATCCTCAAGCAGTTCTTGCCTGCGGAAGGGGTAATCCTCCAGTTTTTCGGGCATCGTCATGATGGAAGCCTCCATCAATCATGCTGTGCGCATCTGTTGTGCAAATGTAGGGTGCGCCATGCGCACCATCCCGACTTTTCATGTTTCAAACATAGCGTGATTCGGAGCCGGAGTGCGCTGGCCGCGCATGAAAGATGGATCGGCGGCTGTGATTCTTGGATTACCCAAGCGGGCGCTTACTTTCCAGCCCCGACAATTCGCCTTTTTCCAGATGGCGCACGGCGCGCGCGGCATCGGCTGCCTTCTGGTCATGGGTGACCATGACGATGGTCTTGCCCAGATCGCGGTTCAGGCGCTCCAGAAGATGCAGGATTTCTTCGCCCGATTTTCGGTCGAGGTCGCCGGTCGGTTCGTCGGCGACGATCAGCGTGGGGTCGCTGACGATGGCGCGAGCGATGGCGACGCGCTGTTGCTGGCCGCCAGAAAGCTCGGACGGCGTGTGATTGACCCGGTCGGCGAGCCCGACGAGCTCAAGCGCCAGCAGCGCGCGTTCGCGGCGCTCGCGGCGGGAGAGAGGGGTGAGCAGTAATGGCAGCTCGACGTTTTCTTGTGCGGTCAGCACCGGCATCAGGTTGTAGAACTGGAAGATGAAGCCGACGTGTCCGGCGCGCCAGTCGGCGAGTTCGGCATCGTTGAGCGTGGCGATGTCCACGTCGCGCACCAGGATCTGCCCGGAGGTGGGTTTGTCGATGCCGGCAATCAGGTTGAGCAGCGTGGATTTGCCCGATCCGGACGGACCCATCAGCGCCAGGTAATCGCCATCGGGGATGTCGAAACTGATGCCGGTCAGTACTTCAATGGTCTGGTCGCCACGGTGGTAGCTCTTGCTGACGTTTTTCAGGCTGACGGCAAGGCTCACTTCTTTTTCTCCGCGATGCGGGCGCCGTCCTTCAGGCGAGGGGAGGGGGCGAGTACGACGGTTTCGCCGTTTTGCAGTCCTTCTTTTACCTCGACGAGATCGCCGAGCTTGTCGCCCAGCGTGACCTTGCGCGCGCTGACGGTATTGTCCTTGCCGACGACGAAGGCAATGCCGTCTTTGACGGCTTCCGGTGCGACGGCCAGGCGCGGCTGGCGTTCGTCATCTTTCAAGGGGCGGGAAAGGAACGCCACCTTGGCGCTCATGTCCGGCAGCACGCGGGCGTCGGTTTCTTCAAACTTGATCTTGAACTTGACTGTGGCCTTGCTGCGATCCACGGTCGGCACGATGCGCGCCACGGAGCCGAGCAGGCGCTTGTCGGGCAGGGCATCGAGCTGGATTTCGCACGGCTGGCCGACGCGGGCCTTGGCGAGACTGGTTTCGGAAACGTCGGCCTCGACTTCCAGCGTGGAAAGATCGGCCATGCTCACGACCGCGCCCTTTGAATCGGCGCTGGTGCTGAAAGGCGCAACCACGTCGCCGACATTGGCCTGCTTGGTCAGAACCACGCCGGCAAACGGTGCGCGGATGATGGTGTTGTCGAGCGCGGCCTGGGCGTTGCGTTCGGCGGCCTGCATCATCCTGACCGTGGCGGCTTGGGCTGCGACGGCGGAAACGGCTTGCTGGTAGCGGCTTTCCGCAGTATCGACCGCGGAGGGCGAAACGAACTTCTGCGTCGCAAGCTCCTTCTGGCGCTTGAGGTTGAGTCGGGCATCGAGCCGGTCGGCCTCGAGCTTTTGCTGCTGCGCCCTGGCTACTTCGACATTGGCGTGGGCTTGCGCCAGTTGCGCCTGCATGTCGGTATTTTCCAGCCGGGCGATGATCTCGCCTTCCTTGACCGCGCTGCCTTCGCGTACGCCCAGCCATTCCAGTCGCCCCGTTCCCTTGCTGGCTACGGAGGCCTTGCGGTCGGCGGTCACATAGCCAGTCGCATTGAGCTGGGTGATGGCCTGCGCCGGCCAGGCTTGGGTGACGCGCACGGTTTCGACTTCCACCGCCTTGCCGCGGGCGGCAATCGCCACGATGCCGATCACGGCAACGGCCAGCGTGGCCAGCAAGAAGGGTTTGTGCCAACGCCGTTTGCGGTGCGGGGCGTCACTGCGGTTGATCTTCAGTTGATCCAGCGATTCGGACATGCGCTTATCCGTTGTCGGGGTGTGTTCGGGGATTCTATCATCAGCCGGCTCGTCAGGCTGGCGCAAAGGCTTTGCGTTGCGGGTGTACAATGTGCGCGGAGCGATTGTCCCGCATCGGAGCGAAACATTGACGCAGCCAGGGCTGGTCGCTATCGTTCGAAAGTTTCACGAATTGGTTTGGCTGTCGGATCAATAACCGCTGACAGGCAACGCATAGGAGTTCCCCAATTGGCCAAAGCCGCAAAAATGCCCGAGAGCTTCGAGTCCGGCCTCACGGAGCTGGAAAGCCTGATTACAGCGCTGGAATCCGGCAATGCGCCGTTGGAAGATTCGCTGGCCAAGTACCAGCGCGGCGTAGAGTTGCTGCGTTTTTGTGAAGGCAAGCTCGCCGATGCCGAGCAGCGGGTTCGCGTGCTGGAAGGCGCGGAGCTCAAACCTTTCAATTCCGGCGAGGGTTCCTGATCATGACAGCACCCGATTTCAAGGCTTGGGCGCAATCGACCCAGGCACGGATGGAAAACGTATTGGCCGATGTTTTGCCGCAGGCCAATCACTTGCCGGCGCGCCTGCACGAAGCCATGCGCTATTCCGTGCTGGACGGTGGCAAGCGGGTGCGTCCGCTGCTGGTGTTCGCGGCCGGAGAGATCGTGGCGGCCAGTCTGGAGCGCCTGCAATACGCTGCCAGTGCCGTGGAAATGATCCACGCCTATTCGCTGGTGCATGACGATATGCCGGCCATGGACAACGATGTTCTGCGCCGCGGCAAGCCGACGGTGCATGTGGCCTACGGCGAAGCGACGGCGCTGCTGGCGGGCGATGCCCTGCAGGCGGCAGCGTTCGACGTGCTCAGTGCGCATCGTCTGGCCGACAATCCCGCCGATCAATTGCGCATGGTCAACATCTTGGCACGCGCTGCCGGAAGCCTGGGTATGTGCGGCGGGCAGGGTGTCGATCTGTACGGTGTGGGGCAGGAATTGTCCCTGCCGGAACTGGAAATGATGCATATCCTGAAAACGGGCGCCCTGATCCGCTCGTCCGTGCTGCTGGGCTCTTTCTGCGGCGAACCACTGGCGGAAGATGCGCGTGACCGGCTGGATCACTTTGCCAAGTGCATCGGTCTGGCTTTCCAGGTCGTGGACGACATCCTGGATTGCGAAGCCGATTCGGCCACGCTCGGCAAGACGGCGGGCAAGGATGCCGCCAACAACAAACCGACCTACGTTTCGCTGCTCGGCCTGTCCGAAGCGCGACGCAAGGCCGACGAACTCAAGGCCGATGCGCTGGATGCACTGGCGCCGTTCGGTGAACGTGGACAAAGATTGAGAGAAATCGCGGACTTCATCGTGGAGCGCCGCAGTTGAGTATGACAGCCTATCCCTTGCTAGAACTTATCGAAACGCCGGCCGATCTCAGGCAACTGGATCGCAAGCAATTGCCGCAGCTCGCGCAGGAGTTGCGCAATTTCCTGCTGAATACTGTCAGCCAGACCGGGGGGCACTTTGCCTCCAACTTCGGTGCCATCGAACTGACGATTGCGCTGCATTATGTATTTGACACACCGAATGACCGCCTGATCTGGGACGTGGGGCACCAGAGCTATCCGCACAAGATCCTGACCGGACGGCGCAAGCGCATGAACACGATGCGCAAGAAGGAAGGTCTGGCCGGTTTCCCCAAGCGTGACGAAAGCCGCTACGACGCGTTCGGCGTCGGGCATTCGAGTACCTCGATCAGCGCCGCGCATGGGATGGCAGAAGCATTCAAGCTCAAGGGTTCGCCGAACAAGGCCATCGCCGTGATCGGCGATGGCGCGATGACCGCAGGCCAGGCATTCGAAGGCCTTAACAACGCCGGCGATCACGATGCCAATGTGCTGGTGATTCTCAACGACAACGAAATGTCGATCTCGCCCAACGTGGGCGCCCTGAGCAACTACTTGGCCAAGCTGCTTTCCGGTGGTTTGTACAACTCAGTGCGCAAATCCGGTAGCTATGTGCTGGACGCGATCCCTCCGATCCGCGAACTGGCGAAAAAGACTGAAGAACACGTCAAGGGCATGCTGACGCCTGGCACCTTGTTCGAGGAATTCGGCTTCAACTACATCGGCCCAGTCGACGGACACAATCTCGACACGCTGGTCACGACGCTTTCCAACATCAAGAAGCTCAAGGGCCCGCAATTCCTGCACGTCGTTACGCGCAAAGGGGAGGGCTACAAACTTGCCGTCGCCGACCCGACCAAATACCACGCCGTCACGCCGTTCGTTCCCGAGAACGGCATGGAAAACAAGACCGGAAAACTGACCTACACCCAGATTTTCGGCAACTGGCTGTGCGACATGGCGGCGCAGGATGAACGTCTGGTCGGCATCACACCAGCCATGCGCGAAGGCTCGGGGCTCGTACGCTTCGCCGAGGAATACCCGCAACGCTATTTTGATGCCGGTATTGCCGAGCAGCATGCCGTGACCTTTGCCGCCGGCTTGGCTTGCGAGGGCTATAAACCGGTCGTGGCGATCTATTCCACCTTTTTGCAGCGCGCCTACGACCAGTTGGTACATGACGTGGCGCTGCAAAACCTGCCGGTTCTGTTCGCGATCGACCGGGCAGGTCTCGTGGGCGCGGATGGGCCGACGCACGCCGGCGCCTACGACATTTCCTTCCTGCGCTGCATCCCCAACATGGCGATACTCGCGCCAGCAGACGAAGACGAATGCCGCCAGATGCTCTACACGGGCTTTATGCATAATGGCCCCGTTGCGGTGCGCTATCCGCGCGGCGGCGGGCCGGGAACGGCGGTGCAGGAAGCCATGACAGCCATCCCTTTCGGCAAGGGCGAAATCCGCCGCGAGGGCCTGCGTGGCGCCATTCTGGCTTTCGGTACGCCGCTGGCGGCAGCTTTGCAAGCTGGTGAAGAGTTGGGGCTGACTGTCGCCAACATGCGTTTTGTGAAGCCGCTAGACGAAACACTGGTTCTTGAACTGGCACAAAACCACGACTGGCTGGTTACGGTCGAGGAAAATGCCATCATGGGTGGAGCCGGTTCGGCGGTGCTCGAATGCCTGTGCGCCAACGGCGTCAATATCCCGGTGTTGCAACTGGGCTTGCCGGACCGTTATGTCGAGCACGGCGAACAGAAAGAACAGTGGGCCGAGTGCGGGCTGGATGCGGCCGGGATCTTGGCTGCCATTCAGAAGCGCTTTGGATAAGTGATGATTTATCCCGCTATTTTGGTGGCGCCTTTGTGGGTTCGCTGTGGAAAACGTACCTAACAGCATGATTGTGCTAAACAAAAAAAGATTGCCCAATAAACGGGCAATCTTTTTTTATATGGACGTTACGCCATTCCCTCTGCAACCGCACCCGCTTTGCGCACTTCCAACAAGTCGGCTATACACAGAGCGTAACGTGTTCATGCCAAGGTAACCTGAAAATGCAATTTTCGCATGCCACCATCTGGCTGCTGACAGCCCTGCTGCTTGCAGGGCTGGAAATGTTTACCGGAACTTTTTTTCTGCTGGCTATTGCATCAGGCATGCTGGTTGGCGCGGTCATGGCCTGGTTTGGCACGCCGGTGCCCGTGCAAATGCTTGTAGCTGCGCTTGCAGGAATTTCATCCGTGGTCGTTCTGCACCATTGGCGAAAAAGACGCTTGCCTCCGCCGGAGGTCAATGCAGCAATGGAAATCGGCCAGCAGGTGCGTGTTGTGGAATGGAAGGGCGTCACGCTCGCTCGAGTCCAGTACCGCGGTACACAGTGGGATGGTGAGCTTGCCGCAGGCGCGCGGCATGGGCAGGAAAACTATTTCATAGTCGCGGTACGCGGAACGGTTCTTATCCTTCACCATAATCCACCTCCGAGAGGGGAGTCATGAACATCTCTTTTGCCATCGCATTTCTGGTTATTGCCGTCGTATTCATCGCCCGCACGGTAAAGATAGTGCCGCAGCAGCATGCTTGGGTCGTGGAGCGCTTGGGGCGATTCCATGCCGTGCTGAATCCCGGCCTCAATTTTGTGATCCCCTTTGTTGACCGGATAGCGTACAGACATATCCTCATGGAAGTGCCTATGGATGTGCCCAGCCAGGTTTGCATCACCCGCGACAATACCCAGCTCCAGGTCGATGGCATCCTTTATTTTCAGGTTACCGACCCCAAGCAGGCATCTTACGGATCAAGCAATTACATCGTTGCCATTACCCAACTGGCGCAAACCACCTTGCGTTCCGTGGTTGGCAAACTGGAACTCGACAAGACGTTCGAAGAGCGCGACGACATCAACAGAGCTGTGGTCAGTGCGCTGGACGAAGCGGCGCAGAGTTGGGGTGTAAAAGTTCTCCGTTACGAAATCAAAGATCTGACGCCGCCAACGGAAATCCTGCATGCGATGCAGCAGCAAATCACGGCCGAACGAGAAAAACGGGCGCGCATCGCACAGTCGGAAGGCCTGCGCCAGGAGCAGATCAATCTGGCCGAAGGCCAACGCAATGCGGCCATCCAGAAATCCGAAGGCGAAATGCAGGCTGCCATCAACACCTCCCAAGGTGAAAAACAAGCCGCCATCAACCGGGCAGAAGGCGAAGCCGAAGCGATACGGCTGGTGGCGCGGGCAACGGCTGAAGCCATTCACATGGTGTCGCAAACCGTGCGCCAACCGGGTGGTCTGGAGGCAGTGAATTTGAAGGTTGCCGAACAATACATCAGTGCCTTTGCCAATATTGCCCAGAAAGGCAACACCATGCTGCTGCCGGCCAATGCGGCCGATGTTGCCGGGGTGGTTGCCACTGCCATGCAAGTAATCAAGCAAACAGAACACACGGGCGGGTGAGTACAGCTCAAACGGCGCTGGCCGTTTGTCTACTCTTGCTACTTCGCATAATGTATATTATGTCAAGTTGAAGTGTTTGGCTTATTGGGCACATATGGCTGGCTGCTTGTCGCGTGCTAAAGCAGCAAAAATGGATTGTGTGTAGAATTTTTGTCACCCTCCACGAACAAAACCACCATCCATGATCCCAATCGACTTGCGCAGCGATACCGTAACCCGTCCTGCCTTGGCCATGCGGGAAGCCATGTTTTACGCTGAAGTTGGCGATGACGGCTACGGCGAAGACCCCACGGTCAATCGTCTGGAGCAGTTGGCCGCCGAGCTGTGCGGCAAGGAGGCCGGGCTGTTCGTCAGTAGCGGCACCCAAGGCAACCAGATTGCGGTTATGGTTCACGCCGGGCGAGGCCAGGAAGTCATTTGTGACTACCAGGCGCACATGTTCAATTCGGAAACGGGGGGAATCAGTGCGCTCAGCGGTGCCCAGCCCTGCCCTGTAATGGCCCCGGATGGCAAGCTGACACCCGAATTGATCGAGCCGGCAATCCGCGAACGAAAAATGAACGCGCCGCAAACCGCGCTGATCACCGTGGAAAACACGCACAACGCAGCAGGCGGCGTGTACTACACCCCTGCCGAGCTCGGGGCGGTCCATGCTCTGGCTGCAGAGTACGGAATTCCCGTACACATGGATGGCGCGCGAGTCGCCAATGCCGCCGTGGCACAAGGACTGCCATTGGCAGAATTGGCCCGTCACGCCGATTCGATGCAGATGTGCCTGTCCAAAGGACTGTGCGCTCCGGTTGGCTCGGTGCTGGTCGGTTCGGCCGAATTCATTCGCCAGGCGCGCCGCTATCGTCGATTGCTTGGTGGTGGCATGCGCCAGGCTGGCATCCTGGCCGCTGCGGGCATCGTCGCCTTGGAAACCATGTTGCCGCGCCTTGCTGATGATCACCGCAATGCCGGTCAACTGGCCCAAGCCATCGCTACAACCCGGCTGCGCATCGATCTCGAACGAGTACAGACCAATATCGTGCTGTTTGATACTGCTCCACTTGGCGTCAGCGCCGCCGAATTTATCGTCCGGTTGCGTGAACACGGCATCCTCGCCGGCAATGCCTATGGTCGCAACAAGGTGCGCATGGTCACCCACCACGACGTTTCTGCAGGGCAGATCGAATACACTATCTCCGTAATCCAGCGGCTGGCGGGCGAAGCCTGTTGATGAAAGCCGCCCGGTTTACCGGACAACAAAAAGCCCAACCATGCCGGCTGGGCTTTTTGTTTGTGAATCTTGGTGGGCCCCCTGGGAGTCGAACCCAGCACCAACGGATTATGAGTCCGCTGCTCTAACCAAGCATGAGCTAGAGGCCCGTGAGGGGCGAATTCTAGCAGTCGCACCGCCGCTCGTCACTGCCCTTGCTTTTTTCTTGCTCTAATCTTTGCCATACAGCTTCCTGTTGGGCCTCTGTCATGGCTACCCAGTTGGCTACTTCGGCGAAGCTGCGGCCGCAGCCACGGCAAATTTCGTCGCCCAGTGCGGTGGAGCAGCGGGCGATACAGGGCGAGGCGGGGCGCAGTGGCAAAGGGGGCATGCCGGCACTGTGCCGCGCCGGCGTATTTCCGTCAACCTGTGCGCTGGTGTACCCTTGGCGCTTTCTTCGATGCAGCTCTGCCATGTTTTCCTTTTTGAATCCCCGTCCCAAACAAATTCTGGCCAATTCGCCGATTTCCGATTCGCTCTGGTGCTCCGTGGCCGGCTGGCCCTTGTTGCGCGGACTGGATGCAGAGGAAACCCGCTTGTTGCGTGAGCAGGCCAGCGTATTTTTGGGTGGCAAGGCCATCACTGGCGCGCATGGGCTGGAGCTGGACGATGAGGCCCGGCTGGTGATTGCGGCGCAGTGTTGCCTGCCGCTTATTCATCTCGGGCGTGATGCGCTGGACGACTGGCACGAGGTTATCGTGTATCCGGGCCAGTTTCTCAGTCGCAGCCGGACGTATGAATCGGTGGGCGATTATCTCGGGCTGGTCCATGAATCGGAGGACATCCTGGCCGGGCAGGCACGGCCGGACGGGCCGATATTGCTCTCCCTGCTGGATTGTCGGGAATCGCCGTGGCTGGAGGGCTGGAACGTGCCGATCCATGAGATTGCCCACAAGCTCGATATGCGCAGCGGCGAAGCCAACGGTTGCCCTCCTCTGCACAACGGCATGGACTACGCCGAGTGGAAAGCGGTCTTTACTCATGCATTCGATGATCTGGCTCGCCGGGCAGATTCTTGGGAGCCCTGCCCCATTGATCCGTATGCTGCAGAAAATCCAGGCGAGTGTTTTGCAGTGTTCAGTGAGTATTTCTTTGAGTTGCCGCACCTGTTGAGCGACCAGTACCCGGCGGTCTACCGGCAGCTTTGCGCGTTTTACCGCCAGGATCCGGCCCGCCGCCTGCCGCGCATGAAATACCGTCCGGTGTGGGCGGAAGATTTGCCCTCCGAATACCGGGCGCACGCATGATCGGTCTGATTCGCGCGCAAGCGCCTGCAATACTGTGCGGGCAGGTTGAGGCGCTGAGGTTCCCGTTATGGGATGTGCCGCCGTCTGATGCGACCTACGCATTACGCTGGCATGAAGGCCATCTGGAGCTCATGCCCTTGTATGAAAAAGGCTCGATCTGGGTGGATTTCGTGGGCGGCGCGCTGGCGCATCGGCGCAAGTTCGGCGGCGGACGGGGTCAGCCGGTAGCCAAAGCGGTAGGCATCAAGGGCGATTATTTGCCGCGCGTGCTTGATTGCACCGCTGGCCAGGGGCGCGATGCCTTTGTGCTCGCCAGCCTGGGCTGCGAAGTGGTCATGCTGGAGCGCAGCCCGGTGGCTTTCCTTCTGTTGCAGGACGGCTTGCGCCGGGCGCAGGAGGATGCGGAAACGGCGACTATTGCGACGCGGATGTCGCTGATTCGGGCTGATGCGCGGGAATGGCTGGATGCGGCAGTTCAAGCGCAACCCTCCTCTGTTGCGGTTTCACCCCCACACCTGCCCTCCCCCAACGAGGGAGCGTCTTTCGATGTGGTCTATCTCGATCCGATGTTTCCGGAACCGGACAAGCGCGCAAAATCGAAAAAGGAAATGTCCGCCTTTCAGACGCTGATCGGTGGGGATCTGGATGCCGATGCGCTGCTGGCGCTGGCCCGCAAGCTGGCCGGCAAACGTGTGATCGTCAAGCGCCCGCGCCATGCCCCGTGGCTGGCAGGAGAAAAGCCAAACTTCGTATTTGAAGGAGAAAGCACGCGCTTTGACGGCTATTTGCCAACCCAATAAGCAGGATCAAATCCTTTCGGATTGGCCATTGTTTTCCTTCTGTTTCGGGATAAACCGTTTCAGTGCGGGCAGTTCATCCTTGCGCTCGAACGGCATCCCGCCGGGAATCCAGGGCGCATACAACCTGCCGGTCAGGTGATAACCCAGCGGCCTCTCCCCGTTTTGCAGCGATTTGAGCTGTTTCCAGAGCATGTCCAGCCGCGTCGTAACTTTGAGCTTGACTTCAGTTTCGCCCAGACGCGGCAGTGTGACTGTTTCCCGGCTCATGCCGCTGGCAAAGTGCTCGCCGTTGAGGTCGAGATTGAAATCCACGCCATCCATGGTTACGGAAACGTCGTTGGGGTTGGTGATGCGCAGGGAAACCAGAAAGCGCTGTTCGAACAGCCCCAGCCCTTCGATCTCGATTCCCGCCAGCGATACGCTGGGTTTTTCCACGATGCTGCCGACACCTGCGCAGGCGGACAACAGCAGGCTGGCCATGATCAGAAACAAGCGTCGCATGATTGCTTCCTTCAAGATTCGAGAACGGGTTCGGATTCGAGTAAAGATTCAAGGCGGGTGGCAATTTCACCGGTAATCGGCAAGGCACTTGCTCGCTCCGGATGCAGTACGGCAAAGGTTACTTCCGCCGTGGCAATGGCCTTGCCCGTTTGCACGTTTTTCACTTGCTGGTTGATAATGCCGGCGCGCGGTAACAGGCGGTCTAGTCGGGTTTCTATACGCAACAGATCGCCCATGCCCGCAGGTCGCAGGTAGCGGATGTCGATCCGGCTCACCACCAGCGCATAGCCTTGCTGCATGAACCAGTCGAGATCGCTGCATTCCATCATCGCCCAGCGCGCTTCCTCCAGAAATTCGAGGTAACGTGCATTGTTGACGTGGCCGTACAGGTCGAGATGGTAGCCGCGAATCTTGATTTCAGTCAGATGGGGCATGGTCGTTCTGCTCGCAAAAAAGGACGGCTCGGTGCCGTCCTTTGTCTGTGACTTTGCCGGATCAATAACGAATCGGCAGTTTTTGCAGGATGATGATTTTCTTGTTTTCGAGCTTGATGTATCCGCCGAAAACCAGTTCCTTGAGGATGCGGGCAATCATTTCACGCGAGGAGCCGACGCGGTCGGCAATGGCTTGTTGGGTCAGCGGTTGCTCGATCATTTCCTGACCGTCGATCACGGTGGCCATCGATTCGAACAGCGCGCGTACGCGGCCGTAAACGTCCAGCAGCGCAAGCGACTTCATCGTGTGTTGCAGGCGGCGCACGATGCGCGCCAGATTCTTGATCACCAAGTCCTTCATCTCGGGTGTTTCCATCAATAGCCGCAAGAAATCCTGGCGGGAAATCATGAGTACTTCGGCATCTTCATCGACCTGCGTGGTCCAGCCGCGCGGTTCGCCGTCGATCAGGGATATCTCGCCAAAGATATCGCCAGGCTCGCCGATTTTGAAAACGAACTCCTTGCCCAGGTTGTCGCTCGTCAGCGAACGGGTGCGGCCATCAAGCAGAACGTACATGGCATCGGCTACCTCGCCCTCGCGGAAAAGATACGTGCCCTTGGGCAGTTTTCTGCGGATTCCCACCCGGATCAACTGATCGAGCTGTTCTTCTGAAAACCCTTCGAAAAGAGGGATTTCAGCCAACATCTTTTTCATGACATTTCCTCGTCTTCTGTAATTCAGTGCGCGGCCGAAGCCTTGGACGCCGTTTTGCCCGAACTCTTGACGGAACTGGCGGCAGAGGCAGGGGCGGAAGCAGTCGAAGACTTTTTCTTTTCGGCGGGGATTCCGCCGCTTTCGGCATCGCCTGACGCGTCTGGAGAAGGACGCACGACGTCAAGTTTCTTCGCCTGCATGTATTCGTTCATTTCTTTCCAGCCCGCATAGATATCGGACTTGGAGACCTTGGGGTTTCGCTGATAGCAGTCTTCCAGCGCTCTTCCGCTGTGGCGGCATGCGGCACCGACGGCCTTGCCGTTGGACTTTTGCTTGTTGACGACGTCGTTGATCTGGTCACATCCGGCCAGTTGTGTCGCCAGCAAAAGAGCGAAACCGATTATGCGCAACCGAATCACGTTCAAGGTCATCTCAATGGGCTGAAATCACTGTAAATTGTAACACCGTTTCCAAGAATCGTTCCCGATAAACGGGGCCTATTTACGTTTTATACAACAAAAAAGGCGGCCTTCAACAAGGCCGCCCTTGCTTGGACGCAACCTCTTACAACTGTTCGATACCAGCCAGCAGCCAGCGCGGATCGTTATCGCTCGGGCGCACGAAATGCCAGACTTCGGCAAACGGTACGGCGGGTGAATTCAGCGACTCGCTCACCTGTCCGCTGAAGCGAACGCTTGCCACCAAGCGACCGTCCTCATTCGAGGCATCAAGCAAATCTGCCTGCAGATTGTGGAATTCGGCCACTTCGCGGTTGGCTGCAATTTCAGACTTCAGATCATCGAAAAGGCCGGGGGTCAGGTATTTGCGTACTTCTTCCAGTTGGTCCGGCGAATTCAGCGACTGGACATGCTGGAAAGTCGCGCGCGCCTGGCGCAGGAACGCAGCGGTTTCGGTGCCGTCAGGCAGGCGCCCGGACTGCATGGCTGCCGGGGCTGCAGTAGTCATGCCTTCGCCGACGCGGTAGACCTTTTGTGAGTCCTGTTGCTGCAGCCCAGCGGGAGAGGAAGCCATGCCAGCCGGAACCGGGGCAGAACGGGCTGCATTGCGGCGGGAGAGCCACATTGCGCCCAACAGGCCAATACCACCCAAAAGCAGAATTGTGCCCCAAGGGATGCCACTGCTGCGTTGCTGCGGGGCTACGGCAGGCTGTGAAGCCGCTACGCCGTTGGGCTCCATGGCCTTGCTTACCAGATAGCCGGTCGCGGCACCTGCTGCCACGCCTGCTGCCACGCCGCCCCACCCCGGACCGCTTTGCTGCGGCTGAGCGGTTTGCGGAGCTGTTTGCTGTTGCGGCGGAGTTTGCTGGGCCTGGCGCTGCGGAGCGCTCTGGGTCGTAACGCTGCGTTTCATGCCGGTAGACTTGCCGCCACCCAAGCGAGCTGCCTCGACCGGGCCAGCGGCAAAAATGGAAACAGAAAGCAGGGCGATCATCAAGGAACGTCCAGACTTGCTCATGAGTTTCTAACTCTCTTCAATAGCGCGATATTGCGCACTGCTTAGTATGGGGATTCCCGGTAAAAGTTCAACCGGGATTGTTTGTTGGGCCGCCGGCACTCGCGTAGTGCCCAAAGGGTCGCCCTATGCGCAATTCGGGATCAAGACGCCCGTTGGCCGCGTTCAATCGTCACTCCGACCTGCCCTACTTCATGCAGGATGCCGAGCTTGGTCACCGAAACGCGAACCCAGGGTGCGCCGAAATCCTGACGTATGACCTTGGCGATGTGTTCGGCCAGTGCCTCCAGCAGCAGGAAATGCTGTGTGGCCAGCGAAGCCCGTAGTTCATTGACCACCTTGTCATAATCGATGGTATCGGTCAGATTGTCAGAATCTCCGGCGCGCGATGAGGGTAGCCCGATTTCCAGGTCCAATTCGACGACCTGAGGTGCTGCGCGCTCCCATTCGTACCAGCCGATGAGTGTCTTGGCGCGTACCGTGTGCAGAAAAATGATATCCATCAAACTTGCCTTGCAACATGGGCAGAGTCGTCCGCCATGCCTTAGAATCCGGGGCTTGCGATTGTAGTGGAATTTACAATGAACCTGTTATTGCTTGTTGTTGCCGCCTACCTGATCGGCTCGCTCTCTTTTGCCGTGATTGTCTCGAAGCTCATGGGGCTCGCCGACCCGCGCACTTACGGCTCCAACAACCCCGGCGCCACCAATGTCCTGCGCAGTGGTAACAAGAAAGCCGCCGCACTGACGTTGCTGGGCGATGCACTCAAGGGCTGGATCGCAGTATTTCTGGCACAGTTGGCTGCTCCACGCTTGGGATTGGGCGATCAGGCCATCGCGCTCAGCGCTGTTGCCGCCACCATTGGACACATGTGGCCGGTATTTTTCGGATTCAAGGGAGGGAAAGGCGTTGCAACGGCGCTGGGCATTCTGCTTGCTCTCAATGCCTGGATGGGGCTGGGGCTTTTCGCCGTCTGGCTGTTCATGGCCAAGGTGGTAAAAATTTCCTCGCTTTCTGCGCTCACCGCTGCGGTCTGCGCCCCGGCCTTCGCCTGGTTCCTGCTGCCGGGCCGGGATTATTTCATCGCGGTCTGCGCAATTGCGTTGCTGCTGATCGTGCGCCACAAGCAGAACATCATCGGGTTGCTTTCCGGCAAGGAGGACAAGATCGGTCAGAAGGCAGACAAAGAACCGTCCTGAAAATCAAGCACCTGTGACAAAGGCCGGGGTTTCCGGCCTTTGTCTGTTTACCCGCGTTTGTTCTCGCTGCGCACCAGCCGCGCCTTCTCGCGTTGCCATTCGCGGTCTTTTTCGCTTTCGCGTTTGTCGTGCTGTTTCTTGCCCTTGGCCAGGCCGATTTCCAGCTTGATACGCCCTTTCTGGTAATGCAGGTTGAGCGCCATCACGGTAAAGCCGGCGCGATCCACGCGGCCGGACCATTTTTCGATCTCGCGCTGGTGCATCAGGAGCTTTCGCGAGCGGGTCGGGTCGGGCGTGATGTGGGTCGAAGCAGTGGAAAGCGGCGAGATATGCGCACCCACCAGCCAGAACGCACCGCTGATGTAAACGACGTAGGATTCCTTGAGCTGCACGCGACCGGCGCGAATCGACTTGACCTCCCACCCCTCCAGTACCAGCCCGGTTTCGAGGCGTTCTTCGATAAAGTAATCGTGAAAGGCTTTGCGGTTATCGGCAATGACCGTCATGGCTTAGAATTCGTTATTTCGTGTAAACGCGACATTCTAACATCATGAAACGCATCCTTTGCCTGTACACCGGAGGAACCATCGGCTGCCTGCCTACCGAAAACGGTTTGGCTCCGGCGCCGGGCATACTCTCCACCCCCCTGCAAGCACTGGCTGCAGGACATGCGCTTGAAGTCACGCTGCAGGAATATCCGCAACTGCTCGATTCGTCGAGCATGGGTCCGGCCGACTGGAACCGCATCGGTCAGGACATCGCCATCCAATACGATGCTTTTGATGGCTTTGTCGTACTGCACGGCACCGACACGCTCGCCTATACCGCTGCGGCACTCTCGTTTCAACTGGAAAATCTGGGCAAGCCGGTCATCGTCACCGGCTCGCAGCGCCCGTGGCTGCAGGATGCCAGCGATGCCCCGGCCAACGTGGCCTTGGCCCTGACTGCGGCAGCATCAGGCATCGCAGGAGTGCGTGTAGCCTTCGGCGGCAAACTGCTGCCCGGAAACGGTGTGCGCAAGGTCGATGCCGATGGAGACACTGCTTTCGATGCGCCCAACTGGAACGGAGAATGGCCCGCCCCCCGCAATTCGGGCGACCTGCGTTTCACCGCCATCGACCCGACAAGCCGGGTGGTCGGCATCAAACTTTACCCCGGCACCAGTTACGACTGGCTCGCACAATCACTGGTCGAGCCGCTGCAAGGAATCGTTCTGGAAACCTACGGCAGCGGCAACCTGCCGGACCATGCCGGACTCATCGCCGCACTCGAAAAACAGGCCGCAGCAGGCGCAATCATTGTCAATTGCACGCAATGCCTGAGGGGCATGGTGCGGCAAGGGCGTTATGCCAGCAGCTCGGCACTCGCGCGCATTGGCGCATTGCCGGCCGAAGACATGACGCCGGAAGCGGCCTTGGTCAAGCTCTACTGCATGCTGGCAAAAACAGGAGCTTGAATCAGGACCTGCTTACAATCTTGCTTCGAGGCAGCGATCATGCATCGCGACTAGAATTCAAGCATCTGCACATGGAAGATGAACGTCATGGCCCCTACCCCTGTCAATCGCCGTTTGGTCGCAGTACTGGCCGCCGATGCCGTCAGTTACAGCAAACTGATGAGCGAAAACGAGGAAGGCACGCTGCGCGTGTTGGCCGCGCACCGTTCCGTGATCGACGGCATCATTGAATTTCACTCCGGGCGTATCTTCAAGACCGCAGGCGACAGCGTGCTGGCGGAGTTTGCCAGTTCGGTCGATGCCGTGCGCTGCGCGCTGGAAATCCAGGATGCGCTCAAGACCCGCAACGACAGCCTTCCGGAAGAACAGCGCCTGCTGTTCCGCATCGGTGTCAATCTCGGCGATGTCGTCGTCAAGGACGAAGACCTGCTGGGCGACGGCGTCAACATCGCGGCACGGCTGGAAAGCATTGCCGAGCCGGGGTGTGTCTGCATTTCCTCTGCGGTTTACGATCAGGTCATCGGCAAGCTGAGTCTGGGCTTTGTCGATCTGGGCGAAAAGGAACTCAAAAACATCTCCCGCCCTGTGCACGTATTCGGCCTGGCGCCCGGAAAAGGTATGAATGCGCGGCCCGCGAGCACTCCCCGGAGCAGTTCGCTCGGGCGCTGGCTGGGCATTACCGCCGCCATCGGCGCACTGCTGGCTGGGGGGGGCATCCTCTTGCCCAAAATCAAACCGCAGCCTCCCGTACCGTCTGCCGGCAACGAACAAGCCAGCGGGGTGCAACACCATGAAGAACGCGAAAAGCTGCTCTGGGATACGGTGCGCTCCAGCAATAATCCCGCCGAGCTTGAGGCCTATCTCAAGCAATATCCGGCCGGCATGTTCAGCGATGTTGCCAGGGCCCGGATAGAGAGCCTGCGCAAGGCCGCCCTGTCGCCTGTCAAAGCGGTCGAAGTCGCGCCGGCAAAACGTCCGGCCACCGCCGAGCCGGTAAAACCGGCCCCTGTTGTCGCTCCCGTGGTTGCCAGCAGGCCCGTCGAGCAGCATCTTGCAAAACCGGCGCCGGAAGCATCGCGCATCCCGGTGCAGCCCAAGGCCGCACAAAACTTTGACGGCAGCTGGAATGTACTTGTCAACTGCGACAAATGGAAAGAAACCGAGGGCATCCTCAGAACTTTTCCAACCAAAATCTCGCAAAACATCGTCAAGATCGAGCGCGGAAAATCCGACAGAGCCGGCTACATAAAGCTCGACGGCAAGATTCAGGATAACGGCACACTGACTCTGACCGGGCACACGCTATCCGTTCATCCTCAATTTCTGGGCCGACCGGTTACGGGCACTTTCACCGGAAAATTCTCGGGCGATTATTACGAGGGCAAAGGCGCATTCGGTTCGCGCCCTTGCACTCTGACATTGGTACGAAAATAGTTAGTGGTCTGCTTCGCAAATGAACGAACCGATAAAGCTTGTCTTCGCCCCCTTGGCTGCGTTGCTCATCCTCGCCATAGCCATGCTATGGCTGCGGTTCACTTCGTGCGCATGGGGCGCAGATGCGCGCCTCGGTATCCACGCGAACCTGCGTGACTGACTACTAGCGCGGCACGCCGGGTACGGGATGGTAGAATCTCGCCCTTGCAGATCAAGCTTACCCGTCCATGTCCGACTCTCTCGCAGAACTCTACCGCCAGATCGACAATTGCCTTGCCGTTGACCGCCAGCGCCTGATTCGCTCCCTGAAACAAATCCGGGAGCGCATGAGAAGCAAGCAGCCCATCGACAAGTTGTTGACTGGTCTCGAAGACGGCATTGCCAAATCAAGCGCCATCGTCACGGCACGCCGCACCGCCCTGCCCCGCCCGACCTTCGACGACGCGCTGCCAGTCTGCCAGAAACTCGACGAGATCAAGACCGCCATCGCGCAACATCAGGTCGTGATCGTCTGCGGCGAGACCGGTTCGGGCAAGACCACGCAACTACCGAAAATCTGCCTCGAACTCGGGCGCGGCGTGCACGGCCTCATCGGCCACACGCAGCCGCGTCGCCTCGCCGCGCGCTCGGTGGCGAGCCGCATTGCGCAGGAATTGCAAACCGAGCTCGGCAGCGCGGTCGGCTTCAAGGTGCGCTTTACCGACAGGTCTTCCGCCAGCAGCTACATCAAGCTCATGACCGACGGTATCCTGCTCGCCGAAACGCTGTCGGACCAATACCTCAACGCCTACGACACCATCATCATCGACGAGGCGCACGAGCGCAGCCTGAACATCGACTTCCTGCTCGGCTACCTCAAGCAGTTGCTGCCCAAGCGCCCCGATCTGAAAGTCATCGTCACCTCGGCAACCATTGACGCCGAACGCTTTTCCAGTCATTTCAACAACGCCCCCGTCCTGGAAGTATCCGGGCGCACCTATCCGGTCGAAGTGCGCTTCAAACCGCTCGGCAGTGAGGACGAAGACGACCAGGAACTGGAGATGGAAGAGGCCGTGGTCGCCGCGGTCGAAGAACTCTGGCGCAAGGATGGCGCGGGCGACGTGCTCGTCTTCCTGCCCGGCGAGCGCGAGATTCGCGAAACCGCCGAAGAGTTGCGCCGCGCCAAGCTCATGGGCGCGGAAATTCTGCCGCTGTTCGCTCGCCTGTCGAACGAAGACCAGCAGCGCATCTTCCGCCCCGGCAATGGCCGGCGCATCGTGCTGGCGACCAACGTCGCCGAAACCTCGCTCACCGTACCCGGTATCCGCTACGTGATCGACTCGGGCCTGGCGCGCGTCAACCGCTACAGCCCGCGCGCCAAGGTCGAGCAGTTGCTGGTGGAAAAGATTTCGCAAGCCTCCGCGCGCCAGCGTGCCGGTCGTTGCGGCCGGGTTAGCGCCGGTGTGTGCGTGCGCCTGTATTCTGAACTGGATTTCACCGGCCGCCCCGAATTTACCGATCCAGAAATCGTGCGCTCGTCACTCGCTGCAGTCATTTTGCGAATGGCAGCACTCAAGCTCGGTCGCGTCGACGAATTCCCGTTCATCGAAGCGCCTTCCGGCCGCCTGATTGCCGATGGTTATGCCCAACTGCATGAACTCGGCGCAGTCACTGAAACCAACGAACTCACCCCCTTGGGCAAACAGCTCGCGCGCTTGCCGGTTGATCCCAAGCTCGGCCGCATGCTGCTGGCCGGTCGTGACGAGAACTGCCTCAAGGAAATCCTCATCATCGCCTCCGGGCTGTCGGTGCAAGACCCGCGCGAACGCCCGTTCGATGCGCGCGATGCCGCCGACCGCATGCAGGCCAAGTTCCGCGATGACAAGTCCGACTTCCTGTCATGGCTGCTGCTCTGGGATTTCTTTGCCGAAGCAGAGACCAGCAAGACCAGCAACCGCCAGCTCGTGAACCTCTGCCACGAGCATTTCCTCTCCTTCCTGCGCCTGCGCGAATGGCGCGATCTGCACCGGCAATTGCTCGACATCTGCGAGGAGCTGGAATTACACCTCAACGACAAGCCCGGCACCTACGAGCAAGTTCACAAGGCCCTGCTGACCGGTCTGCTTGGCAACCTCGGCATGAAAAGCACCGATTCGGACGAATATCTTGGCGCGCGCGGCATCAAGTATTCGGTCTTTCCCGGCTCGTGCCTGAAAAAGAACCGCCCGAAGTGGATTGTCGCCTCCGAACTCGTGGAAACCAGCAAGCTCTTCGGACGTTGCGTGGCGGCCATCGAACCGGAGTGGGTGGAAAAACTTGCCCCGCACCTTGTCAGCCGCCAGTATTTCGATCCGCACTGGGAAAAAGACGGCGCACAGGTCATGGCCACCGAGCGCGTGACGCTCTACGGCCTGCCCATCGTCAACCGCCGACGCGTGCATTACGGCCGCATCAACCCGAAGGAGTCCCGCGAAATCTTCATCCGCGAAGGGCTGGTGAAGTTCAACTTCAATACCAAGGGCAAGTTCAACGACCACAATCTGGAACTGTTGCTCGAAGTCGAGGAACTTGAACACAAGGCGCGCCGCCAGGACGTGCTGGTCGATGAAGAAGCTTTGTTCGCCTTCTTCGATGCACGCATTCCCGCAGAAATCATCAATGGTTCAGGTTTTGAAGCCTGGCGGCGCGAGGCTGAAAAGACCAACCCCAAGCTCTTGTTCCTCTCGCGCGACGACCTGATGCAGCACAGCGCCTCCAGCGTCACGGAAGAACAATACCCGGCCACCTTCCGCCTGCACGATGCCGAAATCGCGCTCGCCTACCGCTTCGACCCCGGCCATGCGCTCGACGGCGTGACCGCCACGCTGCCGCTGCATCTGTTGAACCGCGTCAACCATGCGATCTTCGACTGGCTGGTGCCGGGTCTGTTGCGCGAGAAGGTCACGGCGCTGGTCAAATCGCTGCCCAAAGCCATCCGTCGCCAATGCGTGCCGGTGCCGGAATTTGCCACCCGGATGCTGCTCGAACTCGACCGTGCCGAGCGCAGCGCGCCGCTGCAGCCTCAGCTTGCCCAAGCCGTTACGCGCGGCATCGGCCAGCCTGTGAGCGTGGAAGAGTTCGACGGCAGCGATCTACCGCCGCACCTGAAAATGAACTTCCGCATCGTCGATGATGCCGGACAGGAGCTCGCCAGCGGACGCGATCTGGTCGCGCTGCGCGCGCAACTCGGCGAAGCCGCGCAGATCACCTTCCGCGATACGGCTGAAGAGCGTCCGGCCATCGAAAAACACGGCATCACCAAATGGGATTTTGGCGATTTGCCGGAAAAAATCGCCTTCAAGCGCCACGGGCAGACCATCAACGGCTACCCGGCGCTGGTGCCGGAAGACGATACGGTGGCGATCCGTCTGTTCGACACAGAGCACGCCGCCGCCGAAGCGCACCGCCAGGGCGTGCTCAAGCTGCTGTCGTTCGAGCTCAAGGAGCAGATCAAGCAACTGCCCAAATGCTTTGCCAACTTCAACCAGTTCGCGATCCAGCTGCGCGCGCTCTCCAACAGCGACGATCTCATGGACGATCTGGTCGGCTGCATCTGCGACCGCGCCTTCCTCGGTGAAGACGAACTGCCGCGCAAGAAAAAAGACTTCGACGACCAGAAAAACCGCGCCAAGGTGCGCCTGCCCTCGGTGCGCGATGCCGCGTGGCGCAGCCTCGGCGAAGTCACCGCCGAATATGTGGCGCTCAATCAACTGCTGGCCAAACCCGGTGCCATTACCCATGAACTCAAGGCCCAATTGGGGCAACTGGTCTACAAGGGCTTCCTGTGCTCCACGCCGTGGGAACAACTGCCGCGCCTGCCGGTCTATCTGAAAGCCATGCGCCTGCGCAGCGAAAAACGCACCGCCAACCCGGCGCGCGATGCACAACGCGCCGCCGACGTTGCCGCGCTCTGGAGCAAATGGGAGGCCGAGATCAGGAAATGGCAGGCTGAAGGCCGCGACACCGCCCCGCTTCTGCCCTTCCGCTGGATGATCGAGGAACTGCGCGTGGGGCTGTTTGCACAGGAGTTGCGCACACCTTACCCGGTATCCGGCAAACGGTTGGCAAAAATATGGGAAGAAATTACGCGACGCTAAAAACACCTGCTATGCTGGTGGGTGCTGTGCTCCGAGCTTCTTCAGCAGACGAGCGGGCCATAGCAGGTGGCGCAGGAACCGGAATGTACATGGCGTACATGAGAATTCCGGGCTCCGCCGACCGCCAGATGCAAAGGCACAGCCGACCGCCCTCCGACAACCCCAGTTTGCGAGAAACCCGATGCGTACCAAAAAAGAACTGATTGATGCCCTGATCGACCACACCAACCAATCCCGCGCAACGACGGAAGCCTTCGTCGAAGCCCTTGGCGACATCCTGCGCGCCAGTCTTGTCGAAGAAGGCGAATTCGTCCTGCCCGGCGTGGGCAAGTTCACCGTGAAGCAAAAACCCGCCCGCGAGGGTCGCAACCCTGCCACCGGCGCCACCATCAAGATCCCGGCGCGCAAAGTCCCTGCGTTTGCCGCTGCCAAGCTGCTGCGCGATACGGTCGATCAGTAAACTGTTTGGCTCCAAACAAAGCGGGCTTGCTTGGGCGGCCCGCTTTGTGCGTATTGAGCGGCACCACGAAGAAAGTCCGATGGTAGGGCGGGTTAGCCGCAGGCGTAACCCGCCGAATCAAGATTGCCGAAGGCTAAACAAACATTGCGCAGCGCGGGTCAATGACCCGCCCTACGAAACCACTATTCTAAAAAGCCAATATGGTTGTCGAACTCACATCCTACCCTTTGATAGAAAGAACGCGCTGGTGTCTGGTTACCGGAGGACTACTTGCTCCGTCTGCGCAACTGTGGATATTGTTTGCCCACTCCAGGTATCGACTAACTGCTTTAATCGTAATTTGCACCATTTATTTGGTACTTGTAGTGTTAGCGGGGTTTAGACAAAAAAATGCGCTTGCTGCATCCCCGAAATTTGTGGCCACCTACACCACCTTTCTTGGATGGCTAGTGAGAGAAAAGCACAAAGAGTTGTCGGGCGTTGCTTGGGTTCGGGCCAGAGTAGCGGGGGGCTGGCAAACATACCTGATCGTCGAGGTAGGTACACATGGCTATGAAACAACAGAGTTGCTCAAACTTGCTTACAAGACTGGAAAAAACATATCTGTTGCCGAATCCTGCTGCGAGCAGATTGCGCAACATTTGGAGATAGAAAACAAAGGTTATAAAGGATTGGCTTAACCCGTAAGGCAGAATTGAAGCAATAGTGACTCGGCCTGCTCCGTTGCTTGGAGTACCTCTTGGCGGATTGCTTCGCGAATCCATACATTGCGAATCGACCCTGACTCACAACCCAAACATGCCCGCAAACTCCACTCCCCTGTTCAACTGGCTCCAGCACCGCGCTGCAGGCGTCCTGCTGCATCCGACGAGTTTCCCCGGCGCACAGGGCAGCGGGGTGCTGGATGACGCCGTTACGCGCTGGCTGGATTTTCTGGCCGATTCCGGTATCCGTTACTGGCAGGTCTGCCCGCTTGGGCCGACAGGCTTTGGTGATTCGCCTTACCAGTGCTTTTCCGCGTTCGCCGGCAATCCCTATCTCATCAATTTGGTAGCGTTGCAGGAACACGGTTTGCTCGATGCCGCCGATCTCTTGCCACTTGCCGAGTTGCCGCAGGAGCACGTCGATTTCGGCGAGTTGTACCTGCGCAAGTGGCCAGTGCTGTTCAAGGCTTTCCATGCCTTTGCCCAGGCGGGTTATGGCGGGCTGCCTTACGGCAATTATCCGGCATTCAAGGAAGCGCACCGCGACTGGCTGATGCCGTACTGCTTGTTCCTCGCACTCAAGGCACATCATGGCGGCCTGCCGTGGTGGCAATGGCCGGAGGAACAGCGTTTCCTGCATCGTGTCGATTTAGCGCAGTTGCCGGCCAGCGTGACGGAATGTGCCGAGGCGCATGCGTTTTTCCAGTACCTGTTTTTCGGGCAATGGCAACAAGTCCGGGCGCAGGCCAAGGCGCGCGGTATCGAGATCATCGGTGATGCTCCGATCTTCGTCGCACCGGACAGCGCGGATGTCTGGTCGCGTCCGGAGTTGTTCCGGATCGACCCGCAGACCGGCCAGCCGCAGTGCGTGGCCGGCGTGCCGCCCGATTATTTTTCCGCTAACGGCCAGCTTTGGGGCAATCCGCTTTACGACTGGGAGGCGCATGCGCGGGATGGCTTCAGTTGGTGGCGCAAGCGCCTGCGCGCCAACTTTGAGCTGTGCGACGTGCTGCGCATCGACCACTTCCGCGCCTTCGATACCTACTGGGCCATTCCCGCCGATGCCCTAAGTGCCAAGACCGGGTGTTGGGAAAACGGGCCGGGGCTGGCCTTCTTTGCTGCTGTAGCGCGCGAATTTCCGCTCGCGCGGCTGATTGCCGAAGACCTCGGCGACCTTCTACCTTCCGTGCACGATTTGCGCCATGCGACCGGGCTGCCCGGCATGGCGATCCTGCAATTCGCTTTCGGCGGTGATGCCGACAACGATTACCTGCCGCACAACCTGACCGCCAATTGTGTTGTCTACCCCGGTACCCACGACAACGACACCACGCGCGGTTGGTACGCGCACGCCGACGAAAAGGTACGCGACCATGTGCGCCGCTACCTGCGCGTCAGCGGGGAAGACATTGCCTGGGATTTCATCCGCACCGCGTACGAGTCGGTCTGCAAGCTCGCAATCATTCCGCTGCAGGATTTGCTCGCGCTGGATTCAAACGCACGCTTCAATACGCCCGGCGTGGCCCAAGGCAACTGGCAATGGCGCTACAGCGCCGGGCAACTGGAAAACCTGCACCGGCAAAGCGCGGTGAGTTTGCGTGAGCTGGGCGAGTTGTATGGCAGAGTGGTGTTGGACTGCAACGACAAAAGCCGTTGATCCGAAAACTTCAGTTGAACCACAGATGCGCAGAGAAAAATGGGCTCTTATGCCTTGAGATTACCTCACTTGATGGATGAACAAGCGTAGGTTGGATAAGCCGCAGGCGCCATCCGACATGCAACTGTCGGAAGGCGCTCCGCTTTTCCGCCCTGCTTGCTTTGCCTCTGTGTCTCTGTGTCTCTGTGGTGAGAAATTCAAGATAAATCAGCCGCCGAACTGTTTCTGGCGGATCGCCAAGATAGCCTGATTGCGCAAGGTCTTGAGCAGGTTCAATTGCTCCGGGGGGATCTTGAGCGAGTGGGCTTGCGTGCGGTCGCCGTAGAAAAGACCGATGGGTTTCTTGTCGAGTACGACAGGAAAAACAATGAAGGTTTTGGCGGGAACCGCTGCCCTGTACCAGGACGGGATACGCGCCTTGATCGATTCGGCGTCGATGTCTTCGATCAGCACGTCGGCGTTGCGCGCCAGCGCAAGCTGGAAAACGTCATTGGTCTGGCTGATGTCGAAGCTGAATTTCGCTGTTATTTGCTGAATGTCCAAGCCGAAGCCGAAGCGCGCCAGCATCATCGGGCGCTTGGTGTCGCGCGTACAGAAGATCACGCGCTCGAAGCCGATGCCGCGGTACATGGTTTCAAGGGTCATGCGTAGCAGATCGTTGAGATTGAAGTTGCTCACCAAGGTGTTGGTGATGTCCTGAACGCCAGCGGAAAGAATGGCCGCGGGGTCGAGCGGAGCCGAATCCTCGGCCTGTACTTCAGCAGCCTGCAGTGCTTCTTCGATCCCGACATCCCCGGTCGCGAAGCCTGCTTCATCGGCCGCGGGCGCGTGTCCAGCGGTTTGGCGCAGACGCTTGCAGAAACTGCTGCCGCGCTGCTCGACACCGAGGATGGACAGGTAATGCAGGTAATGGTCTGCCGCCTCCTGAATCATGCCCTGGTAATCTCTGGCCGGCCAGTTGACCACTTTGGCATACTTGCCCATGACCTTGGCCAGGAACTTGTCCGCATTGGCCGGCGATTGCTCGATCAGGGGCAACAGGTCGCCCGACAGGTTGGCAAAGAAGCGTAATTTTTCGATTTGGGACTGGGGCTGCCTGATCGGCCCCTCCGGCATGGGGCGCATGCTGCCGACGATGCGTTCGGGGAAATTCCAGCTCCCCGACACGCCCACAGCCAAATCCTGATAACTGATTCCCAGAACGGCCTCGGCCGCGACCTGCTCGTCCTCCCCGGTTTGCTCCACTCGCTTGGCGATCTGCTGGCTTTCCTCGTGGAAATAGTAAAGCGTCAGCAGCTTGCCCAAGTGATGGAACATACCGCAAATCTGCAGCTCTTCGACTTCACGCCAACCGCTTTTCTTGCCCAGCGTGCTTGCCAACAGACCGCCGAAAAAGCTCTTCAGCGAAGCTTCGCGCAATTGCTCGGCTTGGGTCTTGTTGCGCATGTGCTCGAACAGCAGCAGCGTCACCGCCAGATTGCGGATGTGGTCGAAACCAAGGATTACGATGGCACGCGAAACCGTGCTGATCGCGCCGCCGAACTGGCCATAAGTCGCCGAATTGACGATACGCAGCAATTTGTTGGTCAGCGAGAAATCCTTGAGGATTGCTGCGGACAGGCTCTGCAGACGCTCGGAATCGGAATTGTTGATGCGGTTGATGGCGCTGATTGTCTGGGAGAGCGCGGGAAAATCCGCCGTGTGGCTCATGCGGCGCAGCAGGAAATCCAGCGTGCTGTTGCGACTGCCGCCCGCGCCCTCTTTTGCCGGCTCGTTTTTGCCGGCCTCCAGCCAGTCCGTTAATGCCTCGCGCATGGCGGAAACGTTGGCGTATCGTTCCTGCGGTTCCTTGAACAGGGCCACCATCACCAGATGATCGAGTTGTTCGTCAATCCCGGGACGAATAGACGAAGGCGGTGCGATCTTTTCGTTGGCAATGCGATTGAGCGTGGCAAAGAGCGATCCCCCCTCTACCGGCAACCGGCCGGTCAGCATCTGGTAGAGCGTCATCCCGGCAGCGAAAATGTCCGCCTGCGCTTCTACCGGCATGTTCTTGAGCATTTCCGGCGCCATGTAGCCGACGGTTCCTGTCATGCCGGATTCGCCGGCATTGCGGGTCGCCACGCCGAAATCCATGATACGGGGACGGCCGCTGCTATCGATCATGATGTTCTGCGGCTTGATGTCGCGGTGGATGATTCCCTGCGCATGGGCGCTGGCCAAACCATCCAGGATTCCCAGCATCAGTTCGACAGCACGGACTGGGGTCTGCGCACCTTCGCGCCGTAGATATTCAGAGAGGGTTTCACCCTCTACGTACTCAAACACCAATCCCGTTCGGCCGCTTTCGATAAACACGTCATGCAACGCTACCACATTGGGATGTTGCAGTTTGCTGACCAAACGGGCTTCATCCAGGCTCTTCGGTGCTTGGTCCGGGCGCAGCAACTTGATGGCCACCTTGCGGTCAAGCCGGGTATCGTGAGCCAGAAAAACAGATCCCTGGGCACCCTGCCCAAGGTTGCGCTCAATGCGAAAACGCCCACCACCCAGTTCAGCCATGTTGCCTGTCGTCTCCCAATGGATGTTTTGAAGTATAGCGATTACCGAAAACCAGAAGGCAAAAAAACGGCCGCCGAAGCGGCCGTTGGATGTCTGCCAAGCCGGTTTTGAGACTCTTTACAGTAGGCGAGCAAGCCAAAGCAGGTGGCAGAAGGACGGAGCGCAGGAACCTGAATGTACAGGGGGTACATGAGGATTCCGAGCACCGCCCGACTGCCAGATGCGAAGGCGTAGCTGCCTACTTCCGGCGCCAGGTCGTTCCCTGCGGCCCATCTTCCAGCAGAATACCTTTATCGTCCAGTTCCTTGCGGATACGGTCCGATTCGGCAAAATCTTTGGCTGCACGGGCAGTCTTGCGCGCGGCGATCAGCGCTTCGACCTCTTCCGATGTCAAAGCCCCCTCGGCAACCGGAACGCCGCTTTGCAGGAAGGCGACCGGATCACGATCCAGCAAGCCCAGAATGCCGCCCAGTTGCTTGAGCAGCAGTGCAATCGCCGCGTCTTTGGTCTTGTTGACTTCGCCCGCCAGATCGAACAGCACCGCCACTGCTTCGGGCGTATTGAAGTCGTCGTCCATCGCGCGCTTGAAGCGGGCGGCAAACGGGTTGGCCCAATCGATTTCCCCTGCCGCAGGCAGCTCAATCCCCTTCAAGGCCGTGTAAAGACGGGTCAGCCCCTGGCGTGCATCTTCCAGCAGGGTATCGGCAAAATTGATCGGGCTACGGTAGTGTGCGCGGACGATCAAATAGCGGATCACTTCACCGTCGAAATGCTGCAACACATCGCGGATTGTGAAGAAATTGCCCAGCGATTTGGACATCTTCTCGCCGTCGACCTGCACAAAACCGTTGTGCAGCCAGTAGTTCACATAACCGTGGTCATGCGCACCTTCGGATTGGGCAATCTCGTTTTCATGGTGCGGGAACTGCAAATCGGCCCCGCCCCCGTGGATGTCGAATTGCTCGCCCAGATGGCGGCAGCTCATGGCCGAGCATTCGATATGCCAGCCCGGACGACCCTTGCCCCACGGCGAATCCCAGTAGGGCTCGCCCGGCTTGGCGGCTTTCCACAGCACGAAGTCGAGCGGATCGCGCTTGAATTCATCCACCGCCACGCGCTCGCCGGCACGCAGGTCTTCCAGGGACTTGCCGGACAACTTGCCGTAGCCTGGAAATTCGCGCACCGCGTAGTACACATCGCCATTACTGGCCGGATACGCGCGCCCCTTGGCAATCAGCTTGCCAATCAGCGCCAGCATGTCGTCGATATGCAGGGTTGCGCGCGGCTCAACGGTGGGCGGCAGCAAGCTGAGTGCAGCGCAGTCCTCCTGCATGAGGCGGATGGTCCGTTCGGTCAGCGCCTCGATCGGTTCGCCGTTTTCCGCGGCGCGCTTGATGATCTTGTCGTCGATGTCCGTGATATTGCGCACATAAGTTACATCAAAACCCGATGCCTTGAGCCAGCGATAGATCACGTCGAATGACGAGAGCATGCGCGCATGCCCGACATGACAGAGGTCATACACCGTCATGCCGCAGACATACATGCGCACCTTGCCGGGTTCGATGGGGCGGAATTCCTGTTTTTCGCGGGCAAGGGTGTTGTAGACGGTCAGCATGGCGGTTCGAATCACGTTAAAAGCGGCATTCTACCAAAGAAGCCACAATGAAAACGGCGCAGTTTCATAACTGCGCCGCGTCGTTTTTGGAGGCACAGGCTTACCGCATCAAGCAGAGGCTTTTTCGCCGCCGCATTCTTCATAAGCAATCAACGCCTCTGCTGCCGTCATCAGCGACGGGCCGCCGCCCATGTATACCGCGACCTGAATCATCTCTTCAAACTCTGCACGGGTCACGCCCATCTTGACGCAGGTTTGGGCGTGGAACGCCAGACATCCCTGGCAGCGCGCGGCAATGCCGATGGCCATGGCGATCAGTTCCTTGTGTTTGGCGCTCAGCGCGCCATCCGCATGTGTGGCCTTCGACATCTGCATGAAGCCCTGCATCGTCTCCGGAATGTCCTTGTTGAATTCCTTGAGCTTGCCGCCGATCTGGGAGGCCAGTTCCTTGTAGCTTGCGGTCATTTTGCTTTTCCTGCGACTGGTGGATATTGCCGGATATTATTATATTTATTTGTATACTGTAAATCATCAAAATAGGCCGGCGAACCGGCCTTGTGAGTTCAGTCAAGTCTTGGGCAAAGTCACGCCCACCTGCCCCTGATACTTGCCGCCACGATCCCGGTACGAGGTCTCGCAGACATCGTCGGCATCCGCCTCGAAGAACAGCACCTGCGCCACGCCTTCGTTAGCATAGATCTTGGCCGGCAGCGGGGTGGTATTGGAAAACTCCAGCGTCACGTAGCCTTCCCATTCCGGCTCGAATGGCGTGACGTTCACGATGATTCCGCACCGCGCGTAGGTGGATTTGCCGAGGCAGACCGTCAGGACGTTGCGCGGGATGCGGAAGTATTCGACGGTGCGGGCCAGTGCGAAGGAGTTGGGCGGGATGATGCAGTAGCCTTTGCCGGATACGTCGACAAAGCTGTTTTCATCGAAATTCTTCGGATCGACGATCGTGCTGTTGAGGTTGGTGAACACCTTGAATTCGTCTGCACAGCGAATATCGTAGCCGTAACTGGATGTGCCATAGGAAACAATGCGCTGGCCATCAACCATCTTGACCTGCCCCGGCACGAACGGATCGATCATGCTGTGCAGCTGCGCCATGCGGCGAATCCACTTGTCGCTCTTGATGCTCATGATCCTGACACCATATCCATTGAATCCGAGCATTCTAGACCGCCGTCGTGCGGCTGGATACACCAGCCAACAAAGGATGCGGACAATCGATAACACTGCTTGCCCAAGCACTTCCCATCGACCAAAATCAAAACAGGAGAACACCGATGACCAACACAACTTGCCCTGCCCTGCGCCTGCCGATGACCAGCAACGGCATGTTCGATACCGAAAGCCTGAAAGGGCAAAAATTCGTGCTCTATTTCTACCCCAAGGACAACACGCCGGGCTGCACCACGGAAGGCGGCAATTTTCGCGATGCACACGAAGCCTTTTTGGCCGCTGGGTGCAAGGTGTTCGGGCTGTCGCGCGACAGCCTCAAATCGCACGAGAACTTCAAAGCCAAGCAAGCCTATCCGTTCGATCTGGTTTCCGATCCGGATGAAATTGCCTGCCAGGCGTTCAATGTCATCAAAACCAAAAAACTCTATGGTAAAGAGGTGCAAGGCGTGGAACGCAGCACTTTCGTCATCGGCCGCAACGGAGAGATCCTGCGCGAGTGGCGTGGTGTAAAGGTGCCGGACCACGTTGCAGAAGTGCTGGCTTTTGTACAAACACTCGAATAATTGTCGTCACACAGGGAGAACATACCATGGCCGCCCGCAAGCGCAAGGCAAACGGAACTACCAAGCTTTTCGTGCTCGACACCAACGTGCTGATGCACGATCCCACATCGCTTTACCGCTTCGAGGAACATGACATTTTCCTGCCGATGGTGACGCTGGAAGAACTGGACAGCAACAAGAAGGGCATGTCGGAAGTTGCCCGTAATGCGCGTCAGGCCAGCCGTTTCATGGAAGAATTGATCAGCGGACAGGAGCATGTCCTGCAGGAAGGCGTTCCACTGGAAGCAGCGAGCAAAGGGCAAGCTACCGGGAGGCTTTTTCTGCAGACTGAAGCTACCACCAGCACCCTGCCCTCCCAGTTGCCCATGGGCAAGGCGGACAACCAGATCCTGGGGGTGCTGCATCACCTGCAGCAGTTGCAGCCCAAGCGCCATGTCATCCTGGTCTCCAAAGACATCAACATGCGCATCAAGGCCCGGGCGCTTGGAATGTCGGCCGAAGACTATTTCAACGACAAGGTGCTGGAAGACACCGACCTGCTCTACACCGGCATGCAGGAAATCGACCAGGATTTCTGGGAGCGCAACGGCAAGGACATGAAGTCGTGGCAGGAAGGCGGGCGTAGCTATTGGCGCCTGACCGGCCCGGACAGCACCGACCTGCACCCCAACCAGTTGCTGTTCCAGAGCGGGGAGCCGTCATTCCTGGCTCGCGTGCTTTCCATTGAAGGCAAGACCGCACAACTTGAAAGCCTGAAAGACTATTCGCACCACAAGAACGCCATCTGGGGTATAACGGCGCGCAACCGCGAGCAGAATTTCGCCCTGAATCTGTTGATGAACCCGGAGATCGATTTCGTCTCGCTGCTGGGTCAGGCTGGTACAGGCAAGACTTTGCTCACCCTGGCTGCCGGGCTGACGCAAACACTGGAATCGAAGCTCTACAGCGAAATCATCATGACCCGCGTGACGGTTCCGGTCGGGGAAGACATCGGCTTCCTGCCGGGCACTGAAGAGGAAAAAATGCAGCCCTGGATGGGCGCACTGGAAGACAACCTCGACGTTCTCAACAAGACCGACAACGACGGGGGTGACTGGGGGCGCGCCGCTACGCGCGACCTGATCCGCAGTCGCATCAAGGTCAAGTCGCTCAACTTCATGCGCGGGCGCACCTTCCTCAACAAGTTCCTGATCATCGACGAGGCGCAGAACCTCACGCCCAAACAGATGAAAACCCTTATCACGCGGGCCGGCCCCGGCACCAAGGTGGTATGCTTGGGCAACATCGCCCAGATCGATACACCATACCTGACCGAGGGCTCTTCCGGGCTGACCTATGTCGTGGATCGTTTCAAAGGTTGGGATCATTCCGGGCACATCACGCTGACTCGTGGCGAGCGCTCGCGCCTGGCCGATTACGCGGCCGAGGTTCTGTAACCAAGAAGCCGGCGGGCATAGCCCCGCCGGTTTGCTTTTTTCGGTTTTGTCGGCTGATACTTTGCTTCCTGCGCGGGATACGCTATAACCGCAGACTCCACGCTTCATCGGGAACCAGCATGACGGTCATTGCAGTCTTCAACCAGAAAGGCGGGGTCGGCAAAACCACTATCGCCGCCAACCTTGCAGCAGCTATTGCCAAGAACGGTGTCGAGCCGCTGGTCATCGATCTCGATCCACAAGCCCACCTGACTGCTTTGTGGCAACAACGCCCCAAATCCCCGGCCAGTATTTCGTCCTTCTACAAAGGACAATCATCCCTGCTTGACTTGGCCGTTTCTCTGAACGACGGCATACGCTTCATACCTGCTCATCTCGAATTGGCGCGAGTCGACGTCATTCCGTCTCGTCAACAGGCAAATCTCAGACGTCTGAAACAGGCCATTGAAGCAGAAATGCTGGAGCAAAGCGGGATACCGATCATCATCGACTGCAGCCCCGCGCTCGGTATCTTGTCCTTCTCTGCACTTTTTGCTGCCGATCTGGTGTTGATTCCCGTTGCCGCCGAATATCTGGCGCTGAATGGCGCCCAGATCCTGAGCCGGACACTGGCCGGTCTGGAAAAGCTCTCGGGGCCAAAGGAACGTCGTTATCTGATTAACCGTTACATTCCAGGGCGCGGCACGGTTGAAAATGTCACGGAAGAACTGGAAAACCATTTCCCGGGACAGGTGCTCAAAGCTCGCATCAGGGAACACGAGTCACTCGTCGAAGCCATTGGCTGGGGAGCTGATATCTTTTCTTTCGACCCCAACGCCGCCGCCAGCGATGATTTTTCGTACTTGCTGGATGAATTGCTGGAAAGCGGTCAGTTAGTCTTGCCTCATCGGTAAAGACCAATTCCCCCTTCTTTCAAAAACCGCGAGCCCCTGATGAGGGGCTCGCATTGCAGATGCGTAAACTGGTTCTGAAAACAATCTCATCCTTCGGCTGTGATCTTCAGGATCAGCTCGCGCAATATGCTTTCAGCATCTTCGTTCGGGACTTGGCAGGTGCCCGCATTTTCGTGTCCGCCCCCCCCGTATTCCAGCATCAGTTCGCCAATGTTGGTATGCGAGGTGCGATTGACAATGGACTTTCCGGTCGCAAAAACAGTATTGAGCTGACGCATTCCCCACATTGCATGGATCGAAATGTTGCAGTCCGGGAATAGCGCGTAAATCATGAAACGGTTCGTGGCATAGATCGTTTCCTCGTTGCGCAAATCCAGAACAACCAGATTGTCGTATACGCGGCTGCAGCGCAAAATCTGTTCGCGCGCCTGCGGCTCATGCTCCCTGTACACCGCAATACGCTCCTGAACATCCGGCAGTTTCAGAATGTCCTCAATCGTGTGATTGCGGCAGTAGGCAATCAGATCCATCATCAGCTGGTAGTTCGAAATACGGAAGTCCTTGAAACGCCCCAAGCCGGTTCTGGCATCCATCAGGTAATTGAGCAGTACCCAGTCCTTGGGTTCCAGGATGTCGTCGATGGTATAAGCCGCTGAATCAGCCTTGTCGACTGCGATCATCATGTCGTCGCTGATCGTCGGGAAAGCTTCTTTACCGCCGTAATACTCGTATACAACACGAGCAGCCGAAGGTGCGTCGGGATTTATGATGTGATTGGCATGTTCACCATCGTTGCGCAGGGTCTCCGAGTAATGGTGATCAAAGACCAGTCGCGCATCGGCAACATACGGCAGGTTGGTCGTGATGTCGCGCTTGGTGATGGCGATTTTGCCATCCTGCATGTCTTTGGGATGAACAAAAAGAATGTCGTCGATAAGATTCAATTCACGCAAAAGCACTGCGCAAACCAAGCCATCAAAATCACTGCGGGTTACAAGGCGAAACTTGTTGGTATCAGACATCGCTTATCCTTTCGGTACATCCGGATCATTCATAATCTGCCCGTCTTTGAAAACTTGTTCGCTTTCTGTCGCGAGATGCGTCCCGAGCAGATCCCTGCATTTCAAGACTAGAGCAAAGCCCAGTCTTTCGCGACCACAAGATTCTCCGATCCCATCAACGAAAAACCCCGGACAACACCGGGGTCTCATGCTGGCTCAATCAAAAAACCACGTCCCTTGAAACGCCGTAGCGCCGGAGTATGCGACGCAATTGCTCCAGCGCCTCAATCTGGATCTGCCTTACGCGCTCACGGGTCAGGCTCAGGCTGGCAGCTAAATCTTCCAGGGTACAGATTTCATAACCGTTCAAGCCATAACGACGCTCAACAACCATGCGTTGTTTGTCGGAAAGCTGTTTCAGCCACTCTCGCACATAGCGTTCGATTTCGGCGTTCTGTAACAGGGTTTCCGGGCCTTCATGCTGATCGTCCGGAATGGATTCACCGATGGTCAGCATCGGATCGATATCCAGCGGCGCATCCAGCGATGCAACACGTTCGTTAAGGTTCATGACGCGGCGGACTTCCTCCACGTCCTTGCCCAGCAGACTGGCGATATCTTCCACTGTGGGTTCCTGGCCCATGCGAGCCTCCAGGTGCCGTTGCGCCCGCAGGTAGACGTTGAGTTCCTTGATGACATGAACCGGCAAGCGGATGGTACGGGACTGGTTCATGATCGAGCGCTCGATGCTTTGGCGTATCCACCAGGTGGCATAGGTCGAGAAACGGAATCCGCGCTCCGGATCGAATTTTTCCAGGGCATGCATCAAGCCGATGTTGCCCTCTTCGATAAGGTCGAGCAGCGTCATGCCACGATTGATGTAGTGCTTGGCAATGTTCACGACGAGCCGCAGATTGTGCTCGATCATTTTTTGCCGCGCTTCAAAATCGCCCTGCACCACCCTGCGAGCCAGTGATCGCTCTTCGTCAGGCGTCAGCAAGGGGCTATGGCCGATTTCGTTCAGATAAATCTGGGTGACGTCACCGGTGCTGTCGCCGGTAAACGCCGTGGTCTCTTCTGCCTGATTTTGTTCCTGTTCCAGCTCTGCATCGGTCTCTGCGTCTCCCTCGCCAACCTCTGCTTCAGCCCCCTCGCTCAGGAGCTCATCGTCGTCCAGTACATCAATCTGATCATTCATGGTCTATCTACCGTAATGAATTTTGTAGGATCCACCGGCTTGCCAAATCTGCGGATTTCAAAGTGCAGTTTGACCCGATCGGTGTCGGTATTGCCCATCTCCGCGATCTTTTCCCCTCTTTTTACTACATCTCCCTCTTTGACCAGTAACTTGCTGTTATGTGCGTAAGCTGACAGATACTCGTTATTATGCTTCAGAATTACCATCTTTCCGTAGCCGCGCAGCCCACTTCCTGCATACACCACCTTACCAGCCCCTGACGCAACAATAGATTGCCCCATTTTGCCGCCAATATCAACACCTTTTGTTTCATCAGAGAACGATTTGAGAAGTTTTCCCGGAGTCGGAGAAATCCAGTCGTGTCCGGAATTGCCATTTTGCATGGCAGGGGTCGTTTCGCTGGCCGCAGATTTTTTCTCCGCTGGTACGATCTTCACGGTACTTGGCGAAGATGCGTGTGTTGCGGCAGCGCGACTTGCAACGGCTGTGCGTGCCGAGCCGCCCTCGGCCAGTTTACCAATGGATTCAGCGTTTTTCTGACTGTAGGGTTGTTTGATGGCCTTGGGGTAGGCCAGGGTTTCCATCGGCTTGGCAGAGGTAACGGCGGGTGCGCTGCGAGCCGTATCCTGCAATGGCCGCACCTCGACGCCATCGGCCGATTCGCCGGGAGATGTCAGGCGCAAGACCTGGTCGACTTTGATGTCATCGGGGTTGGCCAGATTATTCCACGCGGCAAGATCGCGGTAGGAAAATCCATGTTCGAACGCAATCCGGTAAAGCGTATCGCCCTTTTTGACGGTATAGGTTCCTGGGCGGCCATCGTCCGACCTGCTAACAGCAACGGAAGAGGCCGAAGGGACAGGCTTGATCGTGTTTTGACTGCCCCGGGAGGGGATCGGACGTTCAAGAATTGGAGCCGGCGCATGTTGCGCAGCACAGCCAGCCAGTAGCAGAAGGGACAACAAACTAGGGATCCTGCGCAAAGGTTTTCTCCTGATGGTTGCGGCTCAGGATAATCCTGGCAGCAGGGGTACAAACTTTACCTTTTCCAGGCGGGTTTCAACAAACCCGTCCGGAGTGTGCTCGATCATTCGCAATTCCTGCTCGACCTGTCCGACCGGAAATACCAGACGCCCGCCGGGTGCCAACTGACTCAGCATGTCTTGCGGCGTGACAGGTGCAGCAGCCGTGATGACGATTGCATCGTAGGGAGCGCCTTCGGGCAGGCCACGACTGCCATCCATATGACGGAGGCGCGCGTTGCTGACCCCCAAGTGCGAAAGACGTTCGCGTGTGCTTCGGTACAGCGCGGCCAGTCTTTCCACCGACCAGACTGTCTTGAAAAGTTGCGCCAGCACCGCCGTCTGATAGCCGCACCCTGTGCCGATTTCCAGTGCGCGCCCTTGGCCGGCTGCGCCAAATGCCAACTCGCTCATGCGCGCAACAATGTATGGCTGGGAAATTGTCTGACCGGAGCCGATCGGCAAGGATGTATCGTCATAGGCACGGTGCGCCAAGGCTTGGTCCACGAACACATGGCGCGGAATTTGCCCCATCACAGCCAGCACGGTTTCGTCTCTGATGCCTTGTGTCCGCAAACGTTCAACCAGCCGCGCACGGGTACGCGCAGAGGTCATGCCGATTCCGTCGATTTCAGCCGGATTCAGTCGGATAGCCATGAAGACACCCAATCCAGTTGCTGATACGCCGTCAGGTCGATCGACAAGGGAGTAATGGATACATAGCCATTGGCTACGGCATGAAAATCGGTGCCTTCGCCCGCATCGGCAGCAGCTCCCGGCGCCCCCACCCACCAGATGGGCTCGCCGCGCGGATTCTCGCTGCGCACCACGGGTGCTGACTTGTGCCGGCGGCCCAAACGGGTAACGCGCATGCCCTTGATCTGGTCGTACGGCAAGTCGGGGACGTTGATGTTGAGCAGTACAGGGTGGGACAAAGGCGCTTGCTTTACGTGCCTTACCATTTCGCGGGCAACGCGGGCTGCTGTTTCAAAATGGTTGGGTGTACGGGAGGCAAGTGAAACGGCGATTGCGGGAATGCCGAGCAAAAAGCCTTCCGTTGCTGCGGCTACCGTACCGGAGTAAACGGTATCGTCACCCATGTTGGAGCCATGATTGATTCCGGATATGACCATGTCCGGCTTTTCCGTCATCAAACCGGTTGCGGCCAAATGCACGCAATCGGTGGGCGTACCGTTGACATACAGAAAACCATTGGGCGCAGTGCGTACAGTCAAGGGGCGATCCAGCGTCAAAGAATTACTTGCCCCGCTGCGATCCCGTTCCGGGGCGCAGACCATGACCTCGCCTTCATCGCCCAGCGCCATGGCCAAAGTGGCAATACCGGGCGAAAAGTAACCGTCGTCGTTGCTCAGCAGAAAGCGCATAAATCCTCCCAGCCGGCTATTCTAGGCCCTGTTGCCGCTGGTTACAAATCGGCGCGAAAGCGCTTGAAAACAAAAGGGGCGGCTACCGGGCCGCCCCTTTTTCAATAACGCCGCACCCTATTATTTCAGAGCGGTTTGATATCCAGTTTGGCAAACAGCGCCTTGTCGTTTTCCACATCCGGATTGCCCGTGGTCAGCAGCTTGTCGCCGTAGAAAATCGAGTTCGCTCCAGCCAGGAAACACAATGCTTGCTGGGATTCCGGCATCTCGCCGCGCCCTGCAGAAAGGCGAATGAAGGATTTGGGCAGAATGATGCGAGCAACTGCCACGGTGCGGACGAATTCGGTCCAGTCTACCGGAGCGACATTTTCCAGCGGCGTGCCTTCGATCGGCACCAGATTGTTGATCGGTACGGATTCAGGTTGCGGATTGAGGTTGGCCAGTTGTTGCAACAAGCCAGCGCGGTGTTCGCGTGTTTCGCCCATGCCGATGATGCCGCCGCAGCAGATCGACAGACCCGCTTTGCGCACCTTGCCCAGTGTATCCAGGCGGTCTTCGTAGCTGTGGGTCGATACGATTTCTTCGTACTTTTCCGGTGCGGTATCAAGGTTGTGGTTGTAATAATCAAGGCCAGCGGCCTTGAGCTCCTCCGCTTGGCCATCGAGCAGGATGCCGAGCGTGGCGCAGGTTTCCATGCCCAGCTCCTTTATCCCGCCCACCATCAGTTTCAATTCCTCGATGTGACGCTTTTTCGGGCCACGCCAGGCAGCGCCCATGCAGAAACGCGATGCGCCGTTTTCTTTTGCCACTTTGGCTGCCGTCAGCACTTCCTCAACGCTCAGCAGTTCCAGTCCCTTGACCCGAGCTTCCGGGCCATCGTGATCATGTTTGTGATGAACCGATTGCGAACAGTAACCGCAATCTTCCGAGCAATCGCCGGTCTTGATCGAAAGCAGCGCGGAAAGCTGCACCTTGTTTGGGTCGAAATTGGCACGATGCACTTCCTGTGCGGCAAAAAGCAGATCGAAAAAGGACATTTCGTACAACGCGGCGATTTCTTCCCGGCTCCATTGGCCGGATTGCGGGTGCGGGGTCTTGCGCTTGAAGGTGATGGGCAGAGGCTGATTCACTTGGCTATCCTTGCTGTTATGAAACTCATTCCGTCCCTATTTTGTGGGAGCCCCTTAATGTTGTCAAATTTAACGTTTGCTTTTTTGAACAACTTAATGCCACCGTCAAGCTGCTTGCTTTGCGGAGCAAGCAGCCGCCATCAAGCCTTCTGCGATGGCTGTGCCGGGGCTTTACCGTGGTTGCCCGGTTTGCACTGCCCGCTTTGCGCAATGCCCACACTGGATGGCGGTCCGTGTGGTGATTGCCTGAAAGCGCCCCCAGCCTTCGATGCCACATGCGCAGCGTTTCTCTATGCGGGTACACTTGCACAACTGATTCCCGCCGCAAAATTCGGAGCACGCTGGTCGATCTTGCCGGCACTGGCCCAATTGATGCTTCCTGCCCTGGAAAAACATCCTCGCCCTGACCTGATCGTTCCCCTGCCCTTGCATCCACTGCGTCTGAAAGAGCGCGGTTTCAATCAGGCGCAGGAAATTGCCAGCCCCTTGGCTCGCGAGCTCAAGGTTCCGCTGGAAAATGCCTGCCTGATACGTACCCGGAATACCGAACACCAGGCACGTCTCTCGGAAAAAGCCCGCAAGGCCAACATGCGCCGGGCTTTTTCCACAATCGCAGATCTGGATGGCAAGCACGTCGCCATAGTGGATGATGTCATGACAACAGGAACCAGCCTCGACGCCGCCGCGCGTGCGCTCAAGCAGGCTGGTGCCTCAAGGGTGGATGCCTGGGTTCTGGCAAGAACGCCGTGAGATGGAATTGAATCTCAAATAATTCACACCAACGATGGCCTCTCCATACGCCACAATGAAATGAGTTTCTGTAAAAGGAGTCGGCATGACTACGTACACACTCTCCCTGGCATTGCAAGGCGGTGGCTCGCACGGTGCCTTCACTTGGGGCGTACTGGACAGGTTGCTCGAAGAAGACATCGCGATAGACGCCGTCAGCGGTGCCAGCGCTGGTGCGCTCAATGCCGCCGTTCTGGCGAGCGGCTATGCCCACGGCAAGCATGAAGGGGCGCGCCAGGCTTTGCGTAGTTTCTGGGAAGCCGTTGCCACCAGCCTGCCCCAGCCGCCACTCAATTTGGGATTCGGTACATCCGAACAACCCGGCGCGACGATGCAATCCTTGTTGATGCTGTCGCGTTTTTTCTCACCGAGCGAGTTCAACCCTTTCGATCTGAACCCGTTGCGGGAGATCCTGAAGAACCAGATCGACGTTGCCCGACTTCAAGCCGATACGGCCATCCGCCTGTTCATCGCCACCACACGTGCCAATACCGGCACGCTGCGTCTGTTTCGCAATAAGCAAATCACGCTCGACGTGTTGCTGGCTTCTGCCTGTCTGCCCACGCTGCATCACACCGTCACGATCGACGGCGAGCCCTACTGGGACGGGGGGTTGACGGCCAATCCGCCGATTTTTCCCTTGGTTCATCTGGCCAAGGCCAATGACATCATGGTGGTCATGCTGAATCCTTGCCGCTGGCCGGATACCCCGCAAACCGCCGCAGAGATCGGCCAGCGTCTCAGCGAAATCAGTTTCGGCGCCGCATTCCATACCGAGTTGCAGGGACTGATGCTCGCCAAGCGTACGGCTCACCGCAGCCTGTTCGGCATCGGCCAACTGGAACGGCGCCTGCGCGAACTGCACCTGCACCTGATCGACGCCCAATCGTTCACCAGCCAGTTGCCGACGCTCTCCAAGCTCAATACACATCTGGGTTTTATCGAAGACCTGCACCAAGCTGGCCGCGAACGGGCTAGCGCATGGCTCAAGGAAAATGGCAGCCGACTGGGGCGCGAATCCACTTTCCGGTTGCAGGATTGATCGGAGTGAACGAGTTTGGGGCTCGTTACGCCGGTGAAGGCCGGGGGCCAGTGGTTTGAAGCAGGTTTGTCACCTGGATACCGGCCTGCGCCGGTATGACTACAAAATTCAAACTTCACCGGGTAGGATCAAGTAACGGGAAAGCCCGTTGGATCAGAAAAGACGTGCGATCAGTGCCTTGTCGAACCGTGCATCCAGCGGAATCGAAGCTTTCACGCCATTGCCCGCCGCAACCTCAATCGCCTCGCCCTCCCCGCCGCGCATGGCGGCAAGCTCGACAATGCAATTGCCGGACGGATGGATGATTTCCAGCCGGTCGCCGACGGCGAAGCGATTCTTCACCTCGACCTCGGCCCAGCCGTTCTCGATTTTCCGTACCTCGCCCACGAACTGACTGCGCTTGGCGATGGAATGGCCTTCCAGATAATTCTGGTATTCGTGGGTGGCGTGGCGCGACAGGAAACCTTCCGTGTAACCGCGATTGGCGAGCCCCTCCAGCTCGGCCAGCAGTTCCGGATTGAAGGGCTTGCCGGATACGGCATCGTCGATGGCGCGACGGTAAGCCTGCGCGGCGCGCGCCACGTAATACAGCGACTTGGTGCGCCCCTCGATCTTTAGCGAATCCACGCCGATTTTCACCAGCCGTTCCACATGCTGGATTGCGCGCAGGTCCTTGGAATTCATGATGTAGGTGCCGTGCTCGTCCTCGATGATCGGCATCAACTCGCCCGGGCGACTGGCTTCCTCGATCAGGTAGACCTGCTCGGCCAGCGGGTGACGCTGGGCGCCGCCACAAGCAGCAAAATTGACTTCGGCTTCGGCCTGAGCTTGGGCAAAATTGAAATCGATACGCTGAACCTGGCCAGCGGTATCCTCATCAGCACTATGCACCTTGTAATCCCAGCGGCAGGCGTTGGTGCAGGTGCCTTGGTTGGAATCACGGTGATTGAAATAGCCGGACAACAGGCAACGCCCGGAATAGGCAATGCACAGCGCGCCGTGCACGAACACCTCGATTTCAATGTCTGGACACTCGTTGCGGATTTCCTCGATCTCGTCGAGCGAAAGCTCGCGCGAGAGAATGATGCGCGTCAGTCCCTGCTTCTGCCAGAACTTGATCGCTGCGTAGTTGACGGTGTTGGCCTGAACCGAAAGATGCACTGGCACCTCAGGCCATTTTTCTCGCACCATCATGATGAGGCCGGGGTCAGCCATGATCAGCGCATCGGGCTGCATGGCAATTACCGGTTCCATGTCCGCGAGATAGGTCTTAACCTTCGCATTGTGCGGCAGTAGATTGGATGCCACATAGAACAGCTTGCCGCGCGCATGTGCCTCGGCAATCCCGGTCTGAAGCTGTTCCAGCCGGAATTCATTGTTGCGCGCGCGCAGGCTGTAGCGCGGCTGCCCGGCGTACACGGCATCCGCCCCGAAATCGTAGGCGGCGCGCATCTTTTCCAGTGTCCCGGCGGGAAGCAACAGTTCCGGCTTTTTCATGTTCGATCCAGTCAACATCAGAGGAGGCGGATTGTATCAGTATCGCTCACAAAATAAGCAGCGAAAAAATGCGTATTGCATTCATACAGTTAATGCGCTTACCCACAAGCCGCGCACATGGTTTTGCGTTGAAATATGTGGATTGTGGAGAAGATTCGCTGTTTTGCCGGAAGCGGTGAGCCTGTTTACGATCAGCTGCTTGGCGAAGTGCACGGTTTTTTGGACTTCCTGTACCATCGCAGGCTTGTAACCGGAATTAGTGGTCTGCTTCGCAAATGAACGAACCGACAAAGCTTGTCTTCGACTCCCTGGCCGCGTTGCTCATCCTCGCAATAGCTACGGCTATTGCTGTGGTTCGCGCCTTGCCAGAAACTCGAATCCCTCGCTTTTTCGTGTCCGCTATTTACGAAGCAAACCACTAGGTTCTGTTGACGTTAGTTACAAAACTGCGTTTGGGGTAGTTCGAGATGGATTTCAAGGCGCAAAGCGCGCCGCAATACGGGTATTGCAAGCGGTTTGCAACACGGAAAGCCGCTCGAAACACCCCAAACCCGAAGGGCTGGCGCGGAAAAACGCCATTCACTGCGTTATGCTCCTTGAAAATAACCGGTTATTGTCTACGTCGCATGCCTTGTGACTGGCATTTTCCGTGCCAGCGCAACTTTGTAACTAACGTCAACAGAACCTAGCCATGTCCTATTACGCGCCCCGAAAAATCATGCTGCTGGGCAAGATAGTCCTGCTCGCCTGCCTTGCTCTGAGTGTGGGCTACCTGGCATATCGCGCCAGCGAGGCGCGCGAATTCACCGTGTTGCGAACCACAAGCCAGCACCGCCTTGAGGTCTATGCCGCCAGCCTGGAACGGGAAATCGAGAAATACACCTACTTTCCTGCCACGCTGGGGCTGGAGCGCGACGTTATCCAGTTGCTCTCGGATAAACCTGCCCAGCATCTGCCGCAGCAGGTCAGCCTCCATCTGGAAAAGCTGAACAGCCGCGCCGGCACGCTCTCCATTTACATCCTCAATCGCCACGGTAAGGTCGTCGCCTCCAGCAACTGGCAACAAAAAGACAGTTTTATCGGCGAGGATCTGGCCTATCGCCCCTATTACCGGGATGCGATGGATTCCGGCAGCGGGCGATTTTTCGGCATCGGCACCACGATCGGCGAACCTGGTTATTATCTTTCGTCGGCGCTGGCCGGACCTGGCGGCATCATCGGTGTGGCCGTCGTGAAAGTGGGCCTGGAGCAACTCGAAAAATCCTGGTCTGGCGTCGAGGCGCCCGTTTTGCTGGAAGACGAAAACGGTATCGTGATCCTCTCATCTGTCCAGGATTGGAAATTCAGCGCCATGCGAGCACTCGACGAAGCAACGCGCCGCGAGTTCGACCAGACCTTCAAATACAACCGTCGCGCCTTGCTGCCTTTTCCTGGCAAAGATACGCGCAAGCTCGATAACGACACCCGTATCGTTTCGATCCCCCGCCCGCCCAATACCGCTCCTCAGCCGGTTCCGGAAACCGGCATGTTCATGGCGCAAAGCCAGACCTTGCCCGGCTCATCCTGGCGTTTGAGCGTTTTCTCCCCCACCGCGCAGGTCGAGCAGATTGCGCGCACACAGGGTGCTCTGGCCGCGATGGGGACGGTCTTGTTGCTCATCTGCCTGCTCATGGCCAATGAGCGCCGCCGCCGCATCCGCGACCGTCTTGCGGCACGGGAAGCGTTGCAAAAAGCCCACGACGAACTCGAGCGCAAGGTTGCCGAGCGCACAGCGGAGCTTTCCGAGGCCAACATCCGCCTGCAGCAGGAAGTCGAGGAACGTACCCGCGCCGAGCAGACCCTGCGCGAAGCGCAGGACGGACTGGTTCAGGCCGGGAAGCTCGCCATCATCGGCCAGCTTTCCACCAGCATCGCCCATGAAATCAACCAGCCCCTGGCGGTGTTGAGCGTGCTGTCGCGCAACGCCCTGCGCTTGCAACAGCGCGGCGAATACGCCGAAGTGGAATCCAATCTGGAGCGGATGGGGAAAATGGTGGACCAGATGGGGCAGATTACCGGTCACCTGAAAACCTTTGCCAGAAAATCGCCAGAATCACCGAGCGCCGTCTCGCTGCAAAAGGCGATCGACAACACGCTCTTCCTCGTTGAGCAAAGATTGAAACGCAAGCGCGTGTCGGTCGACCTGCACTTTCCGGAAGCCGATTTGCTGGTATGGTGCGATCCCGTCAGGCTGGAGCAGGTTCTGCTCAATCTCGTCAGCAATGCGCTGGATGCCATGGAAAGCACCGGCAATCCCCGACTGGAAATCGAGGCATCGAAACAGGCCGATCGCGTTCGCGTGCATTTGCGCGATCACGGACCGGGATTGAGCGAACAGGCACAGCAGCACTTGTTCGAACCGTTTTTCACGACCAAGGCTCCCGGAGTCGGCTTGGGGCTGGGACTGGTCATCTCGGCGGGGATCGTGCGCGATTTCGGCGGCAGTCTCGCCGGAGAAAACGCACCGGACGACGGCGCCATATTCACTCTGGAAATACCGGCCAGCAATGGAGAATCGCATGACTGAGGCACCTGCAATCTTGTTGGTCGAGGATGATCCCAACGTGCTTTTTGCCTGCGAGCAGGCTTTTCGCATCGACGGGCTGACTTCGGTTGGTGTCGATTGCGCAGAAAATGCCCTGCAGTACATCACTTCGGATTACCCCGGTGTCATCATCAGCGACATCTGGCTACCGGGCATGAGCGGCATGGATCTCCTGAAGGAAATCAATCGCATCGATCCTGACCTGCCGGTCATCCTGATCACGGGGCATGGCGATGTCGGGCTGGCCGTGCAAGCCATGAAAGAAGGCGCGCACGATTTCATCGAAAAACCGTTCACCCCGGAAACCCTGGTTGAAATCACCCGCCGGGCGCAGGAAAAGCGAAAACTGATTCTGGAAGTGCGAGCGCTGCGCCGGCAACTACAGGATCGGCAGAGTATCGAGGGGCGTATCATCGGCCGCTCGCCTGCCATTGTGCGAATACGGCAGCGGGTCACGGATCTTGCGCCCACGCCGGCCAATGTACTGATCGAAGGCGAAACAGGCTCTGGCAAAGAACTTATTGCCCGGTGCCTGCATGAGGCCAGCCCACGCAGGAGCGGGAATTTTGTCGCACTCAACTGCGGAGGCATGCCGGAATCGCTGTTCGAAAGCGAAATCTTCGGCCATGAAGCCGGCGCGTTTACCGGTGCAACCAAGCGGCGCATCGGTAAAATCGAGCATGCCCATGGCGGCACGCTGTTTCTGGATGAAATCGAGAATATGCCACTGCCGCTGCAGATCAAGCTGCTGCGGGTTTTGCAGGAACGCACGCTGGAGCGGCTGGGCTCCAATCACCCCGTTTCCGTCGATTTCCGCCTGGTCGCAGCGACCAAGGAAGACCTGAAAACGCTTTCGGAAGCAGGCCGTTTTCGCGCCGATCTGTATTACCGGCTCAGCGTTGCCAAGCTCTCGCTGCTGCCTCTGCGCGAACGGCGCGAAGACATCCCCCTGCTCTTCGAGCATTTCCTGCTGCAAGCCAGCGCAGCCTATTCTGTACCAGCCCCGGACACCACGCCTTCGCGACTACGCCGGCTCATGGCTCACGAATGGCCCGGCAACGTGCGCGAACTGCGCAACGTGGCCGAACGCTGCATTCTGGGTATCGAAGCCGACGCGCCGCCGTTCTGCGACCAGCCGACAAATGAGGCGCTTTCACTGCCAAGAGCGCTGGAGCTTGTCGAACGGACCATGATCCTGGAGGCGCTGCAACGCAACGACGGCAATCTCACGCTGGCCAGCCAGTCGCTGCAGATTCCGAAAAACACCTTGCGCGACAAGATCGGAAAACTCGGATTGTGGGACGAGGTACAGAAATAGAAACCAATCAGAACCGGTTCTCAGACAGGCAGAGGAGGCAAACCGTATCGTCCCCGCGCCCGGTTGCAGGCTTCGGAGAACTGGCCGATCTCGGCTAGCGGCGCGAATTCCCGGCAAGGCGAAGGCCGTTCGGCATGGATGCCACAGCGTGCATCCTCCCCCACCCGCCCCGTCAGCGCGGCACAGCGCGGCTGGGCGTAATCGGTCCCGCGCATGCGGGCCATGTCCCGACCGCAAGGCTCGGCCAAGCCATCGGGCACCCGCCCGCCCTCGCTCTCCAGTTCGGAGCAGTGGAAATCGACCCGAAAAGCGGCGCAGCATGCGCCACAGGAAAAACAGGGATGCGGACTCATGGTTTCTCCCAAAGAGAAGCAAATTGTCTCATGAAGATCGCTTTCCTTGAGTGTTCCTCCCGCAACAGGGAAAATAACGCCCTCGCGATCCTCCGCCCAACGCATGCACAACGCTCCCGACTGGCACATACGGCCCATGCAACCCGACGACATGCGCGGTGTCATGGCTATCCAGCAATCCGCCTACCCTGCGGAACTCATCGAAAGCCGTGAAACCCTGCAGGCCAAGCTGCAACTTTCTCCGGCAAGTTGCTGGTTTGCCGAACAAGCCGGCAAACCCGTGGCCTACCTGTTCGCCCATCCCTGGCCGGATACGCTACCGCCGGCCCTGAATCGCCCCCTGACCGAAATCCCGCAGCCATGCACGGCCTTGTTTATCCATGACCTGGCATTGCACCCCATCGCCCGCCGACAAGGACTCGGGCAAGCCATGGTGAATCATGCGCTGGACTGGGCTCGCCACCAGCAGTTCAAAAAGGCCAAGCTGATTGCGGTAGAAAGGGCTCACGCTTTCTGGGCCAGCCATGGTTTTAGCCCAAGAGAAGACAAGAATCCCGCCCTGCGCAAAAAACTTGCAGCCTACGGCGCTGGCGCCGATTATCTGGAAATGCTGCTCGACCCCAAGGAATCCCGTACATGACAGCCTCACGCACCATTCTTGTTACCGGCTGCTCCAGCGGCATCGGTCTTGCCACGGCTCAAACGCTGGCCCGGCAAGGTTGGCGCGTGCTGGCCACGGTGCGCCGCCTGGAAGATGCAATCCAGGGCGAGGGCATCGAGACGCTGCTGCTGGACCAGACAGATTCCGCAGCCGTTCAGGCCTGTGCGGCGGAAGCCCTTGCCCGCTGCGAAGGACAGCTCGATGCCGTGTTCTGCAATGCCGGGCTGGGGGTGCCTGGTGCGGTTGAGGATCTCAGCCGGGATGCCATGCGTTTTCAGTTCGAAACCAATGTCTTTGGCACGATCGAACTCATCAACGCCCTGCTGCCAGCCATACGCCGACAGGGGCACGGTCGCATTTTGATCAACAGCTCGATTCTCGGTTTCGCGGCCATGCCCTACCGCGGCGCCTACAATGCCAGCAAGTATGCGCTGGAAGGTTTTGCCGACACGCTGCGCCAGGAATTGATCGGCACAGACATTCATGTTTCCCTGATCGAACCTGGCCCGATTGCCAGCCGCTTTCGCGCCAATGCCCAAGCCCAGTTTGCACGCTGGATCGATGCGCAATCCAGCGTGCATCGCCTGGCCTACCAGGCCATGGCGGCGAGACTGGCCAAGGCCGGTCCGGCTGCACCGTTCACCCTGCCGGCAAGCGCCGTCGCCGATGTCGCATCCCGTTGCCTGAACGCCCGGTATCCCGCAGCACGTTACCGCGTGACAATACCCACTCGCGTCTTCTGGTATCTGAAGCGACTTTTGCCGACCCGCTGGCTGGACTGGATTGCGCTCAAAGCCTCCGGAGACGAACCGGGGTACGTTTACGGACGGAAGCCATGAGTGGAATAACCCTGTCCGATTGCTGGTAAAATCTGCACGCTATATTTCATACCTTCCTGGAGTTCTCTCATGCTCAAGCGCCCACGCGCCACTCGCCGCAGCCGTCTTTCCGCAGAAGCTGAAGAACTGATTCGGCTGGCATCCGGCTTATCGAGTTCCTGCACCTTGCTGGAAGACCGTTTCTGGCAGGAAGCGCTGATCCGGCAGGTCAACGGAATTCTGGCCGATGACGAGGAAGAAACCCTCAACACCGCGCTCGATACGCTGGCGCAGACCGACACGCTGGCGTGGAACGAACTGGCCGACATCGTCGAAGCCTGCAGCGAATCGCGCTCACTGCAAATTGATGGGAAGGAGTGGGATGCGCTGCTGATTGCCGTACCGATCCTTTCCTGGTCCCGTTACACGATCCCCTCCGGCCAGCTGGGGCGTGAGTTGATGCAAAACCTGCGAGTCCACCTCTCGGCCCATGTACTGGCCCAGGACGCGAAACTGTCGCTGGCCAACCTTCTGTTCAGCCCCGACCAGTTACCGCAGGGATACAGCAACACGGCCAGACTCTGTTCCGTGTTGAGCGAACTTGCCGCCAAGAACAGCACGCTGGATCTGGACCCCAAGCAATTGCCGGAAACCAAGGCATTCCTTTCCGATACGCGCTACGTGCTGGGTGTTGTCGCCGTTCCGCATGGCAGCCCGTTTTTCCGCTGGCAGGAAAAGGACGGTGAGCGCAGCGAGGCCGAGTCGCAATGGAAAAAACAGGGCGGCAATGCCATCCAGCCGCTGTTTGCCGGCTGCGCATTCGACCCCTTGATGCCGCTCTCCTATTTCGCCGCCTGGCGCGATGCCGACCGCGCCTCTCGTGCCTATTCGGTCCGCGCCACGGTTTCGTTTCTGCAGCTCTCGCTGAACATCGAGCCGCGCCAAGTCACGGCAATCATCGCGCCCTGCCATGGACACCGCCTGGAAGAATACCGCGTCGGTTTCATGCTGCGCGGTGGCGAACAGGTTGTTCATGGTGTGGTATGGCCGCTGATGGACGGCGAGGACGAACAGACCGATTGCGTGGGCGAGATCGAAACCGTGTTGCGTGAATGCGGCGTAACCGAAATCATCGCCCACGACCACGCATTTCCGCTGGATTACTGCGACGATTGCGGCGCGCCGCTTTACCCGAATATTGAAGGTGAATTACTGCACACCGAAATGCCGGAAGAGGCCAAAGAGCAACCAAGACATCTGCATTGATCTGGCCATTGATAAAAAAACGCCCCGGAATCCGGGGCGTTTTTTTGCAGCTGGAGCCGAATTACTTCTTGCTGCGGGTAGCAGTCTTGGCAGAGCTTTCAACAGCCGCAGTAGTAGCTTCCACGATCTCATTGGCGATGCGATGCGTGGTCTTGCTCACGGTGTCGTAAGCGTTGCTGGCCGATTCAACAGCGCTCTTCAGCACGTTAACAGCAGCGGAAGCTGCAGGTGCTTGGGCAATTGCCTTGTCAAGCGAGGTCAGCAGATTCTTGTTGAATTCGACGAGCTGCTCTTCCACCAGCTTGTTGAGTTCGGTTTGGGTTGCGCTGGCAGTTTCATAAACGTTGCGGGCAACGGCCATGGTCTTTTCTACGGAAGGTTGAGCCAGGGATTTCTGGAGCTCTACCAGTTCCTGAACGCTCTTGACGTTGGAGAGCGCCTTGGCCGTGGCTGCATTTTCAGCCAGAAGATCGCGAGCAAGTTCGAGTTGCAGATTGAAAAGACGTTCCGCACCGGAAATGGCGATGTTGGTCAGGCGGATGGTTTTTTCCAGGTTGGCTTGGTTGAATTCGGCAAACTTTTGTTGCTGGGTATTCATAACATCTCTCCGTTCTATGTTGCGTTGCGACAAAAATGAATTGTTGACGACTAACTTTCAAAAGTCAAGACAAAACTCGCATTTCGATGGCAATAAAACAAAGCCGTTTCAAACGTCTTGTTCACCGAAAAACGAGAGGATGATGTCAGAATGACGAACACGGCAATCTGGCCGATGATTCTTTATAGATTAATTCCTGCCAGTCGCAATTTCATCAAGCCGCCTTATGCGCAAATTACAGAGTTGTGTGTTGTTGACGAAACACGAGGGGATGGCGGGCGGTGCTGTTTGAAACTTGTGCCGACTGCGCCTAATATCGAGCTTTTTCGAATCTATGCCGCGCATGACCATGACTGAAACAGCCCCCCCCGCCCAGACGGCCCGCGAAGTACTGAAGAAACTCCAGAAAGATTTTGCCGTTATCCGTGATTGCAAGCCACTGGCCATCGGCATCGACAAGCAGATGATCGCACTCCAGCCAGACATCAACCGCAAACTCCTGCGCGGCGCGCTGGGTATCCATACCAAGTCGGTGCGTTACCTGAAATCGCTGCAAGGAGCCAATGAGCGCTTCAACCTGGATGGCAGTACGGCGGGTGACGTGAGCGAAGAACAGCGCACACTGGCTGCCCAGATACTGCATGCACATTTCAAGAAGCAGGCAGATGAACGCAAGGCCAAACAGGCGGCAGAAGCTGCCGAAACCGCTGTGCGCGAGCGCCAGGAAAAGCTGAACCAGTTGGCGCAGAAATTTTCCAGAAGCAAATGACCGGCTTGGAACCTGCTCACGTATATGGACTCCTGAGCAGGAGAACCAGAAAAGCCAAGTGGATGAACTGCAGGCTGGTGTTGAGCTTGTGCTCGCAGTTTTTCCACAATCGCCTGTTCTTTTCAGTCAGGCGAAACTGAGCTCGACGATCCAGTGCTGAGGTGTGCCAGCAAAGGCAAGGTGATGGTCTCGATCAACGACCACCCCGACATCAGGCAGTGTTTCGCTGACTTCTGGATGGAAGGCTTGGACATCAAATACAGCACCGCCCACGCCGCACCGCAAACGAGCCGGGAACTGGTGATCTGTAACTGGGATGCAGGGACTGCTGGTGGGTTGTTCTAATCAGAGCTGGTTAATATGACAAAAAGGCCGCAAAAAGCGGCCTTTCCATTTAACCAATCCCGTGACAAAACAAGCGCAAAACTGTGACAAGACTGGCGCGCGGTTACACCGGAGCAAAAATTCAAAACGGAAATTGGAAATGAAAATCGGCGTACTGGTGTGCGCCGATTTATATAAAACTGGCGTCCCCACGGTGTTCCGCACTGCTGGCTGGTTGTTATCGAACAGCCGCGAGCCACGGCCTGGTCGCTTGAGATGAGACTAGCCCCCCCCGGGCATCTTATATGCCCACCTGCGGATACGCCGCCGGGATGCGCCCTTCGTCTTCCAGGCGAATCAGCGTTTTCATCATCTCATGCACACTCTGGCGAGCGGCCTGCATCAGGTTGGCAGAGACGTTGTCCGGATCGTGGGCGCCGAATTTTTCCTCGATCATTTCTCTCATCATGGCGGCACGTTTTTCCGGGTTTAAGGTCAGGACGCTTGAACTGATATTGCGCGTAGCCTTCACGGTCAATTCCGGATCATTCATAAACCAGAGGAAGTCGACCAAACAATCGAGATTCATCTCCCATAAAAGCATTCGCCAATCCGGCTCAGTCAATCGCAGCAGCGGCCAGACTGCTTTGCGCAAGGCTGCATTTTCTTCGGCGCAAGTGGGGCTGGAATGCATGGCAGCCATCAGGCTCTGCCCCTGATTGATCAGCGTTTCGAAAACGTGCGTCAACATTCCGACATTCATTTCGCAATCGACACCATCACATCTTCCGGCGATTTTCAGGAACACGGATGTTCCTTCGTGCTGGATTCCCTTGACGTCGATCGCACTGATTCTCAGGGGTTCTGGTGAATTCATGCCGGGGTGTCCTTTTTGGGTATTCATCCGGTTCGCATAAGGTGCCAGCGCGGGGTTGTCTTTAAACTTGTGGTCATGTGTGGCCCCCGTTCTGTCACCGCTCTGCATATGGGTTCTCTGGTGGGCAATTGCCCATCCGGGTAGCCGTGATAATTTCTTTGCGATACAAATCAGGCTGAGGGGCGCCATCCAGACTGCGCGCCTTGAGCGTTTGCTCCGTACTCAAGCGCAGTGTCTGCATTGCATGTATTTCCAGTTGATCCCGCAGGATGGCGATATTCTGGATGCCATACCCGGGGCGCGCTTTGCAGTGCTTTTCATGGATGATGCTTTGCGCGGTGATCTTCCGCAAAGGGAGATCGCACACAAGGTGCTCTTGCGCTTTGCCAACGAGCCCCAGTGTTTCGTCAGCCAGCTCGCGCAGGTTTTCCTGAGCCAAACAGCGCAGGCTCACCGGGCCGGGCAAGAAGTTATCCCCACCCATATTCCAGTTTGATTCGATGCGGTACTGACCAGCAGGTGGCAGGCTTGCCTGAAACTTGGCATAAGCCGCCCGCTCTTCAGGCTTGAGTGGATCAGCGGCCAGCGTTACCCATGAAGCCAGCAACAAGCAAACCGCCCCCAATCCCTGTTGCTGCCGTATCCAGGCCATTGTCATTCCTTGAGCAAATCCGGGTTGTAGAGCATCACCCCGCCAAAGGCCAGCAACAGCAATCCGCACAGACCAAACGCCCAAATGGCGCGGTAATCACGGGCGGTGGATGAGTTGCCAAGAATATCGCCGATGGCCGGCAGCAGGTTGCTCAACAGGGCAAGGCCGATTGCCACGCACACGGCACCGAACAGGCGCTTTATCAGGCGTGCCCAATCAAACTGGTTTTTCTCTGCGTTCATGATCGGCGCCACTTACTGGAGTTTTGCAAACAAGGCGGTAATACGGCTCCCCATATCGCCCTCGTGTTGCTCGCAACTGTTCGTGAATTCCCGCTCCAGCGCACGCAAATCACTTTGCAATGCCTCGCCATCTGGCCGGTCTTTGAGCGGGAGCGTTTGGCGGGCAAATTCGGCACAGGCTTGCGGGGGAAGCTCGCGGGCTTGTGCCCTCAGGAACACACTGGCCAATTCCAGCAGGCGTTGGTCTTCGGCGGTCAGTTCGTTATGTCGGCGCACCGTATCCAGATAGAACGCCAGATCAGGCTCGTTCGGCGCGTAGCTCACAATCAGCCGCAGCGCATCGGCCACCAACTCCAGACCGGGAGAAATCGCAATTTCCAGCCATTTGAACAAGGGCGAACTTGCTGGATCGAACACATCGCCCTCAATGGAAAGCAGCCCTTCGCGCTTTACGCAGCGGGCAAGCAGATAAAGTGCGGCAAGCAGTTTTTGTTGCGGGTCTTGTGGAATCACGGGACATCCTTTGCGTCAATGGCAACGATCAATCATCTTCCCCCTGCAAACGCGCCAGCGTCTGCAACACACCTTGTAAGGCATCGCGGCCTTTTTGGACGATGTTTTCCGGTTGTTTGTCCGGATCACCGCGCCGGCTGTAGCCCTGCAAGTCTTCCAGCAACATTTCTGCAGCGCGCTGCGACAGATTGCGGAATACCGCCTGGGCGATGGATTCGTCTTTCAGATACCACAGCGCGGCCAGCAGTTCATCGCACTGCAACTCGCGCAACAGGCATTGCCACTCGTAGTCATCCAGATAGTGCAAGGGCTGGGCAGTCTGGCGATAACTGGCTTCCACCTCGGCGTTGGTCAAGCGGATTTCCGGCGATTTCACCAGTAACTGCAACTGGCTCTGAAAAGCCTGCATGCCGCTTTCCGGCAACGTGATGCGGGCAGCGATGCCATCTCGGGTAAAGACCAGCGTGTAACGGGTGCCGTCGGGAATTTTTTCCAAGCTGAATGCCGGGTTGGAAAGTTGCAGGGTAACGGTATCAGTCATAGTGTTTCTTTCTAAAAATTGCACTTCTCGGCGGCAGGTTGTGAAAGCCCAAGACTTGCGCCCCGATCATCGTTTCAAGCAGACAGCGAAGCACCTTGAAGATCAGCCCGCGTTCGCAAACCGGACGGTTTGCAAACCCTACAAGGGGTGCGCGGGCTACGCTTGCTCTACTCCCCCGACCCAATCTTGAACGCCGGCAAGTTCAAGTTAGCTTTTAGTCCTTCGTTATAGGGTAGATCATCCAGAATGCCCTGATTGGCGGCGAACCGGTCCAGATAGTCTGCCGGTACGATGCCTTGCTTGATGTAGATTTCAAGCAGCGCACCGAGGATGTTTCGGGCGGATTCGTTGGCTTTGATGGTAGTTAGGGCATTGCCCGTCAGTGCGCGGTGACCACGGAAGGCGCTTTCCAGCCAGGGGCGGGATTTTTCCATGCGTCCGGTGTTGAGGTAATGCCAGCCCAGCAAGGCATTGCTGTTGCGTGCCAGTTCGTGGGCTTCGCCAAAGCGGGTGGTGATTTCCTTGGTCAGCGGTTCGAGGGTGGTTTCAAAACGGGCGTGGTCATTCATCGCCTTTAATCCGCGCGCCCACTGCACACGGGCTTCATACGCGAGCAGGCTATCGGGGCCAGCTTTGGCGCTGGCGAGCGTAATTTCTTCCCGCAGGCTGGTTTGCGCCTTGTCGAACATTTTGGCAGTGATATAGATGTTGCCTTGCAACCGCAGGCGCAGCAGGCGCTCTTCCAGACTGACTTCTTCCGCCTGGCTCTCCAGCCGGGCGGTGCGCTCAATAACAGGGATGGCTTCCGTGGTACGGCCGGCAAGGTGCAGATAGGTGGCAAGGCGCAGCCAGCTAGGATACAGGTCTGGATTCTCTGCGCCTTTCTCTGATTGCCGCAGGCCAATATCCATCAACTGCTGAAAGCTTTGCGCCGCCAGCGCAAAATTCTTGGCCTCGGCATGGTAACGGGCGGCGCTGAAGAGCAAGTCATAGAGGTCCGTGCGCGTTTCGGGCAGTACGCCCTCCACCTCGGCAAAGGCTTGGTCATATGCCGCCGCCGCTTCGGCAAATTGCGCGTAGCGGGCATGGTTTTCACCACGGCTTTTATGGGCATAGGCTTTGTACCAAGCTGCATGTTCGCGCATCCGCTTGGCGGCATCGGTGTTTTTTTCGGTGAGCGTGAGTTTGGCCTGCTGCCAGTAACACATGGTTTCGCTAAAACCCGGTTTGGCCGGTGTTTCTTGCAGCACCCCAGTCGCCTTGCCATCGGCAATATCCAGCGAGAGCACCATGGGGGTATTAAGCTGGGCATCGTGGTGGTTGGTGGTAATTGTGAGCTTGGCAGGGGTTGCCCCTTCCAGCTTGCCCGGCGCGCCGCTCGCAAAAACAATCCAGCCCTGAATTTGCCCGTGCCCGGGGTCTTGCCAGGAAACCTGAGCTTCCGTGATTTTGCCATTCAGTTGCTGGCAATTTTTTCCGCCAACCGATTGCTCAATCCGCAGCTCGCCCTCAAAGTAATGCGGGGCGTTGTTGGGGGCTGCGAAAGCTGGGGCGAGCGGATGCAGGCCAAGAACCAAACTCAATACTTGTAACTTTGTTTTCATGGGCACCCTCTTTTTGGACAAATCTACCCATTCGACGACCCAGCGCCCATTTTGTCAGGGCGCACCACTGAGTTCACCCGCCTCGAATACCGGCCGAGCCACCCACTGAGGGTAGCGGCGATACAGCGCCAATGTGGCTTGTGCCAATTTTTCGGGGGGAATTGGCCCATGCATCTGCTTGAGCGCCTGAGCCAGCGCCCAGGTAAACAGACCCACTTTGCGACCATCCCGCTTTAACTCGATCTCAAGCGCGCTACTATTTTCATCGGCCGCCATAAACGCAGCCACATTCGGCAATGCACCTGTTTTCAGGCGGGATGCATTCTGTGACCCTGTGCCGGGTTTCCCTTTTTGCAGCCAGGTTTTCATGCCCAGCCAGCTAGAGCGCAAGCCCTTGAAACCGCTGATGGCAATTTCATCGTCCAGCCAATCTTGCGCCCCCCGCATCAAGCCGCTGGCGTGGCAAGTATCGGCCACCAACCAAACCTTGACCTGTTTGCTATCCAGCGCAGCCAGCCAGTTGCGGATTTCCTTGTCGCTCAGGGCATTGGCAATACCTTTGCCGGCGGCCCAGCGCTGGCTATCGGCCAGTAAAAAAATCTCATCAAGCGGATCCCCCCCCTGCGGGATCAAGCTGGGCTGTTGCACGCCATGCCCGCTCAGATAAAGCAACACAAAATCGCCGGGGCTTACCTGCGCGGCCAAAGTTCGCATTGATTCGGTTACGTTTGAACGTGTCGGCAACCGCCCTTGACCGGCATCGGACAAGACCCGGATATGGGTCTCAGGAACCCCCAGCCGGCTTGCCATCTGTTTGGCCAAAACAAGATCATTGGAAATACTTTCCAGTATCGGGGAAGGATAAGCAGAAGCAACCTGCCGAACCCCGATCAGCAAGGCATGGTTTTCCGCCAGACAAAAGGCCGAAACGAGCCACCCACCCAGCAAACCAAGAATTTTTCGCTTCATTCAAAAACCACCTGAAGCGTACCCGTTTCGGCCTCGGGCAACCCCCACTTCTGCCTGAATGGCATATCCAGCCTCTGGACATCGACAGCACGAATCAGAAGCGCAGAACGCCCATCCTGCTGGATCATCTCGAACGGAACGTTCATTTGGCGCAGCGCCTCCTCAAAATCCGTACGCATGTTTTGCGTCATGGCGACAACCCTGACGCCCTTGAATTCCACCGCACCCCAATCCGGCGACGGTTGCCGCGAAATCAGAAGCGGCATGCCAATGGCCGCCACCAGAATAAAAGCCAGGGCGGTTCCCCAGCGCTTGGGGGTCGCCATCAATGCATGCCACCCGTTGCGCCAGTCAAACCCTTGCGCAGGGGTATTCAGCCTGGCATCGATGCGCTGCCAGATACGGCCACGAGACATGCCATCCGGCGTCAAGGATTCGCCATGCTCTTTCAGGGTCTGCAAAAGCAAGGGATCAAGCGGTTCGTCTTTGTGCGGCACATCATCCCGCGAAGGCAAAGTCATGGCCTACTCCCCTTTCAGCAACTCGTAGCACGGCGCAACGAACTGCCGCAGTTTTTTGCCCCACTCGCTCAGAAACTGGCAAGTGGCTCTGTAGGTACGCCCCAGCATGGGCGCAATTTCCTGAGGCGAAACCTCATTGACGTGACGTTCCCAAAGCGCCGTCGCGGCCTCCGGATGGCGCAGACGGAAAGCGGTAAACCGCTCGCGAACACAATGGGCCACCTGCTTGTTTTCCAGAAGGGCATGAGGCTCATGACTGGCTGGAACCAGCTCGCAAAAAATATCGGCATTGCCAGCGAAATCCTCATCCTCCAGCGATTCCATGCGCCCCTCCCGCCGCAAATGGTCCACAGCCAGATTCCGGGCAATCTGCACCAGCCACGAAGCCACCTCGCAATCCCCGCGAAAATCGTCAGCCTTCTCATACGCTCGCAAAAAAGCTTGCGCCGTAATCTCCTCGGCGATGCTCTCCGGCAAGGAAAACCTGAAACGCAGATGGCGCATCAAACGTACGGCATGCCGGTCAAACAGCAGCCGCATGGCGGCATTCCGGTCTTTGGGAGCACCGGACAAAGCCCGCAACGCCTCCCGATCCGGCGCCTCATGACTTAGACGGGGAACATCCATTTTCATCTGGTTCTTTCGAATAAGGTCGCCCGAACTCAATAAGGCTCTGCCGGGCAAACGAACACAACACACGCGCGCAACAACGCATAGCTGATGCGTTGCAAGAAACCGGCCCCGGCACTGCTGTGGCGCCAGTGTTCACGGGCGATTTCTCTGGACCGCTGCTCAATGGCCTCCATCAGCTCCGCACGCAAACTGGCCGCAAACGCCGCATCATCCACAACCACATTGGCCTCTCTAGCCAACAGCAGGCTGAAAGGGTCGACATTGCTGGAGCCCACTGTCGCCCACTGGCCATCGATCACCGCAACTTTGGCATGCAAGAAACTTTCCTGATACTCAAAAATCCGCACCCCTGCCTCAAGCAACGTCGCGTAATAACTCTGAGTTGCATAATGCTGAAATCCGTATTCGATACGCCCTTGCAGCAACAGCGAAACGCGCACCCCGCGCCGTGCCGCATCCAGAATCGCCCTCATCAGCCGCCGGCCCGGAAGGAAATACGCATTGGAGAGGATGATCTCCTCGCGCGCATTCGCAATGACCGCCAGATACGCCTGCTCAATGGCATGGCGATACCGCAGATTGTCTCGCAACAGAAAACCCACGCGCTGCGAACCCGCCATCCCGCCAGAGGGGAACTCCCCGCAGGGGAATACGCCTCGCCGCCGCAACTGGGTCAAAGAAACCACCCGCCACAGCCTGATCATGGAAGCATGAATCCCCGCCACAACCGGCCCTTTGACCTCAACGGCAAAATCAAACCGGGGGCCCATGGGCTGAGGCGTATTTCGGTCATCAATCACATTGATACCGCCTGCGAATGCAACGGACCGATCCACCACGCACAGCTTGCGATGCAAGCGTCGCAAATGGAACCGGCCGGGCAAGCTCCAGCGCCGCCGTGGCCGAAAGATCAGCACCTCCACACCCTCAGCGACCAGCGCCGGCCGGATTTTTTCCGGGAAGTCCTCCCCCCCGAAACCATCCACCATCACCCGTACACTCACCCCACGGCGCGCAGCATCGCAAAGCGCCGCACTAACCGCCTGCCCGGTGGCATCATCGGCAAAGATATAGGTCTGCAAGTAAATTTCCTGCTTCGCCGCCTTGATCGCCCCGATCAGCGCCGGGAAATATTCCGCGCCGCTACAAAGCAGCGAGATGCAATATCCCGGCAAAAACAAACCCGAACCATCCGGACAATCCGATTTCTTCATCATTTCAGCTATCATCAGCACCTGAAAGAAGCTCATTGTATCAACGGCTTGAACGGCAGCAATACCATCGCCCGCAACACCACCCTGACAAACCCCGGCTTTGGCCGTCCAAAGGGTATGCCACACGAGAGGACACACCGAACATGACTCCGCAAACCCGTCTCGCCCGCCTGGCGCTGACTGTTGCGCTGTGCTTTGCCGCCCCAGTGCTTCGAGCCGAAACGGCGCCCCTGCCTGCTGACGAAAAAACGCTTCGCGACGCGGTCTCCAAGGCGTGGGATGCCAAGGACTGGCCGCAGGCGCTGCGGCATGTCGAGCTATTGCTCAAGATTCATCCTGAAGATGCCAAGCTGATCCGTTGGAAAGGGAATTTTCTGGGGGAATCGGGCCGTCTGAAAGAAGCGATCTCGGCCTATCGCCGCAGCATCGAGCTTGCGCCAGATGATCACGCGGCATGGAACGGACTGTGCTGGCGGCAAATCCAGTCCCAACAACCACTGGAAGCCCGGCCGGCTTGCGAGCGCTCGGTCAGCCTGAAAAAAGACTATGCAAATACCGTCAATCTCGGCCACACCTACCTGCTCAGTGGCGATACGGAAAATGCCTATCGCTGGTATCGGGAAACACTGGGATTGATTGAGTCGGAGAAAGAACTCAAGGAAGGCCCGCTGGCAGATTTTGATTTATTTATCCAGAAGAGCTGGCAGGTGGAAGAAAGCCGGAAGGCAAGGCTGTGGATGGCGCAAAGTTACGATCCTGCTCGGGATAAGGCCCAACAGCTGTATGATCAATACATAAAGTTGGAACAAGCTGGGAAATATGCCGCTGCGGCGGAAGTACTCCGGGAACAGCTCGCAATCCGGGAGCGTTTCCTTGCTCCCGAGCACCCCAGCACCGCCACCAGCATCAACAACCTCGCCGCGCTGTACCGAGCCATGGGCCAATATGCCCAAGCCCTGCCGCTCTACCAACGCGCCCTCGTCATCGCTGAAAAGTCCCAAGGCCCGGACCACCCCAGAACCGCCACCAGCCTCAACAACCTCGCCTTGCTGTATGACAACATGGGCCAGTACGCCCAAGCCCTGCCGCTCTACCAACGCGCACTCGCCATCGCTGAAAAAACCCTCGGCCCCGACCACTCCAATACCGGCACCTACCTCAACAACCTCGCCGAGCTGTACCGAGCTATGGGCCAGTACGCCCAAGCCCTGCCGCTCTACCAACGCGCCCTCGTCATCGCTGAAAAGTCCCAAGGCCCGGACCACCCAAATACTGGCACCCACCTCAACAACCTCGCCGCGCTGTACCGAGCCATGGGCCAATACGCCCAAGCCCTGCCGCTCTACCAACGCGCCCTCGTCATCGCTGAAAAGTCCCAAGGCCTGGACCACCCCAGAACCGCCACCAGCCTCAACGACCTCGCCTTGCTGTATGACAACATGGGCCAGTACGCCCAAGCCCTGCCGCTCTACCAACGCGCCCACGCCATCGCTAAAAAAACCCTCGGCCCCGACCACCCCAGAACCGGCACTAGCCTCAATAACCTCGCCCAGCTGTACTCCCACATGGGCCAGTACGCCCAAGCCCTGCCGCTGTATCAGCGCGCCCTCGCCATCGCTGAAAAATCTCTCGGCCCAGACCACCCCGATACCGGCACCAGCCTCAACAACCTAGCTGGGTTGTACTCAGACATGGGCAATAATGACAAAGCCCTGCCGCTGTATCAGCGCGCTCTAACCATCGCCGAGAAAGCCCAAGGCCCAGACCACCCCTCCACAGCAACCTTGACCAAAAACCTTGCCCTCCTGCACTGGGAAATGGCCCACCCGGATTTAGCCTTGCCACTTTATGAACGCTACGTCGCCATCATCGAAAAGCTCCGCAGCCAATCCGGCTTGGGCGTGGAGAACAAACAGAACCTGTTTGCCCAGTATGTAAGCGGTTACAAGAAATACGCCCAGATTCTAGGTGAGCAGAAACAACCGGAGAAGGCATTTCACCTCTTTGAGTTGAGCAAGGCCCGCACACTGCTGGAAGAAACCGCCGCCCGCGCTGGCCGCTTGGCACTACCCGAAGCCGATGCCGTTCAGTTAGAGAACCTGCAACGCCAGTTAGCCATATTGAACGACAAAGTCGCCAAGGCAGATAACGATAGCCAACGCATGGCGTTGTTGGGTGAACGCGATCAAGTCGAACGCGATCTGGGGATATTGCATAGCAAGCTACTGCAACAATTCCCCAAATACGCCCAACTCACCACCCCAACGATTCTGGAAGCCACGGAAGCAGCCAAGCTGTTGCCATCCGATGCGCTGTTTGTGAGCTTTTTGGAGAACGGCGGCAAGATTCTGGCGTTGACCATGAGCTCGGATGGTGTGGTCACATATCACGATCTGGGTAATCCAGCCGGTTTGAATCAGGCCGTAGCAACCTATCGCGCCATCATTGCCCAACCGGAGGGGTTGGCTGGCTTGGCCAAATTGGGGCAGCGTGCCGTGAAGTTGGCCAATGGCCAATATGCGTTAGTCTCAACCGCTGAAGCCCTGCCGGAAGGGGCAAAGAAAATCTCGGATGTCTCCGAGCTGCAAGACTGGCTCGGCCAGCAACTGCTGGTGCCGATTCAAGACAAGCTGGCCGGTAAACGGCAGTGGATCATCTCGCCCGATGGGGCTTTGGCTTTGTTGCCGTTCGATACGCTGCGCTTTGCCGGTGAGCCGGTCTTGAAACAGCATGATGTGAGCCTGGCGCAGTCTTTGTCGATCTATGCACTCTTGCGACAACGGGCGGATGAATACCGCCATCTGGCACGCGCCAAGACTGTATTCGGGATGGGGAATCCAGATTTCGGGGCCGCCCCCGTCAATCAGGCGACCCCCGCCCTTCAAGCAAACACCGATGCGGGCAAAATGGCCGAGCAGATCCACCGCGGATTGCGCTCAGGTAACAGCGAGGCGGTTCGTCAGGGGTATGCGGCATTGCGAAGCACCCGCTGGATTCCCTTGCCCGGTACGGTGGCAGAGTTGGAAGGTGTGCGTAAAACCTTTGGTGCTAACCAGACCGATCTGTATCTGGCGGATCAGGCCACCGAACTCAATCTACAGAGCCTGAACCGTGCCGGCAAGCTGGCGGATTACCGGTATCTGCTGTTCTCGACCCATGGTTATCTGTCTACCGAGGTGCCGGCTTTGAGTTCGGTGGTACTCGGGCAGAAGGCGGTAACACCGCAGGCCGATGGCTATGTTACCGCTGCCGAATGGCCGGGGTATTCACTGAAGTCCGATCTGGTGGTGCTCTCGGCTTGCGAGACCGGGGTGGGCAAGAGCATTCAGGGAGAAGGCGTGATGGGCTTGCCGTTTGCGCTGTATGTGGCGGGCAATGTGAATACGGTGTTGACGCTGTGGCAGGTGGATGATGAGGCTACTTCCGAATTCATGCGCCGGTTCTTTGCCCGTCTGAAGAACGGCGAAGACCAGATCAAAGCCTTGAATGCGGTGAAGCGGGAGTTCATCAACAGCCAGGATGGCCTCGATAACCCCGCCTACTGGGCTCCGTTTGTGTTGTATGGGGTGTGAAGCGGGATTGACCATAACTTCAACGCAAAAGACATCTTGAATTCCTGATCAAACCTGGCCTTGAACGTCCAACCGGCATGCCACACATAAGGACACCCCGAACATGACCCCGCAACCCCGTTTCGCCCGCCTGGCTCTGGCTGCTGCGCTGTGCTTTGCCGCCCCGCTGCTTCGCGCCGAAACGGCCCCCCTGCCTGCCGATGAAAAAACGCTTCGCGAAGCCATCTCCAAGGCCGCAAACTCCAAGGACTGGCCGCAGGCACTGCGGCATGTCGAGCAATTGCTCAAGGTTCATCCTGAAGATGCCAAGCTGATCCGCTGGAAAGGTGTTTTCCTCGGAGAATCAGGCCGTTTGGAAGAAGCGATAACAGCCTATCGCCGCAGCATCGAGCTTGAGCCGAATAATCACTTGGCATGGAACGGACTGTGCTGGCGGCAAATCCAGTCCCAACAACCACTTGAAGCCCGGCCAGCTTGCAAACACTCGGTCAGCCTGGAAAAAACCTATGAAAACACCGTCAATCTCGGCCACACCTACTTGCTCAGTGGCGATACCGAAACTGCCTATCGGTGGTATCGGGAAACACTGGAATTGATTGAGTCGGAGAAAGAACTCAAGGAAGGCCCGCTGGCGGATTTTGATCTTTTTATCCAGAAAGGCTGGAAAATTGAAGAAAACCAAAAAGCGCAGCGCTGGATGATTGAGGGCCATAAACAGCTTGCACGAATAAGTGGCCTGAACAGCGAACGTGACAGACTGGATAAAACCGGCGAGTATGCCAAGGCATTACCCTTTGCCAGGGAAATTCTGGTCATCCGTGAAACGTGGCTCGGGGCCGATCACATTCAAACCGGCATTGCGCTGAACAACCTTGCCAGCCTCTACCAAGACATGGGCAATTACGGCAAAGCCCTGCCGTTCTTCCAGCGCACACTGGCGATTTCTGAAAAAGCTCAGGGCCCCGAACACCCCAATACCGGAATCGGCCTCAATAACCTCGCTTTGCTCTACAAAGCCATGGGCAACTACGGCCAAGCCCTGCCGCTTTACCAGCGCGCATTGGCGATTGCCGAGAAGGCCCAAGGCGCCGAACATCCCAGTACCGGCACCAGTCTCAACAACCTCGCCAATCTCTACTACGCCATGGGCGACTATAGCCAAGCCCTGCCGCTCTACCAACGCGCCTTGGCAATTGCCGAGAAGGCCCAAGGCCCCGAACATCCCGAGACCGGCATCAGCCTCAACAACCTCGCCGGACTCTATCAAACCATGGGCAACTATGCCCAAGCCCTGCCGCTTTACCAGCGCGCACTGGCGATTTCTGAAAAAGCCCAAGGCCCCGAACATCCCAGTACCGGCATCAGCCTCAACAACCTCGCCACGCTCTACGAAGCCATGGGTAATTACGCCGAAGCCCTGCCACTTTACCAGCGCGCCTTGGCGATTGCTGAAAAAGCTCAGGGCCCCGAACACCCCAATACCGGAATCCGCCTCAATAATCTCGCCAAGCTCTATCAAGCCATGGGCGAATACGGAAAAGCCCTGCCGCGCTACCAGCGTGCGTTGGCCATCGCCGAAAAAACCCAAGGCCCTGAGCATCCCGACACCGGCACCCGCCTCAACAACCTCGCTAGGCTCTATCAAGCCATGGGCAACTACGAAAAAGCGTTGCCGCTCTACCAGCGCGCATTGGCGATTACAGAAAAAGCCCAAGGCTTCAAGCATCCAGTGACTGCCACCATAGTCAAGAACCTCGCCCTTCTCCACAGGGAGATGGGCAACCCTACCCAGGCTCTGCCGCTATACGAACGCTACATCACCATCATCGAGAAACTGCGCTCCCAATCCGGCTTGGGAGTCGAAGCCAAACAGAACCTGTTTGCCCAGTACGTCGGGGGATACAAGGATTACGCCCAGTTGTTGGGCGAGCAGAAGCAGCCGGAGAAGGCCTTCCATCTGTTTGAGTTGAGTAAAGCCCGCACCCTGCTGGAAGAAACCGCCGCCCGCGCTGGTCAACAGGCGCTGCCTGCCGAGGAGGCCGCTGCGCTGGAGAACCTGCAGCGCCAGTTGGCAGTGCTGAACGACAAGGTGGCCAAGGCGGGGAATGATGTCGAACGATTGAATCTGTCCGGTTTGCGCGATCAGGTCGAGCGCGAGTTGAGTACCTTGCATGGCAAGTTGCTGACGCAGTACCCGAAGTACGCCCAGTTGACCACCCCGACGATTCTGCCCTCCACCGAGGCGGCCCGCCATTTGCCGGAGGATGCGGTGTATGTCAGCTATCTGGAGAACGGGGGGCGGATTCTGGCGCTAACTCTTGGTTCGGATGGGGCGGTTTCTTATCACGATCTGGGCAAGCCAGCGGCCTTGGCGGGGGCGGTGGCGGCCTATCGGGCCATGGTGGCCCGCCCGAATGGGCTGGCGGGCTTGGCGGATGAGGGGGT
>NZ_FOVE01000029.1 GCF_900115065.1 Formivibrio citricus | reverse complement strand
ATCGTGGTGATCGCTGCGGTCAGCGTGGTCTTGCCGTGGTCAACGTGACCAATCGTGCCTACGTTTACGTGCGGCTTTGTCCGCGTGAATTTTTCCTTAGCCATTGCTATTTCCTTTCAATTTTAAAATTCGATTATTTCTTGGCAGCCATGATCGCGTCTGCAACATGCTTCGGCGCTTCGGAGTAGTGCTTAAACTCCATGGAATAGGTAGCACGACCCTGGGACATGGAACGCAGCGTAGTCGAGTAGCCGAACATTTCGGACAGCGGAACTTCAGCCTTGATCATCTTGCCGCCGGCAGGATTGTCGTCCATGCCTTGCAGGATACCGCGACGGGACGAGATATCGCCCATGATGTCGCCCATGTACTCTTCCGGAGTTTCGATTTCCACAGCCATCATCGGCTCAAGAATCACCGGATTGGCGCGACGCATTGCTTCCTTAAAGGCAATCGAGCCAGCCAATTCGAACGCGATCTGCGACGAGTCAACATCGTGATAGGAACCGAAAGTCAGGCGCACGGTCACATCCACCACCGGGAAGCCTGCCAGAACACCCGCCTTCAGGGTGTTTTGAATACCCTTGTCAACGGACGGAATGAATTCACGCGGAATCACGCCACCCTTGATTTCGTCGATGAACTGGTAGCCCTTGCCTTCGCCGGACGGCTCAAGCGTAATCGTACAATCGCCATACTGGCCCTTACCGCCGGATTGCTTGGCATGCTTGCCCTGCACGTCCTTGGCCACGTTGGTGATCGTTTCACGGTACGCCACCTGCGGAGCGCCAACGTTAGCTTCAACGCCAAATTCGCGCTTCATGCGATCCACCAGAATTTCCAGGTGAAGTTCACCCATACCGGAAATAATGGTCTGACCAGACTCTTCGTCGGTACGCACACGGAAGGACGGATCTTCCTTGGCCAGACGCCCCAGAGCGACACCCATCTTTTCCTGGTCAGCCTTGGTCTTCGGCTCTACAGCAACGTGAATCACAGGATCCGGGAATTCCATGCGCTCAAGAATGATCGGATGATCTTCGGCACACAGGGTTTCACCGGTGGTGACATCCTTCAGGCCGATGGCAGCAGCAATATCGCCGGCGAGAACTTCGTCAATTTCCTTGCGGTCATTGGCGTGCATCTGCACGATACGGCCGACACGCTCACGCTTGTCCTTGACCGAGTTCAGCACGCCATCACCCTGCTTCACCGTGCCGGAATAGACACGGAAGAAGGTCAACTGACCGACGTACGGGTCGTTCATCAACTTGAAGGCCAAAGCGGAGAACGGCGCAGCATCGGAAGCTTCACGGTGATCTTCCTCACCCTTGTCGTTGGTACCCTTGACCGGCGGAATGTCAACCGGGGACGGCAGCAGCTCGATCACGGCATCCAGCATGCGCTGAACACCCTTGTTCTTGAACGCGGTACCGCAAAGCATCGGCTGGATTTCGCAAGCGATGGTACGCTGACGCAGCGCCTTGATGACTTCCTCTTCGGTGAGGTTACCCTCTTCGAGGTACTTGTTCATCAGCTCTTCCGAAGCCTCGGCAGCCGATTCAACCATCTTCTCGCGCCACTCCAGAGCCAGACCTTCCAGTTCGGCCGGAATGTCCTTGTACTCGAACTTCATGCCCTGGGAAGCTTCATCCCAGAAGATGGCCTTCATCTTGATCAGATCGACCACGCCCACGAAGTTGTCTTCGGCACCGATAGGAATCACGATAGGCACCGGATTCGCTTTCAAGCGAATCTTCATCTGGTCGACAACACGGAAGAAGTTGGCGCCGGTACGGTCCATCTTATTCACGAAGGCCAGACGCGGAACCTTGTACTTGTTGGCCTGACGCCACACGGTTTCGGACTGCGGCTGAACGCCACCCACAGCACAGTACACCATGCAGGCACCATCCAGCACGCGCATGGAACGCTCCACCTCAATAGTGAAGTCCACGTGCCCCGGGGTGTCGATGATGTTGATGCGGTGCTCCGGGAACTGCATGCCCATGCCCTTCCAGAACGTGGTGGTCGCAGCCGAGGTAATGGTGATACCACGCTCCTGCTCCTGCTCCATCCAGTCCATGGTGGCGGCGCCGTCATGCACTTCACCGATCTTGTGGTTCACACCGGTGTAATACAGGATACGCTCGGTCGTCGTGGTCTTGCCGGCGTCAATGTGAGCGGAAATACCGATGTTGCGGTACCGCTCGATAGGGGTTTTACGTGCCACGATTGTTTCCTTATATCGCGATTAGAAGCGGTAGTGGGCGAACGCCTTGTTCGCTTCCGCCATGCGGTGAACTTCGTCGCGCTTCTTCATCGCGCCGCCACGGCCTTCGGCCGCATCAAGGAGCTCGCCTGCCAGACGCAGATCCATGGATTTTTCGCCACGCTTGCGGGCTGCTTCACGCACCCAGCGCATCGCCAATGCCAAACGACGGCTGGGGCGTACTTCCACCGGCACCTGATAGTTGGCGCCACCCACACGACGGCTCTTCACTTCGACAACCGGCTTCACGTTGTTGATGGCAACGGTAAAGGTATCGATGGCGTCCTTGCCGGTCTTCTTGGCAATCTGTTCGAGCGCGCCATAAACGATGCGTTCTGCAACGGCCTTCTTGCCGTCCAGCATCACCACGTTCATGAATTTCGCGAGTTCAGTGCTGCCGAATTTCGGATCCGGCAATACCTCGCGCTTCGGTACTTCTCTGCGTCTTGGCATGATATTTCCTTGATATATGATTCAGTTGGGGTATTCCCCGCGATCTCCCAACAGAGAGATCACTTACTCGACGGCACGGCCAAGCCATCCGCCGACCCAGGCCACAATTAGCCCTTCGGACGCTTCGCGCCGTACTTGGAGCGAGATTGCTTGCGATCCTTGACGCCAGCGAGGTCGAGCGAACCGCGTACGCAGTGGTAACGCACACCCGGCAAATCCTTCACACGACCACCACGGATCAGCACCACGCTGTGCTCTTGCAGGTTGTGGCCTTCACCGCCGATGTACGAAATGACTTCGAAACCATTGGTCAGGCGAACCTTGCACACTTTACGCAGCGCGGAGTTCGGTTTCTTCGGAGTGGTGGTGTACACACGGGTGCACACACCACGCTTTTGCGGGCAGGCCTCGAGCGCGGGAACCTTGCTCTTGGTCACTTCCTGCACACGCCCTTTACGGACGAGCTGGTTGATAGTTGGCATTGTTTTCGTTTCCTAAACAAACAAAGGTTTGACAGCTACACTGAATTAACCCATTGATTAACCAGTGTTTTAATCCACTTTGCTCCGCAAAATGGAAGTAGACGGCGGCCAGCTATGCTGACCGCCGTCGAAAAAAGACTTGAATTATAAGGAGATATTTCAAGCCACGTCAACGCAGGCCGCCAGTCGCGGCCTGTTTCGACGGATTATTCGGCAGATGGGGCATCTCCTTCCTGAGCCACTTCCGCGACAACTTCGGCAAAACTGGCCAGATTGTCGTAGCTGGCCTGACGCTGTCGCTTGCGGTTCTTGTGGTACGCAAGGCCGGTACCAGCAGGAATCAGGCGACCAACGATCACGTTTTCCTTCAAGCCGCGCAGTTCGTCCATCTTGCCCATGATCGCGGCCTCAGTCAGCACGCGCGTGGTTTCCTGGAACGAAGCCGCGGAGATGAAGGAATCCGTGGACAGGGACGCCTTGGTGATACCCAGCAATACGTTATCGTACTTGGCCAGTTCCTTGCCTTCGGCCGCCATCTTGTCGTTGGCGATCAACATCTCGGCACGTTCAACCTGTTCGCCCTGGATGAAGTCGGTGTCGCCCGAATCAGTGATCACGACTCGGCGCAGCATCTGGCGTACGATCACTTCGATGTGCTTGTCGTTAATCTTCACACCCTGCAAGCGATACACTTCCTGCACTTCCTGGACAATGTAGCGCGCCAGATCCTCGATACCCTGCAGACGCAGGATGTCATGCGGATCGATCGGGCCATCGACAATCATTTCGCCGCGGTTCACCACCTGACCATCGTGCACCATGACGTGCTTGTCCTTCGGGATCAGGTATTCGTGCGGAGTGCCATCCAGATCGGTCAGGATCAGACGCTGCTTACCCTTGGTATCCTTGCCGAAGCTCACCGTACCGGTAATCTCTGCCAGCACGCCCGCATCCTTGGGCGAGCGAGCTTCGAACAACTCGGCCACTCGCGGCAGACCACCGGTAATGTCACGGGTCTTGGCGGATTCCTGCGGAATACGTGCCAGCACATCGCCTGCGCCGACCATCTGGCCATCCTTGACCGAGATAATGGCACCGACCTGGAAGGTGATCGTCACTGGCGTATCGGAGCCGGTCAGCTTGACCTCGTTGCCGTTTTCATCGAGCAACTTGACCAGCGGACGCAGGCCCTTGGCCGCGCTTGCCTTACGCTTCGAATCGATGGCAACCAGCGTGGAAAGGCCGGTCACTTCGTCCATTTGTTTGACGACGGTCACGCCTTCTTCGACGTTCTCGAACTTCACCTGACCGGCGTATTCGGTAATGATCGGGCGGGTATGCGGATCCCATGTTGCCAGCACGGCGCCGGCCTTGATCGCATCGCCGTCCTTGACCAGCAGGTTCGCGCCGTACGGAATCTTGTGACGCTCACGCTCGCGACCGTTGTCGTCGTGCACGGTCACTTCAGCCGAGCGGGTAATGACCACGCGCTCACCCTTGGCCGTGGTGATGTAGCGCATGGTGTCGGTGTAGGCAATCGAACCATTGGACTTCGATTCCACCTGGCTGGCTGCTGCAGCTCGCGATGCCGCACCGCCGATGTGGAAGGTACGCATGGTCAGCTGGGTACCCGGCTCACCGATCGACTGTGCGGCAATCACGCCCACCGCCTCGCCGGTATTTACGATGTGACCACGGCCCAAATCGCGGCCATAGCACTTGGCGCACAGACCATAGCGGGTTTCACAAGTCAGCGGAGTGCGAACCTTGACTTCGTCAATGCCCAGCGCATCAATCTTGTCGACCACCTCTTCGGTCAACAGGGTACCGGCTTCGAATACGGTTTCCTGGGAGGCGGGATCGACAATATCGAGCACAGCCACGCGCCCCAGAATGCGGTCGCGCAACGCTTCGATCACGTCACCGCCTTGCACCACGGCCTTCATGTTCACGCCGTTCTTGGTACCGCAATCATCCTCGATTACCACCAGATCCTGCGTGACATCGACGAGACGACGGGTCAGGTAACCCGAGTTCGCGGTCTTCAGTGCCGTATCCGCCAGACCCTTACGTGCACCGTGGGTCGAAATAAAGTAATCGAGAACGGTCAGACCTTCACGGAAGTTCGCCTTGATCGGCGTTTCGATAATCGAGCCGTCCGGGCGAGCCATCAGGCCCCGCATACCGGCCAGCTGGCGAATCTGCGCAGCGGAGCCCCGTGCACCCGAATCAGCCATCATGTAGATCGAGTTGAAGGAATCCTGCGAGATTTCCTTGCCGCTATCGTCTTTCATGACGTTGCCAGCGGCATCGAGCACTTTCTCTTTGCCGAGCTCGGTCATCATCGCCTTGGCGATATCTTCGCCGGCACGGCCCCAGATATCGACGACCTTGTTGTAACGCTCGCCCTGAGTAACCAAGCCGGAGTTGTACTGCTGCTCCACATCGCGCACTTCGGCATTGGCTTCGGCCAGAATGTTCGCCTTCTTGGACGGAACCAGCATATCGTCGACACAGATCGAGATGCCTCCGCGGGTCGAATAGCTGAAACCGGTGTACATCAACTGGTCAACGAAGACCACGGTATCCTTCAGACCACAGGTGCGGAAGGAAGCATTGATGAGGCGGCCGATTTCCTTCTTCTTCAGAGCCTTGTCGATATGGCTGAAATCAAGCCCCTTGGGCAGGATTTCCGACAGGATCGCACGGCCCACAGTGGTATTGCGGCGAACAAGTTTGCAGACCCACTCGTCATTTTCGTCCTTGTGCCATTCCTTGAGACGCACCGAAACGCGGGTCTGCAGAGTCACGGTCTTGGCCTGATAGGCTCGCAGCGCTTCGTTGACGTCAGCCAGAATCATGCCTTCGCCCGGAGCATGCACACGCTCGCGGGTCATGTAGTACAGACCCAGCACGATATCCTGCGACGGCACGATAATCGGCTCGCCGTTGGCAGGCGACAGCACGTTGTTGGACGCCAGCATCAACGTGCGGGCTTCCATCTGTGCTTCAAGCGACAGCGGGACGTGGACAGCCATCTGGTCACCGTCGAAGTCGGCGTTGAACGCAGCACAGACCAGCGGGTGCAGCTGAATGGCCTTGCCTTCGATCAATACCGGCTCGAACGCCTGGATACCCAGACGGTGCAGTGTCGGCGCACGGTTCAGCAGCACCGGATGTTCACGGATGACTTCTTCCAGGATATCCCACACCACGGCTTCCTGGCTTTCCACCATCTTCTTGGCAGCCTTGATCGTGGTCGCCAGCCCCATCACTTCCAGACGGTGGAAGATGAACGGCTTGAAGAGTTCCAGCGCCATCAGCTTCGGCAGACCGCACTGGTGCAGACGCAGGTACGGGCCCACGGTAATCACGGAACGACCGGAGTAGTCGACGCGCTTGCCCAACAGGTTCTGACGGAAACGGCCGCCCTTGCCCTTGATCATGTCAGCGAGCGACTTCAGCGGACGCTTGTTGGCACCGGTCATGGCCTTACCGCGGCGACCGTTGTCGAGCAGCGAATCGACGGCTTCCTGCAGCATCCGCTTTTCGTTGCGCACGATGATGTCCGGCGCGCGCAGTTCGAGCAAACGCTTCAGACGGTTGTTACGGTTGATGACGCGACGATAGAGATCGTTCAGGTCGGAAGTGGCAAAACGGCCGCCATCGAGCGGAACCAGCGGACGCAGCTCCGGAGGCAGGACCGGCAGCACGTCCATGATCATCCATTCCGGCTTGATACCGGAACGCTGGAAGGCTTCAAGCACCTTCAGACGCTTGGCAATCTTCTTGATCTTGGTATCGGAACCGGTGCTTTCCAGTTCGGCGCGCAGATTGACGATTTCGTTTTCTGCGTCCAGCGAACGAAGCAATTCACGGACAGCCTCGGCGCCCATCAGCGCAACGAATTCATCGCCGTACTCTTCGTACTTGGCGAAATAATCGTCTTCGGTCAGCAACTGGCCGCGAGTCAGCGGGGTCATGCCCGGCTCGACGACGACATAGGCTTCAAAATACAGTACGCGTTCAATGTCGCGCAGCGCTATATCGAGCACCATGCCCAAACGCGACGGCAGGCTCTTGAGGAACCAGATGTGCGCAACCGGGCTGGCCAGATCGATGTGGCCCATGCGCTCGCGGCGCACCTTGGACAGCGTGACTTCAACTCCGCACTTCTCACACACTACGCCGCGATGCTTCAGTCGCTTGTACTTGCCGCACAGGCATTCGTAATCCTTGATCGGCCCAAAAATACGGGCACAGAACAGACCGTCACGCTCCGGCTTGAAGGTACGGTAGTTGATGGTTTCCGGCTTCTTGACTTCGCCGAAGGACCAGGAACGGATCTTGTCGGGCGAAGCGAGCCCGATCTTGATCGCATCAAATTCCTCGTCCTGTGTTACCTGCTTGAACAGTTCCAGTAGGCTTTTCATTACCTGTTTTCTCCGCAAAGGAGTGAAGGGTTTGGTGAAGCAGGTATCACCCACTTCACCGCACACCCCACGAGAATCACTCAGTTTCTTCCAGATCGATATCAATACCCAGCGAACGGATTTCCTTCACCAGTACGTTGAAGGATTCCGGCATGCCAGCTTCGATCTTGTGGTCGCCCTTGACGATGTTCTCGTACATCTTGGTCCGGCCGTTCACGTCGTCAGACTTGACGGTCAACATTTCCTGCAGGGTATACGCCGCCCCGTAAGCTTCCAGCGCCCACACTTCCATTTCCCCGAAGCGCTGGCCACCGAACTGCGCCTTGCCACCCAACGGCTGCTGGGTCACAAGCGAGTACGGACCAGTCGAGCGTGCATGCATCTTGTCGTCCACCAAGTGATGCAGCTTCAGGTAGTGCATCACACCCACCGTGACCTTGCGCTCGAACGGCTCGCCGGTGCGCCCGTCGAACAGTTGCATCTGGGTCTTGCTGTCGTTGAAACTCAGCAGCTGGGTACGCGGCTCTTCATCCGGATACGCAAAATCAAGCATCTGCAGGATTTCTTGCTCCTTGGCTCCGTCAAATACCGGACTTGCAAAAGTCATCCCTCGACGCAGACCATTAGCCAGTGTCTCGACCTCTGCATCAGACAGGCCGGCAATGTCTTCCTGCTTGCCAGTGCTGTTGTACACCTTGTCGAGGAAAGCCCGGACCTCTGCTATGTCACGCTGCGCCTTCAGCATCGCGTCGATACGCTGGCCGATACCCTTGGCCGCCCACCCCAAGTGGACTTCCAGAATCTGACCGATGTTCATCCGGGACGGAACGCCCAGCGGATTCAGCACGATATCAACCGGTGTGCCATCAGCCATGTACGGCAGGTCTTCCACCGGACAAATCTTGGACACCACACCCTTGTTACCGTGACGGCCGGCCATCTTGTCGCCCGGCTGCAGACGGCGCTTCACGGCCACATAGACCTTGACCATCTTGATCACGCCCGGCGGCAGTTCGTCGCCCTGGGTCAGCTTGCGCTTCTTGTCTTCAAAACGCTGTTCGAACTCGACGCGCATCTGCGCGATCAAATCCTTCATCGCTTCGAGCTGGCGCGCACCTTCCTCGTCAGCAAGGCGGATATCGAACCAGTCGGCCTTGGACGGGAGGCTGTCGAGGTATTCCTTGGTGATTTCGGAACCCTTGGCCAGACGCTTCGGGCCGCCGTTGGCGACCTTGCCCACAATCTGGCGCTCGATACGCTCGTAAAGGTCGTTCTCGACGATACGCAGCTGGTCGTTCAGGTCGGTACGGTAACGGCGCAATTGCTCGTCAATGATCGACTGAGCACGCTTGTCGCGCTCGACGCCTTCGCGGGTAAACACCTGCACGTCGATCACGGTGCCGGTCATGCCGGACGGAACGCGCAACGAGGTATCCTTCACGTCGCTGGCCTTCTCGCCGAAGATCGCACGCAGCAGTTTTTCTTCCGGAGTCAGCTGGGTTTCGCCCTTCGGCGTCACCTTGCCGACCAGCACGTCACCGGCTTCAACCTCGGCACCGATGTAAACGATGCCGGAGTCGTCCAGACGGCCGAGCATACGTTCGGACAGGTTGGAAATGTCGCGGGTGATTTCTTCCGGGCCGAGCTTGGTGTCGCGCGCCATGACGTTCAGTTCCTCGATATGGATCGAGGTGTAACGGTCATCGGCCACCACCTTCTCGGAGATCAGGATCGAGTCTTCGAAGTTGTAGCCATTCCATGGCATGAAGGCGATGGTCATGTTCTGACCCAGCGCAAGCTCGCCCAGATCGGTCGATGCGCCGTCGGCAATCACGTCGCCCTTGGCGATCTTGTCGCCGCGCTTCACGATCGAGCGCTGGTTGGTATTGGTGTTCTGGTTGGAGCGCGTAAACTTGACGAGGTTATAAATATCCACGCCAGTTTCACCCGCCACGGCTTCATCGTCGTTGACACGAATCACGACGCGGCTGGCATCGACATAGTCGACCACACCACCACGCAGGGCGGTCACGGCCGTACCGGAGTCAGTGGCACAGGTATTTTCGATACCGGTGCCAACGTACGGTTTTTCGGCACGCAGGCAAGGAACAGCCTGACGCTGCATGTTGGCGCCCATCAGCGCGCGGTTCGCGTCATCGTGCTCAAGGAACGGAATCAATGAGGCGGCCACGGAAACAATCTGGCTCGGAGCCACGTCCATGTACTGCACGCGATCCGGCGTCGAGATGATTGTTTCGCCATGCTCGCGGCAGGTCACCATTTCATCGATGAGACGGCCTTCGGCATCGGTTTCGGCGTTGGCCTGGGCAATCACGTACTTGCCTTCTTCGATCGCAGACAGATAATCGATCTGGTCGGTCACCTTGCCGTCGATTACACGGCGGTACGGGGTTTCCAGGAAGCCATACTCGTTGGTACGTGCATAGCACGACAGCGAATTGATCAGACCAATGTTCGGGCCTTCCGGCGTTTCGATCGGGCACACGCGGCCATAGTGGGTCGGGTGCACGTCGCGGACCTCAAAGCCGGCGCGCTCGCGGGTCAGACCACCCGGACCAAGGGCCGATACACGGCGCTTGTGGGTAATTTCCGACAGCGGGTTGGTCTGGTCCATGAACTGCGAGAGCTGCGACGAACCGAAGAATTCCTTGATCGCGGCGCTGACCGGCTTGGCATTGATCAGGTCGTGCGGCATCAAGTTTTCGGATTCGGCCTGCGACAGACGCTCCTTGACCGCACGCTCGACACGCACCAGGCCGGCACGGAACTGGTTCTCTGCCAGCTCACCCACGGAACGTACACGACGGTTGCCAAGATGGTCGATATCGTCGACATCGCCGCGGCCATTGCGCAGTTCGACCAGGATACCAATCACCGCAAGGATATCGTCAGTCGTCAGGACGCCGCCGTTTTGCTTGAAGGAATCGCCTACGCGGGCATAGAAACGGCGCAACCAGCCCGGGGTCTTGTCGTCGAACTGGTCGGTATAGGCGCGGCTGTTGAACTTCATGCGGCCTACGGCCGACAGGTCATAGCGGTCTTCGGAGAAGAACAGGCCACTGAACAGCGCTTCGACTGCTTCTTCGGTCGGCGGCTCGCCCGGACGCATCATGCGATAGATGGCCACGCGCGCGGCCCACTTATCCTGGGAATCGTCGGTGCGCAAAGTGGCAGATATCCACGGCCCCTGATCGAGATCGTTGATATACAGGGTTTTGAATTCGGTGATGCCTGCTTCTTGCAGTTTGACCACCATCTCTTCCGTGATCTCGTCGTTGGCGCGCGCAACAACCTCACCGGTTTCCGGATGGATCACGTTGTGGGCCAGGATGCGGCCATACAAGGTGTCCACCGGTACGGAGGCTTCCTTAACGCCTGCATTCACGATGTCACGAATCGTCTTGGCAGTAATGCGCTTGTCCTTCTGGGCAAGCACCTTGCCGTCCTCAGCAATAATATCGAACTTGGCAACTTCGCCCTTCAGACGGTCAGCCACCAGCTCCAGCATCAGTCCATCCTTGCCGACACGGAAAGTATCGGTGTCGTGGAAGAACTCAAGAATCTGTTCGTGCGTAAAGCCCAGCGCCTTCAGCAGAATCGAAACCGGCATCTTGCGACGACGGTCGATCCGGAAGAAGAGGAGATCCTTGGCATCGTATTCGAAATCGAGCCAAGAACCGCGGTAAGGGATCACACGCGCGGAGAAGAGCAGCTTGCCCGAGCTATGGGTTTTGCCCTTGTCATGCTCGAAAAACACGCCCGGAGAGCGATGCAGCTGCGATACGATCACGCGCTCGGTACCGTTGATGACAAAAGAGCCGTTACGCGTCATCAGCGGAATTTCGCCGAAGTAAACGTCCTGCTCTTTGACCTCCTTCACGGTCGGCTTGGCCGCTTCGCGATCCATGATCACGAGGCGTACGCGGGCACGCAGAGGCGCAGCAAACGTGATGCCGCGCTGCTGGCACTCGATCACATCAAACGGGGGCTCGCCCAAGTTGTAATGGACAAACTCAAGACGTGCGTTGCCATTGTGCGAGGCGATCGGGAAAATCGAGCTGAACGCTGCCTGCAGGCCGTTGTTACGGCGCGAACTGGCTGGCACACCCAGTTGCAGGAATTCGGCGTAGGAGTCGATCTGTGTCGCCAGCAGGAACGGCACTTCGAGAACGCTCGCCCGCTTCGCAAAACTCTTGCGAATACGTTTCTTCTCGGTGAACGAGTATTGCATACTCATAGACTCTCCATGGAGGTGGGGCGCAAAAGACAAACCACAAACAAGCCCACGAGGGCCGGTTTCCGGTCTGCCTACTGCAGGTCTTGACTAACTCAGCAAACGCAAAAGGGCAGGCGGATTCCTCCGCCTGCCTCACGCAATCGTCCTGGGACGATTACTTCATTTCGGCCGTAGCGCCGGCTTCAACCAGCTTCTTCACCATGGCTTCAGCGTCAGCCTTGGCAATGCCTTCCTTGACGGACTTCGGTGCGCCGTCAACCAGATCCTTGGCTTCCTTCAGGCCCAGGCCGGTCAGTTCGCGCACAACCTTGATCACGCCAACCTTGTTGGCGCCAGCGCCGGTCAGGATAACGTCGAATTCGGTTTTTTCTTCAACAACAGCAGCAGCAGCGGCCGGGCCAGCTACAGCAACAGCAGCAGCAGAAACGCCGAACTTTTCTTCAAACGCCTTCACCAGGTCGTTCAGTTCCAGAACAGTCAAAGCGCCAACGGCTTCGAGGATGTCTTCTTTGGTCAGAGCCATTTGTAAATACTCCTGAATATCTTGTCAGAATGAATGAAAAACGAGAACGTTTTAAGCGGCTTCGGTCTGCTTCTCTGCCAAAGCGGCCAAGCCACGAACGAAGCCGGACAACGGCGCCTTCATGACGTACAGCAGCTTGGACAGCAGCTCTTCGCGGCTCGGGATGCTTGCGAGTGCGCCAACGTCCTCAGCGCTCAGCAGCTTGCCATCATAAGAACCGGCCTTGACGACGATCTTGTCGTCTTTTTTGGCGAAGTCGTTCAGAACCTTGGCTGCAGCAATCGGGTCTACAGAAATACCGTACACGAGCGGGCCGACCATTTTGTCGGCCAGATCGGCGAACGGGGTTCCTTGTACCGCGCGGCGAGCCAGCGTATTCTTCAGAACACGCAGGTAAACGCCGGACTCGCGAGCCTGCTTGCGCAGACGAGTCATGCTGGCAACCTCGATGCCACGGTATTCGGCAATAACGATAGTCTGGGCGCCGGCAACTTCTGCGGCGATCTCAGCTACGACTGCCTTTTTGTCTTCAATATTGAGACTCAAGGTTATACCTCCAATCGGTTAAGTTCAGCGCGGAAGAACCGCACCACCCAAACAAACGGCAACCTTGAATTCAGGAGACTTCGAGAGAGTTTTCATTCATCACGATGTCTTATGATTGGGTTTACCGTCTGCGTAGGCCAGCCTGACTGCTGCTGAATTAAGTACCCCTTGCGGAGTGCACCTACGGTCTTTGACACTCCCCCGCCAACAGCAAGCTGCCGCGGGGGCCCAAAGTTCTTATTGCAGCACGCTGGTGGTGTCGACGCGAACGCCTACACCCATGGTGCTGGAAACTGCCAGCTTCTTGAAGTACACACCCTTGGAAGCTGCCGGCTTGGCCTTTTGCAGGGCATCGACCAGTGCAGTCAGGTTTTCCTTCAGGTCGGCAGCCTCAAACGAAGCGCGACCGATTGTGGCATGAATGATACCGGCCTTGTCGGTACGGTACTGCACCTGGCCTGCCTTGGCGTTCTTCACTGCCTCGGCGACGTTCGGAGTCACGGTGCCTACCTTCGGGTTCGGCATCAGACCGCGCGGGCCGAGAATCTGGCCGAGCTGACCAACCACGCGCATTGCATCCGGGGAAGCAATCACGACGTCGAAGTTGATGTTGCCGGCCTTGACCTGTTCAGCCAGATCGTCGAAACCGACGATGTCCGCACCCGCAGCCTTGGCTGCTTCAGCGTTGGCGCCCTGAGTAAACACGGCCACACGCACAGTCTTGCCGGTACCCTTCGGCAGCACGACAGCGCCGCGAACGACTTGATCGGACTTGCGCGGATCGACGCCGAGATTCACGGCCACATCGATGGATTCGTTGAACTTGGCAGTAGCGGCACCCTTGACCAGCGCAATGGCCTCGTCAATGGCGTACAGCTTGTTGCGGTCAACTTGAGCATTGAGCGCTGCTAGACGCTTGGAAACCTTAGCCATGTTACACACCCTCCACATTCAGGCCCATGGAGCGAGCGGAACCAGCGATGGTACGCACGGCAGCATCCATATCAGCAGCGGTCAGATCAGGCGCCTTGGTCTTGGCGATTTCTTCAAGCTGGGCACGAGTAATAGTGCCAACCTTGTCGGTATGCGGCTTGGAAGAACCCTTTTGAATGCCTGCAGCCTTCTTGATCAGAATGGTTGCCGGCGGGGTCTTCATCACGAAGGTGAAGGACTTGTCCGCATAAGCGGTAATAACCACAGGAATTGGCAGACCCGGCTCGACGCCCTGGGTCGCAGCGTTAAACGCCTTGCAGAATTCCATGATATTGAGACCGCGCTGACCAAGAGCCGGGCCGATGGGCGGCGACGGATTGGCTTTACCAGCGGGCACTTGCAGCTTTACATAGCCGACAATTTTCTTTGCCACGATTTACTCCTTGACGGGTCAGACGCGAGACAGCGCTCGCTCCCCAACTAAAAACCGAGCACCGCTTGTGCGGCACTCGCCATGTTGCAGATCAAACCTTCTCGACCTGCGCGAAATCCACTTCCACCGGCGTAGCACGACCAAAAATAAGCACGGAAATCTTGAGCCGGCTCTTGTCGTAATCCACGTCTTCCACTGTGGCATTGAAATCGGTAAACGGCCCTTCGGTCACACGAAGCTGCTCACCCACCTCGAACTGCACCTTGGGACGGGGCTTTTCCACCCCCTCCTGCATCTGACGCATGATGCTTTGCACTTCGCGCTCGGTGATTGGCGCCGGGCGATTACCCGATCCACCGACAAAACCGGTCACCTTGGGCGTACTTTTGACCAAGTGCCAAGTTTCATCGGTCATGTCCATCTCGACCAGCACATAGCCCGGGAAAAATTTACGCTCAGAAACAGACTTGCGCCCGCCCTTCACCTCGACCACTTCTTCCACCGGAACGAGTATCTGACCAAACATATGCTGTACGCCAGAACGCTCGATGCGCTCCTTCAGCGCTTTCTGCACGCTCTTCTCAAAACCGGAATAAGCATGCACCACATACCAACGCATTCCCATTAGTCTCTCCGCGTCTTAGCCACGCCCCAGCACGACGTCATAGAACAACCACGCCAAGCCGGTATCAACAACCCACATAAACAGGGCCAAAACACCCACAAACAGGAATACCACCCCGGTAATCTGCCAAGTTTCTTTCTTGTTTGGCCAGACCACCTTCTGCGCTTCCTTTACGGAATCGCGGGCATAACCCATAAACTCCTGCCCCAGCTGGGAAAACCACAACACCCCAACCCCGGAGAGCAAACCAGCAACCACCGAAAGGGGCCGCAGCACAACCGGCGTAGCAGGCAACAAGTAAAAGCCCGTCACACCCGCCGCCACCAACAACAGCGCCAGCGCCACCTTGATTTTATCTGTGCTTTCCATTGCAATCTTTTCGGTGAACCGATAGAGAACAGAGCCGCACCCCACGGGGCGGCTCTGCAAATTTACCTGGCAGGCGAGGAGGGTCTCGAACCCCCAACCCCCGGTTTTGGAGACCGGTGCTCTGCCAATTGAGCTACTCGCCTACAGAGAAAGGGCAAGATTATACAACACCCTGCCCGCTTTTGGAACAAACCAAAACTTACTCGATGATCTTGGCAACCACACCGGCGCCGACGGTACGGCCACCTTCGCGGATGGCGAAGCGCAGGCCTTGTTCCATGGCGATCGGGCAGA
>NZ_FOVE01000015.1 GCF_900115065.1 Formivibrio citricus | reverse complement strand
TTTTTGGCAAAAATCTTCTGGCCATCCTTGTCCAGGTCGTACTTCATGACGTAGTCGATGATCGAGGTGCCCTTGCCGTCCATTTCCTTGGGCGAAACCGGCGGGGTGGAGAAGGCAAAGCCAACTGACAGCGGGTCACGCGGACCGACCGAGTTCTTGAACTTCCACGTTCCCCAGTCCTTGCCTGCCAAACCGGGATCCCAGGCTTTGGCGCTGTAGACGGGTTGGCCGTTTTTCCACTTGGGGCCGGCGAACACTTCAGCCATCACTTTCTTTTGTTCGGCGGTCAGGCATTGGCCATTCGGTTTGGCGGCACAGGTGGGAACGTCGCGAGCCAGATTGAATGCTTTCTGGCAGCCCATGAGGTCGGAAACGATGCCGTCCTTCAGGCCATCGAGCGCATCGCAACGTTCCAGCACCTTGTTGGCGATCAGGTTGAGCGCGGCTGGCGGAAAGCTGGTATTGAGATCGGGCCGGCCGGTCTTGGGATCTTGGGCGGCCACTTTGGCGAACTGCTGGGCATCGGCGATTTGGGTGAGTGCGGCATAGGGCAGACGATAGCCGGGGGCCGTGGCCAGTACGCCATCGTATTCGCCGCTGTCACGCGCTGCGGCCACCATGCCGTGACGCCCGCCGTTGGAGGTGCCGACGATGTAGGATTTGTCCGGTCGCTTGCCGTAGTAGGCGGCGATCACGCTCTTGGCCATGGGGGTCAGCTGGGCGACGGCGTTGTAGCCGTAGTCCAGCCGTGCTTGCGGGTCGACACCGAAGAGCCCGCCGCCGATGCCCGGAACTTTTTCCATGGCATGCCCGGCATCGGAGCTGATGACGGCGAAGCCTTTGGTCAGGCCGTTGCTGCGCGGTCCGCCGCCGAGAATGTCGCCAAACGCCGGATGCAGGATGCCATCCAGACCGCCGTTGGCCTGGTAGAAGAAGCGGCCGTTCCATTGGGAGGGCAGGCGCATTTCAAAACCGATGGCGTATTGCTTGCCGTCGACCGGGCTGATGCGCTCGTTCAGCGAGCCCTTGATGACACAATGCTCGGGGATCGTGTCAACGATGCCGGGGCGCTTCTCTTCTCCCGAGGCAACCAGTTTCGCAGAAGTGATCTTGAGATTTGGATATGCAACTGCAGCGGCCAATTCGCCGCATACTTGCTTGGCAACACCCCCAACCGCAGCAGATTCATGTACCTTGTTTCCGTCAGTTTCCATATAAGTGGCACAGCCACCCAGCAGCGCTACATAAATTGCCACACCTGATTGAACTGCGACTTTACGAACGGCACTCTTTTTCATTGAAATAACCTATCGCCATTTGTTAAACAAAATATTGATCCAGCATTAAAAACAAATACCATGCTTCATTTAAAACAAAACACACACAAAACCACGTTCGTTTTTGTGCAAAGCACCAACCGCTTCACAAGCCATGAATTTATGTAGTAGATTCTTGTCAATTACATCAATTAACACAACACGCGCCGGCTTAACACTCTATTAAGGCAGAACTGAACAAGTGAACAACTTTCCAGACATTGCATTCTTCGTTGAACTTGTCAGGCAAGGCAGCCTTTCCGGGCTGGCAAGGGCATGGGGCATTACGCCGCCTGCCATCAGCATGCGGCTTAATCAACTTGAGAAAGAGTTGGGGGTCAGGTTATTGAACCGCTCGACACGACAGTTGAGCCTGACGCATGAGGGTGAGGTCTACTTTTCGCGCGGCTCGGCGCTGCTTGCCGACTTGGCCGATCTCAACCGCGAAGTGTCCAGCGGAAGCCAAACACCGAAGGGTCTCTTGAAAATCAACGCGCCCATGGTGCTTGGCAGACAGAAGATTGCGCCCATTGTCTACGAATATATGGAACGTCATCCCGAGATCAAGATACAACTCGATTTGACCAGTGAACCAGCCAACCAGATCGAACAAGGATACGATGTCAGCATCCGGGTCGGCCTTCCGCCGGATTCGCGGTTGGTGGCCAGAAAACTGGCCAGCAACCGTCGTTATCTGTGCGCCTCGCCTTTGTACTTGGACAAATTTGGCATGCCGAGCCACCCCAAGGAATTGGTAAAACACGAATGTCTGATTTTAAAGCGCCCCGAAGATGCCAACATCTGGCGCCTATCCAAAGACAACCTGATTGAGAGCATCAAAGTTCAAGGCCACTTCAGCAGCACAGACGGCGAGGTACTGATGGGATGGGCATTGCGAGGGCGCGGCATAGTGAGCGCGGGAGATTGGTATATCCATAAATATCTGAAATCAGGAAGGATGCGCCATGTTCTTGAAGAGTGGAGCCCTCCAAACTGGGATATTTATGCAATATATCCAGAGAAAATACATTTACCAGCCAAAGTTGCCAGCTTTATTGATTTCCTTGCAGATAAAATAAACATGTTGCAACAAAAATAGCAAAACTGCATTGCAAGTAATTGCCGTACGCGCCTCGACATATTTGCAACGAACGGTCGCTCTGATCTGACGCAGGGTCAGCATCCTTCATGGGCAGGAAGCAAACTCACCTTCCCGATCGAAAGCCCCAAGTTCTTGAACATCAAAGGATCGCCCTTGACGATCTTGCCAAGCGGAACACCCGGTGAGGCCATACGCGGTTCGTTGCCGTGACTCGCGGGCGTCGGGCCGAAGAAGATGCAGAACGCATTGCCCGGTTGCCAGAACGCCACTTCACCGATCTCATACAGATCGCGTTGTTCGTCATGATCGGGCAATCTGGCCGGCAAACGCCCGTAAAACTCATCGCCCCAGCGATCCATGGAGATCGTTTGCGGCAAGGCGGCTCTCAGCGCCCTGGCCGACGGATTCTCGTACAGCGCGACTTCCCAGCGGGCGTTGCCGACTTCGATGATCATGTCTGGTTTTTCCATGCTTTTGCTCCTTTGTTCCCTGTTTATTTTTGTCGCCATACCGGCACAAAGTGGTTCAACCGCCATTTTCCAGCCCCTCTTGGCAGAGCCACAATGCGCTCAACTTATTAGGCTCTGTTGACGCTGGTTACAAAACTGCGTTTGGGGTAATTCGAGATGGATTTCAAGGCGCAAAGCGCGCCGCAATACGGGTATTGCAAGCGGTTTGCAACGCAAAAAGCCGCTCGAAATACCCCAACGGAAAAACGCCATTCACCGCGTTATGCGCCTTGAAAATAACTCGTTATTGTCTGCGGCGCATGCCTTGTGACTGGCATTTTTCCGGCCCAGCGCAGATTTGTAACCAACGTCAACAGAGCCTGGAATCGGCCAGTAACATTTGCAATTCATGCCAACCAGTTCACCCCAAGTCTGACCCAAAACCTGTTCACGTATATGGACACCTCCCGATCTGTCGCGAGAAGCCGTAGGCATGCATGAAAAAACCGGGGCCTCAAAAGCCCCGGCTTTTCTTTTCTGCAAACATCGCGTCAATGTACTTGGGTTCCCGCCTCCTGCAACCCCTGCCCGGAGAACACCTGCGCCACATCCACGGCATCGAATTCGTAGCGGGCATTGCAGAATTCACAGCCAACTTCGACCTTGCCTTGCTCGGCCAGCAGTCCGTCGATTTCTTCGCGCCCGACCATGCGCAGCATGCCGCCGACCTTTTCACGCGAGCACGCACAGGCAAAAACCGGCGTAACCGGATCGAACACCCGCACCGTTTCTTCGTGGAACAGGCGGTATAGCATCTCTTCGGCTTCAAGCGTCAGCAGTTCCTGATCGCGGACTGTGCCGGCCAGATGCTGCACGCGCTCCCAGGCATCGGCGTCGCCCGTACCATCCGGCATCTTCTGCAGCAGCAACCCGGCCGAGCGCTCGCCGTCGCAGGCCAGCCAGAGCCGGGTTTCAAGCTGTTCGGAGCGCAGCATGTAGTTTTCGATGATCTGTGCCACGCTCTGACCCGGCTCGTAGCCGACGATACCCTGGTAGGTTTCGCCTTCATCAGGGTCAAGCGTGATGATGAACTTGCCATGCCCCAGCAACTCGGCAAGCGAGACATCGGCCACTTCGCCATCCCAGCGCGCGGTGGCGCGCATGGTCATGTCGCTGGCGCATTCGACCACGATCAGCTTGACCGTGCCGGAGCCGTGGAGCTGCATGACCAGCGAGCCTTCGAGCTTGACCGTTGCGGTCAGCAGCGCCGATGCGGCCATCAGTTCGCCGATCAAGCGGGCCAGCGGCGCCGGGTACGGGTGGCGAGCCAGGACATCCTTCAGCGCATTGTCGAGCTGGACGATTTCCCCGCGCACCGGTGCTTCTTCAAACAAAAACCTTTCCAGTACGTCGTGCATCATTCTTCCCTCGTCGATTCGAGTTGCATGCTGTAGCAGGTCATCGGCAGGCTGGAACTGACATCGAAAGCGCATCCAACCTCCACACCGATACGTGCAATGTCTTCTGCGCTAAAAGCGGGGTTGTCATACACCGCCTGCATGGCACCGATGGCAAAATCGCTGCCACTGCCTATCGCCCAGAAGCGCTTGTATTCGTAGACTTCGCGCAGCGAATACACGCCGTAGATGCCGGATGAATTGGCCAGCAAGACCGTCATCTGGCTGGATTCGTAGGGGTCGTCCTCGTCTTCTTCGGTCTTGAGGAAGAAGTCTTCCTTCAGCTTGGGATGCAAGCGGCGGAAGCTGTCGAAAATCGCTGCGCGAGAACTGAAATCGAGCTTCTTGACCTTTCCCAGCGCGGCCTGCAGCACCAGATCGTGCGCCGCGCTGCCGGAAATCGAAAAATAGCCGCCACAGGCGCCAAAAATCTTGTCCCAAGCCCCGTCATCGCGGGCGCTCATCTTGGTATCGCCAAACGTCGACTGACTGTCCGCTGCGATGGCGACCTCGTCGCCCTTCCTCACTACCACCACTGTGGTCATGCTTGCCCCCCGATCAATTCCACCAGCCGCGCCAATGCGTGCTGGACTGTCTGTTCCCGAACCTCGGCCCTGCCACCCTTGAAATGGCAGAGCTCGCTTTCATCCACGCCCGGCCCAACCCACGCCAGCCAGATCGTACCGACCGGTTTTTCCACGCTACCGCCGGTCGGCCCCGCGATGCCACTCACTGCCACAGCCCAATCTGCCTTGGCCGCACGGCAAGCCCCCGTTGCCATGGCACGGGCCACCGGCTCGCTTACCGCACCATACACTTGCAACATGGCTTCCGATACGCCCAGCATTTCTATCTTGGCCTGGTTGGCATAAGCGACAAAGCCGCGCCCGAACCAGTCCGAGCTGCCGGAGATATCGGTGATCGCGGCACAGATCAAGCCACCGGTGCACGATTCCGCAGCGGTCACAGTCTGCTTGCGTTCAAGCAGCAATTTGCCCAGCTTCTGCGCCAGCGTCATTCTTTCCATCCTGCAATCACAGAGAAGCGCGGATTTTACCGCAAGCCAAAAACAAAGGGAGCCGATTGGCTCCCTTTGTGCATCCCCCCCAAGGCATCAGACCTTCACATCCACGTTGCCCCCAAGACCGGGAGGATTGTTGTAGCTCTGAGGCGCCGGCAACGCTTGCAACAGGGTTGTGGCCGTCTGGGCCTGCATGTCCATCGCCTTCTTCAGCACCGCAACTGCCGCTCCGGCATTTGCGCTTTGCGGACTGGCATTGCTTGCCGCGTTGACCAAGCTCATATCCATTTTGGAAACCTCCTCGCTACACTCTAACACTAGCAGCCGCGGCCATCCGCCGGATAGCCACATCCGACAAATGGCAAGCTCCCGATTTGATGGAATCGCCCTCTCGCCGACAGACCGAAGTGGTAGAATTGCCATCATGAACGCCCCCGCCTTTATCCATCTCCGCCTGCATTCCGAGTTTTCAGTAACCGACGGTCTTGTCCGCGTCAGCGACAAGCCCAAGGACAACGAAGCAGTCAAACAGGCCAAGAAACACAGCATGCCCGCGCTGGGCATCTCCGACCTGATGAACCTCTTCGGCATGGTCAAGCATTACAAGGCTTGCCGCTCGGAAGGCATCAAGCCAATCGTCGGCGTAGATGCCTGGATCGAGAACGAAGAAGACCGCGACAAACCGTTCCGCACCTTGCTGATCGCCAAAAACCGGGCCGGCTACGGGCGCTTGTGCGAACTCTTGTCGGAAGCTTTTCGCGGCAACCAGTACCACGGTCGAGCCGAGCTCAAGAAAGCATGGCTGGCAGCCGCCTCCAATGCCGACCTGATCTGCCTGTCGGGCGCGCAGCTGGGGGAGATCGGCCAAGCCGCGATCAACGGAAACCTCTCCGCCGGGCGCGCCGCCGCACGCTGGTGGATGGAACAGTTTCCCGGCAACTTCTATATGGAACTACAGCGCGGCGGCCACGCGGAATGCGAAACCAGCATTGGCATGCACCTGCAACTGGCCGAAGAGCTCGATCTACCCATCGTCGCCACACATCCGATCCAGTTCGTGAACCGGGACGACTTCAAGGCACACGAAGCACGCACCTGCATCGCGGACGGTTACATGATGGCCGACAAACGCCGACCGCGCCGTTTCACCGATGAGCAGTACTTCAAAAGCAGCGAGGAAATGTGCGCGCTGTTTGCCGACCTTCCCGAAGCCTTGGCCAACTCGGTGGAAATCGCCAAACGCTGCAACTTCACCGTGCAACTGGGCAAGAACTACCTGCCGGATTTTCCGACTCCGGACGGCATGACGCTGGACGATTTTCTGGTGTTCGAAGCCAAGCGCGGCCTTGAAGAACGCCTGGAGCAACTTTTCCCCGATCCGGTAGTTCGCGAACAAAACCGCCCCACCTACGAAACCCGACTCAAGTTCGAAACCGACACCATCATCCAGATGGGCTTCCCCGGTTACTTCCTGATCGTGGCGGACTTCATCCGCTGGGCCAAACAAAATGGCTGTCCGGTCGGTCCGGGCCGGGGGTCCGGCGCAGGCTCGCTCGTTGCCTATTCGCTGCGCATCACCGATCTCGACCCGCTGGCCTACGCCCTGCTGTTCGAACGCTTCCTGAACCCGGAACGGGTTTCCATGCCCGACTTCGACATCGACTTCTGCCAGGACAATCGCGGGCGCGTCATCGAATACGTGCGCGACAAATACGGCGCCGACGCGGTCAGCCAGATCGCCACCTTCGGTACCATGGCCGCCAAGGCCGTGGTGCGCGATGTCGGCCGCGTACTCGACCTGCCTTACACTTTCTGCGACAACCTCTCGAAGATGATCCCGGCCGCGCCGGGCAAGCAGTTCAGCCTGACCGACTCCGTCGAGATGGTTCCTGAGCTCAAGGAGCGCGTGGAAAACGAAGACGAGGTCAAGGAGCTCTGGGAGCTTGCGCTCAAGCTCGAAGGGCTGACCCGCAACATCGGCATGCACGCCGGCGGCGTGCTGATCGCGCCGGGCAAGCTCACGGATTTCTGCCCGCTCTATCAAGGCGAAGGCGATGACGCCTCGCCGGTCAGCCAATACGACAAGGGCGACGTGGAAGCCATCGGCCTCGTGAAGTTCGACTTCTTGGGCCTGCGCAACCTGACCATTATCGAACTGGCGCTGCAATACATCGAAAAAACCACCGGCAAGCGCCTGGACCTGATGAGCCTCGGCTTTGAAGACCCCGCCGCCTACAAGATCCTGCAGGATGCCAACACCACCGCCGTATTCCAGGTTGAATCGGACGGCATGAAGCGGCTACTGGAAAAACTCAAGCCCGACCGTTTCGAAGACATCATCGCCGTGCTGGCGCTCTACCGCCCCGGCCCGCTCGGCTCGGGTATGGTCGATTCCTTCATCAACCGCAAGAAAGGCATCGAAACGCCGGATTATTACCACCCGGACCTGACCGCCTGCCTGGAACCGACCTACGGCGTGATCGTGTATCAGGAACAGGTGATGCAGATCTCGCAGATCATCGGCGGGTACACGCTGGGCGGCGCAGACATGCTGCGCCGGGCAATGGGCAAGAAGGACGCCGCCGAAATGGCGCGCCACCGCAGCACCATCGCCGAAGGTGCCAAAACCAAAGGCTACGATCCGGCCCTGGCGGAAAACTTGTTCGACCTGATGACCAAGTTTGCCGAGTACGGCTTCAACAAGTCGCACACCGCCGCCTACGCGGTCGTGTCTTACCACACCGCCTGGCTCAAGGCTTACTACCCCGCCGAATTCATGGCCGCGACCATGTCGTCGGAACTCGACAACACCGACCAGCTCAAGGTGTTTCACGACGACTGCATCGAGAAGAACGGTCTCAAGATCCTGCCGCCCGACATCAACCACAGCTTCCACAAGTTCGTCCCGGTCGGCAAGAAAGAGATCCGCTATGCGCTGGGCGCAGTCAAGGGCGTGGGCGAAGGCGCCGTGGAAATGCTCGTCCGCGAACGCGAGGCAAACGGCCCGTTCAAGGATCTCTATGATCTTTGCCGCCGTACCGACAAGAAGGAAGTCAACAAGCGCGTGATCGAAGCCCTGATCCGCGCCGGCGCTTTCGATGCGCTGGACGATCACCGCGCAAGGTTGCTGGCCAATGTCGAACAAGCCATGCAGGTCGCCGAAGCAGAAGCCGCCAACGCCAACCAGATCAGCCTGTTCGACATGCTGGAGCCGGCGGCCGCACCGACCGTGGAAGCCATCGAAGTGCCGCGCTGGGATGACCGGCAAAAACTCGCCGAGGAAAAAACCGCCATCGGTTTTTATCTTTCCGGGCACCCGTTTGCTGCGCACGCCCAGACAATCAAGCCGTTCATCAAGACCCGCCTGGATCGTCTGCAACCGCAAAAGGAACTGCAGATCATCGCCGGCATCGTTTCCGGTCTGCGCGTCAAGAACGGCGAACGCGGGCGCATGGCTTTCGTGCAGCTCGACGACGGTCACGGCAAACAGGAAGTTTCGGTATTCAGCGAAGTATTCGAGGCCAACCGCACCAAGCTCAAGGAAGACACGCTGCTCGTCATCGAAGGCAAGATCAGCGAGGACCGTTTCAATGGCGGCGGGGTGCGGGTCATAGCCGACCGGATTTACGACATCCACGAAGCCAGAAGCCGCTTTGCCCGTGCCCTGGTGCTAAAAATGGACAGCAATCTTTCGCTCGTGCAATTGTCCGAATGTCTGGCGCCGTGGCGAGGCGGCAACTGCCCAATTGAAATTGATTATCACAATCAAAACGCAAAATGTCTGCTACGCTTAAGTGAAAACTGGCGCGTAACCTTACACGATGATTTGTTGACCAATATCAAAGTTATCCTGGGAAGCGAGCATGTCGCGGTGCAACATTGATGTTGCGACGCAACAACGCAATCGGAGTATTGCGGTTATCATGCGTGTACCGTTTGTCAGTTTTTTAAAGCGGGTTGCTCTTGAAAAAAACTGCGGGAAACCAACTAATATCAACCATTAGCCCCCGTTTGCCCATCGCTGGAAATTCAACCTTTTCCTGCCAGCAAAGGGCAAAACAAAAACAATTTGAAAAACCTTTTAGGTTACAAAAAAACAAACCAAATCGCATTGATAAAAATCAATGTTTTGTGGTGAATAAACTGCCACAAACTTTATGAAAAAATTACAGGGCACACTTAATTAACGGGTGATAGCCTTGCAAAAAATCCGGCGCAAACTCGTGCTATCGCACGATAAAAAAACGCCGATACCGGTTAAGTCAAACAGACAAACCACCAAACCCAAGTAGAGGAGTTCCACCATGAATGCACCTGAAACCAAAGTTGGCATCGAAGCATGGCGCGGTTTTGCCGGCGGCGAGTGGCAAACAAAGGTTAATGTTCGCGACTTCATCCAAAAGAACTACACCGAATACACCGGTGATGACAGCTTCCTGGCCGGCCCCACCCCGCGCACCAAGCAACTGTGGGAAGAGCTCTCCGTCCTGCTGAAGAAGGAACGCGAAAAGGGTGTGCTCGACGTTTCCGCCGACATCGGCGCTTCCATCGTTGCCCACGGTCCCGGCTACATCAACAAGGATCTGGAAACGATCGTCGGCCTGCAAACCGACGCTCCGCTGAAGCGCGCCATCGTTCCGAACGGCGGCCTGCGCATGGTGCAAAGCGGCTTGGAAGCCTACGGCTTCAAGCTCGACCCGAAGGTTGAAGAAGCCTACAACCTGTATCGCAAAGACCACAACATGGGCGTATTCGACGCCTACAGCCCGGACATCCTGGCCTGCCGCAAGACCGGCGTGATTACCGGCCTGCCCGATGCCTACGGCCGTGGCCGCATCATCGGCGACTATCGTCGTGTTGCCCTGTACGGCGTTGATTTCCTGATCAAGGACAAGAAGCGCGAGAAAGCCGAACTCGACTACGTTGATTTCACTGAAGACGTCCTGCGCACCCGCGAAGAACTGTCCGAGCAGATCAAGGCCCTGAACGAACTGAAGCAGATGGCCGCCACCTACGGCTGCGACATCAGCCGCCCGGCCGCAACCGCTCAAGAAGCCGTGCAGTGGACCTACTTCGGCTACCTCGGTGCCGTGAAGGAACAAAACGGTGCCGCCATGTCCATCGGCCGCATCTCCACCTTCCTCGACGCCTACATCGAGCGCGACCTGAAGGAAGGCACCATCACCGAAGCCGAAGCCCAGGAATTCATTGACCACCTCGTCATCAAGCTGCGCATCGTCCGCTTCCTGCGCACCCCGGAATACGATCAACTGTTCTCCGGCGACCCGACCTGGGTGACCGAATCCATCGGCGGCATGTCCGAAGATGGCCGCTCGCTGGTCAGCAAGAACAGCTTCCGCTTCCTGCACACCCTGTACAACCTGGGCCCGGCACCGGAACCCAACCTGACCGTTCTGTGGTCCACCAAGCTGCCGAAGGGCTTCAAGGACTTCTGCTCCAAGGTTTCCATCGAAACCAGCGCCATCCAGTACGAATCCGATGACGTGATGCTGCCGCACTGGGGCGACGACTACGCCATCGCCTGCTGCGTATCCGCAATGCGCGTCGGCAAGCAAATGCAGTTCTTCGGTGCTCGCGCCAACCTGGCCAAGGCCATGCTGTACGCCATCAACGGCGGCGTGGACGAAAAAATGGGTCTCAAGGTTGCCGAAGGCTTCGAGCCGATCAAGGGCGATTACCTCGAATACGACGAACTGGTTGCCAAGTTCGACGCAATGATGGAATGGCTGGCCGCGACCTACATCAAGGCGCTGAACGCCATCCATTACATGCACGACAAGTACCACTACGAACGTATCGAAATGGCGCTGCATGATCGCGACATCCTGCGCACCATGGCCTGCGGCATTGCCGGCCTGTCGGTAACCGCCGATTCGCTGTCTGCAGTGAAGTACGCCAAGGTCAAGATCATCCGTGACGAACAAGGTCTGGCTACCGACTTCGCGATCGAAGGCGAATACCCGGCCTTCGGCAACAACGATGACCGCGTTGACCAGATCGCCGTGTGGATCGTCGAAGAGTTCATGAACAAGATCCGCAAGCACAAGACCTACCGCAACAGCTTGCCGACCCAGTCCGTGCTGACCATCACCTCCAACGTGGTGTACGGCAAGAAGACCGGCAACACGCCGGATGGTCGTCGCGCTGGCGAACCGTTTGCTCCGGGTGCAAACCCGATGAGCGGCCGCGACAAGTCTGGCTTTGTGGCTTCGGGCGCTTCGGTTGCCAAGCTGCCGTACGAAGCTGCACTGGACGGCATCTCCTGGACTGCCACCTCCACGCCGGATTCGCTGGGTCACACGCTGAGCGATCAAGTGAACAACCTGACGAACTGCCTGGACGGCTTCTGCTCGGCCTCCGGCTTCCACGTCAACGTGAACGTGCTGAACCGCGACACCCTGCTGGACGCCATGGAGCATCCGGAAAAGTATCCGCAACTCACGATCCGTGTGTCCGGTTACGCCGTGAACTTCATCAAGCTGACCCGCGAACAGCAGATGGACGTGATCAACCGTACCTTCCACACGCACTGCTAATCCCGACCCCGTACGGGGTTGAGAAAAGCGAGACAGAAACGGGTTGCCGGCTTGCCGACAACCCGTTTTTTATCCAGGCCTGCAGCATGCAACCAAACAAACCGGGCTTGGTCTTATAACAGAACATTTCCCTGGATATTCCGCCATGAGCGAAACCATTCCCATCAAGCCCGTGGGCGAAATCGTCCCAGCCTGCGTGGATGAAAACGGCAAGCTGTCCGGCTTTGTACATTCGATCGAAACCGGCGCCGCTGTAGACGGCCCCGGCATGCGTTTCGCATTGTTTGTTTCCGGTTGCCAGTTCCGTTGCCTGTACTGCCACAATCCGGACACCTGGAAACTGCGCAACGGCAAAATGATGTCGGTCGACGAGGTCATGAAGGACATCGGCAAGTACGCCAACTTCCTGCGCTTCGCCGGAGGATTGACCATCACCGGTGGCGAACCGCTGATGCAGGCCCATTTTGTGGGCGAAATCTTCTACCGCGCCAAGCACGACCTGAAACTGCATACGGCACTCGACACCCAAGGCTTCCTGGCCGGCCAACTGGAGGACGCCTGGTTCGACAACGTCGATCTGGTTCTGCTCGACATCAAGCAGATGAATCCGGAAAAATACGAGCGCCTGACCGGCAAACCCCTGCAACCGACACTGGACTTCGCCGAGCGCATGTCGCGCATGGGCAAGAAAATGTGGATTCGCTACGTGCTGGTTCCCGGCTACACGGACGACTTCGAAGACGTGGAAAAACTCGCCGATTTCATCGCCACGCTCAAAGGCGTCGAGCGCGTGGAAGTCTTGCCGTTCCACAAGATGGGCGAGCACAAGTGGGAAGATCTCGGCATGGCGTATGAACTCACCGACGTCCAGCCCCCTTCCCCTGAACTCACCGAGCGTGTGCGCAACCAGTTCAGGCAGCGCGGCATTTTCACCTGTTGATGCACCTCTGGTAGCAGTCAAAATGGATGGCGGCAAAAAAACCAATATTCGCCGCCATCTCCCCTCCTTTCAAAAAGACGAGTAAAATACTCGACTTTAACGAACAGCGATTGTTCCAGCCATGTTTGCCCGTCTGCGTGAAAACATCCGCGTGGTCTTCGACCGCGATCCAGCCGCCCGCTCGACATGGGAAGTCATCACCTGCTATCCGGGCCTGCACGCACTGACCTTGCACACGGTTTCGCACGGACTCTGGAAGCGCAACTGGAAATGGTCGGCGCGTTTTCTGTCGCATATCGCGCGCTTTCTGACCGGTATAGAGATCCATCCGGGCGCCACCATCGGCCGGCGCGTTTTCATCGATCACGGCATGGGCATCGTAATCGGCGAAACCGCCGAGATCGGCGACGACTGCACGCTGTATCACGGGGTCACGCTCGGCGGCACCTCATGGAAAGCCGGCAAGCGCCACCCCACGCTGGAACGTGGCGTCATCATCGGCGCGGGGGCCAAGGTTCTCGGCCCGATCACCCTGCATGCCGGAGCCAAGGTCGGCTCCAATGCCGTCGTCGTCAAAGACGTCCCCACCGGAGCCACTGCCGTCGGCATTCCGGCACGCATCATCGACGGCGAAACCGAACAGGCGCGCGTGGAAAAAGCCGAACAACTGGGGTTTTCCGCTTACGGCATTTCCAGCGACATGAACGACCCGGTGGTTAAAGCCATTCACGGCCTGCTCGATCATTCCGTGACCATCGATTCACGCATTGAACGCATCCTTGCGCGCCTTGAACAACTGGGTGTGAATTGCGAAGAAGAGCGCGCCACAGCCGACAAATTCGACCCAAATTACCTCAACAAGATCGTGGACTGAACCGCACAATGAATGCGTGAATAGTTGACAAAACCATCCGGGTTTTTAGTTGACTAAAAAACTAGGATATTCTAGGATTTGTCCATAAACGGATGCAGCAGGAAGCAAAGCCATGCGCCTCACCACCAAAGGTCGTTTCGCCGTCACCGCCATGCTAGATCTTGCCCTGAACGGCGGACGCGGCCCCGTAACGCTCGCCGGCATCAGCGAACGCCAGGGTATCTCCCTCTCGTACTTGGAACAGCTTTTCGGCAAACTACGCCGCCGTAAACTGGTCGATTCGGTTCGCGGCCCCGGCGGCGGCTATTGCCTGGCCCGCCCGACGCAGGACATCACCGTAGCCAACATCGTCATCGCCGTTGACGAGCCTTTGGATACCACCCAATGCAGCGGTGACCACCACTGCTGCCAGAATGATGAACCCTGCATGACCCACGATCTATGGTCCGGCCTCAATGAGACCATTTTCAGCTATCTGGAATCGATCACCCTGGCACAACTGATCGAACACTCCGAAGCCAAAAAAAACGGGGCTAGCGTCGTACAGTTTGCCCTGCGGTTCAAACAACTCGCCGAACCGTCTTCCGCGCTTTCCTGAGATACCGCCATGAATAAGAAACCGATTTATCTGGACTATTCCGCCACCACCCCGGTCGATCCGCGCGTGGCAGAAAAAATGATTCCCTACCTGACCGAAATGTTCGGCAACCCGGCATCGCGCTCGCACGCCTACGGCTGGGAAGCCGAGGCTGCCGTCGAGCAAGCCCGCGAACAGGTTGCTGCGCTGGTCAACTGCGACCCCAAGGAAATCGTCTGGACATCCGGCGCCACCGAGTCCGACAACCTGGCGCTCAAGGGCGCGGCGCAGTTCTACAAGACCAAAGGGCGCCACATCATCACCGTCAAGACCGAGCACAAGGCGATCCTCGACACCGCACGTGAACTCGAACGCCAGGGCTTCGAAGTGACCTACCTCGGCGTGCAGGAAAACGGTCTGATCGATCTGGAAGAGCTGAAAGCCGCCCTGCGACCGGACACCATTCTTGTTTCGGTGATGGCCGTGAACAACGAAATCGGCGTCATCCAGGACATCGAAACCATCGGCAACCTGTGCCGCGAACGCGGCATCATCTTCCACGTCGATGCCGCGCAGGCCACCGGCAAGATGGAAATCGACCTGGAAAAGCTCAAGGTCGACCTGATGAGTTTTTCCGCGCACAAGACTTACGGCCCCAAAGGCATCGGCGCGCTGTACGTACGCCGCAAGCCGCGTGTGCGACTGGAAGCGCAGATGCACGGCGGCGGCCACGAGCGGGGCTTCCGCTCCGGAACGCTCGCCACGCATCAGATCGTCGGCATGGGCGAGGCTTTCCGTCTCGCCAAGGAAGAAATGGCCACCGAAAATGAACGCATCCGCCGGCTGCGCGACAAGCTGTGGGCGGGCCTGAGCCAGATCGAGGAAGTCCACCTCAACGGTGACCTCGGACAACGCGTACCGCACAACCTGAACGTGAGCTTCAACTTCGTCGAAGGCGAATCGCTGATCATGGCGCTCAAGGAACTCGCGGTCTCCAGCGGCTCGGCCTGCACCTCCGCCAGCCTGGAGCCCTCCTACGTGCTGCGCGCCCTCGGTCGTTCCGACGAACTGGCGCACTCGTCGATCCGCTTCTCGATCGGGCGTTTCACCACCGAAGAGGACATCGACTTCACGGTCAAACTGATCCAGGAAAAAATCGGCAAACTGCGCGAACTTTCCCCGCTGTGGGACATGTTCAAGGAAGGCATCGATATCAACACCGTGCAGTGGGCGGCACATTGAATTCGGGGAGTTGCAAGTATGGGAATGGTGAGTGGTTTTCTACTCCCGACTCCCCTCTCCCTACTCACAGGAGTTAAAAAATGGCATACAGCGAAAAAGTTCTCGATCATTACGAACACCCGCGCAACGTCGGCTCGTTCGAAAAGGGCGACGAGAGTGTCGGCACCGGCATGGTTGGCGCACCGGCTTGTGGCGACGTAATGAAACTGCAGATCAAGGTCGGCGAAGATGGCGTCATTGAGGACGCCAAGTTCAAGACCTACGGCTGCGGCTCGGCGATCGCTTCTAGCTCGCTCGTCACCGAATGGGTCAAGGGCAAAACGCTCGACGAGGCGCTGGCAATCAAGAACACCCAGATCGCCGAAGAACTGGCGCTCCCGCCAGTCAAGATCCACTGCTCGATCCTCGCCGAGGATGCGATCAAGGCCGCGGTGGCCGATTACAAGACAAAACACGACAAGTAAGGAGTCAGGTGTGAGGCGTGAGGGGTAAACCCTTCCCTTCCTCGCTCACACGGCCCTCCTCTCACCTCACGAGGCTTTAAAATGGCACTGACACTCAGCGAACGCGCAGCCAAGCACATTTCCAACTTCCTGACCAAGCGCGGCAAGGGCCTGGGAGTACGCTTGGGCGTCAAGACTTCCGGCTGCTCCGGCATGGCCTACAAACTCGAATTCGTCGATGTCCTGAGCGAAGACGACGTGGTGTTTGAAAGCCACGGGGTCAAGATCTTCACCGACGCGAAATCACTGGCCTACATCGACGGCACCGAACTCGATTTCGTCAAGGAAGGTCTCAACGAAGGCTTCAAGTTCCACAACCCGAATATCAAGAGCGAATGCGGGTGCGGGGAAAGCTTTAACGTGTAACCTGGTGAGGTGTCAGGTGTGAGGGGTAAGGAGTAACCCCTCCCATCAAGCGACGCTGTCAACTTGAATTCAATGGATCAAGAGCCTGGACTTCGGTTTTAACACCTCACTCCTTGCTCCTCACCCCTCACTCAAAAATGATCGACTTCACCCAAAACCACTTTGCCCTTTTCGGCCTGCCGGAAACTTTTGCCCAGGATGCGCGCACGCTGGAAAGCCGCTATCGCGCGCTGGTTTCCGAATGCCATCCCGACCGCACGGCAGCCGGAGACGAGACCAGCAAGCGCCTGGCGCTGCAAGCGTCCACCCAGGTCAACGAAGCCTGGCACACGCTGAAATCCCCGCTGGCACGCGCCCGCTATCTACTGCAACTGCGCGGCGTGGATACCCAGGAACACACCAACACGGCCATGCCGATGGACTTCCTGATGAACCAGATGCAATGGCGCGAAGCGATCGAAGACGCCGAGATTCACAAGAACATCGAGCGACTGGAAAACCTGAACAGTGAATTGCGCGCGGAGATCGAAGCCCATGAATCCAATCTGGGCGCATTGATCGATACCGAGCATGACTATCCGGAAGCTGCCTTGGCCGTGCGCAAACTGCGTTTTCTCGAAAAACTCGAAGAAGACATCGGCCATGCAATCGAAAAATTGCTGTTTTGACCCCCGAACTGCGGGATCGTCGATAATCCCCCGGTTTCCAATAATTATCATGCGTACTGGACACTCGGCTTCCCGAATGTTCCGGTACCACTGTGGTGAATAGACGTTATGGCTTTGCTGCAAATTTCCGAACCCGGCCTGTTTGCCGCCCCTCACCAGCACCGGCTGGCGGTCGGCATCGACTTGGGCACCACCAATTCACTGGTCGCAACCGTCAAAAGCGGCGCCACGGTCGTCCTGCCCGACGAGGAAGGCCACGGCTTGCTGCCTTCGGTGGTCCACTACGCTGCAGACGGCAACACACTCGTCGGCCATGCCGCACAAGCACTGCAAACGCACGACCCGGCCAACACCATCGTTTCGGTCAAGCGCTTCATGGGGCGCGGACTGACCGACATTGCCGACCTTGCCTCGCCTTACCGCTTCGTCGAGGCACCGGGCATGCTGCAGATCAAAACCGTCGCTGGCGTGAAAAGCCCGGTCGAGGTCTCGGCCGACATCCTGCGCAGCCTGAAGGTACGCGCCGAACAATCGCTCGGCGGCGAGCTGGTCGGCGCGGTCATCACGGTCCCGGCCTATTTCGACGACGCCCAGCGCCAGGCCACCAAGGATGCAGCTCGGCTCGCCGGGCTTAACGTATTGCGCCTGCTCAACGAACCCACCGCAGCCGCCATCGCCTACGGGCTCGACAATGCTGCGGAAGGCACCTACATCATCTACGATCTGGGCGGCGGCACGTTCGACGTCTCGATCCTGGAGCTCACGCGCGGGGTATTCGAAGTCCGCGCCACCTCCGGCGATTCGCAACTGGGCGGCGACGATTTCGACCACCGCCTGTATTGCTGGATTCTGGAAAAAGCCGGCCTGAGCACGCTGAATGCCAGCGATTCACGCCTGTTGCTCACGCATGCACGCGAAGCCAAGGAAGCCTTGACCGAACATGACAGCACGCGCGTTTCCGCCGTATTGTCCGATGGCAGGATCGTCGATCTGGAAATCCCTGCGCACTGCTTCCACACCATGACCACGCATCTGGTGCAGAAGACCCTGATGCCGGTGCGCAAAGCCCTGCGCGATGCCAAGCTCACGCCGGCCGACATCAAGGGTGTGGTTCTGGTCGGCGGCGCCACGCGCATGCCGCATGTGCGCAAGGCTGTGGCCGATTTCTTCGGCAAGGAACCGCTCACCAACCTCGACCCGGACAAGGTCGTGGCACTCGGCGCCGCGATGCAGGCCAACGTGCTCGCCGGCAACAAGGGCGACGACGAATGGCTGCTGCTCGACGTGATCCCGCTCTCGCTCGGCCTCGAAACCATGGGCGGGCTGGTTGAAAAGATCATTCCGCGCAACAGCACCATCCCGACCGCGCGCGCGCAGGAATTCACCACCTTCAAGGACGGCCAGACCGCAATGGCGATCCACGTCCTGCAGGGCGAGCGCGAACTCGTCAGTGACTGCCGTTCACTGGCACGCTTCGAGCTGCGCGGCATCCCGCCGATGGTTGCAGGCGCGGCACGCATCCGCGTCACTTTCCAGATCGATGCCGACGGCCTGCTGTCGGTTTCGGCTCGCGAGCAATCCTCCGGCGTCGAATCGAGCATCGTGGTCAAACCGAGCTATGGCCTGTCCGACGAGGAAATCAGCCGCATGCTCACCGATTCGATGCAGCATGCACAGGACGACATCGAAGCGCGCAAGCTGGCCGAAGCGCGTGTCGAAGCCGAAAGCCTCTCCAGCGCCACGCGCGCGGCACTGGCCAGCGACGGCGAACTGCTCAATACGGACGAGCGGGCACAAGTTGAAGCGGCGCTGGAAAGCCTGGCCCTCTGTGCGGCGAAAAACGATCCCGCCGCGATTGTGGCCGCGACCGAAGCACTCAACGCCGCCACCACCGAATTTGCCGGCCGCCGCATGGATGCGGCCGTGCGAAAAGGACTGTCCGGACATAAACTGGATGAGATCGGGTAAGCACACCATTTACCACAGAGACACAGAGGCAGAGAGAAACCCAAATAAGAGCGCTCTCTGCGGTCAGTTTTTGAAGGAATTTTAAATGCCGCAAATCATCGTTTTGCCCCACGCCACACTCTGCCCGGAAGGCGCGGTCATTCAGGCCAAGACCGGCGAACTGATCCTCGATGCCCTGCTGGAAAACGGCATCGAGATCGAGCATGCCTGCGAGAAATCCTGCGCCTGCTCCACCTGCCACGTCATCGTGCGCGAAGGCTTCGACAGCCTGGAACCCGCAGACGATCTGGAAGAAGACCAGCTCGACAAGGCTTGGGGGCTGGAACCCACCTCACGTCTTTCCTGCCAGGCCATGGTCGGCACCTCGGATTTGGTGGTCGACATCCCGAAATACACCGTCAACCTCGTCGGCGAACGACACTGAACCGCGCTCCGGAGAACCCCTCATGAAATGGACCGATTCCCGCGTTATTGCCATTGAGCTAGCCGAAGCCCATCCGGACATCGACCCGAACACTGTCAATTTTGTCGACCTGATGAACTGGGTGCTGGCCCTGCCGGATTTCAACGACGACCCGAAGCACTGCGGCGAGAAAATCCTGGAAGCCATCCAGTTGGCCTGGATCGACGAAGCCGAATAATCGGAAATCATCCAATGACAAAGCCCGTCGCATTGTTTGCGACGGGCTTTGTTTTTTCCGGGAAGTTTACTTGGCAGCCGGAGCCGATGCCGGCGGCACACAGGCGCCGCGAGGGCCGGAACCACGACCATCCGGGCCGCAGCCACCACGCTTCATACCGGCCTTGCCATGACGCATGGCTCGACGCTCTTCCGCAGTGATCTTGCCGTCCTTGTTGGCATCCATGGCATTGAAGTGCTGCTCAGCGTACTTCATATGCTGTTCCTTGGTGATTTCTGCCGGTGCCTTGGCTCCCGGCCCCATGCCGCGACCGGGGCGGTGCGCTGCACGCTCTTCAGCCGTAATCTTGCCGTCCTTGTTGGCATCCATCGCATCGAAACGCGCCTGGGCCTGTTTCATGAACTGTTCCTTGGTGATGTCAGGACGAGCCGGACGCGAAGCCGGGACGGGATCGGCGGCCAATGCGGGATAGGCCAGTGCCACAGCAGCCGTCAACAACAGGGTCTTCATCAGGGTTTTCATGCTCATACTCCTTTACAATTGGACTTTTCATAAACCGTCGATCGCGCGATTGAGCAGTTAACGTGCTACAGAGAACGCCGGTTGACACCAACAGGTAAAAAAACATGAATTTTGCAGAAACGCTGGCCGGCCTGCCCGCCATCGACCATCTGGCCGCCATCGAATTGCTGGACGGCGAAACTGTCGTTGCCCGCATCGAAAACAAGCCGGGACAAGCCGGCAGCCTGCGCGTCTATCACGCGCTATATCAGGAATTCGGTGCGCTTGATGCACTCGCCGCCGACAAGGGCTTGCGCCTGTATTGCGAACACACGACGGATGCCGAAGCTCATCCCGGCAAACATCCCAACATCGACCGGCTGATTGAGCTGGCAAAGAATGGCCAACCGCTGGCCGTGCGGCTGGTCAAGATCGATTGACGCTCAGAACCTGTTCACGCTCTTGCTGCGAAACCGCGATCAGGGCTGATGCGCTGCGCTTCACCCCGCTGACAGCTTCTCTCGACAGCGCGCGAACAGGTTATCAGAAAGGCGCGGCGCTGGAAAAAACCAGTGGCTGCGCCGTAACCGGATGCGGGATGGATAGATAACTGGCATGCAACAACAGGCGTTCGGCTTTGTCGCGCGCGCCGGCATCAGCATACAGATCGTCGCCGAGAATCGGGTGTCCCAGCGCCAGCATGTGCACGCGCAACTGGTGCGAGCGCCCGGTCACCGGCTCCAGTTCCACCCGCGTTGAATCGATTACCGGATCGTATTCCTGCGCCCGGTAACGCGTGAGCGCCTTCTTGCCGCGTTCGAAGTCAACCATCTGGCGCGGCCGGTTGGGCCAGTCGGTGATGAGGGGCAAATCGACCACGCCCTCCCCCCGCAGGCACCCCGATACCAGGGCAACGTAGCGTTTCTGTGTTTCGCGCAACTCGAACGACCGGCTCAAGGCCCTTTGCGCATCGATCCCGCGCGCCATCACCAGGATTCCGGAGGTCGACATATCCAGCCGGTGCACCACCAGCGCATCGGAATACTCCGCCTGTACGCGGCTCGCCAGGCAGTCCGCCTTGTCCTCCCCCTTGCCGGGCACAGACAGCAATCCTGAAGGCTTGTCGAGCACCAGCATGACATCGTCTCGATACAGTATCTCCAATCCAGCATGCGCCGGAGGGCTGTAAATTACGCACCCCGCATCATGTGTTGCCACCATCAACACCCCCTCGACTTTCAAATCCATGCCGGCAACATATGGTTACAAACATGATGTCCTCCCGAATGTGCTGCTCTTCGTTAATGACCGGTCCGGACAACTTTTCACGGCATACAACTGAAGCACCCTACAAGGAGCGAATAACATGCACAAGAATCACCCCCTGCTGATTGCCTCTGTTCTTGGCGTACTTTTTTCTGCAACGGCTTTTGCCAATGATCCAGCAACTACCGAGACACAACGCAACATCAACCAGCAACAACGCATCGAGCAAGGCCTGAAATCCGGTCAATTGACTCCGCGCGAAGCCGCCAGACTGGAAGGCGAACAGGCGCGCATCGAAAGAACCGAAGCCAAAGCCATGAAAGACGGCACCGTCACTCCGGAAGAACAGCGCCGCATCAACGCCATGCAAAACAAGGCCAGTCGCGACATCTACCGCGAAAAGCACGACGCCCAAACCGCCAATCCGAACAACCCTGCCAGCCGCCGTATGGCTGCCGACGTGCAGCGCAACGTTAACCAGCAACAGCGGATCAATGCCGGCGTGAAGAATGGCAGCCTGACCCATCGCGAAGCGGCTGGCCTGGAAGCCCGGCAGGCGCGCATCAACCGCATGGAACGGCAAGCAGGCAAGGATGGGCGCATCAATGCAGCCGAACAGCGCCGCATCCAGAAAGCCGAAAACCAGCAGAACCGCCGCATTTACCGCAAGAAACACAACGCATCGGTTGCAGCGCAATAAAACCGTTTATTGAATTCCGGCAGCAATGCCTGCTACAAAAAAGCCCGGCGCAGACTGCCGGGCTTTTTCATTTGCGAAACCCACTCAACCGCGGGCATCCCCCCAGCGCAGGGCGCTGCGGTCATCCCCCACGTAAACGGTATGCCCGAGCCGGTCGACGCAATAGCGCGGCGATACGATCATCTCGGCGAAAGTCATGTTGCCGCCGATACGGGTGTATTCAAAGATCACGCTACGCACCACTGTCGATCCTGAGCGCAAATGGCTGCCGTGCCCGATCCAGGACGGCCCGATAATAGTGGTTCCAGGATCGATGCGTACGCTGGAACCGATATACACCGGCCCTTCGATATTGACCTTGTCCCAGTCGATATGGGTATTCAGCCCCACCCATACACCGGGGCGCACTTGCTTGCCGGGCATGTCCATCTGCGCGACCTCGCCGCGCAACACGCGCTGCAGCACCGCCCAGTAATCGGTCACGCGGCCGATATCGATCCAGTTGAAGAAACGGTTCTGGGCATAGAACGGCAAGCCCTTTTCCGCCAGCGCCGGGAACAACTGGCTGCCGATGTCATACACCTCACCGGAAGGAACCAGGTCCAGGATGGCCGGTTCGAAAATGTAGATGCCGGTCGAAGCCAGCGTGGACTTGGCTTCCTCGGGCTTGGGTTTTTCCTGGAAGGAAAGAACCCGGCCTTCCTCGTCGGTCACGACGATGCCGTAATTCACCACATCTTCTTTGGGCACATTCAACGCTACCACGCTGGCGATGGCCTGTTTTTCGCGGTGCTCGGCAAGTGCCGCGCCAATATCCAGATCGATGATGGCATCGCCGCACAGCACCAGCGTGGTTTCATCGAAAAACCCGCTGTTGTCCTGAATGTATTTCATGCCGCCCGCCGAGCCCTTGGGCCGAGGCAGGATATCACCGTGTTCGTAGGCACCTTCGTAGGAGTAGCCGATTTCCACGCCCCACCGGTGGCCATTGCCAAAGTAATCTTCGATCTTGTGGTGCATGAACGCTACGTTGATCATGATTTCCTTGATGCCATGACGAGCCAAGTGCTCGATGATGTACTCCAGCACCGGCTTGCCCAGAATGGGGATCATCGGCTTGGGCACATCCTTGGTCAACGGGCGTACACGAGTACCTTGACCGGCAGCCAGAATCATTGCTTTTGCCATTTTTTCTCCCAGGCTCCTCGTGCCGGCCATGGCAGAGGGCGGTTTTGACGAAGAAAACAAAAAAACCCGTGTGTCCAGACACTCACGGGTTTAGCAGGCGAGGCCAGACATGGAATGCGCCCCCAACAGGAATCGAACCTGTAACTAGCCCTTAGGAGGGGCTCGTTATATCCATTTAACTATGGGGACGTCGGAAACAGGTCGGGACTTCCAAGCTTTGCGGCGTGGATTATGCGGCCTCCGGGCTCGCAAGACAAGCGAACCTCGTCCTGCATTCACTCGCGCGGCGGACGGGGGCGGCTGGTATTGAATTCATCCAGCATCTTCTGCTCCCGGCGCAATTCCTTGCGCTGTTCGGTTGCTTCGTGCCGCTCCTTGAGCGTCTCGAAACCCTTCACTTTTTTTTCGCATTCTTGCCAAGCCGCCAAAGCTTGTTGATAGCTCGCCTCCTGCCGCGCGACATCTTCAGCCTGCTGATCGGCTGCGGCATCCAGCTTGCCGAGGAACAACTGGAAATCCCGCCACTGTGTCACGGTCATCCCGCTCTGCCCGTTGCTGGTCAGGCGAGCCCGGTAGTCGGCGCGGAAGGATTCGACCTGTTCGAGCTTGGCTCGTGCGGCCAGCCAGCGCCCCTGCGCGGCCTGCAGCCGGTTGGCTGCTTCTTCGCGCTCATCGATAGCCAGTTGCAACAGGGTGGCAAAACGGAACTCAGCCAAAACGAACTACCTCTCAAAGCGCAAACAGTTGCGCCAGTTTCATTCTGGCACCGTCTGCGCTCTCACGCTCGTGGATTGCCTGCTGCAAAAACGCTTCAAACGAGGGGTGGCGCCGGATGGCTTCGTCCAGCACCGGATCGGATCCGGGGACATACGCGCCGACACTGATCAGGTCGCGGCTGCGCTGGTACCGGGAATAAAGATACTTGAAGCGCCGCACCATCTCGAACTCGTTCGGCGGCACGATGTCTTGCATCACGCGACTGATTGAGGCTTCGATGTCGATCGCGGGGTAGTGCCCGGCCTCGGCTAGTTGACGCGACAGTACAAAGTGGCCATCCAGGATAGCCCGGGCCGCATCGGCGATCGGATCTTGCTGATCGTCGCCCTCGGACAGCACGGTGTAGAAAGCAGTAATCGATCCGCCGCCTTCCGGGCCGTTACCGGCTCGTTCGACCAACTGCGGAAGACGGGCAAAAACGGAAGGTGGGTAGCCTTTGGTCGCAGGGGGTTCGCCCACCGCCAGGGCAATTTCGCGCTGCGCCATGGCATAGCGCGTCAACGAATCCATGATCAGCAAGACATTCTTGCCCTCATTACGAAAATACTCGGCAATACTGGTCGCATAAGCTGCGCCATAGAGACGCAGCAGCGGAGGGGTATCAGCAGGAGCCGCAACTACAACGGAGCGCGCCCGGCCTTCGGCACCAAGGATGTTCTCGATAAAATCCTTGACCTCGCGCCCACGCTCGCCAATCAGGCCAACGACAACCACATCGGCCGTGGTATAGCGCGCCATCATGCCCAGCAAAACCGACTTGCCAACGCCGGACCCGGCAAACAAGCCCAGACGCTGTCCGCGTCCCACAGTCAGCATGGCATTGATCGCCCGCACGCCCACATCGAGCGGCTGGCGCACCGGTTCGCGGTTCATCGGATTGAACGGCCGGGCAAAAAGGGGCATGTAGGCTTCATGCTCAAGCCGCCCCTTGCCATCAAGCGGACGCCCCAAACCGTCCAGAATCCGGCCAAGCAGGCGCCATCCCACGGGCACCTGCCGGCCATGGTCCTCCAGACGACGCTGAATCCGTCGTTCCCGACCGTACTCCGGCACCCAGGCAGCCACATCTTCATGCGGCACCACCTCGGCTCCGGGTTCGACACCATACACTTCGGCGATCGGCATCAGAAACAGCCGGTCTTCCTGAAAACCGACCACGACAGCCTCGACCGAGCCGCCTCCTGGCGTCATGACATCGCAGGACATGCCGATCGGCAGCCGCAAGCCCACCACCTCAAGGACCAGCCCCGAAACCCGGGTCAAACGCCCACGCGGCAACCAGGGCCGCATCCAGCTCACGGCCTCTTGGCAATCGGAAAAATACTGATGAATGCGGTCAATCGGCGTCGACATGGGAGCCCGAAGCAAACGGAGCGTCTTCCTCGCGCCAATCAAGATCATCGTGACGGTTTCGTCCCAACACGCGCAAAAGGTTGCGCCAGCGCGCTGTCATGGTAAGGTCTACCGAGGAATCGGGTGTTTCAATACGGCAACTGCCCGGCGGCAGGGTTGGATCCGGCGCAAGGCGCCAATAGTCTCCGGATAACTCCCCCGCCAGCAACACGTTGACCGCAGTCAGGTCTTCCGGATTCAGCAACAAACGCGACGGCCCCTTGACGGCAGGCAAACCGGCGACCGCCTCGCGAATCAGCGGAAAAACCCGCGTACGGTCGGCGCGCACTTCTTCCCGCACCATCTGCCGGGCGATCATCAGCGCCAGATCGAGCACATCATTGGCGATACGCGTCTCGACATCCTTGCAGGCTGCCTCCATATCGCCCAACAACGCCCGCAGCCGGTTGACTTCGGACTCGGCCGCCAGCCGGCCGGCGGCCAAGCCAGTTTGGTACCCTTCTTCCTGAGCCTGGCGTTCGATGGCCTCGATTTCCTCTGCCGTGGGCAAGGCGAGCCCGGACTCCGGGAGTACAGAAAAAGCCTCCTCCACAGGCGAGGGCAAGTCCGGCACAGGTTCAGGCAGCACCTCCTCAGGTACGGATTGGGGCTGCGCCTCCTCCCGCACAGGAGAAACAGGCGTCTCCAGCAGGGAACTGAACTGCCAGCGCTGAAAATCGGAAAGTTCTTCGCGCGGAATAACGCGCCCGGTATTCGATCCGGCCACAGCCAACTATCCTTTCGCCCGGATCATTCGACCAGGCCCTCTTCGCCCTTGCCACTCAGAACGATCTGGCCTTCGTCGGCCAAACGACGCACAATCTTGAGGATTTCCTTCTGCTCGGCCTCGACTTCGGAAAGCTTGACAGGTCCTTTGGCCTCCAGGTCTTCGCGCAGCATTTCGGCTGCGCGCTGCGACATGTTCTTGAAAATCTTCTCCCGAAGCGCCTGACTGGTTCCCTTGAGCGCCACGATGAGCTGGTCGGACTGGACTTCCCGCAACAGCATCTGAATCCCCCGATCGTCGATATCCAGCACGTTGTCGAAAGTGAACATCTTGTCCTGGATCTTCTGGGCCAACTCCGGGTCATATTCGCGGATATTGGAAATTGCAGAGGCTTCGACCACGCCGCCCATGAAGTTGAGGATTTCGGCGGCAATCTTGACGCCCCCCATGGCACTTTTCTTGATTTTGTCCGAGCCGGAAAGAAGCTGCGTCAACACATCGTTGAGCTCCTTCAGGGCGGCCGGCTGGATACCTTCCAGTGTAGCAATGCGCAGCAGGACATCGTTACGCAGGCGTTCGACAAAGTTGCTCAACACTTCGGATGCCTGATCCGGCTCCAGATGTACCAAAATTGTGGCAATGATCTGGGGGTGTTCGTTCTTGATGAGCTCGGAAACTGCAATCGAATCCATCCACTTGAGCGATTCGATGCCGTTGTTGTCGTTCCCCTGCAGAATCCGGTCGAGCAGGTTGGCGGCCTTGTCAGTGCCCAGCGCCTTGGTCAGTACCGAACGGATATATTCGTCGGCCGCCCCCAGATTCGCGCGGTTTTGCGTGGACGAGATGAAATCGCCCAAGACCTGATCAACCTCCTCGCGCGTCACGTTCTCCATGCCCGCCATGGCAAAGCCGAGTCTTTGCACTTCCTTGGGACCGAGGTATTTGAACACCTCGACGGCAGCCTCTTCCCCCAGCGTCATGAGCAGTATGGACCCCTTGCGCACGCCGTCTTCGTTCATGTTGGCAGCCATACGTCACCCCTTCTTGTTGGCGTCTCCGCCGCTTTCTTCGCCACTGGCCATCCATTCGCGCAGAATGGTCGCCACCATGCGCGGATCGTTCTTCGCCACCTCCTTGGCTTGTTGCAGAAGGTCTGCAAAGGCAGACATCCGCACCTGATCTTCCTCGCTCTCTGCCATTCTGGCGGCTTCGAACGGCGAGACTCGCTCTTCTTCTTCGTGGCCAATCTCCAGATCGATCGTACGAGCGGCTTCCCGCGTACGGCTCATGTCCTTCATCAACGGTCGCACTACGAAGAAGAGCAGATACAACACCACCAAGGCAATCAGCGCCACCTTTGCGACTTCGATGGTGTTGGTCTTGACGTAATCCACGGCCCGGCCGCTGACCGTCGGAGGTGCTTCAGGCGCAGGTTTGGCAAATGCGGCATTGACAACATTGACGGTATCGCCACGTTGCTGGTTATAGCCCACCGCTTCACGCACCAGCGCCGATATCTGATCCATTTCCTGCTGCGACAACGGGCCGGTTACATCCTGGCCATCCTGGTTCTTGGTTGCCTTGTAATTGACGACCACGGCCACGGACAAGCGTTTGACACCGCCAACCGGCTGCTTGACGTGCTGGATCGTCTTGTCCAGTTCGTAATTGGTCGTCGCTTCCTTGCGCGAATTCGCGCTTGTCGTGCTTTCCACTGCCGAAGCCGCAGACGCTACGGGTGCCGTAATCGGCGCAGTGGCCGCCCCCGGCGGCTGGTTGGAAAGCGCACCTGGAACGCCTGCGGCAACTTCGTTGCCGGTACGCCCTTGCTGCTCCAGCGTCTGCTGGCTGCGTATGGCCGCGATATTAGGCGGGCCATTCGGACGGAATTTCTCGGAGGTCTCGTTGATTTCAGCGAAATCCAGCTGCGCTGTGACTTCAGCTTTCAAATTTTCCCGCCCCACGATCGGAGACAGGATGGTTTCGATCCGATCGACAAAACCGCGCTCTACCAGTTGTACATACTGCAACTGGTTGGGATCCAGATGGGTACGCTCGTTGATGCCGCGCGAGAGCAGATTGCCATTCTGGTCGACCAGCTTGACGTTCTGGATCGGCAAGTCTGGAACACTGGACGAGACCAGATGCACGATCCCCGCAACCTGAGCGTTATCGATCTGGCGGCCTCGCCGCAGAGTCAGGACAACCGACGCCGAGGGCTTTTGCTGATCGCGCAGAAAAACGGTTTGCTTTGGAAAAGCCAGATGGACCCGTGCGCGTTCCACGGCGGAAATCGTTTCGATGGAGCGGGCCAATTCGCCCTCCACCGCCCGCTGATAATTGACCTGCTCGGCGAACTGGGAAATGCCGAACTTCTGGTTGTCCATGAGCTCGAATCCGACGCCGCCCGCTTTGGGCAAGCCTTGCGCCGCCAGCTTGAGGCGGGCATCGTAGACTTTGTCGGAAGGAACCTGGATGGTGCCGCCTGCATCCAGCTTGTACGGCACATTCATCTGTTGCAGGGATTGAACGATCGCGCCGCCTTCTTTATCCGGCACGTTGGAGAAGAGAATTTTCCATGAAGGTTCACGCGACCAGAGGAACAGGCCGGCGATCAAGGCAATGGCCATTGCGGCGCCCACCATGAGCGCGACGCGACGAGCCCCGGAGAGCGCCCCCAAACGCTGACGGACTCCATCCATGCCTGTCCCCGGATTGCGTTGCGCAGTTACGCCCGCTTCTGCCATATCCTCGCCGATACTGTCGCCCGCAGTTTATCCCGAGCCGAAGCCAGGATCACACCTGCATGTTCATGATTTCCTGATAGGCAGTGACGAGCTTGTTACGCACCTGAACCATGGTCTGGAAACTGAGACTAGCCTTCTGCAGGGATACCATCACATCCTGCAGGTCCGCCCCCGGAGCGCCGGACTGAAAAGCCGTTTGCTTGTCCTGCGCTTCCATCTGCATCCGATTGACCTGGTCGACCGACTGTTTGAGTACTTGGCTGAAATCGGGAGCATCCGCACCTTCCGGAGCCGCCGCTGCACCCTGCCCGGCCGCAAGCGAAGCTGCCGACCTGAGCTCTCCCAACAGTTGGTCAATACCCTGAACGCTACTCATGTCCTGCCTATCCTTCCAAGCAAAATTGTATGGGGCGAATCACTCTGGCGGCAAGCAATTCCTGCGCCAGATGCAAGTCAAATGTGCAAATCCCCGTTTTGCTCGCGATATTGCTGCAATTTGTGGCGCAAAGTCCGCTCGCTCATGTTGAGCCTTTCTGCTGCCAGCTTGCGCACACCCCCTACTGCATGCAAAGTTTCGAGAATATGGCGCTTCTCCAATTCTTTGATATCCAGAACCGCTGTTGGTTCCCCTTCCGTCTTCTGCACTTCGGCCGCAACGGCAATTCTTGCCGGCACTTCCGGCAAATACAGGTGCTCTACACCCACCGTATCGCCGGGAGCGAGTATCAACGCCCGCTGCACCACATTGTCCAGCTCGCGGATATTACCTTCCCACGCATAGCCTGCCAGCCGCGCCTGAGCGGCATCCGACAGGACAGGAACCCTGCGCTTCTGCCGAGCGGCATGACGAACCATCATGGCACGGGCCAGCGGCAGAATATCGTCCGGCCGTTCGCGCAACGCAGGAAGATGCAAAGGAAAGACATTCAATCGGTAGTACAAATCTTCGCGAAACTTGCCTGCGGCCACCTCGGCCGATACATCGCGATTCGATGTTGCCAGCACCCTGATATCCAGAGCAATCGGGCGCGAACCGCCTACCCGCTCCAACTCCCGCTCCTGCAATACACGCAAAAGTTTGGCCTGCAGCGAAAGCGGCATTTCGGTAATTTCATCCAGCAGCAAGGTACCACCCTGCGCTTGCTCAAACTTGCCGACATGCTGGGCAGCAGCGCCGGTAAATGCACCTTTTTCATGGCCAAACAGTGTCGATTCGAGCAGCTGTTCCGGAATCGCCGCGCAGTTGATGGCCACGAACGGCTTGGCCGCGCGATCACTGTTGCGATGGATATAACGCGCCAACACCTCTTTCCCCACGCCGGATTCCCCCGTAATCAGAACCGAGGCATCCGACAATGCCACGCGGCGGGCCATATCCAGCAAGTTGCGCATGGCGGGATCTTCGGCAATCAGCTCGTCATCCAGCCCGTCCGGCAAGAGATATTTGGCGACTTCCTGAAGCAGCTTTTCCGGCTCGAAAGGTTTGGGCAAATAATGGCACGCCCCTGCATGCAACGCGGCAACAGCCTTGTCGATCACCCCGTAGGCTGTCATCAACATGACAGGCAGCCACGGATAGCGCAACTTGATCTCCCGCAACAGGGTTTCACCATCCATGGGTTGCATCTGCACGTCGGAAAGCACCAACCCCACCCGCGTGGTTTCCAATAGCATCAATGCGCTGGAGCCATCCTCCGCGGTTACAACGGCATGACCTCCAAGCATCAGCGTATCCGACAGCGCCTCCCGAAGGGCATCATCATCCTCAACAATCAAAACCGGCATTGTCATGTTTTGCTTCCACGCCCGAGCGCCAACCCGTGCAATATGTGCGGAGCAATCTGGTCGATGGGCAATACTTCGTCCACCCCGCCGCGTGCAATGGCCTCCTTGGGCATGCCAAACACCACGCAGGTTTTTTCATCCTGCGCATAGTTGTATGCCCCGGCATCCTTCATCTCCCGCATGCCTGCGGCCCCATCCTTGCCCATCCCCGTCAAAATGACGCCGATCGCATTGCGGCCTGCAACATTGGCTGCGGAGCGGAACAGGACATCCACCGAGGGGCGATGCCGATTCACCGGTGGTGCATCGGAAAGCTCGCAGACATATGCGGCTCCCGAATACCCCAGCATCAGGTGCAAATGCCCCGGTGCCACATAGGCACAACCCGGCTGAATCACCTCCCGGTCTTCAGCCTCCTTAACACGAATGCGGCACAAGCCATCCAGACGGGAGGCAAATGACTTGGTGAACATTTCCGGCATATGCTGGGCAATCAGGATAGCCGGGCATTCCGCCGGCATCATCATCAGGAAGGTCTTGAGCGCTTCCGTCCCGCCAGTCGAGGCGCCAACAATGATGAGTTTCTCGGAACGGGGCGCATGTCGAATTTTCCTTTGCAGGACAACATCTGCCGTGTAACTCGGTTCAACCGTTTGCGCCACGTCGTGTATCAGATCCCCCATGCGCGCCGCCAAAGAACGAAAATCACCATCCTGTTTGGGCGTCATGCCAGCCTCACCACACCACAATCCAATAACAAAACCAACACCCCCCCCAATCAAATCTCTTCCAGGCGCCAGCTAACAATCCGCCGTGAACAACAGCCAACGGGACGAAGAAGCGCCCCCTAAAAAACCGGAATGCACGGAGAATACATGCGGCTTCCGAACCACGCACGGGGCCGGACACAGTCCCGCCAGGGCAATCGTGCCCCGGTTTCAAGCATTGTGCGGCACATAATAGGCAATCGCTTCATTGCCAGACCCATGATACTGCAGACTCACACACAAAGACTGAACCAAGGCGATACCTCTTCCATACGCCTGTTTCAGAGGGTCTCTTTCCCTGATTCTCTGCCAGTCAAACCCCGCTCCGCTATCCTTCACGCAAACCCGCAGCACATGACCGGTTTCCTGCTGCAGACCGATCAGATCAATCTCGATACGCCCCTCCTGCAAATCGGACAGCCGACGCACCCGCTCCAGCAGATATTGCTCCATGCCATCGGCACCATTCTTCAGGGTCGACTCCAGCCCCAGGACACCGTGGTCCAGCGCGTTGACAAAGAGCTCGTTCAGGATGAGAAAAATATCCGATGCGTTCCTGGCTAATTCGTGGATCGAACTCACGAACGACATCATGAAAGGAACCGTATTGACGTATTTCAATTCGTTAGCCCCGAGAATCAAGGTATAACGCCAAAGCACATCCTCGTCCTCAGCCGCAACAGAAGGCAACCGCGAAGCGATCGTCGCGGCTTCGCCGGAAACAGCCACCTGAGTCGGGACGCAGCGTTTTTCGCCGAAGCTGGCCAGCACCATCGAAACATCATCATGGTGCGGTAGCCCCCCCAGGAAATCAGCGAAAGACTGCTGAACCGAATGCATTCGTGCAGCAGCATCCGAACCTTGCAGGCGTTCCATCAAACGGGACAAGCCAAATTCCTGCCCCTGCGCATTGCGCGCTTCGATCAGCCCGTCGGAATAGGCCAAAACATAGCCCGGCTCGCTGAAATAAAAACGCTCCGGCATGAAATCCATGACATGGCTCGGCACCACACCCAAAGGCAAGCTGAAAGACTTGCAGGCATGAACCACCTCTCCGGCCCGGTTCAGCACCTGCAATTCAGGCATGCCGCCGTTCCATATTTCTATACAGCCATCGATTTCATTGATCGCCAGCAGGGTCACAGCCACAAAACGTCCGACTGGCAAAACCTGCCGGATCTTGTCGTTCATTTCCACCAGGATATCCGGAATGGCATACCCCTTTTCGGTCATACTGTAGAAAGGCTGGGTCAACGGCAATACATTCAGCGCCGCAGTTATGCCATGACCGATACCATCGGCCAGCATGACGTGCAAAATCGTTCCGGGCGTTCGTGCGGCAGCGATCAGGTCTCCCGACAAACTCTCCGCCGGAGTAAGCCAATATTCAAGCGAGGGATCTGCAAGACGATCGGCATTGACCATCTGCTCCATCAAATGACGGACAACCCTTTTTTCTTCTTCGGCCCGGTCGTAATAATCCGCCAGCTTGGCAGACTGCTCCCGCACCTTGCGATTAAGCTCCAAAGTCCGGCCGAATGCCTTGAGCTTGGCCTCCAGCACCCGAAAATTGACCGGTTTGTGGATGTAATCGTCAGCAGCGCGCTCGATGGCCTCGGCCAGGGTATTTTCTTCGCCCACCCCCGTCACAAAGACAATCGGAACCCATGTCTCTCCAGCCTCGTCCTTGATGACAACAGCAGCCTCCGGTCCAGACATGACCGGCATCATGATATCCATCAGAACCAGCTCGGGCCGCTCTTTCCGCCAAACTTCGACAGCTTCCAATCCGTTTCGGGCAGGAATGGCCTCATGACCCAAGGCTCCGACAAAACGGGTCATGAGAAGCAACATGGCTTCGGTATCGTCAACAACGAGAATTCTCATGGGAAGTGAGTTCGTGCCGGCTTTTAATTCGACTCTCGAGGTGTGACCAGAAATGCAAGGATGGGGCAATTTTTCATCCATGCATCAGCCGGGCAACCATCGCTAACGGATGGTAAAAATCTTGCCAAAACAAGCAATTTCCAAAACCTGTCGCACCGCATCGCGGCAATTGACAAGCGCCAGGCTCTTGCTGGCCGCGCCAATTTTTTCCTTGAGAAGCAGAAGCATACCGAGCGCGGAACTATCCAGATAAACCACATTCTGGAAGTCGATCAACAACTCCCGGACATTAGGGTTGGCGATCAACGTCTCGCAAACCTGACGAAACTCTCTATGGGAGCTGAAATCGAACTGCCCGGTCAAAATCACCCGCCCAACCTCACCTTGGATCTCTACAGTCGGCAACATGTCGGCTTAACCTTCCCAATAATCTGAACTTGATTCGATGCAACAAAACCCCAGACGACTTGCTATTCACAACTTAGACGCCGGGTCGATGACTGGCAACCGAATTCTGAGGACACTCCCCTGCCCCGGCACCGATTCAGCACTGACATCCCCGCCATAAACCGCCATCAGATTCCTTACAATCGCCAAACCGAGGCCCGTGCCTTCTTTCCTGGTGGTAAAAAACGGATCGAACAGGCGCGACAATACCTCACGCGTCATGCCACACCCTTCATCGACCACACTGACAACCACCGAATCCTCATGCCAAGACAAATCCAGCTTAACCTGCTGGCTTGGCCTCGATGCAAGACGAGCATTATCGAGTAGATTGACCAGCGCTCCAACCATTTCTTTACGGTTTACACGAACGAGCGCCTCTTCTCCGACATCGTGGAATAACAAGAGCACATTATCTTTTTCGAACTGAGGCAATACCGTATGAACAGCCTCTTCCAGCAGGGACTGGATCGGAATTGCTTCAAGCTCCTGAGCCTGCCCCCGAACAAACAGCAACATGTTTCCAATCAACGCTTCAAGATGATTCAACCGGTCAAGCATTTTTCCGGCAAAACGCACCCGATCGGAGTCCGCCAGCACAGGGCGAGCAAAATGCCCCGCGTAAAGTAGTGCAGTAGCAAGCGGGGTTCGCAATTGATGCGCCAGCCCCGCAGCCATTTCCCCCATGGCAGCCAGACGCTGATGCCGGGCCAGCGCCTGTTGCAACTCCCAGGATTCCGTCAAATCGTGGATCAATACCAGTCGCGCCCCGCCCTCCGGGATATCGCTTTCGACAAGAGACAGATGCCGAATTTGGGCTGATTCACCACTCCGGTAACGCAGCAAATCGGTTTCCGGCGTTGCCGAAAACCGCTCCTCCTTGATCTTCCGCCAGGAACGGCCAACGACATCATCTCCCAAAAGCTTTCTGGCTGCCGGGTTGGCCTCAACGATAACGCCATCAGCATCCAGCTCCATCACGCCAGCGGGCAAACTCTCCAGAAGAAGCGTCAAGCGCCGCGACAATGCAGCTTTTTCTTCATATTCACGGCGCAAGGCACCATTGGCGATTTCCAGTTGCGCCGTCAACGACACCGCTTGCTGCTGAAGCTCGGCATACGATTCAGACAACTGCCGCGATGCTTCAGTAAACAAGGAAAAGGCTGCCTCCAACTCCTTGGGGGCCAGATTCAGGCCTTCCGGACTCATGAGCCGTACTCCTTGTTGATTTGGATGATATGCATTATAAAGACCCTAGATGCCGCTTCCAGCCTTGATTTGAGCCCGGTTCAAGCACTCAGGCGAAGCCCTTAAAAGCAACATTAAAATCGAAATAAAGTAGATACTGTAATAGAAAATTACTGGCCGGTTGGATATGATCTCCGCATTACCCATATGCGTCATCATCCACACCAGAGGAGAATGTTGTGTCTGACCTCTTGAAGAAAATCGACGCCCGCACCAAGCTTGCTGGCACGAACAAGCTCGAGATCCTGCTGTTCTCGTTGGGTCTGGATCAGCGCACGGGCAGGCGCGAAACCTTCGGCATCAACGTCTTCAAGGTACGCGAAGTCATGCGTACCCCGGAAATTACCATGGCCCCCGACATGCCACCTTCCGTCGAAGGCATGGTCAGCCTGCGTGGCCAACTGGTTCCGGTCATCGACTTGGCCAAGTACACCGGCGTCATCACCGAAAACAAACCCGATATCATGGTCGTATCCGAATACAACGGCCACACCCAAGGCTTCCTTGTAGAGGCCGTCGACACCATTTTGCGCCTGGACTGGTCTTCCATGCGCGTCCCCCCGGACATCCTCACCGCGCAGATGGGGGGGCTGGTAACCGCCGTGACTGAGCTGGAAAACGGTCGTTTGGTCATGATGCTGGATGTTGAAAAGGTTCTGGCGGAAACATCCGGCACCGGTGATTACATTGACGAAAGCTTGGTCATCAAGAACAGCAAGATCACGAACAAGACGGTTTTCTTTGCCGACGACTCCATCGTCGCAAGAAAACAGATCGAAATGACGCTGGACGCCATGGGCGTCCACCACATGCATGCGATCAACGGCAAGCGCGCCTGGGACGAGTTACTGCGTCTGGCTCAAGCAGCCGAACTGCAGGGAAAACAGGCCAAAGATCTGGTTCAGCTCATTCTGACCGACGTAGAAATGCCGGAAATGGACGGCTACATGCTGACAAAGATGATCAAGGGCGATCCTCGTTTCGCCGGCATACCGGTTATCATGCACTCCTCCCTGTCCGGATTTTCCAACCAGAAGCTGGGGCAATCCGTCGGTGTCGATGGCTATGTACCCAAATTTGAACCGCACAAACTCTCGGAAATGATTGCAGAGTACCTGTTGCGAGACCAGATCTGACTGGACATATCTCAGCGGAGACCCCTATGTCGAATTCCAGCCAACATGGCAACTTGCTCGAAAGCGTAGACGCAAGAACAAAGCTCGCAGGCTCCAACAAGATGGAGATCCTGCTGTTTTCCTTGGGCACGCGTGAAATTTTTGGCATCAACGTTTTCAAGGTACGCGAAGTATCGCAAACCCCGAAAATCACCAAGACACCCAACATGCCACTGGGCGTGGAGGGCGTGATCTCGCTGCGCGGAAACATCATCCCGGTGATCGCCCTCTCCAAGTTTATCGCCACTGATGCCCCCCCCGGCGCAGATGCCACAAGTACCATGATCGTGACCGAGTTTTCCAAGCACACCCAAGCCTTCCTTGTCCACGAAGTGGATCGCATCATCCGGGTCGACTGGGATAAGGTCAGGGCACCGGAATCCATGCTCTCGGGCAACCAGGCGCTGATCACGGCAATCACCGAACTTCCAGACGGGAAACTGGTATCGATCCTTGACGTCGAACAAATCCTTGCCAGCGTCATTGGAGAAAAAGTGATTCCAGAATTGCCGCCCTCCGGTATAGACCCGGACACATTCATGTTCTTTGTTGACGACTCTGTTGTCGCACGCAAGGAAATCGTTAGCGTACTCGATAAAATCGGCGTCAAATACAATCAGGCCAACAACGGCTTGGAGGCGTGGGAAAAACTCCAGGCGCTCGCCAACCGTGCCATGCACGATGGCGAATCGTTGCATGACAAACTGAAATTGATTCTGGTCGATGCGGAAATGCCCGAAATGGACGGTTACGTCCTGACCAAGCACATCAAGTCCGACCAGCGTTTCAAGGGCATCCCGGTCGTCATGCATTCATCACTGTCGTCCAATGCCAACAGGGCAATGGGCGCAAGTGTGGGAGTCGATGCCTATGTGGCAAAATTTGACCCGCTTATTTTGGCCGATACACTGACACCTCTGCTCACGGGTTGAGTAGTCGGTGCCATAAGCCATAAATAGTCAATTTTCAAAACGAGGCGAATATGACCGCCTCCCCGGGAGCAGGAAATGTCAGATCAGAACATGCGCTTTCTCGTGGTGGACGATTTTTCCACCATGCGTCGCATCGTCCGGAACCTTTTGAAAGAACTGGGCTTTTCCAACGTCGATGAGGCAGAGGATGGGCAAGTGGCTCTGCACAAACTTAAGAATAGCCAGTTCGATTTCGTAGTCACCGACTGGAACATGCCCAACATGACAGGCATTGAGTTGCTGAAAGCCATTCGTGCAGACGCGCAACTCAAACACCTCCCCGTCATGATGGTGACGGCGGAAGCCAAGAAAGAAAACATCATTGAGGCGGCCACAGCGGGCGCCAGCAGCTACATTGTCAAGCCATTCACTGCCGCGACACTTGACGAAAAGCTCAAAAAAGTCTTCGCCACAATGGGCAAGTAACCAATAAAACAGAAACAGAGGAGGCAACAGTGAGTAATCAGGCCCTCAATTCAGGCGACTCGGCAGATCTCGAAGCACTGTTTGACAGCATTTTGCATGCCAATCAGCAAACCAGCTCAGCGCCCCCCCCTGCGGCTCCTGCCACAGACACCACACCCTCTGTAGAGCATGTAACGCCGCCCGCGGTTCAAGAAATGGCCGAGCCTGCACGCTCCATGTTCTCCCATATTGGGCAATTGACCCGCAAGCTGCACGACACATTGCGCGAGCTCGGACTTGACAAATCGCTGGAAAAAGCAGCTTCCGAGATTCCGGATGCCCGTGATCGGCTGTCCTATGTCGCAACGATGACCGAACAAGCCGCCGAGCGCACTCTGAATGCCCTTGACGTCGCAAAACCCTTGCAGGACGGCATCAGCGAAAATGCCCGCAATCTGTCAGCGCAGTGGGACAAATTATTTGCCAACCAGTTGTCGGTGGAGGAATTCAAGGCACTGGTCGAAAAAACGCGCACCCATCTCAACACCACTGTCGATCACTCGAACCAGATCAGCAACCAGTTGCTGGAAATCATGATGGCGCAAGACTTCCAGGATCTGACTGGCCAGGTCATCAAGAAAATTCTGACCATGTCCAAGGACATGGAGCAGCATCTGCTCGATTTTCTGCTGATGTTCTCCCCCCAAGGTGCCAAACACGAGGACACTTCTCTTTTGAACGGTCCGGTTGTCAAAGCCGAGGGGCGGACTGACGTGGTCACCAACCAGGAACAAGTAGATGACCTGCTTGAAAGCTTGGGCTTCTGAGAAACAAGGCCAAGGAGGCTAACATGAGCGATTTTTCCGGAATGGATGACCTCCTGCAGGATTTTCTGACCGAGGCATCAGATCTCTTGGCTGACGTCGACAACAAACTGGTCGAATTGGAGAAGCGCCCAAACGACAAAGCGTTGTTGAACGATATTTTTCGCGGCTTCCATACCATCAAGGGTGGAGCCGGGTTCCTCAATGTCGATCCGATGGTCAGCCTTTGTCATCGCACTGAAAACCTGTTCGACAAGCTAAGAAACAATGAAATCGAGCTCACGCTGGAACTGATGGATGTAATCCTGGCCGCGACAGGAGTCGTACGGGATATGTTTGCAGCTCTTTCGATGGCACGCATGCCAACCGCAGCCGATCCTGCCATTCTCGCAGCACTTGACGATGTGCTGCAGGGCAAGTCTCCGGCTGCGCATTCATCCGATGAAGAAACAAAAGTGGAAGCGGTCCCGGTACAGGCCCCCGCTCAGGCCACCAGCCAAGCCCAGCCCATCTCTGCAGATGAAGGCCCGGACTGGCAACAACTATATGAAGCCCTGACGGAAAAGACCCCTGCCCCAGTCTCGCCCGTGCTTGAGGTAGCGCCAATGAAAATCGAAACTGTTGTCGACGCTCCACAACCGCCGGCCAAGCCGGTTCTGGCCGACCCGATGCAAGCACTCAAACCGGTACCCGCCGCCCCTGCGCCCGTCGCCAGCGCCAAATCGCAAGCCTCCACCGGCCAGCAGCTGGCTGCCCAGGAAACGACTATTCGCATCGACACAGCCCGGCTCGACCAAGTGCTGAATCTGTCTGGCGAAATCGGCCTGACCAAAAACCGCCTGACCACTTTACGCACGGATATTTTGTCCGGAAAAATGGACCCCAACACTCTGAAAGCGTTGGATGAAGCCATTGGCCAACTCGACTTGCTCGTCAGCGACCTGCAAAACGCGGTCATGAAGACCCGGATGCAGCCAATAGGGCGGCTGTTCCAGAAATACCCGCGTTTGGCGCGAGACTTGGCTCGCCAGCTCGGAAAGGATGTCGAACTGGTGATCTCCGGCGAAGAAACAGAGCTGGACAAAACCATGCTGGAGGATCTGAACGATCCTCTGGTCCACTTGGTTCGCAACGCCGTCGACCATGGCGTGGAAACCATCGAAGAACGCATTGCTGCAGGGAAACCCCCCAAGGCTGTGGTCGAACTCACCGCCACACAGGTCGGCGATCATATCCTGATTGAGATTACCGACGACGGCAAAGGCATGCGCCCCGATGTCATCCGTCGCAAAGCGGTCGAAAAGGGACTTATTGATCTTGAAGCCGCAAACAGCCTGGATGACAAGCAAAGCCTGCAGCTCATTTTCATGCCGGGTTTCTCGACCAAGGATCAGATTTCCAGCATCTCGGGCCGAGGTGTTGGCATGGATGTGGTTCGCACCAACATCCAGAAACTCAATGGCCGGATCGACATTCAGTCCGTATCCGGGGAAGGTTCGCGCTTCACCATTTCCCTGCCGCTCACACTGGCTATCCTGCCAGTCTTGGTGGTCAAGGTCATGGACCAGCCCTTTGCCGTACCGCTAGCCATGGTCCGGGAAATCATCCCGGTCCGATCAGACAGCATTCAGGAAGTTTCCGGGCGCGCCACCATTGTGGTACGCGACGAGATACTCTCTGTTCGGTCGCTGGCCGGATTGCTGGGTTGGCCGGAAGATCATCTGCCCAGCTTTGGCGTGTTGATGCAGACTGCAGAACATTCCTTCATTCTGGCTGTAGACAGTTTTGTCGGACGGGATGATGTGGTTATCAAACCGTTGCAGAATATCCGGCCCAAGGGAGTTGCGGGCGCAACACTTTCTGGCGACGGCTCCATCGTTCTGGTGCTCGACATGGAGGATCTGCTCGCTTCAACCAATGCGGACAGCTCCGCCATCAAGACCGGGCGCTTTTTGACAGAAAAAATTGCCTGAAATTCGTACCGGAATGAAAACATCCCCGGTATAAATATTCTTTCAACAAATCGGAGCATGGGGAGGCAAAGCCTCCCATGTCGACAGAATGACGCAAGAAACTGCATTTATCGGCCGCCAGCCCATTTTGAACCGCCAACAACAAATCATCGGTTATGAGTTGTTGTTCCGGCTATCGGGTGACGCCGTGTCGGCCGAGTTTTCAAGCGACATTCAGGCTGGTACGAATGTGCTGGTCAATACGCTCTCCAACATGGGGGCGGACTGGCTGGTCGGCGGCAAACTGGCCTTCGTGAACGTTGCCGAATCCATGCTGGAAAGCAATTTCCTGGAATTGCTGCAACCGCAACGCGTCGTTCTGGAAATCGTTGAAACGACAAAACCGTCGCCCGAACTACTGGAGCGCCTCAAAGATTTGCGCGCGCAAGGTTTTAGCATTGCGCTCGACGATTTTGTACTGACACCTCAGTCGGCAGAATTTCTGGAATTTGCAAACTACATCAAGCTCGATATCCAGCAAGTCGGCCTGTCCCAGATTCCTGCCATTTCCCGGGAACTGCGCAAATTTCCCGTCCTGCAGGTTGCCGAAAAGGTGGAAACCAAAGACGAGTTCAAGCAGTGTCTTGATATCGGCTTTGATTGTTTCCAGGGCTTCTACTTTGCGCACCCCGAAACGCTGTCAGCCAAGGTCATCAATCCGAGCTATGCCAATATCCTCAACCTGCTCAACATGTTGCGGAACAATGCGGAAATTCGCGATATCGAGAATGCCCTCAAGCGAGATGTGGCACTCTCCTTCAAGCTGCTGCGCTACATCAACTCGGCCGGGTTCGGGCTTTCTTGCGAAATTCAGTCGTTCCGCCATGCAGTAACCATCTTGGGCTACCAGAAGCTGTATCGCTGGCTGACTCTCTTGCTAGTGACAGCCGGAGCGGAAACCGGCACCGCACCAGCTTTGCTCAAGACTGCGGTCACGCGCGGGCGTCTGGTCGAGCTCTTGGGTGGGCACTTCCTCGATGGACACGAAAAAGACAACCTGTTCATTGTCGGGATGTTCTCGCTGCTGGATGTCCTGCTCGACATGCCCATGGACAAGATTCTGGAAACACTGATTCTTCCGGAGCCCGTCTGCGATGCACTTCTTGAACGTACCGGCATGTACGGACCGTATCTGGAACTTGCAGAAGCATGCGAGGACCCGGACATGACAGAAGTGCCGCGTCTGTGCGAACAGCTTCTGGTCACTCCGGAAATCCTGAACCGCGCACATGTCCAAGCACTGGCTTGGGTTGAAGAGCTCGGTGTTTGAGCTCTGGAACTGATTCATGATTCAAAAAAACGGCAACCGAGTGGTTGCCGTTTTTCGTTACATGGAAACAGTGATGGGGCTCACCGCAATCAAAGCTCTCCTGCGTTCTGCGCCAGGTACTTGGCCACACCTTCCGGCGAAGCCTTCATCCCGGCCTTGCCCTTCTGCCAACCGGCCGGGCAAACCTCGCCGTGATCTTCCGTAAACTGCAGCGCATCTACCAGACGCAGGGTTTCGTCGACATTGCGACCGAGCGGCAGGTTGTTCACATACTGGTGCTGCACGATACCGCTGCGGTCGATCAGGAATGTTGCACGGAAAGCCACGCCAGCGGCGGCCTCAACATCATAGGCTTGGGCAATCTCATGCTTGATGTCGGCGACCAGCGTGTACCCGACCGGGCCGATGCCGCCTTTTTCCACAGGGGTATTGCGCCAGGCATTGTGGGTATAGTGGCTATCGACCGAAACACCGATCACCTCGACATTGTGTTTCTTGAAATCCGCCATGCGATGATCGAAAGCAATCAGTTCAGACGGGCACACAAATGTGAAATCCAGGGGATAAAAGAACAGGACCGCATATTTATCCTTGATCGCCGTTTTCAGGTTGAAACTCTCAACGATCTGCCCATTGCCGAGAACAGCTGCTGCGGTGAAATCCGGTGCCGGTTTGCCTACGAGTACGCCCATGATGAATCTCCTGTGGTTTATTGGATGGGAACAGTGCCAAGTTTAGACGGCCGCCACATAGAGTCAAATCAATAGTTTTCATTTCGGCAATAGCCATTGACTATTTTCCGAGCATCATGCGCCGATCTTTCGGACAAAAAAAACCCGATTCGTTTTGCGAACCGGGCTCAATTAGGAGGAGAAGAGAGTTGGATTTGTGGCAACCACAAAGCTAACTATCAGTACACCCACCCTTGCAGGTGGGCGATGGAGTCAATGTATCAAACGGGAGAATACAAATCAACAAAAATGTAGGATTACTACGCAATATCGATGGGTATTTTTTCACACGGACTACATAACTGGCGTCAAGTCACATCACCATCGACGTAATACCAGCGCGCCTCTTCCCTCACGAAACGGCTTTTTTCAGTCATTTTCCCGGCCTTGCCGTTCACCTTGTAGCGCGCGGTAAATTGAACCCAGGCTGAATTTTCAGAGCTGCCAGCGCCCTCCACTTGCAGGCTGATCCATTTGATCCCCGCATCATCAGCCAAGTCCAGAGATGCCGGTCGCGTGCTCGCATGCCATGTAGCCAACAGGTATGCTTCCAGTTGAAATACATATGCTGTGTAACGGGACCGCATCAGCGTGACCGCATCCTGAGGTACAGTGCCGACATGATACGGCTCGCAACATGCAGCATAGGGCTTGCCGCTGCCACAGGGACACGCATTGTCTTTGGTGAACTTTTTTTTCATGTTTTTTGCAGGAAAATTCGTCTTGAGTACATTGCAACAACCCCGGAGCAAAACTGCAAGCCCCTCGGCCCCGATTCTGGCCGCCATTTTCGATATGGACGGTTTGATGCTGGACAGTGAGCGCCTGGCGCTGGATTGCTGGAAAGAAGCCGCCGGCCGGTTGGGGGCACCGCTTCATGAAGAGGCCATTCTCGGCATGGTTGGCATGCACTCCAGCAAAACCCAAGCCTGGCTGACCGAACGCTTCGGCCCGGACTATCCATCCGAGCACATTCACAGCCTGTGTCACGAAATTTATCTGGAGCGCTCCCACGCCGCGCCCATCCCGCTCAAGACAGGTGTACTCGAACTGCTGGAATGGCTGGAAACGAACCACGTTCCCAAGGCCGTAGCCACCTCCACCCGCCGCCACATCGCCCTGCATCATCTTGAACATGCCGGCTTGCTGAAACGTTTTCAGTTTATCGTTTGCGGCGATGAAATCTCCCACCCCAAACCGGCTCCGGACATCTATCTGGCTGCGCTCACGAAGCTTGGTATTGCAGCAGACAACTGCATTGTCCTGGAAGATTCGGATTTCGGCGTACAGGCAGCCCATGCAGCAGGTTGCCGGGTCATCATGGTTCCGGACATCAAGACCCCGACCTCTGAAACACGAAAATTGGGCATTCCGATTGTCGAGTCCCTGCACGACGCGCTGGAACTCCTTGAAAAGTCTGGAGATATAAACTAGCTTCTGTGGACACTCAGGCCGCACCGGAGAGCCTTCATGCCAGGCAGGACCATCCTGCAAAACAGCTTGTCGCAACACCTTTCCGGCATTGCTGCAGCCCGGCGACGAACACGGGAAAACGAGAATCCGGAAGGCTTGCACGATCTGCGGGTGGCCATCCGGGCCTTGCGTGCCATTCTACCCTTGTTGGGCAAAAGAAAGCCGGTCAAGGCCCTGCGCGATCAATGGAAATCTATCGCTCATGCCACCAGCCCAGTACGGGATCTCGAAGTCCTGATCGAATTGCTCGACCATATTCCTGCAGAAACCGGCAACGTCCGCATTCGACTTGCGGCCGAAGAAGTCATTGCACGCCGCGAACTTTTCCGGATGCTGGCCTCTGCCGAATTTCCCCTGCTATTGCAAGCCAGCCGGAAACTGGTGGTAACGCCGAAAAACATTCCTGAAACACCCACCCTGCGCAAGCGGGCACAAAAACGTGCCGACAATCTACTGGATTCGATCCGCGAGCAAATCGCAGTTCTCGGCCCGGAAACCCATGCCCGCGATTGGCATGCCTTGCGCCTGACCATCAAGCACTTGCGTTACCTCATCGAGCACGGTGGCGAATGGCTACCCCGAACATGGGGCAAACTACATCCACCACTGAAACAATGCCAAGCCGCCCTCGGAGAACTGCACGATCTGGACATGCTCTACGAGCGAACGCCGCTGCGCGCACCTGCGCTATATGCTGCACGGCAGGCCACGGCCCGCAACGCAGTGGTAGATCTTGAGCGCCTGATCAGCCATGCGAGAGCATGACCTGCCTAGCTCAATGCTTGCCGGTGCTCCCGAAGCCGCCCTCGCCGCGGTCGCTTTCCTCAAATGTTTCCACGACGTTGAACGTGGCCTGCACCACCGGCACCACGACCAGTTGAGCCATGCGTTCCATCGGTTGGAGGGTAAACGCAGCATGTCCGCGGTTCCATACCGAGACGAACAACTGCCCCTGATAGTCAGAGTCGATCAAGCCGACGAGGTTGCCCAGCACGATGCCGTGCTTGTGCCCCAGCCCTGAGCGCGGCAGGATTATCGCGGCAAGCCCCGGATCGCCGATATGGATGGCCATACCGGTCGGCACCAGCGCTGTGGTGCCCGGTGCCAGCACCAGCGGCGCATCCAGGCAGGCGCGCAGATCCAGCCCGGCAGCGCCGGGCGTGGCATAGCCCGGCAGGTTATCCCGCAGGCGTTCGTCCAGAATCCGTAAATCGATCGTTGCCATCGTCATTCTCCAGTGTCAATCAAACCTTGTTTTGCCGGGCATACAGGCGCGCGGCATGTGCCACCAGCTTGCGAGCCAGTTCCAGCTTGTCCGCGCGCGGCAGGCGATGCTCGCCTTCGTCATCCAGGAGGATGATTTCGTTATCGTCCGCGCCAATCGCGGTCTGTACCAGATTGGCGGCCAACAACGGCAGTTTCTTGCGCCGGCGCTTGGCTTCGGCATATTCCAGCAGGTTTTCCGATTCGGCGGCGAAGCCCACGCAGAACGGAGGATTGTCGCGCGCCGTGACATTGGCGAGGATATCCGGATTCGGCGCCAGTTCCAGCGTCAGGATATGCGCATCCTTCTTGATCTTCTGCTCGGACTGGTTGAGTACATAGTAGTCGGCCACCGCCGCCACGCCGATGAAAATATCCGCAGCGTCCACTTCGGCGTTGACCGCATTGAGCATATCCTGGGCCGAAACAACGTCGATGCGCCGGCACCCCGGCGGCGGCGTCAGGCTGACCTGGCCGGAAACCAGCGTCACTTCCGCGCCCGCTTCCCATGCGGCTCGCGCCACGGCGTAGCCCATTTTCCCCGAGCTGGGGTTGGTGATACCGCGCACGGCGTCGATACGCTCGAAGGTCGGGCCGGCGGTAATCAGCACTTTCTTGCCGGCCAACGGTTTCGGTTGCAGGGCCGCATCCACATGCAGGGCGATTTCTTCCGCCTCCAGCATCCGGCCTTCGCCCACTTCGCCGCAAGCCTGGAAACCCGAAGCCGGCCCGAGAATGGCCACACCATCGGCCTTGAGCTGGACGATATTGCGCTGATTGGCCGGGTTGCCCCACATCTGCTTGTTCATCGCTGGAGCGACCAGCAGCGGGCACTCGCGCGCCGCGGCGAGCGTCGACAACAGGTCGTCGGCGATACCGTTGGCCAGCTTGGCCAAGAAGTTGGCCGTCGCCGGCGCCACAACAAAAGCATCGGCCCAGCGCGTGAGACTGATGTGCGCCATGCTGTCGCCGCGCTGCTTGTCCCACATATCGACGAACACATCACGCCCGGTCAGCGCCTGGAAGGTCACGGGGCCGACGAATTCCGTGGCCGAACGCGTCATCACCACCTGCACTTCATGCCCGGCCTTGACGAGCTGGCGCACCAGTTCCGCCGACTTGTAGACCGCGATACCGCCCGTCACACCCAGCAGGATTTTTTTCTGATTCATGTTGGTTCCGTACCGACTATCCTGAACGGGACAAGTTTAACCGGAAACCCGTCCTCCATGCCCATTACCGATTGGCCCGCCGAGGCCCGCCCGCGTGAAAAGCTCCTCGCCAAAGGCGCCGAAGCCCTGACCGACGCTGAACTGCTGGCGATCTTCCTGCGCGTCGGCTTGCCGGGCAAGAGCGCCGTCGATCTGGCGCAAGAGCTGCTTGGCCATTTCGGTTCGCTCGAAGCGCTGTTTCACGCGCCACTGAAGGATTTTGCCGCCATCAACGGCATGGGCGAAGCCAAATATGCCCAGTTGCAGGCAGTGCTGGAAATGGCCCGCCGCGCGCTGGTCGAAGAGTTGCAGGAACGCGACGCCTTCAGCTCGCCAGAAGCGGTACGTCAATTCCTGCAACTGCGCTTGCGCGGCCTCGCCGCCGAAGAGTTCCACGCATTGTTTCTTGATTCCGGACACCGGCTGATCGCAGCAGAAGTGTTGTTTCGCGGCAGCCTCAACGAAACCCGGGTCTACCCGCGCGAACTCGCCCGCCGTGCCCTGCAGCACAATGCGGCGGCGCTGATCGTCGCCCACAACCATCCATCCGGGCGCGCAGAAGCCTCGGCAGCCGACATCGCGCTGACCCGCCAGTTGCAATCCACGCTGGAGCTGATCGACGTAAAACTGCTTGACCACTTCATTGTTGCCGCCCATCGGATTGTCTCGCTGGCGGAAAGCGGCACGATCTGAATTCTGCTCCGGAGCAGCCGATATATCGGAGGTATGCAGCCGGAGTCGCACCACCATGAAAATCGCCGAAAGCACCGTGGCGCTTGCCACGCAGCGCAGCTACAGCTCGCAACACCAGACCGAACTCAACATCCAGATCGAAGAAGCAGGAACCGCCGCACCGCGTCCGGAAGTGAGCCTGTCCGAAACCGGCAAGGCCAAGGCCGCGCAAGCTGTTGATCCGGAAGAGGCGCTGGAGAACGACCCGCGCTATCAGTTAGTCAAAATTCTGGTGGAATTCCTGACCGGCAAGGAAATGAAGCTGTTCCACGGCAGGCTCGGCATCGCCAAGGGAACTGCCGCGCCGACTCAAGCCTCCCCCCAGGCTGTTGAAGCCACGCCCGAAGGTGGTATTGCCATCGATTACCGCGAGGTCTACGAGGAAAGCGAATCCGTGCAATTCCAGGCTGCCGGCATCATCAAGACCTCCGACGGGAAGGAGATCGAATTCAGCGCCGAACTCGTCATGAGCCGCAGCTTCCGCGAGGAGCTCAGTTTCAGCGCTGCCAGCGGCAGCCTGGCTCGACCGAAGAAAGACCCCCTGGTGATCAATTACAACGCCCCGGCAGCCACCCTGTCCGAGCAAACCTTCGCTTTCGACCTCGATGCCGACGGCCAGAAAGACAACATCAGCCTGCTCAACGCGGGCAGCGCTTTCCTCGTGCTCGACCGCAACGGCGACGGGAAAGTCAACGACGGGCGCGAGCTGTTCGGCCCGCAGAGCGGCGACGGCTTTGCCGATCTGGCCAACCTCGACGGCGACGGCAACCGCTGGATCGACGAAAACGATGCCGCGTTTGCACAGCTCCGATTGTGGATCAAGGATGCCAGCGGCACCGATAAACTGGTCAATCTGCAATCGCAGGGCATAGGCGCGATCTACCTCGGCAATGCCAAGGCAGATTTCAGCCTGAATAACGCCCAGAACCAAGAGCTCGGCCAAGCCCGCGCTGCCGGCATTTACCTCAACGAAGACGGCAGCGGCGGCACGGTACAACAGATCGATCTGGCCGTATGATTCCAGTTTCAAATAAAAACGATACTTCGTCATCGGCGCTTGCCGTGCCACCCGTGCCGTCTGCGCGCCACTTCCTCATCCCGTTTCCGGATGGAACTGGCATACCCCCTGGGAAGCGCTGAACGAGTCCGCATCTACGGGTTATCCCTTACGTTTTCGCGCCCGGCTGTAGCAGTTCCGCTACGGCCTTTTTCATTCCGCTTTCCCGCATTGCAATCTACCCACCGATGCTTTATTAATGAACGGGTCCAATGGCGGGTGTGCAGCCCGCCGCCCCAAGACAAGAGCATCAGCAGAAATCTGCAACAACCGGCAGGACGGCAAGGCCATTGGGCATTCAAACTACATCGACACATTAGACAGGGAAACAAAAATGACTATCGCTCGTTACAGCCTGATAGCAGCCGCTGTGTTGGCCATGACCGCATGCGGCAAACAGGAACCCACCAAACAGGCCTCGCAGCCGGCAGCCAAATCCGATGCCTCTGCGCCTGCCAAGTCCGCGAACATCATCAAGATCGGCCACGCCGCTCCGCTGACCGGCAACATCGCCCACCTCGGCAAGGACAACGAAAACGGCGTGCGCATGGCCGTGGACGAAATCAACGCGGCCGGTGGCGTGGAAATCGCCGGCAAGAAGCTCAAGATCGAGTTGATCTCGGAAGACGATCAGGCCGACCCGAAAACCGCTACCACAGTCGCCCAGCGTTTCGTCGATCAAAAAGTGTCTGGCGTGATCGGCCACCTGAATTCCGGCACAACCATCCCGGCTTCGAAGATCTATTCCGATGCCGGCATCCCGCAAATCTCCCCGTCCGCCACCGCCGTGGCCTACACCGCGCAAGGCTTCAAGACCACCTTCCGCGTCATGGCCAACGATGCGCAGCAAGGCAAGGTGCTGGGCCAGTTTGCAGTGAACAAACTCAAGGCCAAGAAGGTTGCCATCGTCGACGACCGTACCGCCTATGGCCAAGGCTTGGCTGACGAATTCGAGAAGGCCGCCAAAGCGGCTGGCGCGGAAATCGTCAAGCGCGAGTTCACCACCAACCAGGAAACCGACTTCAACTCGATCCTGACCACAATCAAGGGCGTCAAGCCGGAGCTGATTTTCTACGGCGGCATGGATGCCCAGGCTGCACCGCTGACCAAGCAAGCCCGCAAGCTGGGCATCAAGGCTCCGGTCATGAGTGCTGACGGCGCTCAGACTCCCGAATTCATCAAACTGGCCGGCGCCGATGCCGAAGGCACCTACGCTTCGATCCCGGGACTGCCCAAGGAGCAACTGCCGGGCGGCAAGGAATTCCTCGCCAAGTTCAAGCAGAAATTCAACACCGAAGTCCAGCTTTACGCCCCGAACTGCTACGACGCTGTCATGGTCATGCTTGAAGCCATGAAGAAGGCCGGCTCGACCGAACCGGCCAAATACCTGCCAGCACTGAGCAAGGTCGATTACTCGGGCGTGACCGGGAAGATTGCTTTCGACGAAAAGGGCGACCTCAAGAACGGCGCCATCACTATCTACCAGGTCAAGAAGGGCAAATGGGAGATCGTTGAAACCGTAGGCGGCGGCAAATAAGTCAATACTGCACATGCCGATGAAGCCGGGAGGATCGCTCTTCCCGGCTTTTCCTTACCCATTGGGGTTTGTACTAATTGCTACAAACCCTAATGCAGACCTCTAATCACCATAAGGCAACTCATAAAGGGTCTGCCTCAACCACCACAAAAAGACAGGAACCCCACCCATGAGCATCGCACGTTACAGCATGATCGCCGCCGCCGTGCTGGCCATCACTGCCTGCGGCAAGCAGGAACCAGCCAAGAAGGCCGAAACCAAACCCGCCTCTGCCCCGGCCTCGGCCCCCGCCGCAGCTGGCGACACCATCAAGATCGGCTACGCCGGCCCTCTGACCGGCAACATTGCCCACATCGGCAAGGATCTGGAATACGGCGCGCGTCTGGCCGTGGACACCTTCAACGAAGCTGGTGGCGTTGAGCTTGCCGGCAAGAAGATGAAGCTGGTTCTGGTTGCCGAAGACGATCAGGGCGATCCGAAGACCGCCACTACCGTCGCACAACGCTTTGTCGACCAGAAGGTCGTCGGTGTGGTGGGCCACCTGCAATCGGGCACCTCGATTCCTGCCTCCAAGATCTACTCGGACGCCGGCATTCCGCAAATCACCCCGTCGTCGACCGCGATCGCCTACACCGCGCAAGGTTACAAAACCACTTTCCGTCTGATTGCCAACGATGCGCAACAGGGCAAGGTACTGGCTGAATATGCGGTCAAGACCCTCAAGGCCAAGAAGGTTGCCATCATTGACGACCGTACCGCTTACGGCCAAGGCTTGGCTGATGAATTCGAAAAAGCAGCCAAGGCTGCCGGCGCCACCGTGGTCAAGCGCGAATTCACCAACGACAAGGAAACCGACTTCAACTCCATCCTGACTTCGATCAAGGGTACGCAGCCTGACCTGATCTTCTACGGTGGCCTGGATGCACAAGGCGCTCCGCTGAAGAAGCAGGCGAAGAAACTCGGCATCAAGGCCACCCTGATGGGCGCCGATGCATGGCAAACTCCGGAATTCATCAAGCTCGCCGGAGCCGATGCCGAAGGTGCTTACGCCTCGATCCCGGGTCAACCAAAGGAGCGCATGCCGGGCAGCAAGGAATTCCTCGCCAAGTTCAAGCAGAAGTTCAACACCGAAGTTCAGCTCTACGCCCCGAACAGCTACGATGCCGTTCTGGTCATGGTCGAAGCCATGAAGAAGGCAGGCTCCAGCGAACCGGCCAAGTACCTGCCGGAACTCGCCAAGGTTAGCTATTCTGGCGGCGTAACCGGCCCGATCTCCTTCGACGCCAAGGGCGACATCAAGGACGGCGCCATCACCATCTACCAGGTGAAGAACGGCAAGTGGGAAATCATGGAAGTTGTTGGCGGCGCAGCCAAGAAGTAATTCCAGCTTTTCACGCAATACAGACAGGGTGGCGCTGCCACCCTGTTTTCATATTGAGTCGCCCCCTCATGAGTTGGGGATAATCGCAAGTATCTTCCTGACACGCGAAAGTGTAACTTCCCGCAAGCAAAAAACTGTTACGGTAGAATTTCCCCGCAACTGCATACTTCACAGGATTCAGAGAAGTGGACATCTTTCTTCAGCAAATCATCAACGGCCTGGTCGTCGGCAGCGTCTACGCACTGATCGCGCTGGGCTACACCATGGTGTATGGCATCCTGCAGCTCATCAACTTCGCCCACGGCGAAATCGTGATGATCGGCGCGATGGTCACCATCACCTGCATCAATTTCCTGATCGGACACAACGTCAACCTGCCCGGCCCGCTGTTGCTGGCCCTTGGCTTGGCCATGGCGATCCCGGTCACAATGCTGCTTGGCTACCTGATCGAACGCATCGCCTACCGTCCGCTGCGCAAGGCCCCGCGTCTGGCGCCGCTGATCACGGCCATCGGTGTTTCCATCGTGCTGCAGCAGGCTGCCATGATGATCTGGGGCCGCAACTACCGCGCGTTCCCGGCCATCCTCCCTTCGGACGTCGTTGAATTCGGCGGAGCCTCCATCACCACACTGCAAATCGCCATCATCGCTCTGTCGATCGTCCTGCTGATCGGCTTGTTCCTGCTGATCGAGCGAACCAAGATGGGTCGCGCCATGCGCGCCACCGCGCAAAGCCCGGACGTAGCCCGTCTGATGGGCGTTAACGTCAACAACATCATTTCCCTCACCTTCATGATCGGCTCGGCGCTCGGCGCGGTTGCCGGCGTACTGGTGGCTGCCAACTATGACCAGGCGCACGCCTACATGGGCTTCATGATCGGCCTGAAAGCCTTCACCGCAGCCGTTCTGGGCGGCATCGGCAACCTCGGCGGAGCGGTTCTGGGCGGCATTCTGCTCGGACTGATCGAAAGTATCGGTTCCGGCTACCTGGGCGATTTGACCGGCGGCTTCCTCGGCAGCCAGTACAAGGACATCTTCGCCTTCCTCGTCCTCATCCTCGTTCTGATCTTCCGTCCGTCCGGCCTGATGGGCGAACGGGTTGCCGAACGCGCCTGATGCCTGGAGAAAATCGAATGAATCTCATCAATTCCCTTCCCCGCAAGAAAGGCACGCTGATTGCCTTCTGCCTGCTGCTCCTGGTTCTGCCGTGGATGATCAGTTCCGGCTTCCAGAGCGGCAGCTCTTACCTGCGCGCGCTGGACATGGCGTTGCTCTTCATCATGCTGGCGCTGGGCCTCAACATCGTGGTCGGTTATGCCGGTCTGCTCGATTTCGGCTACATCGCCTTCTACGCGGTCGGCGCCTACACCTATGCGCTGCTCAATTCGCCGCACCTGCAGGCAATGCTGCCGTCCTGGATGATGTACCCGCCCTTCGTCGTCTCGATCGTGATCTGTGCGATCGTCGCCTGCGTGTTCGGCATCATGCTCGGCGCGCCGACGCTCAAGCTGCGCGGCGACTATCTCGCCATCGTGACGCTGGGCTTCGGCCAGATCGTACGCATCTTCATGACCAACTTGGATCGCCCGATCAACCTGACCAATGGCCCGCAGGGTATCAACAACATCCTGCCGCCGCAGTTCCTGGGCTACAACCTCGGCAAGCCCATCGAATGGTTCGGCCTGCAGTTCGAGCCGGTGCACCTGTTCTATTATCTGATCCTGTTCTTCTGCGCGCTGATCATCGTTGTGTCGATCCGCTTGCAAAATTCGCGTCTCGGCCGTGCCTGGGTTGCAATCCGCGAAGATGAAATCGCCGCCAACGCGATGGGGATCAACACCCGCAACGTGAAGCTGCTGGCCTTTGCCATGGGCGCCACCTTCGGCGGCGTATCCGGCGCACTGTTCGCCAGCCTGCAAGGCTTCATCTCGCCGGAATCCTTCATCCTGATGGAATCGATCATGGTGCTCTCCATGGTGGTTCTGGGCGGCATGGGTCACATCCCCGGCGTCATTCTTGGCGCCATCATCGTGTCCATCACTCCGGAAGTCCTGCGCGATGTCATCAACCCGCTGCAAATGGCCGTTGTCGGCCGCAAGGTCGTCGATCCGGAAACCCTGCGCATGCTGATTTTCGGCGCTGCCATGATCATCGTCATGCTGGTCCGTCCGGAAGGACTGTGGCCCTCCAAGCGCCGTCGCGCCGAACTGCGCCCGGCTACCAAGGGTATTGCCCTGCAGGAAAAAGACGACCTGCAGGATGCGGAGCGTAACCATGACTAAAGTACTGCTTGAAATTTCCGGCATCCACAAACGCTTTGGCGGTCTGCATGCCCTGAACGATGTCGCCCTCACCATCAACCAAGGCGAAATCTACGGTCTGATCGGTCCGAACGGCGCAGGCAAGACCACCCTGTTCAACGTGCTGACCGGCCTTTACCAGCCCGACGAAGGCAAGTTCACCTTCAACGGCAAGGATCTGTTCTGCCAGAAGCCCTACATCGTGGTCGGTTCCGGCATTGCCCGTACCTTCCAGAACATCCGCCTGTTCGCCAACATGTCGGCACTGGAAAACGTCATGGTCGGCCGCCATGTGCGCACCAAAGCCAGCGTGTTCGGTGCGATTTTCCGCCCGCCGCAGGTCAAGAACGAAGAAGCAGCGATCCGCGCCCGGGCTATGGAACTGCTGGAATACGTCGGCATTCCGCACCATGCAGAGGAGCTCGCGTGCAACCTTTCCTACGGCGACCAGCGTCGCCTGGAAATCGCCCGTGCACTCGCAACCGATCCGCAACTGCTGGCGCTCGACGAACCGGCAGCCGGCATGAACCCGAAGGAAACTGAAGACCTCAAGGAACTCATGCAAAAGATCCGCAACGATGGCGTGACCATCCTGCTGATCGAACACGACGTGAAACTGATGATGGGGCTCTGTGACCGCATCGCGGTGCTGGATTACGGCAAGAAGATTGCCGAAGGCCGCCCGGAAGAAGTCAAGAGCAACCCGCGCGTGATCGAAGCCTATCTAGGCGTCGCTCCGGAATAAGGAAGGCTGCAACATGCTGCAAGTCAAGAACCTCAAGGTAGCCTACGGTGGCATTCACGCCGTCAAGGGCATCGATCTCGAAATCAAGCAAGGCGAACTGGTTGCCCTGATCGGCGCCAACGGAGCCGGCAAGACCACCACACTGAAAACGCTGGTCGGCATGGTCAAGCCGGCTGAGGGCGACATCCTCTTCAACGGCCAGTCGATCACCCGTATGCCGGCGCACGAGCACGTCAACCACGGTCTGGTCATGGTTCCGGAAGGGCGTGGCATTTTCAGTCGCCTCACGGTGGAAGAAAACCTGCTCATGGGTGCCTACGTGCGCAACGACAAGGCCGCGATCAAGCAGGACCTGGAACGGGTCTACGAACTGTTCCCGCGCCTGAAGGAGCGCATGAAGCAGCTCGCCGGTACGCTTTCGGGCGGCGAACAGCAGATGGTCGCCATTGGCCGCGCGCTGTTGAGCCGCCCCAAGCTCCTGCTGCTGGACGAGCCGTCCATGGGTCTGGCACCGATCATCGTGCAGAAAATCTTCGAGATCATCCGCATGATCGCCGCCGAAGGCGTAACCATGCTGCTGGTCGAACAGAACGCCAAGCTGGCACTGCAAACCGCCAACCGCGGCTATGTGATGGAATCCGGCAGCATTACGCTCTCCGACACGGCAGAGAACCTGCTGGCCAACACCAAGATTCAGGAAGCCTATCTCGGCGAGTAACAGTTTACGCAACGACTTGTCGTCTCGACGCCGGGCTGCAATCCTATTGCAGCCCGTTTTTTATGGAGAATCGCCATGGACCTGGCCTCGGAATGGCTTGCCAAGGAAACGCTGCGTGCACTCTTCATGCCGCCAGGGTGTCTGGTGTTGCTGCTGACCATCGGACTGTGGCGCTGGCAACACCCCTACGGCAGACGGCTGGCGGGGCTCTCGACCGCCCTGCTCTACCTCTTGAGCTCGCCGATCATGGCCGGCTGGCTGATGACGCAGGTCGAAGCACCGCCCCTTCCCGCCAACGCTCCTCTCAAGCAGATTGACGCGATTGTCTGCCTTGGGGGCGGAAAACGCTTCTCTGCCTTTGACCAACCGCGTGGAGAAACGGTCAACGACGAAACGCTGGCCCGCCTGCGCCACGCCGCCCGTCTGCAGCGTCAGACTGGCAAGCCGTTGCTCGTCAGCGGCGGATCGCCCGCAGGCGGCATCGCCGAGGCCGAGCTGATGCGCGAAATCCTGACCCGCGAATTCAACGTGCCCGTGCAATGGATTGAGGCCGGCTCCAACGACACACGCGACAACGCCACGATGAGCGCCGCCCTGCTGCAGCCGAAACACCGGCATATCCTGCTCGTCAGCAGCGCTTACCACCTGTCCCGCGCCCGCCGTGCATTCGAAGCAGCAGGTTTCAAGGTCACCTTGGCCCCGACCGACTACGCCAGCCGTGAACCGCTGAACTACCTGGCGTTCCTGCCACGCGCCAGCGCCTTTCGCACCAGCAGCACCGCATTGCGGGAGCTCACCGGAAGCCTCTGGTACCGCTTCCGGCAGTAGCCCATACCGCTTGCGCATGAAAAACGCCCCTCTTCGAGGGGCGCGCTGCATCTGGACCACGGCAAATCTCAACGCCCGTTCGGCATCCCCAGCGAAGGACTCACCAGCTCGTAAACTGTCTTGCCCTTGAGCTTGAACAGGTCATTGGCGTGGTAAAGGTTCTCGGAATGGCCGACGAACAGCAAGCCGTTGCCGCGCAACAAGGGGGCGAAGCGCTGCAGGATCTTGAGCTGGGTCGGCTTGTCGAAATAGATCATCACGTTGCGGCAGAAAATCGAATCGAAGGGGCCGCGGATCATCCAGTTGGGCTCGATAAGGTTGAGACGGCGGAACACGATCATGTCGCGCAGTTCCTGCTTGACCTGATAGCGGCCATCCGGAAGCTTGTTGAAAAAGCGCTGCACGCGCGCCGGGGTCAGCTTCTGCACTTCCTCGCCGCTGTAGATTGCCGTCTTGGCCGTTTCCAACACGTTGGTATCGAGATCGGTGGCGATGATCTTCACCGGAGGACGCAGGCTGTCAAAGGCTTCGCAGGCCGTAATGGCGATGGAGTACGGTTCTTCGCCGGTGCTGGATGCCGCACACCAGATCGAGAACAGTCCCTGCGACTTGTGTTCTTGCAAGTGCTGGCGCAACACATCGAAATGGTGCGACTCGCGGAACAGTGAGGTGAGATTGGTCGTGAGCGAATTGGTAAAGAGTTCGAATTCCTTGCTGTCGCCACGCTCCAGGATCTGCAGGTATTGCTGGAACGTGGTCAGCCCCAGCGCGCGCAGGCGGCGTGCCAGCCGGCCGTAGACCATGTCATGCTTGGTCGGCGACAGGGCGATGCCTGCATAGTCGTAAATCAGCTTGCGGACCTTTTCGAAATCCTGCTCGGTAAAGTGAAATTCACGCGACGGCGTCGGGGTGAGCATAACTCGGTATTCCTTCTAATTATTTGGTGCTTTCTTTGCTCAGGATAGCCTATCACAAGCAGCATTGGGAGCGCTTACGCGCTGCGCGACACGTTCTGCATAACCTTCATCGACAACCAACTGGCGCTTGCCGGTTTCCGCCAGCCAGAGATTGATGCGGGCCAGTCGGTCGAGCAACTGAACCTTCTCCGCTCCGGCATCAATCTTCGCCAGTTGCAGCACAATCTCGACCGCCTCCTTGTGCATTTCCAGCTCCGGCGGTAAATAACCACTGTTTTTCAGGATGCGATAGGCCATGCGCTGATGTTCAGGGACCAACGGATCGTCGTCGAGCTGCAAGGGCTGGCCGGCGCCCGGCAGGTTGTCAAGATCGCCGCGGTCGCGGGCTTCCTCGATGCGTTTTTCGGCCAGTTGCGCCATGAACCACATGGCTACAGCCCCAAGTCGTCCCAGATGGTGTCGATTCTGGCTTTGACCGCTTCATCCCGCACAATCGGCCGTCCCCATTCGCGGGCCGTTTCACCCGGCCACTTGTTGGTGGCATCGAGCCCCATCTTGCCGCCCAGCCCGCTGACCGGCGAGGCGAAATCGAGGTAGTCGATCGGCGTGCTTTCCACAAGTGTGGTGTCTCGGGCAGGATCCATGCGCGTGGTAATGGCCCAGATCACTTCCTTCCAATCCCGCACATCCACGTCGTCATCGACGACCACGATGAACTTGGTGTACATGAACTGGCGCAGGAACGACCAGATACCGAACATCACGCGCTTGGCGTGGCCCGGATACTGTTTGCGGATCGACACCACCGCCATGCGATAGCTGCACCCTTCTGGCGGCAGGTAGAAATCGACGATTTCCGGAAACTGCTTTTGCAGGATCGGCACGAACACTTCATTCAGCGCCACGCCGAGCACGGCCGGTTCGTCGGGTGGCTTGCCGGTGTAGGTGCTGTGGTAAATGGCGTTCTCGCGCATCGTGATGCGGTCGAGGGTGAACACCGGGAACCAGTCCTGCTCGTTGTAGTAGCCGGTGTGGTCACCATAGGGACCTTCCAGCGCTTGCTCGTACCCCGTCGGCGAATCAGCATCGGGGTAGATGTGGCCTTCCAGCACGATTTCGGCGCGGGCCGGCACCTGCAGGTCGGAGCCGATACATTGGACGAGTTCGGTCTTGGCGCCGCGCAGCAAACCGGCGAACTGGTATTCGGACAAGCTATCCGGCACGGGCGTCACCGCGGCGAGGATCGTGGCCGGATCGCAGCCCAGCACCACCGCCACCGGGTACGGCTGGCCCGGATTTAAGCGCGCATGTTCGCGAAAATCCAGCGCGCCGCCGCGGTGCGCCAGCCAGCGCATGATGACCTTGTTGTGGCCGATCACCTGCTGGCGGTAGATGCCGAGGTTCTGACGCGCTTTGCCGGGGCCGCGCGTGACCACCAGCCCCCAGGTAATCAGCGGCGCAACATCGCCCGGCCAGCAATGCTGGATCGGCAATTTGGCCAGATCGATATCCGGCCCTTCGATCACGATCTCCTGACAAGGCGCCTTGCGCACCGTTTTCGGCGCCATGTTCAGCACCTGCTTCAATACCGGCCATTTCTCCCATGCATCGCGCAGGCCCTTGGGCGGCTCCGGCTCCTTGAGGTAGGCCAAGAGCTTGCCGACTTCGCGCAGCGCGCCGACGTCTTCCGCCCCCATACCCAGCGCGACGCGGCGCGGTGTACCGAACAGGTTGCCCAGCACCGGCAGGGTGTGGCCCGGCACGTTCTCGAACAGCAAAGCCGGGCCTTGCGTGCGCAGCACCCGGTCGCAGACTTCGGTCATCTCCAGATGCGGCGAAACCGGCACGGCAATGCGTTTGAGCTCGCCTTGCGCTTCAAGCCTGGCGATGAAATCGCGCAGATCCTCGTAATGCATGTGTCCCCAATTCACTCAGTGTCATCCGGATTTCATGCTTCGCGCCCGGTTGCAGGGTCACGGCATGATCGGCCACGTTGCCGCGCTCGACGCACAGGTAACCGGCATGGTTGCCCGCGCCCAGATCGGCGATATTCCTGTCATTATCCCAAGCATTCCACACGACGCAACTCTTGGCATCCGATTCGATACGCATGGTGCCAGCCAGACTGTGCAGAATCTGCTCGGCGGGCACGTCGAGATAGATACGGTCGGTTTCGGCTTCGATGGTCACGGCGCCCGTCTGGCGCTTGAGGCGCGAAGCATCGAGCTTGTCGATATAGCGGGTCTGTTCCAGCCCGGTGACGCGGGCGCTGCGCACATCGGACACCGCAAAGTAGGTGTGGAATAGCGCGGCCAGCGGCGCGGGGGCGTTGCTGCGGTTTTCGGCGCTCAGGGTCAGGGTCAACCGTTCTGCCAGCACGATTTCCATCCGGAAGCGGAACGCATGCGGCCAGACCGGCTGCGGCGACTGCCCGGCGAGCTCCAGCAGCAGCCGGGTCGAACCATCGGACTGCGAGTGCGCCTCGGTCAAAGCCCAGTCCGAAATTCGGGCAAAGCCATGCTGCATACTGCCATCCGCCGCCAGACCGAACCACGGCAGACAGAGCGGAATCCCGCCGCGAATCGCCTTGCCGGTCTGCATGCGGCTACGCGGAGACAACCACAGCATCTCTTCCCTCCCCGCCGGCTGCCAGGACAACACCTGAGCCCCCTGCAAGGCCACTACGGCCCGGCCGTGACGATTGTTGATTTCCAGCAACGGTAACCCCGGATCGGCCGCTTCATGCCACGCCGGATACAGCGCCGCGGAGGGAACCTGTGCAACCCCGAGTTGTTCAAGATGGGCAAGCATGGTCAATCCGCTTGAAAAACAGGAATTGTAAATGCAAAAGCAGTGGTGCGTTTCGCTTTGCTCAACAGCCCCCTACGGATCGATTGCACGGCACGCGCACACAAAAAAGCCCTGGCTGCTGTGAGGCAACCAAGGCTTGGCGTTCATGCCCGTCAAATTCAGGCCGGCTTTTTCGGCACCCAGACCGTGGCTTCGCCATCGAGCACCTTTTCGCCGCGCACCAGGCATTCGGTCGCCATGCGTACGCGCTGTTTTTCCGCAACCACTTCCACCACCGTGGTGCGTGCCGTAACGGTGTCGCCGATCTTGACCGGCTTGAGGAAGCGCAGGTTCTGGCTCATGTAGATACAGCCCGGCCCCGGCATCTTCATCCCGATCACCGAAGACAGCAGACTGGAGGTCAGCAAACCATGCACGATCCGCCCGCCAAAGCGGGTTTCGGAGGCAAATTCTTCGTCGATGTGCATGGGGTTGTTGTCGCCCGTCAGACCGGCGAACAGAACCACATCCGTCTCGGTCAGGGTCTTGCGGTAATCGGCGGTCATGCCGACCTGGATGTCTTCGATGTACAGACTCATGTTGCAACTCCATGAAAATAAAAGGTTAATCTTTACAGCTTAGAAGCCATTTCGTCAGACATGAATATTTATGTAATTTTCACGCAGCCACAGGCACGGCCTTCAGGCATGCCTTGAGAAACTCCCAGAACTTCCCCACCGATTCGATCTCGACCTTTTCGGCTGGCGAGTGGGCATTGCGGATGGTCGGGCCGAAAGAAACCATTTCCAGGCGCGGATATTTGTCTCCGATCAGACCGCACTCCAGTCCGGCATGGATGACTTTTACCTTGGCTTCTTCGCCGTATTGCTCACGGTATACCGTCTGAGCCACTTTCAGCGCGCGGGAATACAGATCGGGATTCCAGCCGGGATAGGCATTGCCCCGCGCCACCTGCGCCCCCCCCAGACGCGAGCAAGCCTCAATGGCTGCGGCCAGTTCGTTGCATCCGGCATCTGTCAGCGAACGCACCATCAGGATGGTTTCGAATTCGCCGTTCAGATTGACCACGCCAATATTGTTCGACGTTTCCACGACATCGGGCATGGCATGGTTCCAGCGCCGCACACCGTAGGGCAAAGCCAGCAGCAGATCAATCACGGTTTGTGTATCCGCTGCGCGCAGCATGGAGCCATTACCGCCCTCTGAAACCTCGACGCGGATACTCTCATCCACTCCGGCGTACTCCATGCGGAACTGGTCTTGCGTCACTTGCGCCAGCAGATCGAGGATATTCGCGTCGCACGCCGGCACCGCGACCACGGCAAACGCTTCACGCGGCAAGGCATTGCGCACGGTTCCGCCGTTCATTTTGACCAGGCGCAGGTCGGTCTGCTTGCGGATATCCTGAAGCAGACGCGCCAGCAAGCGAATCGCGTTGGCGCGCTGCAGATGGATGTCGCAACCGGAATGTCCGCCCACCAGGCCAGAAATCGAGATCTTGCGCTGCACGAAGGCTGCGGAAATGGCCTCGCGGACCACATGGCGATGCACGGTCATGTCCAGCCCGCCGGCACAGCCTACATAGAGCTCGCCCCAGTCTTCCGTATCCAGATTGAACAGGAGCTTGCCATGCAGATCTCCTGTTTCAAGTGCGCGCGCGCCGGTCATGCCGGCCTCTTCATCGAGAGTCAGCAAAACTTCGAGCGGGCCATGCGCAATATCCGACGATTCCAGAGCCGCCAACGCGGCTGCCACACCGATCCCGTTGTCGGCACCAAGCGTGGTGCCTTGGGCATGTACCCAGCCATTTTCAACTACAGGGACAATCGGATCAGCCAGAAAATCATGCGGATTTCCTTGGTTCTTCTGGCACACCATGTCGAGATGTGCCTGCAGGATCACGCCGACTCGATTCTCGCAACCCGCTGTCGCTGGCTTGCTCAGGATCAGGTTGCCGGCAGCATCGAGGCGGGCGGCCAAGCCGCGGGCTTCAGCCCAGCTTTTGATCTGATCACGCAGTGCCGTTTCTTGGCCGGAGCCGTGAGGGAAGGAACAGATCGTGGCGAAGTGCCGCCAGAGCATCGAAGGAAACAGTTCGGAAAGAGGCATGACAACCTTTTGCCGCATTGCTGCGGCGCAACATAGCTATACTTCGCATGTTACCCGATGGCAGAAAGAATACAAACCGGGAACGTCTACCGAGGGTGTTGCGGGGCACAAATACAACACTGGCCCGTTCATATTTTACAGACCGCGCCCCGCAACAGATGGAGGGGATCAGAAGGAAAAACTCGTGCCCTGCACCGCCAGCAAACCGGCCCTGCCTTCTACTTCCCCCATCTCGACGGCATGGTAGGGCAGGCTGGCCGGATTCAGCATGCCGTAATAATCGGCTAGAGAGATCATGCGGTATCCCTGCTCGGCCCAGCCATCGAGCATGCGCTCCATCGCCGGCAACAACTTCATCCCTTCCAGCTCGGCGTGCAGGGTGAAGACGTGCCCGTATTCGGGCACTTCCACCGTGGCGCGGATCAGGCGATTGTGAACCGTATCCGGCGTGATATCTTCGAAGCCGAGCAGCTCGTCAAGCGTCGGCAAGGTGGTGGGAATCTGCAAGCAACGTACCGGTTCACCCTCGACGATGGGCCAGAACGGATGCGTGCCGCGCGTATCGGAGGCATAAGCCAACCCCATGCGCTGCTCAAGGCGGTAGGCTGCACGGTTCATCTGCCAGCCTGCAGCGCCATGAGTCCTGGCCGGGTGCCCGAAAATTTCCTCGAAACGTTCGGCTGCACGGTCGAGCTCTTCCTTTGTCCATCCCTCGTCGGCCTTGGCAACGCCATCTTGCCAGCGGATGTGGTCCCAACAGTGAATACCCACCTCGAAACCCGACGCCTCCACGCCGCGCAGAATGTCGCCCCAGCGCCGGCCGATGTCCGGCCCCGGCAGCAAGGTGCCATACATCAGGGTTTTCAGCCCGTAATGCTCCAGCACCGAGGTGCGGGATACCTTTTTCATGAAGCCGCGACGAAACACGCGCTTGATGGCGCGGCCGGTATGGTCCGGCCCCAGACTGAACAGAAAAGTGGCGTTGACCCCGCGAGAGCGGAACAATTCGACGAGACGCGGCACACCCTCGCGCGTACCGCGGAACGTATCGACATCAACCTTGAGAACAATGGTCTTCATGACGGGAAACGATCAGGAGCAAAGGCGCAATGATGCCGGGAGGCATGTTCGTCTGCAATGCCCTGGGGCAAATCACAGACGCGGCTGCCTGCGGATCATTTCCTGGCGCATGGCGGTAAATTGCTTGCCGAGCAAATCGCGCATGGTGTTTCCCCCGAACCCGGCCGCCAGCGCACTCGTCGGCCACCAGTCCGCCCGATAACTTACCTCGGTCCGCTGATCGCGGGCAGTTAGCTTGGCAACACTTTTCAGCATCCCGGCGTTACCGCCGACCGAATGCGCACGAATTTCAGAAAACGGCTGCAAGTCTATTTCCCGCACCGATTCATAGGAGATATTCAGGAATACAACCGGCGCGGTGCCGGTCTGCAATACCCGCAAGGTGTTTCCGTTACGGGAGAGCACCCTGCTGGACTTCAAAAACGGCATGAAGCGAGGCATGTTTTCGAAATCCACCATGACTGCCCACGCTTGATCGCGGGGGACGGGCACGCTGAAGCTGGCCGACAGGACAACATGGTCGGCCTCGTCCTCGACATTCACGACAACGGGATCAAGCGCAACGGCCATCGCACGCAACGGCAACCAAAACAGGCACAAGATCCACAGACGAGAAATACTCACGCCAGCACCTCCAACGTGGCAAGGCCTATTTCATACAGGCGATTGCGTTCGATCTCATGGCAGCGCATCACCCGCACGCGAGCAGAAAAAGGGCGAACCGATTTGCCGATCTGCGGCGGCAGCAGGTAGACCTCGAACTCCTCGTTGGGGCGGGGCACATAGCTGGTACGCAACGTCATGCCCCCCACACTGAGATCGGTGCATTCACCGTAGAACGCGTAGCTCCCCCCCTCCACCCTGATCTTGGCACGAAAGCTGACCGGCACCCGCCGCGCACTACGCTGATCCTGTCTTGACCTGCCCATCTCTGTTCGCCACGCCTTCCTGCAATTTCTTCAAGTTCGATCATGGCACAGCACAACGACTTTTTTAACCGCCACCCGCTTGCCGGAAAATATTTTCCAGGCAAAACAGAAAATTTTGCACCGAAGTGTTGACACCCCAAACCGGGAATGGTTTAATGCGCCCTCTTTCGACGGCGGGTGGTTAGCTCAGTTGGTAGAGCGTCTGCCTTACAAGCAGAATGTCGGCGGTTCGATCCCGTCACCACCCACCAAAATCGAAAGGCAATACCGCTGCGGAGCGGTAGTTCAGTTGGTTAGAATACCGGCCTGTCACGCCGGGGGTCGCGGGTTCGAGTCCCGTCCGCTCCGCCAGTTTCCTTGCTTTCATGCATCGAGGATGGTTTGCACAAAAACATGAACCGGCACATTGGCCGGTTTTTTTGTTTCTGCTTCCGGACAATGCGTTATTCCATTTTTGAAATTCCGGCCCCAGACGCGGAAGAAACACGCAAAAAATGCGGCAGGCGAAATCGACAAAGTCGCTGGCGATTTTTAAATGGGGATTACCCGCCCACCATCCGCTTCACGACCGTCACCAGTTCCCCGATTGCGGCTTCCCCCTCTCCGGATTCAATTGCCTGCTTCACGCAACCGTGAGCATGGCTTTCCAGTAATTGCAGCGCAATGGCATCCAGCGCCGATTTCGCGGCAGCGACCTGCGTCAGGATATCGATACAATACCGGTCTTCTTCGACCATCCGGTTGATGCCGCGCACCTGGCCTTCGATACGATTGAGGCGCTTGGTTAGCGCATCCTTGTTCTGACGCTCAACCCGGCGCTCGCTTTCGACGCCACAGCAATCAGCGGACGACATCGAAACCCGCCTCTTCGATCACCGCCTCCAGGGCTGCCACGCCGGTCTTCTCCGGATCAAAATCGATCCGCGCCGCCCCCGGCTTCAACATGACTTCTACGCTGGCCACGCCCGGCACAGCCTGCAGGCGCCGCGTAACGCTGCCGGAGCACCCTTCGCAGCTCATGCCTTCGATGCGAATTTCAATCGTTTCCATACATACCTCCCGATAAAAGATTTCCGAATCATCCAAGCCTGCAGCGTGCGCACGCGGGAACAGCATTTGAATGAACGGTGCGCACGGCGCACCCTGCGAATCCACATGCCTATTTCAGTAAGCGAGCGAGCCAAAGCAGGTGGCGAGAGGATGGAGCGCAGGAACCGGAATGTACACGCAAGTACATGAGGATTCCGAGCACCACCCGACCGCCAGATGCGAAGGCGCAGCCGCTTAATGAAAATAGGCGCTACTCATGCCAGCGGCGCAGCAATAACGCATTGGTCACCACCGAAACCGAACTCATCGCCATCGCAGCCCCGGCGATGACCGGATTGAGCATCCCGAGCGCGGCCAGCGGAATGCCGAGCACGTTATAGAAAAAGGCAAAAAACAGGTTCTGCCTGATTTTGCGCAGGGTATGCCGCGACAGACGAATGGCCGTGGCGATATGCACCGGGTCGTTATACATCAGCGTGATGTCGGCCGTGGCAATCGCCGCATTGCTGCCCGCCCCCATCGCAAAACTGACATCCGCTGCGGCCAGTGCCGGCGCGTCGTTCACGCCGTCGCCAACCATGACGACAAAATGCCCGGCGGCCTTCAGTTCACCGACGACGCGCGCCTTGTCGGCTGGCGAAACCCCCGCCTCGAAACGCGTCACTCCCACAGCAGATGCCAGCGCCGCCGCGGCTGCCAGATTGTCACCGGTCAGCATGACGGTTTCGATGCCCATTTCCGCCAAACCGGCAACCAGCGCCTTGGCGCTGGGACGAACCGCATCGGCACAGGCAATCAGCCCGGCAGGCTCGCCCGCCACGGTCACCGCCAGCATGGTGCTCGCCGCATGTTCGGGCATCATTGACTCCCATCGCCAATCCGGCGCAACCCAGTGCGGAGCACCAACCTTGACGGCCCGCCCATCAATGACACCCGACACACCCAAACCGGGTTCGACACGAAACGCCTCAACCGGAAAACGAAGCAGCCCGCCCGCACGCGCCAGCACCGCACGCGCCAGCGGGTGTTCCGAGCCCGCTTCCATACTGGCCGCAAACTGCAGCAGCTTCGTTTCGTCCCAGCCTTCGCAAGGCCAGATAGCCTGCACTTCCGGCTTGCCGTAGGTCAGGGTTCCGGTCTTGTCGAGCACGATGGCCGTAGCTCGTTCCGCAGCTTCCAGCGCAGCGGCGTTGCGGAACAGGATGCCGTTTTTTGCTGCCACGCCAACACCCACCGTCACTGCCGCCGGCGTTGCCAAACCCAGCGCGCAGGGACAAGCGATGACCAGCACCGCCACCGCATGCATCAGCGCAGGCTGAAAATCGCCCAGCCACCACCAGGTGGCAATGAACGTGACGACGGCGATCGCCACCACCACGGGAACAAAAACGCCGGCAATCTTGTCCGCAAGATGCTGGATGGGCGCCTTGGAGCCTTGCGCCCGCGCCACCAGGCGGATGATCTCGGCCAGGTAGGTTTTGCTGCCCACGCCATCCGCCCGGCACTTGAGCGTCCCCTCGAGCACGGTAGTGCCCGCGTACAGCTTGTCGCCCTTCTGTTTGGTAATGGCGGCCGATTCGCCGGTCAGCAGACTTTCATCCACCGAAGCCTGCCCCCAGCTCACCACGCCATCGACCGGAATGGGCTCGCCCTGTGGAATGTAGAGAATGTCGCCGGGATGCAGCATGGTCACGGGCACTTCCACCAGTTTCCCGTGCAGCTCCACGCGCGCATTGCGCGGTTGCAAGCGCATCATCTCGGCCAGCGCGGTGTTGGTCCTACTGCGCGCCCTCGCTTCAAGGTGCTTGCCGGCCAGCACCAGCGTGATGACGACCGCTGCGGCCTCGAAATAGACATGATGCTGATGGTCGCCGCGCAACCAGACCACAGTGCTGAGCGCCCACGCCATGGTGGTGCCCAAGGCAATCAGCACATCCATGTTGGCGCCTCCGGAACGCAGGCTCTTCCAGGCACCGCGATAAAAACGCCAGCCGAGAATGAACTGCACCGGCGTGGCCAGCATCCATTGCAGCCAGCGCGGCAGCCACTCCTCGTGCTGCCCCTGCAGCATCGGAATCATGCCCAGCACCAGCGGAGCGGAAAGCAGCACGCCGAGGATGAGGTCGCGGCGCGCCGCATGGCGCACGGTTTCGGCTTCTTCGGAATACAGTGGGGCATCTTCCGGCAGCAATGCGGCGTCATAACCGGCCTGCTGGATCGAGGCAATGACATCCTCCGGGCTCAACAAGCCTTGAGGCGAGGTAACGCGAACCGTCTCGGCCGTCAGGTTGACTTCGGCATGGGTTGCCGGCAGGGCATTCAGCACTTTCTCGATGCGCGCCGCACAGGCAGCGCAGGTCATGCCGGATATCTTGAAACTTTGGGAAATCGCAGGGACGGAAAAGCCGGTTTTTTCGATGACGTGAAACACCGCCTCAACAGGCACGGCGTCTTTTTCCAGCCGAATCTCCGCACTCTCGGTCGCGAAATTGACGCTCGCCGCGACGCCATGCTGGCGATTAAGCTGTTTTTCCAAGCGTGCGGCACAGGCCGCACAGGTCATTCCGGATATGGGGACTTGCAGAAGCCAGGTCATGATGGGACCTCGCAAAAGAGAACACTTCCAGAATATACCCCCAATGGGTATGCATCAATGGCAATTATGCACTCGCCAGAGTACGTAATTAGATCAGGCCACCAGCGATTGGCGCAGGATATTGAACACCTTGTCGGTGAGGCTTTCGGAGAGATCGGCGCGGCGCATTTTTCCCTGCTGCAACAATTGCTCGACTTCCGAGCGCACAAAAGTATGTCCATTCTCGCCTTCGCGATTCGTGAACAGGAAGCGCGTACCTTGCGGGCTAACCCAAGTCAGGCGCAACCGGCGAATCATGCCGTCCACCTCCTGCAAATCCACCCAGTCCCAGCGCTCGGGCAGCGCACTGGGCGGCAAGGCCATTTCATAAACAGGCTCTGCCTCGGATCGGGGAAGCGGCTTGATCGGCTCTGGAGGAGGCGCAACAACCGGCACGGCCGCCACGGGGCGCATACCGTTACGGATCGCCGCGGCATGGCAATGCACGAGCTCGGAGAAGAACAACTGCCTGGCTTCGGCATCCATGCCTGCGTAATCGGCCCCCTCCTCCAGTGTCTTGAGCATGCCAGGCAGCCGGTTCACCAGCAGCAGACGCTCTTCCGCGCCCCGTTTGGGCTCCACACTCCAGAGCAGGTCATCCAGCGCAGCCACATAAGCCACGAAACGGGGCTCGTTTTCCCCTGCAGCACCGTAAGCCCTGACCAGCACCGGCTGCCAACACTGCCGCACAAACTCGTCCACCAGCGGTGGCACTTCCCGCCGGAACAAACGCCCGCCGATCACGGCTTCCGCCGTAGCAACCGCCAGCTCGGACTGCTCGGTCGCCGCCAGCTCTTCGGCATCCTCCAGTACCTGATTGGCCGCAGCATCGGCCTCGTCCAGCAAGAACGACTCCAGATCGGCGAGCGCATGCTCGAAGATGCTGACATCGTTTTCGAAATTCACCACAACCCAGGAGACAATTGCCGAAAACTTGTCGATGCGCTTTTTGCCGGAATCCGACCCTTCGTTCCAGTCCACCGCCGACTCGGCCAGCCGATCCAGCAACTGCCGGGCCGGATGCCCCTTGCGGGCAAAAAAGGTGCTATCCAGCAACGCGACCTTGAGAACCGGAATCTGCAATCGACCGATCAAGCCCTTGACGGCATCAGGCAACCGCGGGTCTTCGAACATGCGATCAAACAGCAGCGCAACCAGATTGAGCGTCATGGCATCCATCTGCGCCAGGTTCTGGGCCCATTGCGTGTTCTGCAAAAGCGCGACCAGGTTGTCGCGCGCCGGATGCATGGTCACCCCTTCCACCACGGCAACATCATCCGGCAATCTGCGCTGGAGCTGATCAAGGAATCCGAGTTCCGAAGAAAGGCGAACAGTTGCCGGCGCAGTAGACGGCGCACTGAAATTGCCGCTCAACAGTTGCTCCAGATGCGCGGCCAGAACCGCGGGCACGGCCACATTCACCATGCCGGGCGGGAGTTGGGCGTCTTCGGAAGGGGCTCCGGCATCAGCGCCAGATACGACAGCTCCGCCTGAAAGAATATCCTGCCCTCCGCTTTCCCGTTCACCCCCACTCGCGCGCCCCCCCGCTCCACGGGGGCGCAGCTTCATTACAACCGGCTGGACATTCTGCTGCACAAGAAATTCGTTCACCTGCTTGTAAACGGCCGCGACCTGGCTGGCCAGCTGACGCTCGAAAGCCCGCAACGCAACGATCCGAGCGTCTACACCGCACTCGATCTGCCGGCAGGCTGCAAGCACCGCCTCACAAATCGCCTCCGGACTGATGGGATTCCCACCCTCTTCACTACCCTCTTCCCGCATGGGCAGCAGTCGCGCCAACCGGGACTCCAATTGCTGCAAGTCGTCCCAGCTTTTCTGTTTGAACGCATTGGTCACATGGCTTGCGGCAAGACTTTCCTCATATTCGTCGTTTGCCACAAGGGAAAGCTCGGCGACTCCTGAAACGGGCTGGTAGTAATTGATCTCGCCTTTGCCGCCATCCAGTTCCCGCAAACGATTATTGAACGACTCAAGAAAACGCTGACGGAATTCAGCTGTAATCAGGCTGCGTTTGGCCTGGGTTTCCGCGCGAGCCAGCAGGAAACTTTCCCGCAACACCCGGTCGGTCGCCTTGTCGGCACGCTCAAGAAAATCCTCGTCCAGCTTGCTGAACACCCCCTCGAAGGACTGCATCAGCAACTGCAACGCCATATCACGGCAAGCAACCAGCTTGGGGTCGATCGCCCCTCTGACACCGGAAGAGGTCGCAGCAGCCGGCCCAGTTGAGTCGCCAGCCTTGTATTCCTCGCTCATGAGTGCACCTGAAAAACGCATTTCTATGGTCTCGGACACTTGATATATTAGAAATTTCTAATATACGCCATCTGGCGGTCCAAACAAGATCAGTCTAGCCCATCCATCCGGAAAATCTCCCCGGCTGTCAGAATCCGTTCAAAGCCTGCGGCGCGATGAGCCCCCCGCAGAGTGAAGGGGGGCGCATGAGCCATGACGAGACCCCGCAGCAAGATTATGCCCAAATTCTCAAACAAAAACCGCCCAATACACTTGCCAGCCCCCGGCGAATTGGGTATTATCCGGCCTCTCTCGCGGAAAGGTGGATGAGTGGCTTAAGTCGCACGCCTGGAAAGCGTGTATAGGTTAATAGCCTATCGGGGGTTCGAATCCCCCCCTTTCCGCCACAAATATCAAGCAACGCCATGATTTTATTGAAAAAATCATGGCGTTTCTTTTTGGCACCCCACAAATCCCCCCACCATTTATTTTGGCTGGCACTGGATGATTCTGCACAACACCCCCCCAGACCACACTCTTCAATCGCCAGCATCCCGCTATCCATGTTGTCCACGAAATTCACATTTGAGGCGGCCACATCCTCATCTGCGTAGATGCCGTGAAAGTAACGGGCCTGCGCGATACCGCGCTTCCCAACAGGCGATTGGCCACACTGATGGCGTGATGCAGCGCATGCTCCTGAATGGTTTTCTTGAACAGGTTAAAATCCGACACCACGCCAGTAGTCAGTCACGCAGTGAATCGCGTGGATGCCGAGGCGCGCATCTGCGCCCCATGCGCACGAAGTGAACCGCAGCCATAGCAGGGCTATGGCGAGGATGAGCGACAAAGCGCATGGGGATGCAGGGCGTGACGAACATAGCAGAATCTGTGTGACTGACTACTAGGGCACATGCAGAAAAGATAGCTTTCCTGCAGAAAGCCTTCATCGCCAAAGGAAAGACAGTCAACCTGCTTCTTGCGGATCGAACATGAAAATCCCACGGGCAACTTGGTGACCTGCAGCGGCTCGATCAGCAACTGATGCATCAGCGGTGACTATACCTGTCCGCACAAAATTTACTGGTCAAAATGCGGCAAGCCTCGCATAAAATCCTTGAACTCAGCCTTTGTGGAAAATCCTCATGAAACCTCTGATCGCCTTGCTGCTGCGCGCCCTCTTCCGGGTCTTGTTCCGGGTCCACATCAAGGGTCAGTGGCCGCAGTTCGCGCAGCGGCGCACGCTGATCATCGCCAACCATGAATCGTTCCTCGACGGCATGTTGCTGGGCCTGTTCCTGCCGGTACGGGCAGTGTTCGTGGTGCATACCACCGTGCCGCAGAAGTGGCTGTTCCGGCAGGTGCTGAAACTCGTCGATTACCTGCCGGTCGATCCGACCAGCCCGATGGCGATCAAGCATGTGGTCAAGCTCGTGGAATCCGGCCAGCCGGTCGTAATTTTCCCCGAGGGGCGCATCACGGAGACCGGATCGCTGATGAAGGTCTACGACGGCCCGGCTTTTGTCGCCGCGCGCACCGGGGCGGATATTCTGCCGGTCCGCCTGGAAGGCCCAAGCCGCAGTTATTTCAGCCGCATGGGGGGCAATTACCCGCGCCGCTGGTTTCCGGAGATTCAGCTCACGGTCATGCCGCTGGAAACCATCGCCATGCCGCAGGGCGGTAAATCCCGCGAGCGGCGGCGGCTTGCGGGCGAGGCGCTGCGCAAGATCATGCAGCACATGCTGTTCGCCTCACGCCCCATCGGTACGCTGTTCGACGCGTTGCTCGATGCCGCGGCGGTCTGGGGGCGCTCGTACCGGCTGCTTGAAGACATGCGCCAGGAGGAATACTCCTACGGCGACATTCTCAAGATGACGCTGGCGCTGGGCCGGCTGGTCGCCAAGATCACCACGGAAGGCGAGCGCGTTGGCCTGTTGATGCCAAACATGGCACCGTCGCTGGCACTGATGCTGGGTTGTACCGTGCAGCGCCGCATCCCGGCCATGCTCAACTATACGGCCGGCTTGGCGGGGCTGGATTCGGCCTGTCAGGTCGCCACGCTCAAGACCGTCATCACCTCGCGCGCGTTCGTGGCTGCGGCCCAACTGGACAGCGTCGTAACCGGGCTCGCCGAAAAATACCGGGTGGTCTACCTCGAAGACCTCCGCGCCGGCCTGACCCTTGGCGACAAGCTCTGGCTGCTGGCCGCACTCAGCAAGCCGCGCGCTTTCGTGCCCAAGGGCAGACCGCAGGATCCGGCAGTGGTGTTGTTCACATCGGGTTCCGAAGGCGTACCCAAGGGCGTGGTCCTCACCCACCAGAACCTCCTGACCAACATGGCGCAGATTCGTGCCGTGATCGACTTCGCCGCGACCGACAAATTCCTCAACGCCCTGCCGATCTTCCACGCTTTCGGCCTGACCGCGGGCGCACTGCTGCCGCTCATGACCGGCACGAAACTCTTCATCTACCCCTCGCCGCTGCACTACCGCGTGATCCCGGAAGTGGCCTACGACCGCAACTGCACCGTGCTGTTCGGCACCAGCACCTTCCTGGCCAACTATGCACGCTTTGCCCACCCCTACGATTTCTACCGCATCCGTTATGTGGTCGCCGGGGCTGAGCGGCTGTCGTCGGCCGTGCGCGATCTGTGGGTCGAGAAATTCGGCATCCGCCTGCTCGAAGGTTACGGCGCGACCGAAACCGCGCCGGTGCTCGCAGTCAACACGCCGATGGCCTACAAGACCGGTACCGTCGGCCAGTTCCTGCCCGGCGTGGAATGGTGGCTGGAGCCCGTCCCGGGCATCGAGGACGGCGGGTTGCTGCACGTGAAAGGCCCGAACGTCATGGCCGGCTACCTGCGCATCAATAACCCCGGCATTCTGGAAATCACGGCATCGGAACACGGCCAAGGCTGGTACTCGACCGGCGACATTGTCAGCATCGACACCGAAGGCTTCGTCACGATCAAGGGCCGGCTCAAACGTTTTGCCAAGATTGCCGGGGAAATGGTTTCGCTGGAAACTGCCGAAAAGCTCGCCTTCCTGGCCGACCCGGCCGGGCAGCACGCCAGCAGCTCGCGCACCGATGCCATGAAGGGCGAAGCGCTGGTGCTCTTCACCACCAACCCGCAGCTCACCTTTGACCGGCTTGCCGCCATCGCGCGCGAGCAAAGCCTGCCGCCGCTCGCCACGCCGCGCGATATCCGCGTGGTCAAGGAACTGCCGCTGCTGGGCACCGGCAAGACCGATTACGTCACCCTCAAAAAATGGGCCGAACAGCCGGCCGAGACCGGAGTTCCCGCATGAGCGCCTCAACCACAACCGAAACCCGGCTGCTCACCCCGACGATGCAGGCCGTGCTCGCAGCGCAATTCCTCTCCGCGTTTGCCGACAATGCCCTGCTGATCGCCTCCATCCAACTCGTCAAAACCCTGACCGGAACCGACCACATGGTTCCCTGGCTGCAGGCCGGCTTCGTACTGCCCTTCGTACTCTTTGCCGCACTGGTCGGCCCGTTTGCCGACAGCCAGCCCAAAGGGCGCGTGATGCTGATCGCCAATGCGGTCAAGGTCGTCGCGGGGCTCGTCATCGCTGGCTGCGCGCTGCAAAACGGCGCTTCGGCCTGGATGGTACTGGCCGCCTATGCGCTGGCCGGCGTGGGCGCCGCGATCTATTCCCCCGCCAAGTACGGCATTCTCACCCAACTGTTCGGTGCGCAAATGCTGGTCAAGGCCAACGGCCTGATGGAAGCCTCGACCATCGTCGCCATTCTTACCGGGGTGCTGGCCGGAGCGTGGCTAGCCGACCACTCGCTTTCCGGCGCGCTGGTTGCAATCACCGTGAGTTATGCCATCGCTGCCGGCTTGACCCTGCTGATCCCCAGGCTGCCGGCAGAACACCCGCTGGATCACTTCAACCCCGGCATCCTGCTGAATGACTTCATCAAGGCGCTCGCCACGCTGTTCCGCGAACCGTGGGCGCGCCTGTCGCTGATCGGCACCAGCCTGTTCTGGGGTAGCGGCGCCACGCTGCGCCTCTTGCTGTTCGCCTGGGTGCCGTTTGCACTCGGATACACCGATGCCCAGACGCCGGGCAACCTCATGGGCGCGGTTTCCATCGGCATCGTGGTCGGCGCCGCACTGGCGGCCAAATGGGTTTCGCTCGACACGGTCGGACGTGCGCTCGGCGGTGGACTGCTGCTGGGGCTACCGGTTCTGTTGCTCGCGGGCGTAACCAATCTGTGGATTGCCGCCGGATTGCTGGTGGTGATGGGTGCAGCGGGCGGCTTCTTTGTCGTGCCGCTCAATGCCATCCTGCAGGAGCGCGGCCATCATTCTGTCGGCGCGGGCCACGCCATCGCGGTACAGAATTTCGCCGAGAACCTGATCATGTTCCTGCTCGCGAGCCTGTACGGCGGTGCCAACACCCTCTTGACACCGGGACAGATGGTAGCGGGATTCGGCGGCCTGCTGCTGGTGTCGATGGTGGGCTTGTTTGTGCTGCGACCCCGCTTGGCCTGATTGCAATGCCCGTAGCAAACAACATCGCCCGGCACAGACCGGGCGATGTCTCATGGATGGCAGACGATACAGCTTCCAGGATTCGACATCATCTGTAGCTGCACGGATTGCGTTGCGGCTGTGCTTGCAATATTTGCAGAACTTGGCAGTCGCTCAACGGTCTATAGTAGTTAATAAGCACGGACACAAACCCGCGATTTCTATAACGCCGTTTTATTTTTTCGCCGGAAAAAGAAATGAGAATCCACTCATTGGCATTCGTGCTGATGGCACTGTCAAATGCAACTTTTTCCGCTGAGCCCCTCCCGGAGCTCACGATATACCACTACGAAAGAATGCCGTTTTTCGGAAACAACAGCGGCAAGGAAGCCGGCATCTTGATTGACATATCAAGAATGATATTTGACCAAGCCAAGATCAGGCACAAATACGTTGAAGTTCCGGTGAGGCGATTGCTGGAATCGCTCAAGGAACGGGAATACGCCTGCACGATTGGCGCCTTGAAAACAACGGAAAGGGAAACCCTGTATGCCTATTCGGACGATTTCATCTATCAGGATCAGCCATTCCGGATCATCATCCAGTCCGAAAAAAAGACCCTCTTGCCGGAGAATCCAACCGTACGGCAGATCTTGGAGAGCGAACTCAGGCTGGGCGTCATCGACGGCCATGTCTACGGAAGCTGGCTTGATGGAAGCATCGCCAGATACAAACCAAGATTGCAGAAAATCAATATCGGCGACGATACGGAAAGAATGCACAAGATGATTGCCGGGGACAGAATCGACTACATGTTCGCCGTCGCCGAAGAGGCAAAATACGTCATCAACAACAATCGTGAATTTGCCGAAAAACTATCGATCGTCAAGGTGGCCGATGCTCCAGCGGGAAACCGGCGATATATTCTGTGCAGCAAAGAGGTTGGCGGAGAAACACTGAAAAAAATCAACGCCGCCATAAAAACAGTCAAGGCAAGTGCCAATTACAAAAGATTGATAAGCCAACAAGCTCAATAATTCATCGCAATCTCCGCTCCAAAAAAATCGCCCGGATATCAAGCCGGGCGATTTTTTTGGAGCATGCACGTTCAAACTGCAATCTGCTTGATGAACACCTTGGAGCGCCGCTGGTAGTTGTAGAGCTGCTTGCGCTCGATCGGCAGATCGTCCACTGTTGCCGGAGCAAAGCCGTGCTCAATGAACCAGTGCGCGGTGCGGGTGGTCAGGGCAAAGAGCTTGCGCACACCCAGGCTGCGCGCCTGCTGCTCGATATGCTTGAGCAGTTGTTCGCCGCGGTCTTCTTCCCGGTAAGCAGGATCGACCACCAGGCAAGCCATCTCGGCCATCTTGTTTTCCAGGAACGGGTGCATGGCCACGCAACCGATGATGCGGCTGTCATATTCCAGCACCGAATAACGGTGGATTTCGCGTTCGATCAGCTCGCGACCGCGCTTGACCAACACGCCCTCGTCTTCAAGCGGCTCGATCAGCGCCAGCATGCCGCCCACATCGTCGATGGTCGCCTCGCGCAAGGTTTCCAGCGACTCGTGCGAGATCATGGTGCCGATCCCGTCATGGGTAAACAGCTCCATCATCAGCGAACCGTCGACATGGTGACTGATCAAATGCGCCCGCTTCACCCCCTGGCGCACGGAACGGATCGCGCACGGCAGGTAGAGTTTGATGTCTTCATGCGGATGTGAATGTTTGGCCAGCAACTGCTCGGCTTCCAGGGCCGTCAGATCGGTCAGCAACTCGCCGTCTTCCGAAACCACGCCAGGCTGGTCGAGCAGGAACAGGAGCTTGTCAGCCTTGAGCGCGATGGCGGCACTGGTCGCCACGTCTTCCAGCGGGAGGTTGAAAATCTCGCCGGTCGGGGAATAGCCGATGGTGGACAGCAGCACCATTTCGCCGTCGTCCAGGCGGTAGCGGATGGCGGTGGTATCCACCTTGCGCACTTCGCCGGTGTACATCATGTCCACGCCTTCGCGCACCCCCATCGGCTGGGCGGTGATGAAGTTGCCCGCGGAAACGCGGATGTCCGCATTGGCCATCGGCGAATTGGGCATCCCCATCGACAGCAGCGCCTCGATCTCGACGCGCACCTGTCCCACTGCCTGGATCACGCATTCCAGCGCATCGGCGCCTGTCACGCGCAGGCCATGGTGGTAGCGCGTGTCCAGCCCTTTCTCGGCCAGGCGGGCTTCGATCTGCGGACGCGCGCCATGCACAACGACTAGCCGTACGCCCAGACTTGTCAGCAGGTTGATGTCATAGGTCAACTGGAAAAACTTGCCGTCGCGCACCACATCGCCACCCAGCGCAATGACGAAAGTACGTCCGCGAAAGGCATGGATATACGGCGAGGCTTGGCGGAACCATTCAACAAAATCGGCGGTGTGCATGGCAAAAAAGCCCCATGAAAAACAGCCCGCATTGTAGCGTCATGCGGGCTGGGGTGCAGGATTAATTCCACTCCAAAATCGCCAGTAACTTTGTCGACTTCGCCTTGCCGTGCATTTGCACTGTCTGCGGCTCGTCTTCGCGTACTGACAATTTTGAAGAGAGACAATCAGGCGTTTTTAGCTTCGAAATCCTTCATGAACGCCACCAGCGCCTTGACGCCTTCGACCGGCATGGCGTTGTAGATCGAGGCGCGCATGCCGCCCGTGGTGCGGTGGCCGGCCAGACTGACCAACCCGGCGGCAGCCGCCTCTTTCACGAATTTGTCCGTGATGGCATCGGCCTTGGTTTTGTCGGTTTCGCGCGGCAGGAACGGCACGTTCATCAGGGAGCGCACCGACTTTTCCACCGGGTTGTAGAACATGGCAGAGCTGTCGAGGCAATCGTAAAGGAGCGCGGCCTTTTCGGCATTGCGCTTGAAGAGATTCTCGCGCCCCGTTTCCTTGATCCATTCCAGCACCAGTTTCATGACGTAGATCGGGTAGCACGTCGGGGTGTTGTACATGGAGCGGGCTTCGACATGCGTGCGATAGCTCAGCATGGTCGGCAAGTTGGCCGGAATGCGCTCCATCATGTCCTTGCGGATGATCGCCAGCGTCACGCCAGCCGGGCCGAGGTTCTTCTGCGCGCCGGCATACAGCACGGCGAACTTGTTCACGTCGAGCGGTTCCGACAGGATGCCCGACGAAATGTCGCCGATCAGCGGCACGTCGCCCACGTCCGGCAACTGGTGGTACTGGGTACCTTCGGTGGTATTGTTGTAACAGATGTGGAAGTAGTCGGCGTCCTTGTCCGCACCCTTGATTTCTGGGAGGTACCAGTAGTTCTTGTCCTTGGACGAGCCGACGATATTGACCGTCCCCAGCGTTTGCGCCTGCTCGATTGCACGCGCCGGCCAGTTGCCGGTCAGGGTGAAATCGGCCTTCTTGTTGAGGGTCATGAAGTTGAGCGGCAGCATGTAGAACTGCAGGCTGGCGCCGCCCTGCAGGAACAGCACATGGTAATCGTCCGAGATACCGAGAATCTCGCGCAGCAAGGCTTCCGCCCCGTAGATGATGCCCTCGTAAGGCTTGGAGCGGTGCGACATCTCCATGACCGACATGCCGGTTCCCTGATAATCGAGCATCTCGGCAGCGGCTTTGTGCAACACCGACTCCGGCAACACCGACGGACCGGCGGAAAAATTGTAAACCCGTGTCATCTCAGCAAAACTCCTGTTCGCAAAATCGGCATGCGCGCGGCATGCTTGTCCTTTTCCCGAAGATACCAGATTGCCCCCGGCTTGACCCATGTACATTTGTGTAACAGCAGGTTTGCTCAGGTAAAAGTCGTCATCCATCCTGCGAGCTGGTGCGTTATTATCGCGCACTTACAGAAAGGAGCTTTACCATGAAGAAGTTGATCATCGCAGGTTTGCTGCTTGTTGCCGGAGCCGCCAGCGCTCGCGAATACAGCGATTATGCCCGCGTCATCTCTTCCACCCCGATGTACGAAGAAGTGAATACGCCCAAGCGCGAATGCTGGACCGAATACCGCGATGTACCGCAGCGGCAGACCCGCGGCAGCGACAACAACATCGGCGGCGCCATCGTGGGCGGCGTGGTCGGCGGCCTGCTCGGCAACCAGGTAGGCGGGGGCAACGGCCGAACCGTAGCAACGGCGGGCGGAGCGATTGCAGGCGCCATCATCGGCAGCCGTGTACAGACAACCGGCAGCAACGATGACTATCAAGAACCGGCACGCCGTCCGGTAGAGCGCTGCAAGACAAGCAACCATCTGGAGCGCCGCCTCTCTGGCTACGACGTCCGCTACGAATACAAAGGGCAATCCTACCAGACCGTTCTGCCGAACGACCCTGGCCAACAACTGCCGGTAAACGTGCGCATGGAAGTCACACCGCGCATGTAATTTACAGGATGATCGAAATGACAAAGGCCGGGATCCCCGGCCTTTGTCATTTCAGCGGATGCTTGCCCAAACCAGGGACTTACTGCCCTGCCCCGCCCAAAGCCTTGAAGGCCTGCGCGGCGGCAGCCAGCCGCGCCCGCTTCGCTTCGATGAACGCAAGCTGCGCGGCATAGTGCTCGCGCTGGGCATCAAGCAGGTCGAGATAGCCGACCAGCCCGGTCTGGTAACGCAGATCAGCCAGGCGCAGCCGTTCGGACTGGCGGGCTGCGAGTTTTTCCTGCGCAGCGTATTGCTCTGTCAACCACTTCTGGTCGGCGAGCACGTTGGCGACATCCTGGAATGCGGTCTGGATGGTTTTTTCGTACTGCGCCACGGCGATGTTCTTGCGCGCTTCGGCCAGATCCAGGTTGGACTTGTTGCGCCAGCCATGGAAGATCGGCAACGAGATGCTCGGCGCGAAGCTCCAGGCTTGATGCCCGCCGCTGAAGATGCCTTCAAGCTCGTTGCTGGCTACGCCGGCGCTGCCCACGAGGGAAATCTTCGGGAAGAAGGCCGCGCGCGCTGCGCCGATATTGGCATTGGCGGCAATCAGGGTCTGTTCGGCTTGGCGCACGTCCGGGCGGTTGAGCAATACGCTCGACGGCAAGCCTTCCGGTAACGCCGGGGCCAGCGGCAGATCGGCCAGCGCCTCACCCTTGGCTTCGGGCAAGACCACCGTTTCGCCGACTGTCAGGTTGAGCGCATTGCGGGCGTTTTCGGCACGGCGCGCATAGCTCGCGGCATCGGCACGCGCACTGTCGAGCGCGGCTTCTGCCTGCAACTGCTCCAGCCGGCCGGCAGTGCCGGCTTCGACGCGACGGTTGACCACACGCAGGTTCTCTTCGCGCGCCTTGACCGTCTTGCGACTGAAAGCGGCCTGCTCGTCGAGCGCGCGGGCGCTGTACCAGGCATTGGCGGCTTCGGCGATCAGGGACAACTGGAACGAGCGTTGTGCTTCCTCGCTGGCGAGGTAGTTCGCCCGCGCTGCATCGGAAAGGCTCTTGACCCGGCCCCAGAAATCCAGCTCGAAACTCAGCAGGCCGAGGTTCACGTCGTAGCGGCGGGAAATGACTTCCTTGCCGGTTGACGAAAGATCGGCCGGGATTTTGCTCACGCTACCTGTGCCGTTGGCGCTCAGGTTGGGCAGGCGGTCGGCCCGCTGCACGCCGTACTGCGCGCGCGCTTCTTCGACCCGCGCAATGGCAATGCGCATGTCGCGGTTGTTGGCGAGCGCCTTGTCGATCACGGACTGCACCGCGGCATCAGTAAAGTAAGCGCGCCACTCGGGCAAGCGGAAATCCGCGGCGGCCGGCGCAGAGGCCGCGCCGACGGTCGCTGGAACGGGTACTGCCGGGCGGCTGAAGGTAGGCGCCAGGCTGCAGCCGGACAGGAACACGACGGCCAGCGCAGCGGCGATGATAGTTTGTTTCATGCTTGTTCTCTCCATGGCTCAGCGGTGGTCATCGGCAGGTTCGGCTTCGGTGCGCGTGATGTTCTTTTCCGGGAACAGGCGCCGCACCACGACGAAGAACACCGGGACGAAGAACACCGCCAGCACCGTCGCGGCCAGCATGCCGCCAACCACACCGGTACCCAGCGCATGGCGGCTGGCCGCCCCGGCGCCGGAACTGATCACCAGCGGAAACACCCCGGCGATGAAGGCAATCGAGGTCATCAGGATCGGGCGGAAACGCAGGCGGCATGCGCCAATGGTCGCTTCGATCAGGTCATGCCCCTGCTGCTGCAACTCGCGGGCGAACTCGATGATCAGAATCGCGTTCTTGGCCGACAGCCCGATGATCGCAATCAAGCCAACCTTGAAGTACACGTCGTTGGGCAAGAAACGCAGCCACATCGCCACCGTGGAACCGAGCACGCCGAGCGGAACGACCAAGAGCACCGCGAACGGGATCGACCAGCTTTCATACAGCGCAGCAAGACACAGGAACACGACGAGGATCGACAGACCGAACAGCATCGGCGCCTGGCTGCCCGATACGCGCTCTTCGAACGACGTACCCGACCATTCGAAACCGATGCCCGGCGGCAGTTTGGATGCCATTTCCTCCATGGCCTGCATCGCCTCGCCCGAGCTGTGGCCCGGGGCCGGGTTGCCGGAAATCTTCATCGCAGCAAAGCCGTTGTAGCGATCAAGCGCAGGCGCGCCGACCACCCAGCTTGCCGTGGCGATTTCGGACAGCGGCACCATCTGGCCCTTGCCGTTGCGCACCTGCAGACGCAGGATGTCCTCGGGGGTGCCGCGACTTTCCGGCTCGGCCTGCGCCCAGACACGCAGCACGCGGCCATTGCGCACGAAGTCGTTGGCATACGACGAGCCCAGCGCGATCTGCAGGGTGCTGTTGAGTTCGGCCGAACCGATTCCCAACTGGCTGGCCTTGACGCGATCCACGTCGAGGAAGAGTTGCGGGCCGGGTTCCTGGCCTTCCGGACGAACCCCTGCCAGCGCCTTGTTCTGCCCGGCCATGCCCAGCATCATGTTGCGGGCGTTGATCAGCGCCTCGCGCCCCACGCCGCCCCGATCTTCCAGGCGGAAGTCAAAACCGCCCATCGCACCCAGTTCCGGAATCGGCGGCACGTTGGTGGCGAAGGCAAACGCCTCCTTCAGGCTGAACAGGAAGCCCAGCGCCTTGCCCACGACCGAATCGACTGGAGCCTGCTTGCGCTCCTTCCAGTCCTTGAGCGGAACGAAGATCAGCGCGTTGTTCTGCCCGCGACCGAAGAAGCTGAAGCCGGCAATACTGATCACCCGATCTACCGCCGGTTGCGCCATGTAATAGCCTTCGATCTGCTCCAGCACCTTGATCGTGCGCTCGCGGCTGGCCCCGGCCGGCAATTGCGCCACCGAGATGAAATAGCCTTGGTCTTCGGAAGGCAGGAACGAGGTCGGCAGCTTGGTGAACAAGCCCGCAGTCAATACCAGCAACACGCCGAACAGCGCCATCACCAGCGAAGTCTTGCGCAGTATGCGCGTCACGCCTTCACCATAGCGATGGGTTGTTGCGGCGAAGAAACGGTTGAACCAGCCGAAGAAACCTGTCTGGTGGTGCAGCTCGCCCTTTTTTACCGGCTTGAGCAGCGTAGCGCACAAGGCAGGGGTGAGGGTCAGCGCCATCAAGGCCGAGAACGCCATCGACAGAATCAGCGTGACCGAGAACTGACGATAGATCGCGCCGACCGAGCCGCTGAAGAACGCCATCGGGATGAACACGGCCGTCAGCACCAGCGTGATCGCAATCACCGCGCCGGTGATCTGCACCATGGCTTTCTGCGTGGCCTCACGCGGGGCCAGACCTTCTTCCGACATGATACGTTCGACGTTCTCCACGACCACGATGGCATCGTCGACCAGAATCCCGATCGCCAGCACCATCGCGAACAGCGTCAGCACATTGATCGAGTATCCCAGCAGGTACAGCCCCAGCAACGAGCCGACCAGTGCAATCGGCACCACGATGGTCGGGATCAGCGTGGCGCGGAAGTTTTCCATGAAGAGATACATCACCAGGAACACCAGCACGATGGCTTCAGCCAGCGTCTGCAGCACCTCGGAAATCGATACCTTCACGAACTTGGACGTATCGTAGGGAATCTCGTAGCCCACGCCCTTGGGGAAGAACTGCGAGAGTTCCTGCATCTTGGCGCGGATCGCCGTCGCGGTATTGACGGCGTTGCCGTCCGGCGAGAGCTTGATACCGATACCCGCGGCCTGCTTGCCGTTCAACCGGGCAGAAACCAGATAGTCGTTCCCCCCCAGCTCGATGCGCGCCACGTCGCGCAGCCGTACCATCGCGCCGTTGCCGCCGTTGCGCAGCACAATATTGCCGAACTCTTCCGGCGTATTGAGCCGCCCGCGCGATACCACGGTCGCGGCGATTTCCTGCCCGGGTTTGGCTGGTTGCTGACCGAGTTCGCCGGTCGAAAGCAGCACGTTCTGCGCCTGGATCGCCGCCACGGCTTCGGCCGGGGTCATGTTGAACCCGACAAGCTTTTCCGGCTTCAACCAGACCCGCATGGCGTAGTCGGTACCAAATACGTTGGCTTCGCCCACGCCCGGAACGCGACGGATCGCATCGAGCACGCTGGCGTTGGCATAGGCCCCCAGGTCGACGCTGTTGAAGCTGCCTTCCGGCGAGTTGAGCATGATGAACATCAGGTAGTTGCTGCGCGACTTCACCACCTGCACGCCCTGACTGCGCACGGTATCGGGCAGGCGGGTTTCCACACGCTTGACGCGGTTCTGTGCTTCCACGGAGGCGATGTCGAGGTTGGTACCCGGCGCAAAAGTCAGCGTGATCGACATGTTGCCGCTGCTGTCGCTGCTGGCGCTCATGTACTGGAGATGTTCGATGCCGTTCATCTCCTGTTCGATCAGCTTGGTCACGCTGTCTTCCACCACGCTGGCGCTGGCGCCCGGATAGCTGGTGGAAATGGTCAGCGCCGGCGGCGCGACTTCCGGATACTGGGCCACCGGCAACTGCCGCAAGGCCATCAGGCCGGACAGCACGATGATGATGGCGATCACCCAGGCAAAAATCGGGCGATCAATGAAAAAACGGGGCAACATGGATGCTTCTCCTTACTTGGCTGCCGGCTTGGAAGCCGCTGCGGCAGATGCGGCCGAAGCAGCAGGCGCAGAGGCTGCGGGCGCCGAAGCCGCTGCAGCCGATGCATTGAACGGAACCGGCTTGACCACGGCGCCGGGGCGCACTTTCTGCAAGCCTTCGACCACGACCTGCTCGCCGCCTTCCAGCCCGCCGGTCACCAGCCAATCCTTGCCGGACAATCCGCCTGTCTTGACCGCAACGGGCGCGACCTTGCCTTCCTTGTCGACCACGTACACCGAAGCGCCCTGCGGCGACAGCGTCACGGCGCGTTGCGGCACGCGCACGGCGTTTTCCACCTTGCCCAGCGCCACGCGGATCGTCGCGAACATGCCTGGCAACAGCAGGCGGTCCGGGTTCGGGAACTCGGCGCGCAGCGTGACCGTGCCGGTAGCCGGATCGACAGTCTGCTCGGAGAACAGCAACTTGCCGCGCTGCGGGTAGGCGGTGCCGTTTTCCAGCGTCAGCTCCACCGGAACGCTATCGGCCTTCTTGAGTTGGCCGGCCTTGAGCATCTGCTTGAGGTTCAGCAATTCGCCGCTCGACTGCGTGAAGTTCACATGGATCGGATCGAGCTGTTCGATGGTCGCCAGATGGGTGGCTTCGCCCTTGCCCACCAGCGCGCCTTCGGTCACCAGTGCCCGGCCGATACGCCCGGAGATCGGAGCGATCACGCTGGCATGCGAGAGGTTGATGCTGGCGTTGGTGACAGCCGCTTTCTGCGCGGCAACTTCAGCCTCGGTCTGCTTGAACTGCGCTTCGGCCTGATCGAGTTCCTGCTTCGACACGCCCTGCTCCTTGGCGAGCACCCGGTAGCGGGCCACGGTCTGGCTCGCGATCAGCGCATTGGCTTCGGCCTTGGCGAGCGCCGCCTTGGCCGAGGCCAAATTCGCTTCCAGCGTGCGCGGGTCGATACGGAACAGTGACTGCCCGGCCTTGACCTCGCCGCCTTCGGCAAACAGGCGTTTTTCCAGAATGCCTTCCACGCGCGCCCGAACTTCCGCTGCACGCACGGCTACCACGCGACCGGAAAGATCGAACGTGACCGGAGCCTGATCCTTGCTCACCGTCACCACGCTGACTTCGGAAGGCGGCATCTGCATGCCTCCTGGCCCCTGCTTGTCGCCCTTGCCGCATGCCGCCAGTAACAAGGCGGAAGACACAATCAAAGACACCATCTTGATTTTTGGCATGATCAAATCCTTTCAGTTTTTTTGTTCTTGGGTGGCGCTTTTCAACGCACACGGCAAATCGGGGTTGACGTAGAGGCGGCCAAACAGCTCCATGACACGCTGCACTTTCTTCTCTTCTTCGGCGGAGTCGATGGTTCCGGACATGAACAGCAAACTCTCGTGTTCGGGTGCCGCCAGAATATCGATATACAGGGAGGCAGCTTCCATGGGATCGTCTTGGCGAAGATAGCCTTCCTGCATGCCCGCTTCGATCATCCTGGCCAGACGTTGCCTGGAATGGATGATGACGCGCTGGTAAAACGCCTGCGCCAACTCGGGGAAGCGCGGCGCTTCGGCCACCAGTACGCGATGCAGGTTGATTGCCTCGGGGGACAAGACCCGCTCGCGGAACAGCAGGGAGAACTGCATCAGGCGGGAGCAGCAATCGCCCTCTTCGGATTCCAGCGGGGCAAAGACCTCGCCCACAGCCTGGTCCAGCGCGGCCAGAAACAAGGCATCCTTGCTTTCGAAATGATTGTAGATCGTTTGCCGCGCCACACCGGCGCGCTTGGCAACCGCATCGATGCTGCCCCGGTAGCCGGACTCGCGAAACACGTCCAGCGCAGCGGCAAGCAGGCGATCAAGACAACTGGGAGGGGAACCGGTATCAGCGCTCATTGCAAAAACCAAATAGACTAGACTGTCCAGTCTACTCGCCTTCACCCAGCAAAACAAAAGCTTTTGAATGTGAATATTCGGGAGCAGGCTACCACACTGCCGTTGCCCCCTCTCCCTCACAAGGCTTGCATGCACACAAGTCAAATCAAACCGTTCGTGCCGAGTTTGTCGAAGCATGAGCGGCTTGGTTGTGTTTAAGCACCTGCGGCGCGTCGTGCTTGATGCCGGGAGCTCGCCCCGGCGGCCGAGTTTCTTTTCTTGCTTCACCAAGAAAAGAAACCAAAAGAAAGCGACCCCGCCTTGCGGCCCTCCGGGCTACCCTCGGTCGGTCGCGAGCCCGGGTCTCGCTCCGCTTCCTCGGCGCTGGCAGAGGGGATAAAAAAGTCGTCTGCCATGGCGAGGATATGCGGGAGCGGATGTAATCCGCGAAGGGCGGCTAAGGCTAGGTTCTGTTGACGTTGGTTACAAATCTGCGCTGGGTCGGGAAAATGCCAGTCACAAGGCATGCGACGCAGACAATAACCGGTTATTTTCAAGGCGCATAACGCGGTGAATGGCGTTTTTCCGGCCCAGCCCTTCGGGTTTGGGGTATTTCGAGCGGCTTTCTGCGTTGCAAACCGCTTGCAATACCCGTATTGCGGCGCGCTTTGCGCCTTGAAATCCATCTCGAACTACCCCAAACGCAGTTTTGTAACCAACGTCAACAGAACCTAGTAAATCGGAAAAGCAAAGCGCCTTCCGACGATTGCGGTTTATGCGTCGGATGGCGCCTGCGCGCTTGTCCGGCCTACGCGCGGAAATGGGAAGGGTTACTGAGCCTCAGCGAGTAGCCCGGAGCAGAGAAGCGGAATCCGGGGCAACGTCCCTCGCAAATACTGATCCCGGATTCCGGCCTGCAGCCTCCATCCGGGGCTACAAAACTGCAGAACCAGTGCCATCGCAACCATGGCAGACGACCTTCCTTTCCCCTTGGCTAGCGCCGAAGAAGTGGAGGGAGACTCAGGCTCGGCGCCTCTGAGGTTCCCCCAAGATTTTCAGATTGGTGAATGTTCAGTACCGACAAAGCATTGGCGGTCGTAGCCGCCACCACTTCCTCAAAAGGCAAACCGCGCAAATCCGCCAGCAAACGGGCGATGCGCGGCAATTCGGCGGGTTCGTTGCGCCCCCTGTTGAGCCACTCCGGCGGCATGTCCGGGGCATCGGTTTCCAGCACGATGGATTCCAGCGGCAAATCCGCCGCCAGCCGCCGCAGGTTGAGCGCGCGCGGGTAAGTCATCGCCCCGCCGAACCCCAGCTTGAAGCCGAGATCGATGAAGGCTTGCGCCTGCTGGGCGCTGCCGTTGAAGGCGTGGGCAATTCCGCCCCGGACGCGCTGCCGGCGCAGACATTTCAGCACCGCATCCACCGCCCGGCGCACGTGCAGCAGCACCGGCAGGTCGAGTTCGCGCGCAATCCGCAGTTGCGCATCGAGCAAGGCAATCTGGCGCTCGGCATCCAGCCCCGGCACGAAGAAATCCAGCCCGATTTCACCCACCGCCACAGCCTGTTGACGCACCAGCGTTTCGCGCAGCAGGTCGAGGTGTTCATCGCGATGCTCGGCCAGATACATGGGATGCATCCCGAATGCCGGCAGGCAGCCAAACGCTTCGCGCACAGCCACCGTATCGGCAAAGGTGCGCGCCGCAATCGACGGGTTCACGATAGCGCCCACCCCGGCTGCTCGCGCACGTTCGGCCACCGCCGCACGGTCGGCGGCGAATTCGGGCGCATCCAGGTGGCAGTGGGTATCGATCAGCATCGCCGTCATGTCCCAACCCGATCAGGAGCGCTTCTGCTCAGCCAGCTCCATACGAATTCTTCTGGCAAGCTGCAACGCCTGGCCGACTTTTTCTTCGATGCCGCGATAATCCCTGGCCAGAACCAGTTCCCGCGAAATCAGCTTGCTGCCGATCCCGCAAACGGCAATACCGGATTCGAACCAGTCGCGCAGCGATGCTTCGGTCGGCTCCACGTCGCCCGTCGGCATCAGGCGTGTCCATGGCATCGGCGCCATGATGCTTTTGACATACTCCGGCCCGCCGACCGCGCCGCCGGGAAAGAGCTTGACGATCTCGCAGCCCAACTCCTGGGCATTGCCAATTTCCGTCGTCGTTGCACAACCGGGGATATAGGCCACCATGCGGCGGTTGCACAGCCGCGCGACATCGGCATTCAGCAGCGGACCGACGACGAACTTCGCACCATGGGCGATGTACATGGCCGCCGTCGGCGCATCGATCACCGACCCCACACCCAGCAACGGCTGCACGGCATGCCCGGCAAAGTGCCGGCGCACATCCAGGAAAACCTGCGGTGCGAAATCGCCGCGATTGGCAAATTCAACGCAACGCGCCCCCGCGTTGACGCAGGCCTGGATCACGTTCACGCAAACTTCCGGATCGGGATCGTAAAAAACCGGGATCACCCCCTGCTCCAGCATCGCAGACAACACCGCCAAGCGGTCATTTGCAACCATCGCCAACACCCCACGGAATGAGTTTCATCAATCAATGCATTCTGGAACATGCCCGATACTCAGTCACGCAAATTCTGCCACGCCGGGCGCGCGCACCATTCAAGGGCAATCGATGCACATCAAGCACCGCAACAATGCACAAAACACACTCGTTGGCACAACATTGGAATCGCATCGCTTCAAAACAAAGCGCGGCAAAAATATTAATCCATTAATATCAACAACATAAAACAAATGGCACATTGCTTGCTTTCGGTGCGTGGTCGTTTTTCAGGCACCATCAACACCCAAAGCAACGGAGAACCCCGTGGAGCAATTCAAAATCGCCAGTGATACGCTGTTTATCCTGCTCGGCGCCATCATGATTCTGGCCATGCATGCAGGCTTTGCCTTTCTGGAACTGGGCACGGTTCGCAAGAAGAATCAGGTGAACGCACTGGTCAAGATCCTGACCGACTTCGCCGTTTCCGCCATCGCCTACTTCTTCGTCGGCTACTACCTCGCCTACGGCGTGCACTTTTTTGGCCCGGCAACCGAACTGGCCCAGAAGAGTGGCTACGAGCTGGTCAAGTTCTTCTTCCTGCTGACTTTCGCCGCAGCGATCCCGGCCATCATTTCCGGCGGCATTGCCGAACGCGCCAGGTTCCACCCGCAATCGATCGCCACCTTCCTGCTGGTTGCGCTGGTCTATCCCTTCTTTGAAGGCATCATGTGGAACAAGAACTATGGCATCCAGGCCTGGTTCCAGTCCGCGCTGGGCGCTGAATTCCATGATTTCGCCGGCTCGGTCGTCGTGCACGCCGTCGGCGGCTGGATCGGTCTGGCAGCCGTGCTCCTTCTTGGTGCGCGCCGCGGCCGTTACAGCAAAAACGGCGCGGTTGCCGCCCACCCGCCGTCATCCATCCCGTTCCTGGCGCTGGGCGCCTGGATCCTGATCGTCGGCTGGTTCGGCTTCAACGTCATGAGCGCACAGAAGACCGAAGCCATTTCCGGCCTCGTCGCGATGAATTCGCTGATGGCCATGGTCGGCGGCACGCTGGTCGCCATGAAGCTCGGCAAGAACGACCCCGGCTTCATCCACAACGGCCCGCTGGCCGGCCTGGTCGCCGTTTGCGCCGGCTCGGACATCATGCACCCGCTTGGCGCACTGGTCGTCGGCGGCGTGGCTGGCGCCCTGTTCGTCTGGATGTTCACCATCACGCAGAACCGCTGGAAGATCGACGACGTGCTCGGCGTATGGCCGCTGCACGGCCTGTGCGGTGCCTGGGGCGGCATCGCTGCCGGCATCTTCGGCCTGCCCGCGCTGGGCGGCATCGGCGGCGTAACCTTCACCGCGCAACTGGTCGGCACGCTGATGGGCGTCGGCATCGCGCTGGCTGGCGGCTTCGCGGTTTATGGCATCCTGAAGAAAACCGTCGGCATCCGCCTGGACGAAGAACAGGAATTCAACGGCGCCGACCTCTCGATCCACCAGATCACCGCCACGCCGGAGCGCGAAACGAACTGGTAATCCCGGCACGACGCAAGCCCTTGTTCGCAAAGAAGCCCACGGCATGCCGTGGGCTTTTTGTTGTTTAGGACTGGCGGCAGGTTCTCGGCCTTTGCTGCCGTTGACGGTGGAGTCTTCCTATGGCTGCTGTCGTGCAATTTGCTGTCGTTAGCCGGCTGCGAGCCCCGAACAGCCGTGTTCTTCACATGCACAGGGCAGCACAATACTCATCAAGCGCCTCGAACTGACACTTGTTTAATGGTAGGTAATCAAAATACAACAACGGAGATCGTTAATGATAACGGTCTGCAGGCAAATCCTCAGCCAGCGCTGCCATGTGCATAATCCTCCGAAACTGGACGACCATTCCGCACCAAATTGGGCGATCGAAGCGAAGCAACGCAGTGGGACTATTTGTTCGACTCACTTGGGTACAACCAAGGTTTCAGAAGTCGCGTCAGTCGCGGAGCGACGCCCCAAGTCATAATGGCGACTACGAGGATGGTGAGCAGAAAAATACGCCCAATCAACGGCCATGGGGCAAGTAGTTCTCCCAGCAGAACGAACAACAGGTAAACCGTTGGGAATATCCCCAACCATGTCGCAATCGCCACTTTCCAGCGGGGAGGCTGTTCGGCCTTGGCCAATTGTGTCGGCAGGAACCAGTGCGCCAAACCAGATATGCCACGAACGAAAGCTTTGCCTTCAATGTACGGTGAAATTTCAAGTAAGCTAGCCGCCCGTTCAGGTGAGCTTTGCCATGCTTGGCGGCAGGCTTCGTTTTCAAAGGCGATCAAGGCGTGATAGAGCTTGTCGTCGACATCTTCTTCATCGCCAGGATGGACTAACTGGGTGCCGAGGCAACCGGGATAGGCATCTGCCTTGGCCAGGAATTCAGCCATCAAGCATTCGAACCGGGCTTCATGGCCCAGTTTGGCTTGGCGGCTGACAAGCATTAGAACAGGGTGAGGCTGAGAATTCTTCATGGGGAATTGGGGGCTGATATTTGTAGAACCTGCGAGACAGGGCTTAGAGCGTTATGCATTGGCCACAAGCACTGCATCCATTACAGATGGGTCGGCTTCCACAATATGCGCAGTGTTCGCGGTAACTTGGTTGGTGTAAATCTTTCTCAGTTAGCTCAAAACCCAAGGCATCCACTAATCTGAACTGCTGGGGTCGGCCTTGGTAACTGACACCGGATTTCCAAGCCATTTCACTCTGGAGCTGCTTCTGTTTCAAGTGGTAATTTTTTCCATCCTTGACGAAATAGGCCCCCGTTTCGATAAAGCAGAACGTCACACCGTGCCGTTTGCAAGCCATGCGTAGAGCGAGAATCCAGTCAAAATGGCAAGGCCGCATGCCACCGTAGTTTTCACCACCAGCAATGACTTGCTCGATCTGGCCGGATTGCAGATATGGGATAAGATCAATCGCCCCAATCAATGGCGCGGTCATGATCCCCTTGTGCTTGAATGGCAGATCAAGCAGAAAAGGAATCCGTTCGTCCGCTCGCTGCTGGTTTTCGCAGGATACATTGAAAAAGACGTTATCCCAGCCATCCCCCCAGTCCGCAGGCAGGCACGCAGCAACTCGATGGGGGCGCTTGGTCAACAGAAAGAATTTCACGTCGCGCCGGATGCGAATGATGGACCAGGCTTCATCGCGCCACGTATCCGCCTCCTCAAGGAAGAAATCTGATGTCATGCAGACGCGGATCTGTTCGCCACTTTTGATTTTGTAGTTGCCATGACGATCCCGGTGCAAGGGATACGAAAAGCCATCTTTGGTGCGATAGATTTCCGAACCATGCCGGCCACGCATCGCATCCAACGCATACATGTAGCAGTACTTGCACCCCTCGCTTATCTTTCGGCAGCCATGCCAAGGGTTCCAGATATCGCGCATTAATCTTCAATCACCGGTTGATCAAATTAACTGAATTCACATCCCTTGCTGTGTTTGTTCAAATGAGTAATCGGCAGGAGAGCTGTCAATCAGCACAGGATTGCATGGATACCAAAATGCATATCCGCGCCCCTGCGCGCGGCAACGCGAATGGGGGCGCGGGGTCATTTGCGATGACTGAGCAACTCCTAAGCCCCGCCTTTCAGCTTTGGATGCATGGAGGAGATAATCTTGAAGTCCTTGAAATAGCCTTCCGTGCCGATATCGACAAACAAGCCAATACCGCCTGATGCCGACGTGCCTTTCATCTTGTTAACGATGAACGAGGGATATTTTGCATTATTCAGGTACAGCTCAGCCCGTTCGCCCTTTACATGGATGCGCATGGTAATCCACTCATCCAGACCAATATCCGCATAGGTTTCATATAAACCGTTGCTCTCTTTGCGCAACCGATCAAATTTATAACCTGGATAGGCAAAATACTGCACGGCATGGTTTCTGGACGCTTGATTATCAGCACGGCCGACGTTGGGGCGCAGGTAAATGGATTCGAAGGCCGAATCGTCCGCATTTACCCTGTAATGTATGCCGATAAACCCTTGCGATGCGGGGAAAGGCGTTGGTTGTTGTACGCGAGCCAGTACTTTGACCTCGAAAATTCCGTCCGAGAATTCGAAATCTTTCAGCTTTACATAGGTAGGCTCATCTACCGTTTCGCTCAATCGATTGATATCGAATGGAAAAACCTTGAGGTTTCGTTCAACCTTGAGTACTTCCTCGCCATTCAATTTCACAATAGAGGCATGAACGTTTTTTGCGTAAAACTCGCGCCCTTCCCATTTGATTGTCTCAGCCGAGACCGTGCCCGCCATCAGCAATGTAACAATGAATGCAGATATTAGCTTCTTCATGATGCTCTTCCAGGGTTACCGCTTTGCAAGCGGAGCTGTTGAAAAACTGTAGTGCGAGAATTTCCACTGACCATTTGCCTGCTTGTTCAGGATGAAGAGTTCCTTGAAAGCAGCCGGGCCGGCGGGTTGATCGGTGCCATTGATCTTGAGCGTGCCCATGGAGTGGCTGCGCAAAAGCGCAGAGGTCTTGCTCAGCACTTTGATCTCATCGACCGTGAACTTCAGATTGAGCGAAATCGCCTTGAATGTGCCGACGTAAGCGGCAGCAACAGAGTCACGACCAACTGCAGCAGGTGCATCCGGGGCCATCTGAACGCCATCCGCCGTGTACAGTTGGGCAATGGTGTTGGTATCCGCAGTGTTAATCGCGTGTTCATATTGAGCAAGAACCTGACGGATCGCTTGGGCATCGTCGCTATCCTTGGCATGGGCCAGGGACGGAGTCAGGGTGGCGGCGATTAAAATGGAGGCGCAGGCAAATCGAATTGAATTCATGTTGATTCCTTGGAGTGGCTGGTTTGGTTTAACCGGATGTTTTACTCAGCAAGAATTGAGACGAAACGCGAAATTTGAATGTCTCGCGCAAGTTTGTTGGCAAGGCTCGCCAGCAGCTCGGCGAAGTGCGGCGATTGGTGATGACGGTTAAGTGCATCGTCATCGGCATACGTTTCCAACAGGTGGAACGTTCCTGGGGCTTCTTCCGAAGCGAACAACTCATAGCGAACGCAACCGGGCTCATTGCGCGTTGGCTGGATCATCCCGCGCAGCGCCGCTTCCACATGCTGGATGGCTTCTGATTTGGCTTCGACGGTTGCAAATATCGTGGTGGTCATGATGCTTATTCCAAGCGGCAGCCTTGTGCAGGCTGCCGGGTTCGTGAATCAGAACAGTTATTCAGCGGCTTGGTATCCACCCGAAATATCGGGCATTAACCACCAAACAACTTGCCTTCCCCTGCCCAATCCGATGGGGCTACGTCTTCGAAAATGACATAGATGTATTTCGGGTCGGTGCCGGTATTGCGCACGATGCTTTCGGTAATTTCGGCGGCGACCGCTTGCTTGGTTGGGGTGTCTTTTCCTTCAAACCAGGTAACGCGTACGACGGGCATGTTTATCTCCTTGCTTAGAAAAATAGGGGGGCTGTTGCATCAGGCTTCAGATGGATAAATCAATGTTCGAGAAAATCCCGCAGGTCAGCCGCGAACTTGAACGGGTTCTTGAACATGAGGAAGTGATCTCCCTGCTCGGCCTTGCTGTAGGCATACAGCCTTGCATTCGGGATGACTGAAGCCATCCAGCGCTGGCTGGGCAGGTTGTTGCTGTATTCGCCGGAGAAAATCGCGGTGGGGACATTGATTTTGTGGCGAATCACGTCGCGCCAGTCATTGCTGATGTGGTCGAACAGTACTTTGGCGGTGTATTGCGGATCGGTTTTTATAAACGCATTGGCAAAGGCTTCCGAATTCACGTAGTACGGCGAATCTTTCGCCATCGCTCGTTCAACCACCTTCATGTCGAGAATCAAGCTGTTCGTCGGAACGCCCTCGGTAAATGCCGCGACCATGCGCTCTGCCGAGGACGTCATGCCACCCGCTTCGCGCCGCTCCTGCTCCGACCAGTTGGCGTGCGAATAGATCGACACCGGCTCATCGACGAACACGGCCTTGCGGATGCTTTTTGTCCCGAAGAGATCTATATAGCCCCACAGCACAGCAGCGCCCATCGACCAGCCCACGTAATCAGCCGACTTCAGTCCAAGATGCTCGGAAAATTCCTTGAGATCGGCAGAGAAACGGGCGATGCGGTTACCGTGATCGACATGCTGTGACAGACCCTGATTACGGGGGTCCAGCACATAGACGTGGTAATGCTTGCTGAGCAGGTACATCACGTTGATGTACTCGGCGCCATTGGCCGACCAGCCAGGAATGAATACCAGTGGCTGGCCCGCGCCAGCTTCCCAATAACTGAGCTTCACACCGTCACTGGTGGTGAAGCTGTTGATCTGCAGCTCTTTGAAATCCGACAGCCTGGCCGGCAGGCCTTCCAGCTTGTTGGGAAAGGCGTAGTCCTTGCCCAGTATTTCAATGGCAGGGGCTGCCCAGGCAACGCCGGAGGAAACGAACAACGTCAATGAATACAACACGGTGCGGATGCAGGTTTTCATGATCATCCTTGATGAGGAAGTGGCCTGCTCGCAGCGAGCCACTTCTTTGGAGCCAACGACTTATGCCTGAACCCAAGCCGGAGCCACGGTCGGGCCCTTGCCGAGGAAATAGCCGAAGTGAATGTTCATCTCACCGATAGGCTCGATAAAACGGCTATTGGAGAGCGGGCCGGCATCGACTGCCTCAAAACCAGCGGACTTTGCCAGTTCACTCACAGACGCTTTGGCTGCGGCATCGTCACTGGCCACAAAAACCTGCAGAGTCTTGCCCTGACGGGACTCGGGCGCCAGCAACTGGGCGAAAATCGTGTTGAAGGCTTTCACCACGTGAGCTTGCGGGGCCAGTTTCTGGATTTCCTCAGCGGCCGAAGTGGTGTGGCCAATGACGAGTTCCTTGTAGTCCGGACTGATGGGGTTGGAAATGTCGACGAGCACCTTGCCAGTCAAGTCTTCTGCTTGCTCGATGGCTTCTGCCGACGCGCCGAACGGCAGCGCCAGAATCACAACGTCGGCCAGCTTGGCGGCGGCGGCAATCCCGCCCCCGATTGCGCCGCGACCGATTTTTTCGGCCAACGCAGCGGCCTTGACCAGATCGCGTGCGCCGATGCAGATTTCATGCCCCGCACCGGCCAGCGTTGCGGCCAGCCCTGCACCCATATTGCCCGTTCCGATGATTGCAACTTTCATGGTGTTCTCCTGTTTGGTTTGTGAGTACGCTTACTTTAAAACTTGAAACCAATTCGGATAAATGGCGAAAATAGACCATCACTTGAAACGGAATATTTGCAATGGATAGATTGTTGAGCATGAGCGTCTTCGCCAAGGCTGTGGAGTTGGGTTCGTTCTCGGCGGCAGGCGATGTTTTGCGGATGTCTTCGCAGTTGGTTGGCAAGCACGTCCAGACGCTGGAGCAACACTTAGGGGTGCGTCTCATCAACCGCACCACACGACGACACCACCTGACGGAGGCCGGCTTTGCCTTCTACGAACGCGTAAAAATCATCCTTGCCGAAGTCGAGGCAGCCGAAGGCATGGCCGCCATCAGTGGCGGCACGCCTCGGGGCCGGCTGCGTATCAACACCCCGGTCTCGTTCGGCATTCATGCCTTGTCGAAGCGCTTGCCTGAATACATGGCGGCCTATCCGGAGGTATCGGTCGATATGTCGCTATCTAATCGGTTGGTCGACTTGGTCGACGAAGGTTTCGATGTCGCCTTCCGGGTTGGGGAGTTATCGGATAGTGGACTCATAGCCCGAGCGCTGGCGCCATATCGCCTGCGACTGTGTGCAGCGCCATCCTATCTGGCAAGCCATCCGCCCATTACGCATCCAAACGACCTGGCGCAGCACGAATGCTTGGGATTTTCGTATACCGAGTTGCGCACTCGCTGGACGTTCGAAGGGCCGGAAGGCGAAATGACTGTGCCGGTTTCCGGCAGGTTGATGGTCGATAGCGGAGAGGCTTTGCTGATGGCCGCACGAGCAGGCATGGGGGTGTTGATACAACCCTGTGAATTGGTCAGAGATGATCTGGCTGCGGGCAGGCTGGTCGAGGTACTGCCTGAATACCCCGTCCCTTCCCGCCCCTTCCATATCCTTTACGCGCCCGACCGGCGCATGACACCGAAACTGCGTAGTTTCATAGACTTTGCGGTTTCGGCGTTCGGAATTGATGCTCAGGCACGGTTGAACTGCTGAGTGATGGACTGAAGCTCAATGTCGGCTTCTAGACGAACATCCGCCATTTTTGCGCATGAATATAGCTGACTGCTTTGGCCGAAATGCAGCACCTCAGCCGAGTGTGCAGCATCAATCCCGGTAGCCATTGCGATAGGCTTTGCGCTCGCGCAGAACCTGCAACCACCAAGCGGCCCATGACTGTTTAATGACCGGGTCAAGAATGGCCTTTGGCGGATGACGGATTGTCGGCAGGTTCTTTATCCGACTGGTTCGGGATGCGTTTTGGTACGACACCAAGGCGCAGCCCGATAATTCCCAGTATCTGGTTCATGGTCTTCACCGTGCCCTCGCTTTGCCCGCGTTCGATATCCTGAACCGTGCGATAGCCAAACCAGCCGCTCTCCAATAAGCCACTGGAAACAGGCTTACACCCCCGGATTTTCCGGGGGCTTTGTTTCACGCATGTCCCAGCCTCAAACCGAAACCGTCGCCGCCACCTCGCTGAACTCCGCAATCCGGTCGAAGTTCATGTAGCGGTACACCTCGGCGGCCTTCTCGTTCACGGCGCTGACCCGCTCCATGTACTCGGCCGGGGTCGGGATTTTGCCCAGCAGCGCACACACCGCCGACAGTTCGGCCGAGCCCAGGAACACTTGTGTTTCCAGCCCCAGGCGGTTCGGGAAGTTGCGTGTCGAGGTGGAGATCGCGGTGCTCCCCTTCCTGATCTGCGCCTGGTTGCCCATGCACAGCGAGCAACCCGGCGGTTCCATGCGCGCGCCGCTGCTGCCGAGTACGGCGTAGTAGCCTTCTTCGGCGAGAATCATGGCGTCCATCTTGGTCGGCGGGGCGATCCACAGCCGAGTCGGGATGTCGGTCTTGCCGGCGAGGACCTTTCCAGCAGCGCGGAAGTGGCCGATGTTGGTCATGCAGC
>NZ_FOVE01000006.1 GCF_900115065.1 Formivibrio citricus | reverse complement strand
TTACTCGATGATCTTGGCAACCACACCGGCGCCGACGGTACGGCCACCTTCGCGGATGGCGAAGCGCAGGCCTTGTTCCATGGCGATCGGGCAGATCAGCGATACGGTCACTTCAACGTTGTCGCCCGGCATCACCATTTCGGTACCGGCCGGCAGTTCAACAGAACCGGTCACGTCAGTGGTACGGAAGTAGAACTGCGGACGATAGCCGTTGAAGAACGGGGTGTGACGACCACCTTCATCCTTGGACAGCACGTACACGGAACCCGTGAACTTGGTGTGCGGGGTGATGGAACCCGGCTTGGCCAGAACCTGGCCGCGCTCGACGTCTTCACGCTTGGTGCCACGCAGCAGGGCGCCGATGTTGTCGCCAGCCTGACCCTGGTCGAGCAGCTTGCGGAACATTTCCACGCCGGTACAGGTGGTCTTCTGGGTCGCACGGATACCGACGATTTCGATTTCTTCGCCGACCTTGATGATGCCGCGCTCAACGCGACCGGTCACCACGGTACCACGACCGGAGATGGAGAAGACATCTTCCACCGGCATCAGGAAAGCGCCGTCAATCGCACGTTCCGGTTCCGGGATGTAGGAATCGAGTGCTTCGGCCAGACGGAAGATGGCCGGTTCGCCGAGTTCGGACTGGTCGCCTTCGAGGGCCAGCTTGGCAGAACCCTTGATGATCGGGGTGTCGTCGCCCGGGAAGTCGTACTTGGACAACAGTTCGCGAACTTCCATTTCGACGAGTTCGAGCAGCTCTTCGTCGTCAACCATGTCGCACTTGTTCAGGAACACGATGATGTACGGAACGCCAACTTGGCGGGCCAGCAGGATGTGTTCGCGGGTTTGCGGCATGGGGCCGTCAGCGGCGGAACAGACCAGGATAGCGCCATCCATCTGGGCAGCACCGGTAATCATGTTCTTCACGTAGTCAGCGTGGCCCGGGCAATCAACGTGGGCGTAGTGACGGTTGGCGGTTTCGTATTCGACGTGCGCGGTGTTGATGGTAATACCGCGGGCCTTTTCTTCCGGCGCAGCATCAATCTGGTCGTACGCCTTGGCTTCGCCACCGAACTTCTTCGACAGGATCGTGGTGATCGCTGCGGTCAGCGTGGTCTTGCCGTGGTCAACGTGACCAATCGTGCCTACGTTTACGTGCGGCTTTGTCCGCGTGAATTTTTCTTTTGCCATGATATTTCCTTCTCGAGAACTTAGAAATAATCAAAAAGAATGGAGCCGATGATGGGAATTGAACCCATGGCCTCTCCCTTACCAAGGGAGTGCTCTACCCCTGAGCTACATCGGCATAACTTTGGAGCGGGTGAAGGGAATCGAACCCTCGTCATAAGCTTGGAAGGCTTCTGCTCTACCATTGAGCTACACCCGCACAAACGTACTAGCCCCGAACTGGCGACACAGGCACTATCACTTTCACACCGCAATGAAGCAGTTGGTGGAGGGGGAAGGATTCGAACCTTCGAAGGCAGAGCCGTCAGATTTACAGTCTGATCCCTTTGACCGCTCGGGAACCCCTCCAAAAGAGAGGCGCATTATGGCGACGCTTCACCCCCTTGTCAAACCCTTTTTTGATTTTTTTTGCAATTCACACCCTGTCATATTCAAATGCTGGGCTGCGCTTCGCCCTTGATTTATTCTTGCGCCCCACAATATTGGAAAATGCGACAACTCAACATAGGGTTCAAATCCATGAACAACTGGCTGAAAACCAGCATCCTGATGGCTGCCATCATGGCACTTTTCATGTTTGTCGGCGGCATGATCGGCGGCAAGAGCGGCATGCTGCTGGCCCTGCTTTTCGGTGGCGCAATGAATGTTTTTGCCTACTGGAACTCGGACAAGATGGTTCTGCGCATGTACAACGCGCAGGAAGTTGATGAATACACGGCACCGGAGCTGTACGGCATGGTTCGCGAACTGGCCTCGCGCGCCGGCCTGCCGATGCCGCGCGTCTATGTAATAGAAGAAGACCAACCCAACGCCTTTGCCACAGGACGCAACCCCGAACACGCAGCCGTCGCGGCAACCACCGGAATCATGCGAATCCTGTCATACCGCGAGCTTCGCGGGGTCATGGCACACGAGTTGGCCCATGTGCAGAACCGGGACATCCTCATCTCGACGATCTCGGCCACCATGGCCGGCGCGATTTCGGCGCTAGCCAACTTCGCCATGTTTTTTGGTGGACGCGATGAAGACGGGCGCCCGGCAAACCCGATTGCGGCCATTATGGTCGCCATTCTGGCTCCGATTGCCGCGAGCCTGATCCAGATGGCCATTTCCCGCGCACGCGAATTCGGGGCCGACGCGGGAGGTGCTGCGATCTCCAACGATCCGCTGGCACTGGCCGACGCTTTGGCCAAAATCGAAGCCTATGCTCAGGGCATACCGATGTATCCGGCGGAAAATCACCCGGAAACCGCACAAATGATGATTATCAACCCCCTGACCGGCGGCGGGCTGGACAATCTCTTCCGGACCCACCCGCGCACAGAGGAACGCATCGCCAGACTGCACGACATCGCAAACGGGCGCACCTGAATCGGATACTCATTTTCATGTTCATGACACAAAAGCTGGCCAACCTGGGCGTCAACCAGGTTCTTGCCGGCAAAAACCTCAACGACGCGCTCGACCTCATCTGGCGCAACAATCCCAATCTTAGCCCGCAACAGCGCGGCGCAATCCAGGACATCAGTTATGGCACCCTGCGTCATCTGGGGCTTTTGAATCAGGTACTGGAACAACTCCTGCGCGCCCCGTTGCATGAGCCAGAGTTGCGAACCCTGTTGCAGGTTGCTCTCTTCCAACTGCAATTTAGCCGCGCAGCACCTTATGCAATCGTCGACCACGCTGTGAAAGTTTCGCTCCACACCGGCACAGGCAAGGCCAAAGGATTGGTCAACGGCGTCCTGCGCAATTTTTTGCGCAACAAGGAAGAGTTGATCCAGGCCGCACAACGAACCCGCAACGGCCGCTACTCCCATCCCGAATGGTGGATCGACGCCATGCAAAAAGCCTGGCCGTCACAATGGGAAAGCATACTGACCTGCAACAACCAGCGTCCGCCGATGGCCTTGCGCATCAACCGGCGCAAGATTGGCGTGACGGATTACCGGGCTTTGCTCTCGGAGGAAGGGATCGCCGCCACGCCCCGCGACGAAAACACCCTCTTGCTCGATCACCCCGTAGCCGTTGAACGACTACCCCGCTTCTTCGACGGCTGGGCTTCCGTTCAGGATCCTGGCGCCCAATTGGCGGCACGGCTGCTCGATCTTTGTGACGGACAGCGCGTTCTCGACGCCTGCGCCGCACCGGGAGGCAAAACCGGGCACATTCTGGAACTCGCCAACGTCGACTTGACGGCGCTGGACGCTGACAGTGAACGACTGAGCCGGGTACGCCAGAACCTGGACCGCTTGGGATTCGATGCCCGCCTCATCGTTGGCGATGCAGCCCAACCCGCAGACTGGTGGGATGGCCGCCCCTTTGACCGCATCCTGGCCGACGTACCTTGCTCTGCGTCCGGCGTCGTACGCCGCCACCCCGACATCAAATGGCTGCGGCGTCCGGCAGATTTCGCCAATTTTGCTCGCCAACAGGCCCGAATCATGGATGCGTTGTGGCCACTGCTGGCGAAAGGGGGCAAACTGCTATACGCTACGTGCTCTGTATTTCCGGCCGAAAACGCCGAACAGGCAGCAGCTTTCGCGGCCCGCCACCCCGATGCAGAGAGACTGGGATTGCCAGAATCCGCGCCGGCAAATGGCCAACTGCTGCCCACACAGGAGCACGATGGGTTTTATTACGCGCTTTTCCGCAAGGTTGATTAAAGTTCTCCGGCATGCCGTCGCTGCTGCCTGCCTGTTCGCCATGGCAAACGGGGCCGCAGCCGGCATCCAGCCTCATAAAGCTGCTGCGCAGATCACCGACAACAGCATCAACGTCTCGGCCCGTTTCAACGTAAGCCTGACGCCGGCACTGGAACAAGCCCTACAGAACGGACTATCGCTTCCGTTCACTTATGAATTCCAGCTGGTCAGACCGCGCGTGTACGCGTGGTTTCGCCAGCTTTCCGATTGGTTCGAGCCCACAGCAACGCTGACCAAGCGACTCTCCTATCATGCACTGACACGCCAGTACCGCGTCAGCCAAGGCGGGTTCAGCCGCAGCTTCGCGACCCTGCCGGAAGCGCTGGCCGCGTTGGGGATCATCGGTGGATGGAGCGTTCTGGAAACTGCACCTGCCACGCGCGACCCCGCCGATTTTGCCGGTCGCGTCAGATTGCGGCTGGATCTCTCGCTACTGCCCAAGCCCTATCAGCTGGCCGCACTGGGGCAGTCCGAATGGCGCCTTGAGTCGGCATGGCTGGATTTTCCGGCCAATCGCGGCGATAACGGCACACAACAATGAAACGCAGCCTGCTGCTAACCCTGGCTTCCGTCGGTGCCATCATGATTTTCCTGCTTGCCACGGCGGCAGGGAATGCTTCGGCCTTTTCCCAGTATTTCAGCAAACTGCTGTGGCTGAATGCACTCTTGCTGGCCGGGCTGGCTCTCTTGGTCGGGTCCCGCCTCTGGACCCTGCAGCGGCATGTGCGCGCCAAGGTGTTCGGTTCGCGCCTGATGCTGCGCATGGTGCTGATGTTCACACTGGTCGCCGTGCTTCCCGGAGCCATCGTTTATACACTGTCGGTTCAATTCCTGAACCGCAGTATCGAAACCTGGTTTGACGATCACGTTGACAGCGCCCTCGACAAGGGTCTGAACCTCGGCAACAGCGCCATCGAATACCAGCTCTCAGAACTCGCCCGCAAGGCCAAGATGGCCTCGCTCGACCTGCACGGCATCCCAAATAGCTCGTTGCCGCGGCAATTGGGGCGGCTGCGAGAACAATCGGGTGCCCAGGAAATCTCGTTATTCGAAGAAAGCGGCCTGGTCCTGGCTCATGTCGGCGACGAGAATGCCAGTCTGGTTCCCCAATTGCCTGACCGGCAAATCTTGCGCCAAGCCGCACGCGACACCTACAAGGTCCTGGAAAAGCCGGCAGACAAGGGACTGATGATGCGGGTCGTCGTCCGCATCCCCGCGCCGGAAATCGCCGGGAAGGAGCGCATCCTGCAGATGCTGCAGCCGGTTCCCCGCCAGCTCGCGACGGATGCGGAGCTCGTCGAGCAGGTGCGCAACGACTACAAGTCGTTGTCCCAGGCAAGACGCGGCCTGAAAATGATTTACAGTCTGACGCTGACCGTCGCGCTGCTGATGGCAATGCTGGGCGCGCTGGCGCTGGCGATTTTTCTCTCGGGCCGACTGGCGGAACCGCTATCGCACCTGGCAGCGGGGACCCGAGCCGTCGCACAGGGCGACTTCACGCAACAGCAACCCGTCATCAGCCGTGACGAACTGGGCATCCTGACCCATTCGTTCAATCGCATGACCCGTCAATTGGCCGATGCTCGCCACAAGCTGGAGCGCAATCAAGCCGAGCAGGCGGCAGCCAAGGCTTATGTCGAGGCCATTCTCGGCTCGCTTTCCGCCGGGGTGATCTCGTTCGACGAAAACTGGAAACTGCAATCCGCCAACCAGAGCGCCTATGCCATTCTCGGCGTTGAACTAACCGGTCTGTCCGATGTTCCGCTTGCAAAATGGCCGGAGCTGCGTAGTGCGCTATCGGTTTTCTGCGAACAGGTGGTCCAGAATGCCGGCAAGGATTACTGGCAGGGCCAAGTCGAACTGAGCAGCAACAATCGGGTTCTTTTGGTTCACGGTACCCGCCTGCTTTCCCGGGAAGATGATCCGGAACACCGCGGCTATGTACTGGTTTTCGATGATGTGACCGAACTGCTCGCAGCCCAGCGCGATGCTGCTTGGGGTGAAGTTGCCCGCCGGCTGGCGCACGAAATCAAGAACCCGTTGACGCCGATCCAGTTGGCGGCGGAACGACTGGAGTTCAAGCTGACAGATCAACTCGACCAGGCAGGGGCGGACCTCCTGTCCCGCAACACGCAAACCATCGTCAAACAAGTCGGCGCACTCAAACAGATGGTGGATGCCTTCCGCGATTATGCGCGCAAGCCCTCCGGGAAACGCAAGCTGCTTGATCTCCAGCAGCTTCTGGCCGAAGTACTGGTGCTGTACGAAGCCGCGCCCGTGGTATGCATGGACATGGCACACGAACCGTTGATCCTCAACGGGGATATCACCCATTTGAGGCAAGTCATTCACAATCTTCTGCAAAACGCGCAGGATGCCATTCAGGAATCTGCCAACAAGCAGATTTGCGTGCGCATAGAAAAAAACGGGTCGTTTGCTCGCCTCACGATCGAGGACAGCGGCCCCGGATTCAATCCGGAAGTATTACCCAGGGCTTTTGAGCCCTATGTAACCAGCAAGACCAAAGGAACCGGCCTCGGTCTTGCCATCGTGAAGAAAATAGTGGAAGAACATCAAGGCAGTATCCAGATCGGCAATCGGGAACCTCAAGGCGCTTTCGTGCGCATTGAGCTGCCACTCTGGGAGGACAAAAAAAATGGCCAAGCATGAAATCTTGATCGTCGACGACGAAGTCGGCATTCGCGAACTGCTGTCGGAAATCCTGCAGGATGAAGGCTATGCCGTCGCCACGGCAGAAAACGCCACTGCGGCGCGGAACTATCGCAACCAGACCGAACCGCGCCTGGTTTTGCTGGATATCTGGATGCCGGACACCGACGGCGTAACCCTGCTCAAGGAATGGTCGCGCAATGGTCAATTGACCATGCCCGTCATCATGATGTCTGGCCACGCCACCATCGACACCGCCGTCGAAGCTACGCGCATCGGCGCGCTGGACTTTCTGGAAAAACCCATCGGCTTGCAGAAGCTGTTCGCGGCTGTCAAACGCGCCTTCTCCCACCAAGGCACTCCGAGCAAACCGCAACAGGGGCTTTCCAGCTTGGGGAGCAGCGGCCTGATTCGTGAACTGCAAAACGATCTGGACAAAGTTCGTGCCCAAACCCTGCCGGTTCTGCTGACCGGCGAACCCGGAGTGGGCTTCGAAGCCTGCGCCCGCTACCTCACCGCAGCCAACGCACCCTTCATCGCGCCGCTCTCGCACGAAGAACTCGCGCTCGCTCCACAGGAGCTGTTGCAGAAAGCTGCAGGCGGAACGCTGTTCCTGCGCGATATCGCCTACATGGAGCACAAGGCACAGACTGGCCTGCTTTCCATCCTTTCCAAGCTGGAGAAGAGCAGGGTGCGGTTGGTGTCGGCCACCAGCCGACCGCTATTGCAACTTTCAAGCCAACTGGATGCCGAGTTGCTGCGCCAGGCGACACAACTCATCGTTCCGGTCCCGCCCTTGCGCGACCACCCCGGCGACATTCCCGCCTTGGCGGAAAACCTGCTTGCCCAAGCCGTCGCCAGTAACCGCCTTGGGCCACGCCGTTTCAGCAACACAGCTTTGCAAGCTCTGGCCAAACAGCGCTGGCCCGGTAACGTCGACCAACTGGCCAATGTAGTGAAAAGCCTGGCGTTGACCGGTCGCGACGGGGAAATCGACGTCAATCATGTGAACAGGCTACTCGCCCAACTCGCCACGCCAGACATGCAGGACGAATTGCCTTCGGCCCCAATAGGTCAGCCCATGACCAGCTTTGACCTCGATTTGCCGTTACGGGAGGCTCGCGACCAGTTCGAGCGCTATTACCTTGAACGCCAGATCGATCTGGCTGGCGGCAACATGAGCCGGGTTGCCGAGCGAATCGGACTGGAACGCACGCATCTCTACCGCAAACTCAAGCAGCTGGGCATTCAGATGCCAAAAAAATTCAAGAACCATTGTGATGAATAGAACAAGGGGCATGCCTGGCAGTCGTCACGCCGGCTTGCTTGCATGCCGCGGCGCGCGAGCGCAGCCGAACATGGAAGAATCTGTGTGTCTGACTATTTATAGAGTCGGTCATCGAACAGATTGAAAAGCAGTCAAACAGGACTTGGAGCCCTGGCCTGCCGCCTAAAACTATTTGATAGCCGAAGCAATAATAAAAACAAAGCCCCGAATTTCGGGGCTTTGTTTTTATTGAGCAACTTCGATGCGGTCTCGACCACTATGCTTGGCCTTGTACAGCGCCTCGTCCGCGCGCAATACCAGCGCACGGCCGTTCTCATCCTGCTTCAGGGCCGCGATGCCAGCCGCAAAACGGATTTCGATTCGTTGGTTCTTGTAGATGAACGGCGTATTGCCGGTCACCAGTTTGAGTCGATCGACCACATACTTGCAACCGGACAAATCGGTTTCAGGCAACAACAGCAGAAATTCTTCCACGCCATAACGCACCAGCGTGTCCGTTTCGCGCAGCACCGCTTTCGTCAGATTGGCAACATGCACCAGCAACTGGTCGGCCACGACATGCCCAAGGCGTTCATTGATCTGGCCAAAATCCTCGATTTCGAACAGCACTGCCGCCAAGCGGCCATCGCTTCGCGAAGCGCGCTTGACCTCGCGCACCAGCAGATGATCCAGACTCTGCCGGTTGAATGCCCCGGTCAGGGCATCCTCTTCCATCATGCGCCGACTAAAGGAAAGGTCTTCTTCGATATGCAGAATCGATTCGCGAATGATGCGCAAGTCGCTGTGCGACGTCGAAACCGTCGAATGCATGCTGTGCGTGGACTGGATGATCTGGTTGAGCAGATCTTCCATGGCGGAGTGTACCTCTTCGTGGCTTTTGGCCTTCTCTGTATGGCTGCGCCGTACATTGTTCAAGGCGCCGAGACTGGCCGCCATGTCGCGCCCGCCCCCCTCCAGGACATCCAGCAGCTTCCCGGTTGCTGCATTGGCCTCTTCGACCAGGTCTTCAACCTTGTAAAGCACCTCCCAGGCAGCTTGCACTTCGCTGGAAGATTTGGATTCCGGGGCCTTGATCGTGACAATAGCGTTGTAGAATTGCGCGTAGTTTTCCGGAGTCGGGGGCAAGCCGCGCTCGGCGATGCGCTTGAGCGCGATGCGCGCGACCTCGACGGGATTCACCGGAACTGAACTTGACATGCTAGCCGCAACCTTTAACAGATAGTAAACAATATAATCTTTGTCAAACTTTTCAATTGTAACGAAGGGCGCGCGCCCAAGCTACTCTTCCTGACAGGACAACTCATGCACATTCACATTTTGGGCATCTGTGGCACTTTCATGGGCGGCATTGCCGCGCTGGCCCGCGCAGCGGGCCATGAAGTGACCGGCTGCGATGCCAATGTCTACCCCCCGATGTCCAACCAGCTTGAGGCGCTCGGCATCGAGCTGATCGAAGGCTGGGGCACAGGCCAGCTCTCGTTGGGCGCCGACCTCTACGTCATCGGCAACGTTGTCAGCCGCGGCAATCCGCTCATGGAGGAAATTCTCAACCGCGGCCTGCCCTATACCTCCGGCCCGCAATGGCTGGGAGAGCACCTGCTGCGCGACAAATGGGTGCTGGCTGTCGCCGGCACGCACGGCAAGACCACCACTTCGTCGATGCTGGCCTGGATTCTGGAATATGCAGGGCTGGCACCCGGGTTTCTGGTCGGCGGCATCCCCGAGAACTTCGGCATTTCCGCTCGCCAGCCCGGCGAACCGCGACAAGAAAAAGGGGGGAGCTCTCCCTTCTTCGTGATTGAAGCGGATGAATATGACACTGCGTTTTTCGACAAGCGCTCCAAGTTCGTTCACTACCGTCCGCGCACCGCGATTCTCAACAACCTGGAATACGACCACGCCGACATTTTCCCGGATCTCGCTGCCATCGAGACCCAGTTCCACCACTTGGTGCGCACCGTCCCCGGCAACGGGCGCCTGATCGTCAACGGCCGTGAAGCCAGCCTGGAGCGCGTCCTGGGACGCGGCTGCTGGAGCGAAACGGAGAAATTCGGCGTACCGGAAGGCTGGTCTTGCGGCAGCATTCTGGAAAACGGTTTCGAGGTTCTGTGGCAAGGAGAGAAACAAGGCGCCGTTCGCTGGGATTTGCTGGGCGAGCACAACCGGCAGAATGCGCTTGCTGCCATCGCCGCAGCCCGGCACGCCGGAGTCCCTGCCGACGTCGGCATCGCTGCGCTCGGAGAATTCCGCAACGTCAAACGCCGCATGGAGATCAAGGGTATCGCCAGCGGAATCACCGTCTACGACGATTTCGCCCACCACCCCACGGCCATTACCACCACGCTTGCCGGCTTGCGCAAGAAGGTCGGCAATGCCCGCATCCTGGCCGTACTGGAACCCCGTTCCAACACCATGAAGCTCGGCACGATGAAATCGCAGCTTGCCCCAAGCCTGGAAGCGGCCGATCTGGTGTTCTGCTACGAGCATGGTTTGGGCTGGGATACAGCGGAGGCACTCGCCCCATTGGGGCAAAAAAGCCGCAGCTTCGGCGATCTGGAAGAAATGGTTGCAGCCATCACGGCAGCGGCTCTGACTGGCGACCATATCCTGGTCATGTCCAACGGAGGCTTTGGTGGTGTCCATGCCAAGCTGCTGGATCGCCTGAAGGAAAAACCGGCCGGATAATCCGCATCCATACGGGGGCTTTGCAACAAAGTCCCCCTGGATGCCAGCGCTTGAATTCGGAACGACTGCGATATAAAAAGCAGAAGGCCAACCGGAAAGGTTGGCCTTCTGCAGAATCTGGCTCCCCGACCTGGACTCGAACCAGGGACCTGCGGATTAACAGTCCGTCGCTCTACCGACTGAGCTATCAGGGAATTGAACGTGTATTGTAGCCAAAAACAGCAGCCATTGGAATATGGTCCACCACCAGAGGCTCTAAAATCAGAAGGGCTGGCCTCATCGACCAGCCCTTCCTTGAATCTGGCTCCCCGACCTGGACTCGAACCAGGGACCTGCGGATTAACAGTCCGTCGCTCTACCGACTGAGCTATCAGGGAATTGACGAGACGCGGATAGTATAGATGCCAACCTTGGCTGTCAAGCACCCTTAACAGAGGAGTCCGAAAAATGAACAAAAGCTCCCGCGCCCTGCTCGTACTTGCCGCTCTGGCGGGACTGATCGCCAGCGCGCCGCTTGCCCTGCCCTACCAGCGACTCATTCCCGACCTGCAATCGCAACTCGGCCAGCGGCTGCACAGCAAAATCACGATCGGCCAGATCGACTTCAGTTATCTGCCCCGCCCGGCTTTCACGCTGAAACAGGTCCGGATCGAAAACCGGGAAATCGCCACCATCGGCACAATCACCATCCCAGCGTCCCTGCGTCTACTCCTCAGCGCGGGACGCGACCTCGATGAAATCCAGGCCAGAAACATCAGTCTGCCCCCGCACTTCGCGCTGGCCTTGCCCGGCATTTTCTCTACAACCGGCAGCAATGACTTCCGCATTCGCAAGGTCAGACTGGCCAATGCCTCGCTGGTCTGGAAACAGGAATCGCTCGGCCCGGCGGATGCGATGCTGGATTTCAAGCCGGACGGAACGATCGACAACCTGACGCTCGAATCAGCCGACGGTCACGCCGTTCTGCAGATCAGGCCCACCAACAGAACCGGGAACTTCGATGTCCTGTTCAACGCCAAGGACTGGAAGCCGCCTTTCAATCCTGGCATCAAGTTCGACGCCATCCGGCTCGAAGGCCTGGCGAGCGCCGATTCGCTGCGAATCACCGAAGCCCGCGCCAGCCTCTACGACGGCGCACTTACCGGCAATGCCCGGCTGGACTGGCATCAGCGACCAACACTGACCGGGCAAATCTCGGCGCGCGGCATCAAGGCAGAACCACTGCTCAGCCTGTTCAGCCCGGAGACGCGAGTCTCGGGCCAACTGGCAGGAGACGGCATCTTCCGATATGAATCCGCCACCATCAAGACGCTGCTTGATGCTCCGCGTCTGCAGGGGAATTTCATCCTGAATGAAGGCATGATTCACAACCTCGATCTGGCTTCCGCCCTCAAATCGACAGACGCCGGTCCACGGCGGCAAGGCGGGCAAACCAGCTTCAGCCTGTTCAGCGGCAACATTCGTGTTCAAGGCCGGGACGTGAGCTTGCGCAACCTGAAACTCGAAGCTGGCAAGTTCCGCGCCCAAGGCGAGGCGACCATTCGCGCCGGCAAGCTGGCTGGCGGTGCGACTCTCACGCTCGCCAGCGGCAACATTCTGGCCGGCGGTCATGTCACCTTCGGCGGCACGCTCGCCGCGCCCGAACTGCAATCAGGTGGCACATGGCGCCCGGCCCCCGATGCAGGCGAAGAAACGCAATGAGAACCCGTTCATGATCTGTCGCGAGAAGCCGTCTGCGGGGTGAAGAGCAGCGCATGAGCCCCGATCACGGCTTCGCAGCAAGAGCGTGAACAAGGTTCTGAGTGGGCAGGAACAACCGGGACGGTATAATCATCCCCATCGAATATGGAGCCCCCCCCCATGAACCGAATCCCCGCACCAGCCGACATGGCAACTGCAATCGCCGCACTGGAAACCGGCGCCATCATCAGCCCGCTGACTGCACACGGTCTGTTGCGTTTCAGCGGAGAGGACACACTGACTTTCCTGCATGGCCAGTTTTCCAGCGACATCAAAGCGCTGGACGAACAACACGCCCAGTATTCCAGCTACTCCACAGCCAAGGGGCGCATGCTCGCGTCATTCCTGGTCTTCCGTGCCGCAGGCGATTACTGGCTGCAAATGTCGGCCGACATCCTGCCGGCGATCCAGAAACGTCTCTCCATGTACATCCTGCGCAGCAAGACCAAGGCCGTCGACGCCAGCCAGGATTACGCCATGATCGGCATTGCCGGGTCGCAAGCCGCGCAAATCGCGCGCACCATCGTCCCGCAACAACCCACGCAAGCGCTTACCGTCCAGCACGAAGGGGCCCTGACCCTCATCAGCCTGCCGGAAGGCCGTTACCAGATCGTTGTCCCGGCGGAACAGACCGCCGATACCTGGGCCAAGCTCGCCGCTGCAGGCGCCATTCCTGCAGATGAATCCATCTGGCGATTGAGCGAGATCCGCGCCGGCATCCCCTGGGTTACGGCGCCCACGCAGGAAGCCTTCGTTCCGCAGATGGCCAATCTCGATCTGCTGGGCGGCGTGAGCTTCACCAAGGGCTGTTACACGGGACAGGAAATCGTGGCCCGCACCCAGCACTTGGGCAAGATCAAGCGCCGCATGTTCCGCGCGCGGATCGCCGCCGAGTCAGTAGCCGCCGGACAGGAAGTCTTCAGCCCGGAAATGAACGGCCAGCATTCCGGCCAGATCCTGCTTGCTGCCCCCGCTACGCCGGGCAGCACGGAAGCACTGGTCGTCGCGCAGATCTCCAGCATTGAACATGGCCTGCATCTGGGCTCGCTCGAGGGGCCGCAACTGCAGATGCTGGACCTGCCTTACTCCATTGAGTGATCGGCACAATCCACACGACAACAGTTTCGTCTATAATCGCCTCTTGTTTTTGCCAATACCAAGGATGCGTCCATGGGCTTTCTCGCCAACAAGAAGATCCTGATCACCGGCCTGCTGTCCAACCGTTCGATCGCCTATGGCATCGCACAGGCAGCCAAGCGCGAAGGCGCAGAACTGGCTTTTACCTATGTTAATGAAGACCTGCGCCAGCGCGTGGCCGACCTGGCCAAGGAATTCGATTCCGACATCGTCCTGCCCTGCGATGTAGCCAGTGACGAACAGATTGCCGCCGTATTTACCGAACTCGGCAAACACTGGGACAAACTCGACGGCCTGGTGCACTCGATCGGTTTTGCCCCGCGCGAAGCATTGAAGGGCGACTATCTGGATTCCGTGAGCCGCGACGCCTTCAAGATTGCTCACGACATCAGCTCCTACAGCTTCGCCGCACTGGCCAAGGCCGCGCGGCCGATGCTGAACGATGGTGCCTCGCTCCTGACATTGAGCTACCTCGGCGCAGAGCGTGCCGTACCGAACTACAACGTCATGGGCTTGGCCAAGGCGAGCCTGGAAGCCAACGTGCGCTACATGGCAGCGGCCATGGGTGCACAAGGCATGCGCGTCAACGGCATCTCCGCTGGCCCGATCAAGACACTGGCCGCCGCCGGCATCAGCAACTTCTCCAAACTGCTGGCTGCCGCGGCAGAGGGCACACCGCTACGCCGCAACGTCACCATCGAAGAAGTCGGCAATGCCGCCGCCTTCCTGCTCTCCCCGCTTGCCTCCGGCATTACCGGCGAGATCATGTACGTCGATGGCGGCTTCAATATCGGTGCGGGGACGATGGAAGGCTAAAGGATTCATTTCCTCACGCACAGCGCCCGGCCATGCCGGGCGTTGTTGTTTGCGGTTCGCTCCCCCTCAAGAACGACGCTCGCGAGCGTGCTAGAATCACCCGCAGTCTCTTCACGCACACAAGACCAATCTCATGATTCTCGTTACTGGCGGTGCCGGCTTCATCGGCGGCAACTTCATACTGGACTGGCTAGCGCAAAGTAACGAGCCGGTTATCAATCTCGACAAGCTCACCTATGCCGGCAATCTGGATACGCTCAAATCGCTTAAAGACGATGCACGGCATGTCTTCGTGCGCGGAGACATTGGCGACCGCGAACTGCTCGCCAAGCTGCTCGCCGAGCACAAGCCGCGTGCGGTAATCAACTTCGCCGCCGAAAGCCACGTTGACCGTTCGATCCACGGTCCTGGCGAATTCATCCAGACCAATGTGGGGGGCACTTTCAACCTGCTCGAAGCGGTACGCGGCTACTGGAATGCATTGCCGCCGGACCGGAACACCGCCTTCCGTTTCCTGCATGTTTCGACCGACGAAGTCTACGGCTCGCTTGGCCCCGACGATCATCCGTTTACCGAAGAAAACAACTTCGAGCCCAACAGTCCCTACTCGGCCTCGAAAGCCGCCAGCGACCATCTGGTTCGTGCCTGGCATCACACCTACGGGCTGCCGGTGCTGACTACCAATTGCTCCAACAACTACGGCCCCTACCATTTCCCGGAAAAGCTGATCCCGCTGGTGATCCTGAACGCACTCAACGGCAAGCCGCTGCCGATCTACGGCGACGGCATGCAGATCCGAGACTGGCTGTACGTGAAGGACCACTGCTCGGCCATCCGCCGCGTACTGGAAGCCGGCAAGCCTGGCGAAACCTACAACGTCGGCGGTTGGAACGAGAAGCCGAATATCGACGTGGTGAAAACCATTTGCAGTATTCTCGACGAGCTCAAGCCCCGTGCTGACGGCAAGCCCTACGTTGAGCAGATCACCTATGTGACAGACCGTCCCGGTCATGACCGCCGTTATGCCATCGATGCGAGCAAACTGGAACGGGAACTCGGCTGGAAGCCGGCAGAGACCTTTGAAACCGGTATCCGCAAGACAGTCGAGTGGTACTTGGCCAATCAGGACTGGGTGCAGAACGTGACCTCGGGAGCCTACCGCGAGTGGGTCAGCAAACAATACGGAAGTAGGGAATAGGGAGTTGGGAGTGGAGAAACCGCACAAACGGCTTGAAACATGGCGGCACGCCATGTTGTTGGTACAAGCCGTCTACGATGTTTCTGCAAACTTCCCGCGTGAAGAAGTTTTTGGCTTGACATCGCAAATGCGTCGTGCGGCAATTTCCATTCCCTCTAATATTGCTGAAGGCGTGGCTCGCGGCACTAGCAAGGAATATGTCCATTTTTTGAATATCGCCAGAGGGTCGCTCAGTGAGCTGGATACTCAGCTAGACATCGCCAGCATGCTGCGTTACATCCCCAACGATCACGCTGTTTTCGAGCAAATCAACACAGTAGGCCGCCTGTTAAGCGGACTGCATAGAAAAATCAGCCAAAGTCTATGACTACTCCCCCCTCCCTACTCTCCTCTCCCCGCATTCTGATCACCGGCAAGAACGGCCAAGTCGGCTTCGAATTGCAGCGCAGCCTTGCCGTGCTGGGCGAGATCGTCGCCATGGATCGCGAAGAATGCGATCTGGCCGATCCCGACGCGATCCGCGCGCTGGTGCGCGAAGTTCGCCCCGACATCATCGTCAACCCGGCCGCGCATACCGCCGTGGACAAAGCCGAGAGCGAGTCCGAGCTGGCCGCTGCCATCAACGCCACGGCACCTGCCGTGCTGGCGGAAGAAGCGGCCAAACTGGGCGCGCTGATCGTGCATTATTCGACTGACTACGTGTTCAATGGCAGCAAACAGGGCTGGTACACGGAAACCGATGCCCCTGATCCGCAATCCGTCTACGGCAAAACCAAACTCGCGGGCGAGCAGGCCGTCGCGGCGGGCAACCCCAGGCACATTATCTTGCGCACGAGCTGGGTGTTTGGCGCGCATGGCGGCAATTTCCTCAAGACCATCCTGCGTCTGGCGCGCGAACGCGATAGCCTGCGGATCATCGCCGACCAGCATGGAGCCCCCACATCCGCCGCCTTGCTTGCGGACATCACGGCCCAGATCGTGGCGCAATACCTGCGCAGCGAAAACCAGGCCAGTTTCCCGTTCGGCCTCTATCATGCGGTCTCGCAAGGCGAAACGACGTGGCACGGTTATGCCAGCCATATCGTGGAGGTCTCCCGCCGTCGCGGCCAGGAATTCAAGGTGGGCGAAATCGCGCCGATTCCGACCAGCGAATATCCGCTGCCCGCGCCGCGCCCGGCCAATTCGCGGTTGTCTGCCGACAAACTGCAAAAAGCATTCGGGCTGGTGCTGCCAAGCTGGCAAACGCAAGTCGAACAGGTTTTGACCCTGCTGGATCAATAAGGGAAACAAGTCATGCAAAATCGCAAAGGCATCATCCTCGCCGGCGGCTCCGGTACCCGGCTTTATCCGGCCACGATTGCGGTCAGCAAGCAACTGCTGCCGATCTACGACAAGCCGATGATCTATTACCCGCTTTCGGCGCTGTTGCTGGCGGGCATCCGCGACATTCTGGTTATTTCCACGCCGCAGGATACGCCGCGCTTCGAGCAACTACTGGGCGACGGCAGCCAGTGGGGCATCAACCTCAGCTACGCCGTGCAACCGAGTCCGGACGGACTGGCGCAAGCCTTCATCATCGGCGAGCAGTTCATCGGCCATGATCCGGCGGCGCTGGTGCTGGGCGACAACATCTTCTACGGCCATGACTTCGCCGGGATGGTGCTGGATGCCAACCGGCAGCAAGAAGGTGCCACGGTATTCGCCTACCATGTGCACGATCCGGAGCGCTACGGCGTCGTGGAATTCGATGCCACGGGCCGCGCCATCAGTATCGAGGAAAAACCCAAGGCGCCGAAATCCAATTACGCGGTAACCGGGCTGTATTTCTACGACAACGACGTGATCGAGATCGCCAAGACCATCAAGCCCTCCGCGCGCGGTGAGCTGGAAATCACCACGGTCAACGAGACCTACCTCAAGGCTGACAAGCTCAATGTCCAGACCATGGGCCGCGGCTATGCCTGGCTCGATACCGGCACGCACGAATCCATGCTCGAAGCCAGCCAGTTCATCCAGACCATTGAAGCCCGGCAGGGTCTCAAGGTGTGTTGCCCGGAGGAGATCGTCTACCGGCAAGGCTGGATTGACTCCGCAAAACTGGAAGAACTGGCACAGCCACTGAAAAAGAATGCCTATGGGCAGTATCTGCTCGGACTTCTCAAGGAAAGGGTGTTTTGATGCAAGTAATCGATACCGCCATCCCCGACGTCAAGATCATCGAACCCAAGGTGTTCGGTGATGATCGCGGCTTCTTCTTCGAGAGCTACAACCAGCAGCGCTTTGAAGAGGCCATTGGCCGCAAGATCGAGTTCGTACAGGACAACCATTCGCGCTCAGTCAAAGGCGTACTGCGCGGGCTGCACTATCAGATTCAGCATCCGCAGGGAAAGTTGGTGCGCGTGTCACTGGGCGAGGTATTCGATGTGGCCGTGGACATCCGAAAGTCTTCCCCGACTTTCGGGCAATGGGTGGGTGTCACGCTTTCCGCTGAAAACAAGCGCCAGCTCTGGGTACCGGAAGGCTTTGCGCATGGCTTCGTGGTGACCAGCGAGGTAGCGGAATTTCTCTACAAGACGACCGACTATTGGTATCCGGAACATGAACGTTGCCTGATCTGGAATGATGAGACACTGAACATTCCATGGCCCCTGGAAAGTGAACCGGCCCTGTCCGGAAAGGACAAGGCCGGAAAATCATGGGATGACGCAGAACACTTCACCTGAATAGGTCACGCTGGCTGATATTCCGGCACCCATTTCTTCAGCCCTGCGCGCACATCTTCATCCGGGGATGTACCCGGCAAAGAAATCCATGCCTCTATCTCGGCTGCGGCTGCCGGTTCAACCTCCCGGGCCTTGGCAATGCGCAGCTTGGGATGAGGTGTGGCGCGAGTGTGCTCTGCATCGGCCAGCAATTCTTCGTACAGTTTTTCACCGGGACGCAAACCGGTGTATTCGATGCGGATCTGATCTTCGGTAAATCCGCTCAATCGGACCATGTTGCGCGCCAGATCCGCAATCCGTACCGGCTCGCCCATATCCAGTACAAAAATTTCCCCGCCCTCGCCCATTGCGGAAGCCTGCAGCACCAGCAAGGCTGCTTCCGGAATCGACATGAAGTAGCGGGTGATATCCGGATGCGTCACCGTCACCGGCCCACCCCGAGCGATCTGCTCCTGAAACTTCGGAATCACGCTGCCGGCACTACCAAGTACGTTACCGAACCGCACCACTTCGATCTTCATTCCGTCATGCTGGGCATGAAGCGATTGGCACATCATCTCCGCCAAACGCTTGGTCGCTCCCATGACGTTGGTCGGATTAACGGCCTTGTCCGTCGAAATCAGCACAAACCGCTCGGCACCATGCTGCTGCGCTACACGGGCCACATTCAACGTACCCAGTACATTGTTGCGCACAGCCTGCCAGGCATTGCCGACCTCCATCAAGGGCACATGTTTGTAGGCAGCTGCATGAAACACCACCTGTGGCTGGTATTGCTTGAATACATCCTCCAAACGCCGTACATCCTTTACATCCCCGGCTAGAGGAATCACCCGGGTTTCCGGGCGATACTGGTTAAACCATTGCTCGATCATGTAGAGAGCGTATTCGGTCTGTTCAAACAACACGATACAGGCGGGAGCAAACCCTGCCAGTTGCCGGCACAGTTCGGAGCCGATCGACCCACCCGCACCGGTAACCAGAACAACTTTGCCTTCCAGCAGTTTGCCGACATGGTCGGTATCAATCTTCACGGAATCCCGGCCAAGCAAGTCTTCAATTTCCACCTTGCGAATCTGGTGAACAGAAACCCTGCCGGACATAATGTCCTCAAGCCCTGGAACCGTCAGTAAATGCAGGCCCACTGATCCACCCAGATCTGCAACTTTTCGCTTCACCTCGGAAGGCGCGGAAGGGATCGCCAGAATGACATGCTGAACCTGCAACTCTTCCGCGATGTCGGGCAATAATTCGATCCCGCCAAGAACCCGATATCCTCCCAGATCACGCCCCCACTTGGCTGAATCGTCATCAAGCAGCCCGACCAGCTTCCAATCCGGGCTTCTTTCCAGCTCCCGAATCAGCAACGTGGCAGCACGGCCCGCGCCAATGACGATGACCGGCTTTCCTTGTCTGCGCATTCCGCCAAACAGGCGATGCTCTTTCCACATCCGATAGCCAAGCCGCCCGCCCCCCATCAGAAACGCCATCAACAACGGATACAGAACCAGCATTGATCGAGGAACTGGTGGTGCGGACTGGAAGATCGACATGAATACCAGCAGCGCCACGGTAGACCCAAGCACGGCTTTCAGTACACGCTGCAAGTCCGGCAAGCTGGCGAAGCCCCACAGCCCGCGATATAGCCCTGCAATCCGGCAAACCATGGCATGTACCGGCCACAACCAAACCAGGCCATACAAAATGGTCATCGAATAAGCAGCATCCCAGGAAAAGTTGAACCTCAACCAGAATCCGCCTAGCCAAGCGGCAACTGCAACCCAATTGTCGAACAGGAATACCAGCGTAGAACGGCTAATAAATTTCATCGAATGTACTTACCCAGCCATGATTTCTGAGGTTCGCGCTTGCGTCGTTGCCACAGCCATGACTTTGGCTATTGCATCTGCAGTGTTCTGCACATCCTGAAACGTCAACGTCGGGTGGATCATGAACATCAGACTGGTTTCCCCCAACGCTTTGGCCACCGGCAAACGAGATTCAGGTTGCCAGCCATGCGCGGCAAACGCCTGTTCCCGGTATATTTCACTGCAACTACCCGCCAAACAGGGAACACCTTCGGCATTGATCGCATCCAGAATAGCGCCTTGATCCCATCCATCGGCAAGTAGCTCCGGCCTCAAGAACACATAGAACTTGTAACATGCATGCGCCACGTCCGAAGGGAACCGGGGCACACGCACCCCCGGTACATTTTCCAATTTTGAAATCAGAAAAGCTGCATTTTTTTGCCTGGAGGAACGCCACAACGGCAGCTTTTCCAACTGGAGCAATCCAATAGCCGCTTGCATTTCGGTCATCCGGCCGTTGCTGCCGAAAGAGTCATGCAGCCAGCGAAAGCCTTGCGGGTGTTCCCGCCGGTATATGGCATCCCAACTCTTTCCGTGATCCTTGTATTCCCATGCGTTACGCCAAAGGGCTTCATTGTTTGTCACCAGCATGCCGCCTTCGCCGCCAGTCGTCATGATCTTGTCCTGGCAAAATGAAAAAGCGCCGCAGTCACCCATACTGCCTACCGGCCGGCCTTTGTACTCAGCGCCATGAGCCTGTGCACAATCCTCGATCACCTTCAGATCATGTTCTTGAGCAAGCGCCATAATGGAATCCATGTCGCACGGCCAGCCTGCCAAATGCACGGCCACGATGGCCTTGGTACGCGGGGAAATTGCAGGCCGGATCGTTTCGGCTGTCAAATTTTGGGAGATTGGATCCACATCCACCACAACCGGCTTGGCGCCGACAGCTACGGCGCAACTGGCCGATGCAATAAACGTGCGGCTCGGCACGATCACTTCATCTCCGGCACCCACGCCCATCGCACGCAGTGCCAATTCCAAAGCCACCGTTCCGTTACTCAGCGAAATGGCATGTTTGACACCCACAAAGCGCGCAAATGCTTCTTCAAAATCCCGGCAGAAATGGCCTGTCCAGTAGTTCACCTTGCCGGACTGCAGCACCTTGCCAACGACGGCAACTTCATCCTCTGCAAAAAAAGGCCACGGAGCGAATTGAGCCTTGCTCACCGGTTCACCACCGTAAATCGCCAACAAATTTCTCATTTCACTCATGTTTTCCTATCCTTGGGCGTGCAGGCGTACCTACCACAGTCATCCCATCCGGGATATCACAAATCACGGTGGCCCCCGCCCCAATCGTGACCCCCGCCCCAATTTTCACACACGGCACCACAGTACTGCCAGCGCCAATCATGGTTCCATCGCCAACGACCACTCCGCCACACAGCGTGGTGCCGGGAGCTATGTGCACAAAACTTCCAATTCGGCAGTCATGGTCTACTGTCGCGCAGGTGTTGATAATTACATGCTCACCGACCGTCGTATCGGGATTCACCACCGCCCCGGCCATCAAAACCGTTCCGCAGCCCAATGCCACATTGAAGCCGATGCACGCCGAAGGATGAATTGCCACGGCGAATTTCGCACCATTGTCATGCAACCAGCGCGCCACATCACGCCTGACCATGTTATTCCCTATGGCAACCAACCCCGTATCGGCCTTGCCCTTGTGTATCGGGAAACATTCCTTGCTCCCAACCACCGTAACCCCACGAAGCATACGCCCCGGAGATTCAGGATGATCATCCAATAGATATACGACTTGATGCAGCCCCTGCTTTTCAACAACATCAAGGATGACCTTTGAATGCCCGCCTGCACCAAAAACAAATATGCCGTTCATTTATTGTTCCCGGTAAATTTTTCCATGGTGGCGACCCCCGGCTGATTGATGTCTTTTGCCTGGAATACCCGCACCACCGTCAACCAGAGAATTTTCATATCCAGCCAGAACGAGCAGTGATCTACATACCAGACATCCAAACGAAAACGCTCTTCCCACGAAATCGTATTTCGCCCGCTGACTTGAGCCCACCCGGTGATACCAGGACGCACATCGTGCCGTCGTGCCTGCTCTTCAGAATATAGAGGTAAATACTCCTCCAAAAGCGGGCGGGGCCCCACCAGGCTCATGTCACCACGCAGCACATTTATGAGTTGCGGCAATTCATCCAGGCTCAGCTTGCGTAACACAACGCCAAACCTTGTCAGTCGCAAATCGTCCGGCAACACGTTTCCATCAGCATCCACGGAATCGAGCATGGTTCTGAATTTGTAAATACCGAATAATTTCCCGTGCCGACCAGGGCGAATCTGCCTGAAGAATATAGGGGAACCCAGCTTCCACCGCACCATGACAGCGGTGGCGGCAATCACGGGCAACAATATAATCAAGAGGGTAAGCGCAATACAGAAATCAAATGAGCGCTTAAACATGCCTCCCCCTTTCCCTGAGCAAGGCATCAAGATATGCGATCAGTGCACTTGTCACCAACCCGGACGGGAAATCGCGCAGCGCTCGCTGTTGCGCTGCCAGCCCCAGGCAGTCCCTGAGTTCGGAATTTTCTGCCATCGTCGCCATTGCAGCCAGTAGCTGATCTTCAGACCCGGGCTCAAACAACACCCCGGTCACCTCGTCCTGAACCGCATCGGAAACGCCATAAATACGGGTGGCTATTGCCGGGACCGCACATGCAGCGGCTTCAATAATCACAGAACCAAACCCTTCCCTATGGCTGGGCAGGCAAAATACATCAGCCATGGCCATGTAGCGCTCTGGTTCGGCTGTAAAACCAATCAAACGCAATCGGCCTTCCACGTCCGAGCACACCTTGCTTACTTCCACCTGCAGGCCTTCCTCGTCGGGCCCTACCAGCACCAACCAGACATCCGGCCTTTGGGATGCCAAGCGGGAGAAAGCCCGCGCCAGCTCGGGGATGCCCTTGTCACGGTTCAACCTTCCCAAATAAAGAAAAACCACCGCATCATCAGGTATTCCCAGCTCTGTGCGAACGCCCGACCGCGCAGAGGGACTGGGTTGAAATCGATTGGTGTCTACTCCGCATATGGAACCATTGGCCAGCACTTTGATTTTGTCTGCAGGGACCACGCCTTCCGCAATCAGAAAACCACGCTGCGATTCACTATCCGCCAGAACATGTGTCGCACAGGATGCGGTCACGCTATCTGCCATTTTGAACAGCCAGCGCGCCAGCCCATGGCGGGTAGCCCATACTTGCCCGGTAAAAATATGTACCCTGACAGGCGTTTTGGCCAATCTTGCCGCAATCATCGAGAGCAACCCTGCTTTCGGGGTAACGGAAAGGACCAGATCAGGATGCCCTTGCCAGAAATTTCGCCAAAGTGAAAAAATGGCACGAATGTCCCGCCAAGGGGATATTTGGCGCTCAATGGGTACAGGTGAAAAATGGACGTTCTCAGAAACGAAATTTTCCATTGATTTGGCATTGCCATTCGCCAATAAAACCACTTGGTTTGACTGGCGCAAAGATTCAATATGCCGTTTGAAAAAAGCATGCAAAGACATTGGCGCCGACGAGACCAGGTAAACTCGCGGCTTATTTTTGCCCGGAATTGCCATATACACCCATCCCCCTGCGATCAAACCAGACCACGAGCCCAAGAGAAACAAAGCCAACTACACATGCAATAATCGAAGCCAGGCTGCCAGAGTAAATGGCACACCCCATCGCAACCACAAGCAGACCCATCAAGGCAAATGGTACCGCCGCGCCGATCCAGCGCACGCTCTCGCGCAATCTGACACATGCCATTTTATTTTTATGCAAATCAAAAAACTGCTGCCACCCGATGACGCCAGCCATTATGAATACAAATAAAAAAACATATCTCACACGATACAAGGAACCAACATTGGCAATCGTAAACCCAAGCACAGCCATACAACTCAATGAAAAAATCAACAAACCGATAAGCTTCTTGTTAAAACCGGCCGAAAGCAAAAGAAAAACCCCGGGCGCAAGAAGGTACCAAATCAAGGTTTCCGCCACTGCCACATAACGCAGCGCCCCATTTTTTTCAAACCACTTAGACGGAAAAGGCGCAAACATGGCAATTTGCGCTGCCCTGGGTAAATACAAAATGACATCGACAAAATTATTTGGACGCACATCGACATCGATCATGGAGGATGCATTGGCCTGTAACGCATTATTAATCATACCTGCACGCGTCTTGGCTACAATCTCCATAAACTTATCCAACTTGCTCGGAATAAATGACGTCGGCTGCCACTCCCACGGGGTTTCCGATAAATTATTCCCTGCAAAAAAACCACCATTCCAACTGGTATAACCCATTTGATCCCCTTTGGGCGCGACCTGAATAGCAAGCGCGATGCCAGCGATTAGCAATAACTTCAACGTCATCCGCTTGCAGGCAAATCCCCCATGACACACATACTTCACCGCCTCACACAATATTTCAAAAAGAAACATGGTAGCAAAACCGATTAAAACAAAATACAAATGATACGGTCTCACCATAACCGACAAAAAGACAGCCGCGAAAAACTCAAAGACAAACAACCAGCCAGTATTGTTCAAATCATCCGACTTCAGCCACACATTCAAAAACAACAATGTCGAAAAAATTGAAAATCCATCCTTATGTATCTGACCGTACCAATTCAACGATGACGGAAAAACAACAAAAAACGTGGCTGCAATAATACCGGCGCGCGCCCCAATATTACCCGGAATTATCAACGCACTGATTCTGACAATCAGAATACCGCCCGCGGCATGAAGCAATGCATTAATCAGTATCATCCATGCAGGATCAAACCCCAGCGCCGCGTAAAACGCCGCAAGAAGGCTGGTATTCCCTGTCGCACCATACGCGGGATAAAACTTCCATGCACCCCATCCGTTCGAGATGATCTGATTTGCCAACTTGACTGCGACCTCGTTGAAATATTGGGCATCCCCCGGAAGCAACCCATTCACGGCGTGCAATGACGGCAAAAAAGACAAGATGAATTTTTGGAAAATAACAGCAAGCGCTATGGAGTAACAAAAAAATAGAATGAAATATTTCAATTTCACGTCAAACGATATCCCGTTCCGCATAAATCACGCCCTTTTGCTTACAAGTACCATCCTGATTGACCAGGCAGTCTCAAACACAAAACCCAGCAAAGCCATTGCCATTGCAAAAACCGCCAATCCAGGCTGGCCATTTTCAAACAAAAGCAACGCCAACGCCAAACCCACCCATGTGCAAATAACCCGCACCGCCGACAACGGTTCGATGTTTTTGGAAAAAACCGCGTCCACGAGCAGCATAATTGATGACAATGCCATTCCGGCAGCAAGCCCCAAGGTTACCCCTCCAACGCCATATCTATCTTTAAACCAGAATGACATGGCCACACCAAGGATTTGCCCCAAAAAAGCTGTAATAAATATTTTCCCTACACGTCTTTGCGCCAGCGCATAATTCAACAACAACATGCACGCAGCAAAAAAAGGCAATTGCAAGCTGGAATAAGACATGACTTGCGACACAACATCTACGTCAGAGGGGAGAAATGCTCCACCAACAAAAACAAGCTGTACAATATTTTTTGACAAAAAGAACAAAGCCACAACAAATACAAATGAAACAATTGAAAGAAATGAAAATGCCAATCTCAGCAATGTTCTGGCACTCTCATCCATCCCTGAGGAAATATCCCTTGAAAATCTCGGCAAAACCACAAAACCCAAGGTTACCGTCACAATTCCATTACAAAAAACAGCGACCTTGCTGCCTAATGTATACGCCGAAACGGCTGCATGACCTATCAATTCAGCTAGCGCGGTCCCGATCAATGGTGTAGCAAAAAGGCAAATACTCATGACCACCATGGCAACATATTGCCTGACTGCAATTTTATCAACAATTTTCCATCTCACCGGCTTTCCGATTTCCAGCGGGAATCCGCATCCGGACAGAATCCATTTAATAATCAAAAAATTCGCCAGCTGCCCCAATAGCATACCCATGCCCACCGAGATCACCCCCAGCGAATCAGACCACAACAGCAGGGGGATAATGGCACATACAGGCACCACCGCTTGTGCCAGTGATGCCACTCTCGCCCGTCCTATCGAATTAAGCGCCGCATTGCCCAGTACAACATTTCCGCTCATGGCCAGCATGGCGCATGACATCAACAGAAGCATTACAAAATAGCCCCCCCGGTTCACAGCGAACTCGCGATGCAGGCTATAAACAAGACATGAAAAAAATGTAAATATCGAAACCAGTAACATCCCCAAAAATATCGTTCTTGATACATCGGAAAACCAGACCGAATTTTCCCGGTCTGACAGGATCGTTCGCCGCCTGACTATTTCAGGAACAAGAGTGGCATTAACAGGCCCAGCCAACACACTTGCCAAAAACATGGGAAGTACACTGCCAAGCTGATATAAGGAAACAGCCTCCCCCACACCAAAACACCGCGCCATCAGAATATCGCGAAACATCAAACCCAAATATCCAAGCGCAGTCAATCCGCCAACCCAAATTCCGGCATTAAATATTTTGGCAAAACTAAAGTTCATCACATTGCAATCACGACCGGCATTTGAATCCGCCCTTGATTTCAGATCAACCCTCGCCCACAACTTCCAAAAACCCACACGATCCGCAAAATTCATCAAGACACGCCAGAACCAGTGCATCCCCAAATATGAAACATTCTCTCGAATTCTATCTTGCAATATTTCGTTTCCCGGCATTTTACTTCGAATAAAATGCCGGGCCATCCATACGAATAAAACAAATCCACCGCTCCAAAAACTTCCAGGACAAATTCCATTCCGCTGGAGAAATTTTTTGACAACCTCCAGCTCCCAGTGCGATATATTTACATAGTTTTTTGACAAACCACACTCGTTATAATAATAAAAATACAATGGCAACTGTATATCAACAACTTCAACGCCCGCATCCAGCAATCTAAACCAAAGATCGAAATCCTCGCATGAGCGCAAATTTGCATCATACCCACCCAAACTCATGAACAACGATTTTTCAAGCATCATGGATGCGCCAGTCAGATGATTTCCGAACCGCATGCGCTTTGTATGGTTTACTTTGACTGTCCTAATTTTTTTCGCCGAATACAGATTTACCGGCGGGCGGGTGTTGATTGTTGTTTTCGCCACACGACAGGCAACGGCCCCCTTGTCACACAATTTCCTTAATTGAAATTCGATTTTTTGAGGATGCAATTCGTCATCCGCATCCAGAAAAGAAATAATCTCGCTTTTGGCAACGCGTACGCCATTGTTGCGGGTTGCCGCGAGCCCGACATTTTCCGGATTTTTGACATAGGTGACTTCCGGATAGGCTTGCAGCACCGCCTCGATAGCCTCGGTTTCAGGTGAGTTGTCATTGACGACGATGATCTCGTCTACGGGGTGAGTTTGCGCGCGTACCGAATCCAGCGCCCGGGCCAGCGTGGCAGAGTCACGGTAACAGGGGATGATCACACAGACTTTGTTCAAGGCGATTCCCATTGGGTCAGACGCGGGACAGGTGTTTCAGGTATCGATACACATAGCGGACCGCATTGGTTCCACAGGCCAAATGCAACACATGCAAGAATCCTTTGGCGATCCGTCTAGCCGTTTTCCCCATCAATACTTTTCTGCAATAAACCAGCTCGCTGAGTAAAAAGCGTTGTGTCATTGCGGTCATGCGCGAACGGTAGCGAAAGAAAATCCGGCGGCGGCCAGAATAGGCCGACCCGGGGTTGCCTGTAATGCGAACGCCCCGGTGCGGAACATAGCGGACCAACGGCTGGTCGCACACCAGTATGGGGCCCTGGTCATAAAGCTTGAGCCACAAATCCCAATCCTGCCCGCTGCGCAGTGATGGATCAAAACCATGAATTGCTGCCAGCGCACTTTTTGTGGCCAGACACATGGAGGCACCACCAAGATGGTTGGCGCGCAGCAATTGCTGGGCGTCGGAAGGAGGAACGACGCGTACCCCGCGCAGGATCGAGAACGGATATTCGACCACGAAACCGCACGAAACTGCCGATGCGCCGGGCTGGGCCTGCAGCAGGGTCATTTGCGCAGCCAGTTTTTCCGGCAGCCAGATGTCATCATCATCCAGAAAGGCAATATACACCCCGCTCGCCGCATCGATCCCTTGGTTGCGCGCTCCGCCGCCGCCGCGAGGATGGTCGTTGCGGATCAGATGAACACGCGGATCTTCGGCCGCAAGCGATGCCAAATAGGCGGGCGTAGCATCATCGGATGCTTCGTCAATCACAATGATTTCGATATTCGGCCAAGTTTGGGCTTTGGCGGAAGCAATGGCTTGCGACAACCGCTCACAACGATTCCGGGTGGGGATGACCACACTGACGAGTGGTGGATTAGCCTGCTGCATGAGCCTGATACCAGGTGGCAAAACAATAGAGAGAGAATACTTCACCAGCCCAATATGGGTCCTGTTCTGCACCGGTTTGCCACAGGTGATCAAACCGGATGCCGTTCAGCATGTCCACGTTTTCCATGGTCATGATCCGTTCGCGGAAGCGGTAGCGATTGCTTTCTATCCAGTAGCGCATCGGACCGGAAAAGCCTTGTTTGCGGGCGCTAAAGGTACGTTCGTCCAGCTTGCCGCGTGCCATCCGGCGCATGAGTTTGCGGGTTTCCGCCTGGTGCTGGCTAACGTGCAACGCGGGCGGAAGGCTGTAGCTGGCAGCGATCAGGTCAATATCCAGCAGGGGCACACGGCCTTCCACGGTATGGGCCATGGTGAGCTGATCGAGCAACGTCAGCAATTCATCGGGCAAATAGACCTGCAGGTCGAACAGCATGTTTTCGTACAATCCCGGCGTACCAGCGATGGGGGGCGGGAATATGTCTTGCGCCAATGTTTCAAAAAAAACGTTCAATCCACCACGGCCCGACAACAATTGCCCGGCCAGCTTGGGTGAGCCGCCGGTGTAGAGCATCATATCCAGTGCAGGATGGCGCAGCCGCGCGCCCAGCGGGCCATCGCGGAACAAAGTTCGACCCAGTGCGTGACGGATGCTGCGCGGCACACAATAAAACAGCCGGCGCTGGCGCGATGCCCCTACATACCGCGAATAGCCCCCAAACACTTCATCGCCGCCCGTACCGCTCAAAAGTACTTTGACGCCATCTTCTGCCGCCATCTGCGACAAACAATAGGTGGGCACCATGGCACTGTCGGCAATCGGCTCGCTCATGCAGGCTATGGCTTTGTCGAGCATGTCCATGACTTCGTCGCTACGGATCACGCGCTCGTGATGAATCGTGCCATACCGTGCCGCCAATGCTTTCGCGATGGGCAATTCGTTGAATTGCCGCCCATCGTCAAAACCCACGCTGTAGGTATGCAAGCTTTGGGTATGCTGCGCGGCAGACGCAACGATCATGCCACTGTCGAACCCGCCCGATAGCAGTGCACCGACCGGAACATCGCTTTGCAGTTGCGCGGCAACAGCCTTATCCAGAATGGATTGCAACTCGACTGCTGCATCTTCAGCAGAGATGTTGCGTGTTCCGGTCGCTGGCAGGCTCCAGTATGACCGGATTTCTGTTTTGCCACTGCGCTCGACCCGCATGCAGTGGCCCGGCAACAATTTGCGCACCCCCGCAAAAATACTCAGCTCGCGCGGCACATACATCGAAAGGAAATAGCAGGTAACCGATTGCGAATCGAGCGCGGGTGTTTTGCCTGCCACCAAAGCCCGAGCCTCGGAAGCGAACTTGAAGGATTGCTCATCCCGTGTGAAATAAAACGGTTTGATACCGATGGGGTCACGAGCGCAAAACAGGCTTTGCGATGCCTCGCTCCAGATGGCAAAGGCGAACATACCATTGAAGCGGGCCAAACACGCCTCACCCCAAGCTTGATATGCCACCAGCACTACTTCAGTGTCGGATTCGGTACCGAAGGCGTAGCCCAACCCCATCAGCTCCCGGCGCAGTTCACGGTAGTTGTAGAGCTCACCGTTGTAGACGATCCAGTTGCGCTCATCCTCGCTGGCCATGGGTTGTGCCGAATGCGGAGCCAGATCAATGACAGACAGGCGGCGATGCCCCAGCGCCACGCCGGGGTAGGTGGACAGACGTCCGCGTTCCGCCCCGCCCAATACTACGGCGGCGTTATCGCGCCCGCGATGCGCCAGGGCATCGGTCATCGCGCCAATATCGCGCGGCGCAACCGGCTGGCCGCCAAAATTCAAAATTCCGCTTATTCCGCACATGGCGATACCCTGAAAACGGTTTTGATCGTACATGGCAACGTGACCTGCCATGCCAGACAAAGCGCGGGGGCTGCTTGCTCATCGCCATAAGCGGCAGCAAACGGGGCCGCCTGCCATCGTGCGTCGGCTGCGCCGCTCTCTACGGTCAAGCACAGCCCTGCTCCGGCAATGCAGGTCAAATTTTTATCATCCGGCGCAAATTCGGGCGGAAAATGCCAGAACATCTCAATGGCCGCATCGGCGACGCCTTCAATCATGTCCTCCACGATCAGCCCGTCATCCGCAAGCTGCACAGTGCGCCGGTGGATGCCAACCCCCGCCATTCTGGCAAAGCCATCATGCTGCATGCGGAAGCCGCCCGCCGTCATGGCCAATTCAATATGCGCTTTGGCATAAGGCGTGGGCAACCAACGACCTGCTTGCAGCACCGATTCCGCCAATGGCCCCACGCCGTTGACCAGAATGGTATTGTGGCCCTGCGGCCCGCACTGGATACGCGGCGTGGCATTGGCCGCATAGCTGCTTCTGCCGCTATCGACCAGCACAGGCTGCCCTTGGTGCATCCAGATAAAACTGCCCAGATCGCTGTGACCATGCGTGGTGTAATCGATTGGGTAACTGGCGGGAAAACCACAAACAACCAGAGCATCTGCACCCTTGCTGAACAACAGCCAGTCATCCATACGGCCTGGTACATCCGATGGGGTGGTCAGCGCCTCCGGGTAGAGGCTTCGCAACCGCTCCAGGGTCAGTGCCGGGTGGGCGTCCGGTGAAATATCGCCGATATGCGTGGCAGCATCACCCAAGCTGGCGGCCAGTGCACCGGAAGCTTGGGCAACCCGCCGGGATAGCGATGACAACTCGTCCAATGCCTGCACAGCGGCAGCCGCAAGCGCAGGGGTGGCGCGGGCGAAATGCAGGGTATCGAACAGCCAGTTGGTGACTATCCACTGGTAATGCGACGAGCGTTCGCGCAAGAACCCATCCGGCAGGAACAGTGATCGGCTCATGTGAGTAAAGATCAACAATCCGCGCTCGACGGCCTCACTCACCCCCAGCACGCTGCCGGCCACCACCAGCGCACGGGCGTTGTTGAGAATGTGGTTGTTGGTGCGCGCCATGCCGTAATACTCAAGGTGGCTATTGATCCACTGCAGCGAATCGGCAAAAAAAGCGCGGGTTTTCTCTGGGTCAATCTCGCCTTGCACTTCGGGATGGATAGCCAGCAGCGCCGCCAGATTCACAACCCGTTCGCAACAGGAATAGGTTTCCCATGCCGGTTCAGATTTGGCGGGTGCATTGCCAATCCAGGCAGCGACTTGCCGTGCTGCCCGCTGTGCCGCAGCCTTATCCTGTAACACAGCAGCAAGGCAATAGCCAAAACGGTGGTGTGCCAGTGCGGTTTCAGGATCATCTGCCGGTGCAGAAAACACGGGCGGGAGTTCAGCCGTTCGACTATCGGCACCGCGCACGGCGTAAGACGGGAAGCGGAGTGGTTGCGGTTCGCCCGCGGGCAAAGGCTTCGAATCAAGCCATTCCGGCCATTGCTTCAAACCACGATGCGCCTCTTTTCGGAGGCGCAAACGCAGCGTTTGGCTAATCCGGCGAAACACCAGCAGGGCCAGCGAAACGGCGTAATGCAGCCACCGCCAAGGCTGGCGCAGGACGGTTCGGCGGAAATTGGCCGATTCAGCGATAAAGTGCTTTCTGTAACCCGGCATTATTTAACCATGCACTTGCAGTGACGTTGATGCCCGACGTACAGTCTGCCAGCGGTTTGTTTCAAAATCATATTGTTTGATGACAATCGCCGGGGCGCCTACTGCAACCGAATAGTCTGGGACATCAATGGTAACAACAGAATTCGCACCAATTACGCAATTTTTTCCAATTCGAGCACCGATAATGCATGCATTTTCACCAATCCAGCTACCATCACCAATATTCACGGGGCGTTTGAACCTGATGGGCTGACACATGATGGGCTGCGCAATATCCTCATATCCATGCAAATTGTCAGATATGTAGACATTGTTGGCAGTCAAAACGTTGTTTCCTATAACGACATCACGCACAGAAGCAATATGATTGTCATAACCAAATACACAGCCATCCCCAATTTTTAACCGTGCAGGAATTTCATCTACGCCATGACAATAAAGCCATCCGCCTCGTTGCATAACACTGCCGGAACCAATTTCAATGTTTTCCGCCCCGTCTACTCTGAATGGGTAAAGTATAAGTGCATCATTCGCTAGTTTTTTAAACCCAGGTCGTAAAAAAAAATTGAAATATGTTTTTTTTGCCATTAGGCTTAAATAGCCTACCATGCGCGCAATAAAATACAAACGCTTACTCATGAATAATATGCTCGACTTTCACGAGCCAAGTTGCTGACGTGGGGTATGTGTTTTTTTAAGCTTGCGAATGATAAATTTATCAATACCGAGCACATCGATATCGGTAGAGAGAAAACAGCGAATCGCATCCGCAGGCGTTTCTACAATAGGTTCGTCAGCTATATTAAACGACGTATCAAGAACCATCGGAATTCCTGTTATTTTCTCGAACGCCTTGATCAGTCCATAGTAACGTTCATTCACATCGCTGGTGACCGTTTGAATTCTTGCAGTATTGTCTTCATGTGTAATGGCCGGCACCAATTCGGCTTTGCCAGACCGCACATAGGCAGCATGAAGCATGAAGGGCGATTCAAATTCAAGCTCAAAAAATTCATTACAGCGCTCTGCAAGCACTGAGGGAGTAAATGGGCGGAAACTTTCTCTAAATTTGACGCGAGAGTTGAGGATGTCTTTCATATCGGCTCGACGCGGGTCGGCCAATATGCTGCGATTGCCTAGCGCTCTTGGACCAAATTCACTACGCCCCTGACACCAGCTTGTAATTTTTCCGTCCGCAATGTCACTGGCCATTTGTTCATACAAATTCTGCAGGTCGTCAAATTCGGAAACAATTACATCATCACGCCCTCTTACAGAATCCACTGCACTCCGAAACTCGGCTTCGGAGTACTTTCTTCCAAGATAATCATTGGTGGCAATGTATTTTCTCTTGCATTTGCCGTCAATCGTGTACGCCCATAATGCCTGGCCAATAGCAAGGCCGTTATCTCCTGGGTTTGGATGTACGTAAACATGCTCAAATGGTGTGTTAATCAGAACTTGATAATTTGCAACGCAGTTTAATCCGACACCGCCGGCGATACACAAATTTTTAGCCCCTGTCTTTTTGTGAAGCCAGTTGGCCAAGTAAATCATCACATCTTCAGTGAGTTTCTGAACAGCATACGCCAGGTCTTTATGAAAATCTTCTATCGGTTCGCCCTTGCTTCGCCTCTTGTATTTATTCAAGAATGCGGAGTAATTTGGCAGTGCATATAAAACATGCTCCGGCTGAAACCCGCGACGCAGCAACGCGCCAAATTTTCTGAAGTTATATTCATTAACATCAAATCGGAGTTCCTTCTTTAACTCCTTGTAAAGGGTATCGCTTCCATAAGGAGCCAATCCCATTGTTTTACCTTCTTCGTTGGTTTTAAAACCGACCTTGCTCGTAAACGCTGCATATATGCCGCCCAAACTGTACCGAACTGGGATCTCGTGAAGAATTTTGATTGTATCGCCCTTGCCATAGGCAAGGTTACCTGCGAGCTGATCCCCTCCTGTTCGTTCCATAGGCACCCCTTGACCATCAACAACCATAATGGCGGCTTCATCATGCGGAGAGGAAAGGAATGCTTGGCAAGCATGTGCCAGATGATGTTCTGGCACCAGGAAATCCGCATTGGGGCAATATTTTGCAAAAAAAGCTCGCGCTTGTTCAACATATCTGTAGCTGAATACTACGCAATCGACATCACTTAATGAAAATCCACCAGCATCAAGCAAATAATCCAAAAAAGCCTTAAATTTTGGCTGTTCTTCAAAACAAATACTACTTGCATCCAATTCAAGATCAAATGGGAGGTTTAAACTGTTTTTGTAAATACTGGGATCCGATCGCCATCCAAAATCTTTTAGATCCTGCTTGGTAATAGGCAAAAAAATATCATTCTTTTCTCGCGTTATTCTTTCCAGGCTTGTGGCCGCAACAATTTGGCCATTAATACATACGGCGCCACTAAACCCGTGACCACTAAGTGTAAAACTAAGTATGCAGTTTCGGCTCATTATTACAAATCCTTATATTAACCAAATTAATTCGACCGAGTGAAATTTTAAATTTATATTCATGCAATTTTTCTACGCAATATTTTACACACGGAAATGCACAAATATAAAATAGAAAAAATAGAATAAGAAGTGCTTTTTTTGAGTATGGGCCAGAAACTTTTTACCCAAGCTGTCGGATTGGCTGAAAACTGCCCTGCCCAAATATCACCAAGGGCGACATTGAAACTAATCCGCTCGGTGAAAGTCAGGCTCAATCTATTAGCAGAGGCGTCAAGAAGCTCCATCATTTCACAAACTTGGCGTTGCATGCTGAATGTACTGCGAACGCTTTCAGGGTGTGTGCGGAAAAAATTCAGAGGGGTGGCAACATAGTAAACATCCCCGCGCTCTGCCAGACGACACCAAAAATCCCAGTCTGCGCAGGCGGTAAATTTTGTAGAAAGTCCGCCAATCTTCAGAAATTCAGTACGACGAAACATCGCCGCGCTCATGTTCGGTATAACGCAAGAACGGAGCAGGAAGCGCTGCATAATTTTGGCAGGAATAAGCGCGCTGTTTGCGCAGATATTCCTGAAGGAAGGTTCGCGACATTGGTAGTCGTCCCGCAAGGTATTGCCGCAACTATCGACAATATGGCTTCTGCAGTATGCGGCCACGGCGCTGGGGTGGCTATTAAGTGCCTGCATCAATGCGGCCACATGCTCGGGCGAATTAAAATCATCGCATTCCGCAAACATGACAAATTCGCCGCGGCATTGGCTGACCCCAAAATTGCATGCGTTAGCGTAGCCCCCGTTTTTTTGCAGGGGGAATATTTTTACTTTGGGATGACTTGCATATTTATTCAATATTTCAAGACTGTTGTCCGTTGAGCAATCGTCCACCACGACGATTTCCATATTTTCGTATGTCTGTGCCAGAATGCTGTCCATTCTCTGCGCAAGATATTCGGCATGGTTGTAACTTGTAACAACTATACTTGCAAGATCATTCATAATCTATCGCGCCTGCGGATTATTGCGGGTGCAGCAAACGGTTTTTAATTTTACTGATTCCGATATAAGCACCAACAAATAATCTTAGTTGCATGCGCTTCAAGGCATTTTCAGATGCAGCAAAGTATCTGATTATTGGCGCCGGAATATGTCGGTAAGCAATCAACGAAAGTACGGAATTAAGATATTCCTTTTCGTCCGAGTTATATTTGATTGCATAGAAGCGCTCACTCAACTTTCCGCCGCCGCCCATGGAAATAGGTGAGTTTGACTTATCCTGAATGGTGGAATAGTCTTCTTCATCGTTTTTGGCTGCAATGTAACCATCCTGTACCGCGCGATCTGTCAGTTCAGTGCCCGGGTAAAATATCAGATTGAATCCTTGTAGCCAAAATGGTCTCGGGAACTGCAAAAAAAGATCGATGGTTTCCTTTATGTCAGACTTGAATTCATATGGGTTATTGAAGATCAAATCATAGGTAACATCAATTCCAAGGCTGTTAATTTGCCTTGCAACTTCAATGTTTTTTACATTCGGAACAGCACGGTTATAGACATCCCGATTAACGCGCTCACTCCCGGATTGTATACCTACCTGTAGCGAACACAATCCGCACTCCTTCAATATTTTTATTTTATCGAACTTGAAGGCCATCGGCTCGATAAGCGCAAAAAACGGCAAATTAATTTTTTCCAGATACAGATTCTTGAATTTTACAAAGTCTTCTGTCTTTCTAGCCACAAAACTGTCATCCCAGAAATTAATTTTCTTCAATTTCGGAAATAGTTTTTTGGCAATTTCAAGCTCGTCAATAACATTTTCTATGCTCCGCGTCCGCAGATAGCGACCTTTCCCTTCGTATTGTTTCCATCGATAGCTGTTGTAGCAGTACTTACAGCGGTAAGGGCAGCCTCGGGATGTGATGATGCTGTATTCGTCACTGAAGTGTTTTTCGCCGATCGGCTCAAGACCGGTTGCATTCATGACAAACTGGTTTTCAAAATCAAAGTCTGGATAGGGGTATTTATCCAGATTTTCTTCCAGAGGGCGAATTTCGTTTTTAATGATGCCGTCAGGCGTATTGAACCAGATGTTTTTAATCGAGGTATCGGGTTCCCCATTTCTGGAAATGCTGTTCAAGAGGTCAAGAAAAGCTTCTTCTCCCTCGCCAACACAGACCATATCAGCATGGCGCAAGCACTCGCCAGGCATGACATTTACGTGTGCGCCCCCCCAAATAATGGGAATTGACAATTCCGACTTGATCGATTTTGTGAGCATGCATGCAGCACGATAATTGTCCGTTACCAAACTGATGCCAACCAGTGAAATCCTCTTATTTTTTAAGAAACCCAACAGGGCGTCCGTATTTTTTCTTGTAGGCAAATCTGGGCAAAAAATACATATGACATCATGCCCGTTTTGCTTGGCATAAGAAGCAAGCATTCTAGTATTTATACTATTTGTCAAAAATGAAATAAGTACGGTCGTGCCCACAATTTTTCCTAATATTGTATCTACTACGGCCAATGAGCCGGTTGCTTATTTTACTGGCAATAGCTGGAAGAAGCCATGTCACTGCGACCAGTTAGCAATTACTTACTGGCAAACACCGCCAGTAAGTGATCGACATCCCGGAAAAGTTCGTGGTGTTCGTCTAGCCACTCATCAGGCATGTCCCACCACTTGGTGGCAAGCAGGGCATTTCTGGTGCCCTCGTCAAACCGGAATTTGATCACCTTGGCGGGCACCCCGCCAACGATGGCGTACGGCGGGACATCTTTCGTTACGACAGCCCCCGCGGCGACGATAGCACCGGTGCCAACTGATATGCCATCGTTGATCAGCGCGTTTTGACCAATCCAGACATCGTGCCCAATAACCGTTTTTCTGAAAGGGTTAAAATGGTCTTCCGTGCAATAAGTTTTGGCTACCGGTTGATGCGCTGCATAGAATGCGGGGTGGGAGCTGGCATATGTGGTGGGGTGTTGCCCCAACCCAACAGCTACCCGCATGGCGATGGAGCAGAATTTTCCTATGTCTGCGTTGCAGATGATTGAATCACGTTGAACGAAAGTATGGTCGCCAACGGTCGAATTGATGATGGCGGCATTCCTGAAAATAACATTAAGTTTTCCCAGTCGGGATTTGTTATCAATTGTCGATCCTGGGTAGATGTGGCAAGTTGGAAATCTTTGGGACAATTGTGCATTTCTGATTGGCACAGAAAGCCAAAACACAAAATGTTTGAGCACATTTTTACACAGCAAAAGCACATTCATAGCCACTTCCTAATGCGGATTTGTATTTACCTCGGCGGGTGAGTCACATCTAAAACTCTATCCCATAGTGAAACATCAGGACTTTCCGATGATTTGATATATTTTTTCTCATATCTCTCATATGAATTTTTATCAAATATCATCCAGTCGGACAAGGGGATTGCAAAAGTTGGGCACGCATCCAGATCAACCAGCGAGGCTTGGAGCAAATCAGCTATCACCTCTATCCAAGGCTGATACCAGCTCGCGGCAATCTCGCTATTGGTAATGAATACGAGCGGCTTTTTCCACAGCACAGCAAAAGAGCAGGCAGTGGAAGCATGGGCAAATACCAGTGTCGCGTCTCGTACCAGTTCGGCGGTTTGTCCATACACGATTTCGTGATTGCTCAAATGTGCGGCGGTAATGCTCCGGTTAGATGGGTAGCCGGCAATAACTACCGGCATGCCTGAATTGCGTTCGAACTCCTCAAAAAAACGCGTTATCTGCGGAAAGAACCGTTCCTTGCTTGTCGGCGCAGACAGGCCCATTTCTGCGTTATCTTCATGTCCGACAATGTCTTCATCCAAATACACCGCGTAGGGCACCGTCCGCAATGGAGGCTTATGCCTGAGATGCATGAATTTCTCGTAATCAAACGAGTGTGCAGGTATTTTTACTTTGGCGGATCCGAATCTTGGGTCATCCTGCCATGATTGGCCCGATACAAGGGCAAAATCCGGTGTTTGGTCAGGCAATATCCTGGTCAGCGCTTTGATCAACAAGGCGTTGAGGTGCAAGTGGAACGTGTTGTGCCTGAATGCGGTCACAATCTTTTGGAGCAGTGATCGACGATTCATGCTTGTGGCCGGGACAGGATATGCACCACTGTCAACCACAATCAGTTTCAATCCATTTTTGCGCAAAAGATCAAAAAGCAAGACGGCCTTTACAGAAAATGGTCCCACATAGTCCAATGCGTAGCCTCCGTCTGCGCCAGACAGTATCGCCTTGATTTCCTTGAACGAACTAACCAGATGCAAGTTGGCATAATTCATTCTTTGGCTAAGGCGGCCTTCGTTGGCTTTCGGAAGCAACAAGGAAGTGCAGTCGAGGACATGGACATAAAAATGTCGCTCTAGATGCTGTATCCCCATACGGTCAAAATCCCTTTGTACAAAGGGATTTTTAACAAATACAAATAGCGTCTTTTTTTTCACAATTATGCGTTACAGAATTTCTTTAGTATTTTCAAGCCGGTTTCGCCGCTTTTTTCGGGATGGAACTGACAGCCAATGACATTGGCTCTTCCGATTACAGCAGCAATCTTGTGCCCACCATAGTCACAATTGGCCAGCCTGCTTTCTTCGCTAGAGGGAACAGCCATAAAGGAGTGGACAAAATAGACAGCGTCGCCAGGTGTTACATGGTCCAAAATTGTTCCCTGCCAGTCGTTTGTTGCACAGGCGGGTTCTAGAGCATTCCAGCCGATATGCGGGATTTTTTGAATATCCCCGGCAATGGTTTGGGCGGGGATCGGAACAACCCTGCCGGGAATCAATCCCAAGCCTTTGGTCAGACCAAACTCTTCACTTTCATCCAGCAATAGCTGCATTCCAAGGCAAATACCCAGCAATGGGGTGCCTTTATTGGCCAAAGCCTGGATTACTGGCACCAAGCCAAGTTGTTGCAATGCATTCATTGCGCTATCGAAGGCCCCGACTCCAGGCAGAACGACGCGGGGAGCCGCAAGAATGACATCGTGATCCGATGTAACCGTGACGGTCGCGCCGCAATGCTCCAAGCTGCGTTGCACACTGTAGAGGTTGCCTACACCGTAATCAATTACCACGACATCAGGCATAATCCCTCACCTTCAAACCTGCGGACTTCGCTATTTTTCTCACATCACCAATTTGGGCGCGTTTGTAATGCAGGATATCGGCCATTGCAACAGCATCCACACCGCCTTCCCGCACAGCGTCGACCACTTCGCCGGCCTCGCCCATGCCGCCGCTTGCAATGACGGGGACCGAAATAGCCGAGGTCACCGCCTTCAAGAGTGCGATGTCAAAGCCTTTGCGCGTGCCTTCGCGATCAATGGACGTCAGCAGGATTTCGCCCGCGCCCATCTCAACGCCTTTCTGTACCCACTCAACCACATCCAGACCCGTACATTCACGGCCATTGTCCGTGAATACCTGCCATTTCCCTTCGCCTACTTGCTTGGCCTCTACCGATAAAACCATGCACTGGCTGCCGAACTGGCGCGATATTTCACTGATCAACCCCGGGTTGGCTACCGCAGCAGTATTGATTGCCACCTTGTCCGCGCCTGCGCGGAGAATTTGCGTTGCATCGTCGACCGAGCGAATACCACCGCCTACGGTGAGCGGAACAAAAATATCGCGTGCAGCCTCCCTGATAATGTCGCCCAAGTGGTTCCGCCCATACAGGCTGGCTACACAATCCATGTAAATCAGTTCATCAGCGCCTTGCTGGTAATAGCGCAAGGCGTGTTCATAAGGAGAGCCAATCACGCGCAGCCCCTCAAGGTGAATGCCCTTGATCAGATTGGGCCCTTTGATATCCAGACGCGCGATCAATCTTATATTTTTGTTCATGTGCCCGATCAGTCGTTGTAGCCTGTGCCATTGATGTTGTGCCGCAACTTCCAAATGCCATTATCCTTAACCCATAGGTGCGGCGAGCGGAATTTGTCGGTAAGTTCATTGCGGAAATAATCCGGGTCCATGCCTAGATGATTCATGACATCCATGAAGTAGCGCTCCGGGAACTCTCCATCGAAGCGAGCAACCAATGCCTTGCCTTCGTCACGAGTGATGTGGCCATTACGGATTTCTTGTGAAGCATCTTCCGTGCAATGACCAAAACCAAATTTGATGAAGTAACAGTAATAATTGAGATCATCAATTTTGTCGTCAATGCCCAAATACTTGCTATATGTGCCATCCGTCCGGTGAGGCCTTGCCTCAAACCCTGCGTGCTTTACGGCATAGTAATAAGACTCCTGAGGCAACCACTTCAGGTAATAACCCAGATACTGGACTTCTACTTTACCCCTTTCATATTCCTCCCGCGGGGCAGGAAGGAAAGGCATCAATTCATTGAGGGACAGGCCGTAATCTTCGCGCAGCTGCCGGATGGGAATGCCTCCGAGGATCAAATCATCCAAGTTGTCATAGGTATGATATGAACTATCCTGCAGGGATGAATTGGTCTCTGCGATCGGATTGCCAAATTCTGCTTCGTGTTCGCCATAGAAGATCAACGGGATTCCAAATTTGAGCGCCAGCTTGGGGGCCAGTTGTTTCTGTCCAAGGATGAACGTCTGGAACGGATGAAACAGGTTTTCGATGGACAGACGCGTCAACGTGCGCATGGCTCGCCCATTCTGGTTGAACGAGATATTGTCAAACCCGCCTATGTCGATCCAATTACGGAAATTGCGGTAGCCGTAATCCGTATACAAGATTGGAGGCCAGGTTACAGTCAACGGATTCATTCCGTATTTGTACTTAAGAACATGCGCTGCGTAGACGCTATCCTTGCCACCGCTACCCGGAACAATACAGTCATAGCCCCCATCGGTACGGCGATGTTTGGCCAGCAACTCCAGAAGTTGCTCCTCGCGCGCTTTCCAGTCGATGGTTTCCTTTTTTTCTGCGAACCGGCAGGCATCGCAGACACCCTCTTCATCAAAAGCCAGCGTAACCTTTTTGCTGTCCTTGGTATGGTTGAATTCCTTGGTAGAAGAAGGGCGCTGGTTGGAATAGCAACATTTCTTGCAGAAAACCACATCGTGCGGGAGTCCGTAGTACGCCTCCAAGTTATCCGGTTTGGGATTGCTCATTTCTGGTCCTTGGTCAAAATCAAATGCAGAGGGAGAACCTCTGCATTTGCAAATTCAATTGTCTGCTTGCAGATCGGCCGAGCCAATCACCACACGCCCCAGCCCCCATCGACGGCCAGATTTTGCCCGGTCACATACCGCGAAAGATCGCTGGCAAGGTAAGCAACCGCTCCACGGAAGTCGTCTTCGACGGCCATTCGGGCCAATGGGGTTTGTGCCTCGTATCTTGCAACAAAACTTTCCGGCTGCCCTCTTGCAATCCCGCCTGGCGAGATGCAGTTTACGCGCACACTCGGCGCCAACGTCGTGGCCAGCCATCGGGTCAATTGTATCAGCGCCCCTTTCGATGCGGCATAGGCCGCCGGGTTCGCCATCGCCGTTCCCTCGTATAACTGCCAATTCGGCCCGTATTGTCCGTAGATCGAGCCGATATTGATGATACTGGCGTGAGGGGATTGTCGCATACTCACCGCGAACTGTTTGCACAGATCAAAAGCCGCGGTTACGTTCACTTCCATCGCGCGCCGCCAAGTTTCAACTGTCTGCTGTTCAAATGGCAAGGCCCAGCCTTGCAAGCCGCTTGTGCCGACAAAAGCCGCGTTATTGACCAGAACATCCAGCCGCGCATTATCTTTCAGGGCAGCTCCGATCAGGCGGTCACGATTATCCTGGCTTTCAAGATCGCAGGATTCCGTCTGTACCTGTATGTCCCATTTGTCAGCCAGCGTCGTGGCCAGCCCGGCCAGATCAGCCCCCGGGCGGTCGACCAGCACCAGATCGGCGCCGAGCTCCGCCAGAGTGTCCGCGATCACGCACCCCAGCGATCCCGCTGCGCCGGTAATCAGGGCGCGGCGGCCATTCATTCGCATCAGATCATTCAGCGTAGCCATCAGCGTCTCAGTTGTATCTGCGGAAAACCGGCTTGATCTCCGGCCCTTCCAGATATTGCTCGATTCCGTCGGTCAACGCATTGGCATAGATCTTCATGGCAGCCTTTGCTGCCTCCAATGTCATGGCCAGCTCGTTCTCGCCATGGGCAAAACTGACCGCGATCCAGGGCATCAGCACTCCGTGGCGAATCATTTCCTGGCTGAATAATGTCCGGAATTTTGCCGACGGTTTGCCTTCGGCATCGCGGGTGAGATAGTTCAGGCATATTGCCGGGCCATCCATCATAAAATGATCCGCTATGCCGCATTCTCTTGCTGCCTGCGTCATGCCGTCGCGCAGTTTTTCTCCGTATGCCCACAAATGCCGGCAAACATCCTGTTCCTTGTAGATTCGCACCGTCTCGATAAATGCACCCAAACCGCACATTTCACCGCCATGCGTGGTCGACAGCAGGAATGTTCTTTCCTCTCCGGGCTTATCTATCGAGCCAACTTCCATGATTTCGCGCTTGCCAGCTACTGCGGCCACCGAGAAACCATTGGCCATGCCTTTCCCGAAGGTGCTCATGTCCGGCTCTACGCCAAAATATGTCTGTGCGCCCTGCAAATGCCAACGGAACCCCGTGATCATTTCATCAAGGATTAAGAGGGCACCATCCTTCCGGCACAAATCCTGAACCTGATGCAGGAAATTTTTGCCGGTATTAGCGCAGCTGCGGCACGGGGCATCATAACTCAGCAAATGCGTGCAATCGGGCGCACAAGGGGTAACTGTTGTCGCCGGCTCGAGCATCACAGCAGCGATTTCACCCGGATGCTGGTCAAAAAGGCCCCGCAAAGACTGGATGTCATTGTAATCAAATACCAGCGTGGTCGCGGCATGGGCATCCGGAATACCCCTTTGTAGTGCAGTGGTGCCGATGAACCAGTCATCGAATGAAAAAAACGGATGTTGCCGGGGAACGCAGACATAGCGGCGGCCGGTATATGCTCTCGCAATCTTTGCCGCAGCAGTAGTAGCATTCGAGCCGTTTTTTGCGAATTTGACCATGTCCGCGCCGGGGATGGTATCCACCAGCAATTCTGCTGCCTGCAGCTCCGTCAGCGAGGCCCGGGTCAGATTGTTTCCTCGCTCGATTTCACGAATGGCAGCCGCGTTGACTAACGGATGAGCATAGCCCAGCGTTACGGCGCGCAGCGCCATGCCGTAATCCAGGTATTTTTTTCCATCAGGCGCCCAGACATATGCGCCTTCCCCCCGCTCCAGAATTTGCGGCGCATTGGCGGGGAATTGGTCAAACCCGCGCGAATAGGTGTGCGCGCCTCCGGGAATAACCCGGTTCAATCTTGCCTGATAGTTCATTTAGCCAAACCTTTGTGTTTGATCAGCGCCTCAACCATGGTGAAGTCGTCAATATCGTCAATTTCGATCGACTTCCATTTAGGCACTTCATAGGCAACCGTGTCATCGTGATAGAAGGAACGGCGCGCTCTTAGTACATCGACTCTGGAGGCATAGAGAGTTCCTTCCAGGAAATACAGCGGCTCAATATCCTGCCGACGCAATCCGGTAGGCTGGCGTTTCAGGAAGGGTTCAAGCCGGCCATCCGTTTTTTGTCGGTACATGAAAGCGGGATGCGTGCATTCCGCCCGGCAAACGCTCACCACCGCGCTTGCTCGGTGTTCTTGCATGAGCGAAAGCCCCGCGACAATATCCGATACCTCGCGTAGCGGTGATGTTGGCTCCAGCAGCACTACCAGATCAAAGTGCCTCCCCTCGGCCGCCAGAAAATCCAGAGCGTGGATCACCACATCGATCGACGATGCAGAATCGCCGGCAAGCTCAGCCGGGCGCAGGAAAGGCACTTCGGCGCCGTGATTACTGGCAGCTTCGGCGATGGCAGTATCATCGGTGCTGACCACGACGGCATCAAGACACTTTGCCGCAAGTGCGGCATCGATTGTCCAGGCGATCAGGGGTTTGCCGCACAGATCCCGGATATTTTTGCCTGGCAAACCTTTTGATCCGCCCCGGGCAGTAACCAAGCCCAATACCTTCAGGTCATTAATCAATTTTCACTCCGGCCAATTTAATTGAAACAGCGCTGCGACACGGTCTTTTTGTTGGGTACACAGCGGCATGACGGGTGCTGTCCGAGTACCAGCGTATCTGCGGGGATATCGGTATCAACAATCATGGCGTTAGCTGCAAAAACGACATTATCCCCAATGTTGCAGTTGCCGAGCACGCTGCTTCGGGAATACAAAATTGTTCCTGTACCGAATCTGGGGTAGGCGTTGGTAACAGCGCCAACGGTACAATTCTGATAGACCACCAGATAATTGCCATAGTCGGCATTCCCCAGCACTGTGCCTACCGGGTGAACCAGCATAAAGATTTCCGGCATACGCACCGAGTAAAAAAGATCCATGCCATGCATGATCTTGTTCAGGTAGGAAAGCCGAGTAGGCAATTCCGTATCGCCGGTTTCTTGCCAGATGGTGTTGCCGAGAAAATAGAGGAAAGCCGCCATGTGATCGGCATTCATATGGTCGAATTTGAGCTTTCCGCCTTGTTTGTAATACTTGCGCTCAATTCTTGAAAAGCAGTACTCCAGCCGGTCCAGCGTTTTGTCGAGACCGATTCGAAGCAATTCAGACCCCTCGTAACCATCCGGGAGATGCATGGAAACAAGCCTTTGGATATACGACGCAATTCCGTCGCGCGGCAGGCTGGTATCCATCATTTGAGTACTCTCATCGGGATGCCGAGATTCCGCAAATAGGATCTGGCGCGAATCGGATTGTTATCCCCGAAATGAAACAGACTGGCGCAGGCCGCCGCAGAGGCCGAAGTATCTTTCAGCAGTTCGGCCAGATGCATGAAATTTCCGGCGCCGCCGCATACGATCACGGGCACGGATACCGCCGAGGCTATTTTTTCAGCCATGTCCAGATCGTATCCGTCCATCAACCCGTCATGATCAATCGAGTTCAGGAAAATTTCGCCCGCGCCCAGAGCAGCCAGATTACGTGCATGCTCGACAGGATCAAGCTGCGTGGCTTCCGTGCCGCAACGAATCCAGACCTTTGCGCCATCTGCATCGCACCGGTAATCGATACCAGCCACTACGCACTGGTTGCCGAAACGTTCGGAAATTGCAGTGATCAGCCCCGGATTGGTCACTGCCGCTGTGGTGACTACCACCTTATCGGCACCGGCCAGCAACAGTTCCCGCACATCGTCGATCGATTCAATCCCGCCCCCGGCCGCCAGCGGCATGAAACACTCCGTTGCCGCCTCCCTGATTATTTCGAGTAGCGCCGTTCTCGATTGCAGACTGGCCTGAATGTCGAGAAAGACCAGTTCGTCGGCGTCCTGAGCGCTGTAAATCCGCACCGCAGTCTTGGGGTTGCCAGTATCCCGGTAATTGCCAAACTGGACTCCTTTGGCCATCCGGCCATCGCGCAGCAGCAGGACCGGAATCACACGCTTCTTCAGCATTGCGGCTCCCACTCGGCAAAGTTTTCCAGAATTCGTATTCCGGCCGGCTGGCTTTTTTCCGGGTGAAATTGCATACCGGCTACGTTTCCTGCCACTACGGCTGCAACAAATTCACCGCCAAAATCACATGTTGCCAGAATATGCTCCGGGTTTTTGGGCACACAGTGGTATGAGTGGACGAAGTAAAAGTCGACCACGGGCTTGACGCCTTCCAGTAGCGAATGCCGCATGGCATGGTTGAGGCTGTTCCAGCCGACATGTGGCACTTTGTTGGGGGCTGCGGGCTCAAGGTGAACGACGGTTCCGGGAATCAGGCCCAAGCCGGCGGCACCCCCATGCTCTTCGCCGTAATCGAACATAAGTTGCATGCCAAGGCAAATTCCCAGCATCGGTTTTTTTGTTGCAGCATATGTCTTCAGTGCATGCACCCAACCGCCTTGCTCCAGCAGTTCCATGGCGGAACGAAACGAGCCTACGCCGGGCAGGACCAAGCGTTCGTATTGGCCCAGTTCCTCCTGCCGGGAGCAAAGCTCGGCCTCATACCCTGCCCGGTCAAATGCATTTCGCACCGATGCAAGATTCCCTACTCCGTAATCCACTATGCCGATCATGATTTTTTGCGGTTGTCTTCCCGGTACCATTGATCGAAATCCCAAGCTTTGTTTGCCATCGGGATGTTGGCGAAGTCGGGCTGGTGCGGCGGGATTACCATCTGCGCTACGATCTTGTTGAATTCTTCCTCTGTCAGCCCGACGTATTCCAGGAATACTTCAAGCGAGTGTGGCTTGCGGCCATCAAACTCGGCGTTCATTTTTACCGCTTCTGCCGGGGACATGCGTCCAGCGCGCACATGGAAGGCGTCGATCTGCGCAACCCGGCTGTAACCGCGTTTCAGATACTTGATGTAGTCACGCACGCCTTGCATGAAGCATTCGATTTTTTCTCCATGCTCGTTGATGCCGCGCGGTACGCCTTCCAGTTCGTCCGCCTGCCACCCCAGCTCCCGTTTGATCAATTCCGTGTTTTTGGTGTAATCCCACGGAATGAAACTGCCGAGGGGCACGGAGCAGTAACGCAATGCTTTGAGTTCCTTCACATCCGGGAAGGTATAGGGAATCAGGTCGCGCCTGTCGACCGGATCGTCCGGCCGGTCGATCATGCCGTGCATGTCTTCCGCGGTGATGCCCAGTGTTCTCAGCATGTTGAATTTCTTGTCGTCCTCGTATTCGATTTCATCATTGAGGTAATCGTAGTAGGCGGTAATTTCCGATTGGGGTTCGCCCCAGAATACAAGAGGCACTTTGTACATGAGCGCGACCCGCAGTGGATATGAGTAAATCCCCGTATGGCAATGCCAGCAAAAATCCGTTTTGCGAACGAATGATTCCAGCATCAGTTTCTTGACCACTCTCCAGTTGGGCGTGAACTCGAGCACATCCACGCCCAATTTCTTGAAAGTGCGTTGGTTGTTTTCTTCCACCACCTGGCGCATGAAGCCATGATTGAAGCGCACGACCAGTGGTTTCAGGTTGTATTCCTTCATCAGGTAGTACAACTGGAATGTACTGTCCTTGCCCCCGGAAAAGGGCACGATACAATCGTAATCGGCCTTGCCGCGATACTTTTCAATCAATTTGTCGAGCAGTATTTTCCGCTCAACCCAGTCTATCGCCTGCTGCTTGTGCTCAGATCCCCGGCAAATATTGCAAACTCCCTCGGCATCATATTCGATGGTTTCATAGGTTTCTGGCAGGCCGCATTTCTTGCAGCGCCGCAACAAAGGCTGGGGTCCGCTCATGATTTCTCTCTTCGTCATTATTTGTAAACTTGATTGGCCTTATCATAGTCTCCCGGCCGGCCAACATCGAGCCAAGGCTCATGCATGGGATAGACAATGGCACGTTCGCCTGCCGCACGGACACTTTCAAACAGGGCTGGCATGTCACAGCGAACATCCTTGTCCAGATATTGCAAAACGAACGGATCAAGGACGTAAACCCCCGCATTGACATGCGAGCGGTACACGGGTTTTTCCTCGAAACCAACGATCTCGACACCATTTGTCTGGACAACGCCAAATGGATGCTGCCATTCATGCAGACGAACGGCCATGGTCGCCGCCGCCCGGTTTCGCAAGTGAAAATCCAGCAGTTCGCCATAGTGGATATCCGTAAGGACGTCGCCATTGGTTACCACCATGGGCAGTTCCGGTATCGGCGACAGCAGCCCCAGCGCGCCGGCGGTGCCCAGCGGGGAGTTCTCACGCAAATATTCTATTTGCACATTCCAGCGCTCGCCATTGCCGAAATATGCCTCGATCATTTCACCGAGGTAATGTATGGCCAGGATAAAGTGTACAAACCCGTTGTCTCTGGCGCGCTCAATGATGAGCTCCAGCATGGGCCTGCCCGCCACGGGCAGTAATGGCTTGGGACAGCGTTCAGTATGGGGATGCAAGCGAGTTCCCAATCCCCCTGCCATGATAACCATAACATTGCTTCGATTCGAGGGCGATACAATCTCATCCCACAAATGCAGGCCGACAACACATCCAGCGTCATCGACAACCGGGATTTGGTGCACTTTGTTGGTCTTCATCAGCTGAACCACCGAATCCTGCCGCATTTCGGGCGGAACCACGAGAGGGGAGCGAAAAACGATGGACTCAAGCGGGCTGGACACGCCCAGCCCACGCAGCAAGCCCCGCCGGACATCCCCGTCCGTGACGGTACCGACAAGCCGCCCCGCACCATCGACCACTATCACGATCTGCGCAGAAGTCTGATTGAGGCTGACAATGGCATCCTCGACGGTAGCCGAATCGGGCAGCAACGTTTTGTGCCACCCCTGAAAAACCGGGTTATTCAAAAGCTGCTCCACTCATTCTGGATTCAACATTTCCCGGCGCTGCAAGAGGTAGCAATTGCGCCAGTTGGTTGAGCAAATTGGCCCGGTAAGCTTCAAAATCGGGATATTTCCAACCGATGAAACTTGAAACCTTCTTCATATCTTGGCGCAACTGCGCTCGTACCGGCCCATCCCCACCATCATTCACCCAAGCCATGATCCTGTCAAAAGCACATTCCTCTGTCAGCAAGGATTCGCCGGCCATGCGCCACCACAGGAAAAAATCGGGATCTTTGAGGTAGTCGATAAACATGACCTGGGCACCGCGCAGCAAGACATCACAGGCCGCATTGGATATCGAGGTTACAAAGAGGTCCGTCATATCCAGAAAATCAAACAGATCGTGCTCACTGCCAGTCAGCAGCAGCTGGTCGTAACCCTTGGTGATGTCTGCGTAAAAGTCGCTGTATTTCCTCTCTGGCGGAACAGGTTTCAGGCGAACGGCAACTTTCACTCCCGGCTGACAAGACAATTTGCAGGCCAGTTGCATCAGACGTATTTCATGACTGTACGTGGGGTCGCATATGCCTGGCGAAATAACCGTGATCAGCATGGCATCACCCTTGAACTGTTTCAGGCGTGCTATGCGCTGCGCACGTTCGGGTGAATCCGCCAGGATCCTGTGCGCGTCAAACGAACCTGTGCCGGGGAAGTGTTTTGTCAGGGCTCGTTTACCAGTGTAAAGCTCGGCGGTGTGCGGACCCGCCGCGCACATCACATCGTAATTGATAAAAATCTCCGAATGAAAGAATTGTGGTGTGACATGGGCATTCAGTGGAACAAATACTGAACGGCCTCCCTGCTGCCTGATGAATTCATTGCGAGCCGCCTTTTCCGTGGTCTGGTGTTCATATACGCAGAATACATTTCCATTGCCAGCCACTGCCTCGGCACGGGCTCGCATCAGCATGTAAAACACTCTGAAAAGCCTGGCGCCGTGCGGCCATACCTGAACGATATTTGCAAGGCAGATTGCAATATAATGCCATGCAGCCCTTCGCAAATACTCATAGCCCGGCCTGTCTAACTTCAAATCCCTGACATTCATGCGCTCGCGCACATCATGTGGCAGCCCTGCTGACTTGGAGTAATCCACCACGTAGCATACGTTCGGAAATCCGTGAAAAATGGCCGAGAACATTTCAGCAGTTTTGTAATCTTCCACTTCACAAACCAGCTGGCCGACGCAGAAGTCGACTTCACTTGAACCACACTGCTTCCAGTAGCGATAAAGGAAAGTCGGCAGGAGAAGAATGGAAAGGAAGCCAATAATTTTTCCTTCCTTTTTTTCCGTGACAGAGCAAACCTGCTTCAAGGAAGAAATGTAGCCTGCGGCAAATTCTTTATGCAGACGGATCGCGCAGTGAACATTCGGATTTTCATTTGCATATTGCAAAATGATTTCATAAAATTCGAATTTTACATACAGCCAGTCAAAAATGTATTTGCGAAACAACAAAGAAAAGTCGATTCCCAGCCTGTCTCCGACAAGCTCAGTCCATTCGGCACAATCGAGCTTTATAATTTGCTGCTCCGCCATCCGGTAGGCGCGGTCCCTTATTTGTGTGGCATGTTGCAAATCGCCGAAGTCAATCTTTCTGGCATTGACTGACAATCCAAAAATACCGACAATTTTTTCTGCCAGTCTTGCTGAAATTGATTTGAAGCAGAAAAAAGCCTGCTCACCGGCGAGGGCGAGGCGCACAACATGACAGGCACCAAGTGACTCATAAAACCGCATGCAAATTTCCATCAATATAAATGCCGCCTGACAAGCAGGCGGCAAACATCATCACAAGTTTGGTGAATTTATTTCTTTTCGAGCAAGAACCATGTGATATCGTCCAGCGGGAAAACCGGATCATGCTGATAAACAAATCCATAGCCGACCAGTGAAATGTCACTGTAGCGTTTCAGCATTTCGCCGGCAAAATCCCGCTTGAACATTTTCCCGGCGTGGCCGCGGTAAGGGATTTCGACCGGATCCTGATTATAGTACTCTGCCAAGCAGATATATCTAGCCGAGGTCTCATAAAGCTTGTCGTAGACATCCGGCAGACTTTCCGGTGCAATGTGAATCAATACACCCTTTGAAAACACGAAATCAAATTGCTTTTTTGGGAAGAACTCCAGAATCGACCCGTGGTGAACATCAACAAACCCAAGTTCCCCGAGTTTTTCAGCCGCCTTGGCGTTGATCTCGATACCAGCGAATTCAGCGCCGGGAAGGAGGGTTTTTAACGCGCGTAGATTCAGACCGATATTTGCACCAAACTCAATTACCGAGCCGACCCCCCCCGTTCTCTCCAGAACCTTTGAAAAAAGTGCCAAGTTTCCAGCAACAATCTCGCACCCTTCATTTCTGGAAATGTAATCATTGCCGAACTCTCCGGCCCAAAAAACCTCTTGCTCCGTCTTGTGCATTATCCTGCCCTTTATAAACCTACCAAATCAAATTCATCACACCGGATCAAATCCGGGGCAAACATGTTTCCTGATCAGATCGCGTAACTGTTCAACCGTGAGGAAGTCTTTGTTTTTACCTGAATTAAATGAAAAACCTGCAGGGACTTTTTCCAGCGGAAGATGCCGTGAATACTGCGCCACTCCCAGTCTGCCGCTCGCAGGCAATATGGCATAGTACTTGCCAATATCCACCGTAGAAAAACTGTCACTTTCGGTAATCATCTCTTCATGAAGTTTCTCGCCAGGGCGAATTCCGACTATTTCCTTCCTGCAACTGGGTGCAATTGCCTCTGCGACGTCCATAATCCTGTACGACGGGATCTTTGGAACAAATATTTCGCCGCCCAGCATGTTTTCAATGGCCCAGAACACCATCTCGACACCTTCCTGAAGCGTGATATTGAAACGCGTCATTTCAGGGTCGGTGATTGGCAGCACGCCACTTTTGGCCTTTTCCATAAAAAACGGGATAACCGAGCCACGGGACCCCATGACGTTCCCGTAACGCACAACCGAAAATTTTATTTCGCAGGAGCCGGAATACCCATTAGCAGCAACAATTAGCTTGTCGCTGCACAATTTGGTGGCGCCATACAGGTTGATGGGGGCAGCAGCCTTGTCAGTAGATAAAGCCACAACTCGTTTTATGCCGACATCCATGCATGCTTCAACCAGGTTTTCAGCTCCCAGGATGTTGGTATGGATAAACTCCATCGGGTTGTATTCTGCTGCCGGCACCTGTTTCAATGCCGCAGCGTGTACTACTGTGTCAATGCCGTGCAGCGCCCTGCGCAAACGGTTTCGATCCCGGACGTCCCCGATAAAATACCGCATGGCAGGGTAATGGTTGACAGAAAACTCCTGCGCCATTTCAAACTGCTTCAGTTCATCGCGACTGAATACAACGAGCCTTTTTACCCCGGGATACCGTTTTAACACCTCTCTTACAAAGGTACGTCCGAAACTGCCAGTGCCGCCGGTGACGAGAATTGATTTGTTATTCAGCATTTTTCTACCATGTTGATTAGGGTGCCGTTATTGAAATTGTATCGGCCTTTTCGATTACGCCATGCTCAATACGATATATCTGGTCACAACCGGCCAACGTACTCAGTCTGTGCGCTATGATCAAGAGCGTCTTGATGCCGCGCAGGGCATTGATGGCTTCCATGACCGCCACCTCTGTCGCTGTATCCAGTGCACTGGATGCCTCATCCAGCACAAGAACAGGCGGATCGTGGTATAAAGCGCGGGCAATACCTATGCGTTGACATTGCCCTCCGGACAGGCGTACGCCGCGTTCGCCCACGACGGTTTCCAGACCATCCGGCAAGCTCTCGACAAAATCCCTTAACTGCGCGGCATCTATTGCTCGCCAGACGGCTTGATCGTCTATTGCTGCGTCTCTGACACCGAACGCAATATTACGCTTCAGCGTATCATCCGTCAGGTAAATACTCTGGGGTACGTAGCCAATAAGATTTTGCCATGCCCGCAGATTGGTCTGGATGTCAATTTCATCCACGGTGACTTTCCCTTGGTTCGGACGCAGCAAGCCCAGTACAAGATCGATCAGCGTGCTTTTCCCGGAACCGCTTTCGCCGACAAAGCCGATTGTCTTTCCGCAGGGCACGTACAGATTGGCATTAACCACAACCGCCTCATGCGAGCCAGGGTACATGTAAAAGACGTTTTCCAGCCTGATCCCATGCCGGAAGGCCAGCGGCCGGATATCCGCTGGCAGGTCCTTCGTTTGTCGCATCAGCATGAATTCTGCATAAAGTGTATTGACCACTGGCAGGTTGTACCGCAGATTTTGGATACCAACCAGAAACCTGTTTACAGATGGCATCAGGCGAAATGCGGCGGCGGCGAAGAGTCCGAGTGTTGGCACCAACGCGCTCATGGGCTTGCCTTGCCAAAGCAGGGCAAATACCAGTACGGCCAATCCAGTTACGGCAAGTAATTCCAGCCACAGCCTTGGTAGTGCGTTGAGTACATTCTGCTTTTCACTGATGCGGGCGCTAGCGAAGCTATGCTGCGCATACTCGCTGGAGAACTCATCTTCCCGGCCATACAATTTGACGTCCTTGATGCCTCCCAACCCCTGTTGCAAGCGCTGCAGCCTTTGTCCTTCATGATATTGTCGAGCCACGCCCCAATTCAGGATTCTCCCTTTTGCCGCCAGATAAAATCCGCCACTGGCGCATGCCAAGGCACTCATGACAAGAAAGGCTCCCACTGGTTCTGCCGCGAACAACAGACAGGCCACACCAACAAGAACAAGGGTCTCAGACATCAGTACATTCGCAGCCATGACCGCAGATGCGAACTGACCAACTTCCCCTGTTACGTTTCTGATCAGTTGCGCCGAATTCCTTTGCATGTGGAATGTATATGGCAGACGTAAATAACCACTGTAAAGTTTCTCGGACAATGCAGCTTCAAGCGTGAAGACAAATCTGGCTTGGCGCATGGCCAAAAACGCCAGAAAAAATGCCTTCACAAAGTATACCGCCACCATGGCAAGCATGCATGCGCCAACTAGTTGCGCTTGCCCCGCCATCCCTGTTACAGACATAATTTTTTGCACGGAGGGATAGCGCGCCATGGCGGAAGGGTCAGCAATCAGTGCCAGAATGGGTACTACAAGGCCCACACCAAATGTTTCGAGCACCATGCCTATCAACATAAGAAGCAATAATGCCGCAGCCGCCCGAGATTGCTGCGAATCCAGCAATGAAAATAATTTATGAACTAACCCCATTTATATTTCTCGTGTTGTTTTTGCCAGTAAAATTGACACCCAGGCCCGGCGCGATTACAAGCAAAAAATAAAAACACTCAAAGTGCGCCACGCAGATAGTGCGCACAACTAATAATAATATTTAAATTCTATCGCGAAGCAATTCAAATGCTTCCGCCGCATAAAACCCGGAAGCCGCGCCACGAACGGCGGCCAAAGCTCGAATAGCTTTTTCGCTACGAGGGAATGGAAATTCACCCATTTCAGACGAATAAATACGCATTGCCTCTAGCTTGGCATCCATATAAGGCCCAATATCAACAAACACATTGGGATTAAATCTGCCTGACACCCCGAGACCAAAATCAGTCTCGGACAACACCTCATAAGCCAGCACACGTCTTACTGATGGATATCTAAACCATTTGCAGCAACCAGAAACCGCTTCAAACACAAGTCGGTGATCCGTATGAACATCAGAAGGGTGTGGGACAAAAACCTCTTCAGGCTCAAATTCACTAAAAACACCAGAAATAGAGGAAACCAACTCACCCGTCGGAATACTATCCAACCCTGCAGCAGGGAACCCCAACCTGTATACTTTATCAAATCCTATCAAATCAACAATTTTAGAAATCTCGCCTTCTCGACGGCTAATTTTTTCTTCATCCCAGCCAAATTCCGGCGGAACCGCAGTGACGACCACCCAAGCGAGCGTCCCTCCTTCGGCCTTGCGGCGCAACAGCGCACCACCCGCTCCCAAAATTTCGTCATCCGGATGGGGAGCCACAATCAAGGTCTTCATAAATAGCCACCTATATCCGCCACAAAGATTGGCTCCGTACACAACAGTCGAATTGCACCTGCGCCACACTTAATCAAAAGGCCATCTCCTCCGGCACACAAAACCTTCCCTGGCTCCATATTCTGAGGGCCATCTTCAATCCGAGTTTTCCAAACTTTGATCACTTGGCCATTTACCTCAAAATGAGCACCAACGTAAGGTTTAGCCAAACCTCTCACCAGATTATGTATGGACTCCGCGGACATTCTCCAATCAATTTTTCCATCAGCCATGCCACGTTTACGCCATTCATTTGAATTCTGATGATTCTGCCTTTTCCGCTGATAGCGCCCGGAGGCAAGCAAGGGCACAAACTCTACAATTTGCTCAAGAGCCACTTGTGTCACTTTCTCATACAGCGTGCCAGCATCATCCTCTTCTGCAATAACAATTTCACGCTGGGAAAGAATATCTCCGCTATCAGCCCCTTCGTCCATAAAAAAGAATGTAGAGGCCGTTTTTTTCAGCCCAAGTACCAGAGCCCAAATCAGCGGATGCCGACCACGATTGGCCGGCAAGGCTGCCGGGTGAAACCCTACCACGCCAAGCGGCGCCAACTCCAAAAGTGGTTTTTTTAGTAACCGTGACCAACCAAAACAAAAAATGACATCCGGATTTAATGTTTGCGCCCAAAACAAAACATCGTCTGAATTTGCGTCATCAGCACAAATAAACGGAATGCCATTTTCAGAACAAATGCACGATAGATCAAAATAATCAGAATTACCCTTTGACTGCCGAGCAGTACAGACCCCGACAATATTCGCTTTAATATCAATTAAGCGCCGGAGCGCAAATGAAGAAAACAGAACCGTTCCTATAAAAATTATACGCATGATTTATCAATATCAAAAAAACGCTTCTTGACAACATCCTTCAAATCAACAGAACTTAATACATTCACGATTCTTTCACTCGCACCACCATCCCCGTATGGATTGGCGACATACTGCAGCTTGGCTTGAAATTCTGGAGAATATAAAACGTTCAGCGCTGCTGCAATACTTTCCTCATTAGCGGCGCAATTTATGACGCTCTCAGGGCGCAGCCGGCCTCTTTGTCGATCCCCAATATCAACCGTCCCCTTTTTAAAGCTTGGGGCTTCAATCAACCCACTTGACGAGTTACCCACAACCCCATCCACATGGGAAATCGCCGAAAAATACCGTTGCTGCCCCAATGAAACAAACGCCCGCGCATTTTCATGCTGTGAGACGAATTGCTCTATCATATCGATAATAACTCGACCATCCGTATCAGAATTTGGGTACGTAAATATTAAACCCGTATCATCCATATTATCCAAAACAGCCAACAACGCAGCCATCTGCTCGCGTGCAGTTGAACTCTCCAAGGTAACAGGATGGAACGTAACTAAAAGGTTTTTTTCTTTAAGCTCAAAATCAATTGACCGCTCAAAATCTCGTCTATCCAGCAAATCCACATGTTTAATTGCATCAACACCCAAGCCTCCCACTAGAAAAACGAACTCCGGTGATTCGCCCAGTTGAATAACTCGTTTTCGGTATGGCTCCGCGGCAACAAAATGCAAATGGGACATTTTGGTGATCGAATGGCGAATACTCTCGTCAATCAGCCCTTCCGTGGACTCCCCCCCATGCAAATGGGCAACCGGAATTCGTGCGACTAACGCAGCCGAAACCACTGATAGAATTTCGTAGCGATCCCCCAAAACCACAATCAAATCGGGAGCCAGTTGATCAAGCGCATCGGCAAAACCGATCATGCCCAACCCCATAGACTTGGCAACACCAATTGATGTATCTGAACTTGTCAGCATTTCAACCTTGCGGTCTATTTTGAAACCATCTTTCTCTATATCCCTCCAAGTCAGACCAAACTCCGGAGACAAATGCATACCAGTTACGATCAACTGCAAGCACAAATCGGGTCTATCCTGGATTCCTCGCATTACCCAGCGCAGCAAGCCATATTCAGCACGGGTTCCGGTAACGACACAAATTTTCCTGCTCATAACTCAATCAGCTCATCGATCGCAAAATCTCTAGGCGCAGCCCGTCCAATCACACCATCCCATAGCATTGGAGAAAGGCCGCCCCCTGGACGCTTTACTACCAAGTTGGCTTCACTAAATATCTCACCCTTGGTTATCGGAATTGCCGACACTATCGACTTGCGTACTATATATCTATTTTTCAATTCACTACTGCTTGGCCGTTTAATGCCATCTCCCATCGCAACTTCGACATTGCGTATCGCGCCGACCAATCTCGTCAACTCAAGGGGCTCGATACTCGCCCGATGGTCGGGGCCTGGCAAATTTCTATCGAGCGTAAAGTGTTTCTCGATAACGCAGGCTCCAAGCGCCACCGCAGCAATCGCCACCTCAATCCCCTCCGTATGGTCGGAAAAACCGACCGCAACACCGAAGGCATCCCGGATTGTCTGCATTGCTCGCAGATTGACATCAGCCATGGGCGCCGGATACTCGGTGGTACATTGCAACACCGTGATTTTCTCTCTGGCGGTGCCTGCTTGCTCCAGCACCTCCAGCGCGGCCTCGATTTCTCCAAGACTGGACATTCCAGTGGAGAGAATGACGGGGCAGCCGAAGCTGCCCACCTTGCGCAAATACGGCAGATTGGTAATTTCCCCGGATGGAATCTTGATTCTTGGCATTCCAAGACCCATCAGGTATTCAAGATTTTCGATATCAAAACCCGTCGAAAAAAACTCGATACCACGCAGCCGACAGTGCTCGATCAATTCGTAGTGCATCTCTTTGGTCAGCTCAAGCCTGCTGAGCATTTCGTACTGAGACTCATCGGCAGCTGTAGTTGCCATTTGATACGCAGCTTTTTTGGCTGAAGCGGTGACAAGCTTGTTGGCATTGAAGGTCTGGAATTTCACGACATCCGCACCCGCTTCAGCGGCAGCATCAACCAGCCTCTTGGCCATGGCCAGATCACCATTATGGTTAACGCCGGCCTCGGCAATGATCATGGTTTTCATCGTTTACAAATCCTCGACACACTTAACGGATGCGATCAAATGTTGTAAATATCAGTTTTATAGCTGGCCAAGTTTTCTGGATTGACAAACCAGGCTGCCGTTTCCTCCAGACCACGGCGGAAGCCCTCTTTGTCTCCGTACTGGGGCGCCCAGCCTGTCAACTCCAGCGCCTTGGCATTGCTGGCCCAAAGCCGGTCCACTTCGCTCTTTTCCGGGCGTAACCGCTCCTGTTCGGTGGTCACGTCAACGCTCACCCCCATGGCCTCTGCAATCAATTTGACTGTATCGCCAATCGATATTTCGAAATTGCTGCCAATGTTGATGACTTCGCCGATAGATTTATCGGACTGGGCGACTGCGACAAACCCCCTTACCGTATCCATGACATAGTTGAAATCACGGGTGGGATACAGAGCCCCCAGCTTGATCTGGCGCTGACCACTGGCGATCTGAGAAATGACGGTCGGTATCACTGCGCGCGCTGACTGCCGGGGGCCGTACGTATTGAACGGACGGATCACGGAAACCGGCGTATCAAAAGCGTTGTAAAACGAGAGCGCGATCTGGTCGGCGCCAATTTTGCTCGCGGAATAAGGGGATTGGCCTTGCAGCGGATGCTGCTCATCGATGGGCACGTAGCGGGCCGTTCCATAAACTTCGCTGGTCGACGTGTGAATCACCTTATCCACACCCAGCTCGCGTGCCGCCTGAACAATATTGAGGGTACCCTTGATGTTGGTATCCACGTAGGTATCTGGCGAATGATAGGAGTACGGAATTGCAATCAGCGCGGCCAAGTGCATTACCCAGCAGCACCCTTGCATGGCTTTTTTCACACCATGCGGATCGCGGATGTCTCCGGCAAAAACCTCGAATTTACCGCGCACATCAGGCGCACACCGGTCAAGCCAGCCCCATGAACCGAATGAGTTGTACTGAACAAAGGCCCGAACATCATAACCCAAACGCACCAGATGCTCTGTCAAGTGAGACCCGATAAAACCATCTGCGCCTGTTACAAGAATCTTCATTCGATCAGTACCGGTCCAAGTCAAACGGGTATTGTACCTCAGCATAAGTTGATAACTGAAAACCCTCTGTCCTCACGCCCTGTCATCGAAGAAATGAATAATCAAAAACACGAAGTATCCCCCCGTCAGAAGCCTCGACAGGCCGAGCACGAAATCCAGGGGAGGCATAAGCCCTGCCACCCCCAACCCCACAAAACACCCCGCCAACACAATCACCCCCGCCCGGTATTGCCACCCTCGCAGCCGAATCGACTTCACCGGCGAACGATCGAGCCAAGGCAGCAGCGCGGGCAACAGCACCGCCGCAGTAATGGTAATCGCCCCCCAAATCTGCGTCCCACCCCATGCCGGCACGGCGCGCAGCATGGCGTAGAACGGAGCGAAGTACCACATGGGGCGCAGCTCGGCGGGGGTGCTGTAGGGGTCGGCCGGAACCGCATTCAGCTCATCGACGAAATAGCCGCCCAGCGCGGGGGCGAAACAAACGAGGGCGTAGAAGATCGCCAGGAACACCGCAGCGGCGATAAGGTGGTGCATGGCATGGCTCAACAGCGGCACGCCATCAGCCGGTTTGCCGGTCAGCAAATCGACCTCTTCACGGATTTCCTTGCCGTCCGGGCTTGTCGAACCCACAGCATGCAGCGCCACCAGATGCAGCTTGACCAGCAGCAGCAACATGAGCGGCACCGCCACCACATGCAGAGCGAAGAAACGGTTCAGCGTGATGCCGGATACGGTGTAGTCGCCGCGCAGAAAATCAGCCAGCGCCTTGCCGATGAAGGGAATCGACTCGAACAGGTGCATGACGACCTGCGTGCTCCAGTAGGACATCTGGCCCCACGGCAGCACTTGGCCAAAAAAAGCCTCCATCATCATCAGCCAAAAAAGGACCATGCCGAGCAGCCACAGCAACTCGCGCGGTTTCTTGTACGAGCCGTACAGCAGACCGCGGAAAATATGCAGGTACATCAAGGCGAACAACAACGATGTGCCCGTGGTATGCATGTAACGGATCGCCTTGCCGCCGGGGACGTGCTCCATGAAGTGCCGTATCGACGCGAGCGCAACCGAAGTTTGCGTACCCGGCAGCAAGGTGGCATCCGGCTTGTAGATCATCGCAAGCCAGATGCCGCTGAGAACCTGCAGCGCCAGCGCCAGGAGCATCAGAAAACCGAAGAGATACCAGAAGTTGAGCTTTTTCGGCACGTAGTAGCCGGCCACGTGCTTTTCCCAGAACGCCGATAGCGGGAAACGGGCATCGATCCAGTCCAGCAACCGGCGCACCTTGCCGCTCATGCCGGTGTCTCCGCGCCGCCGATGCGCAACCGGTTAGCCGACAGGTAACAATGCGACGGGATGGTCAGGTTGCGGGGCGCGACCGAGCCGGCAAACACCCTCCCGGCCAGATCGAAGCGGGCCGCATGGCAGGGGCAGACGAATCCGCCCGCCCAGTCCGCCGTGCGTTGCGGGCTGAATATCGGGATGCAGCCCATGTGGGTACACAGCCCCTCCGCAACCCAGACCTCGGGATTGATCGAGCGGAACGGATTCCTGCAATAGGCCGGCTGTTCGCTGGCTGTGGAATGCGGATCGAGCAACCGCGAATCAGCGCCCTGCAAAGCTGCCAGCATTTCCGGCGTGCGGCGCAGGATCCAGAGCGGCTTGTTGTTCCACTGCAGCGAGAGCATCCGCCCCGGCTCCAGCACGGAGAGGTCCACTTCAATCGGTGCCCCTGCAGCCGTCCGGGGTTCTGGCGGCAACAAGGTCGTCACAAACGGCACAGACATCCCCGCAACCACGCCCGCCCCTGCGAGCCCGGAAGCTGCGAGCAACAGGCGGCGCTTCTCAGGGTCGCAGGCCGGCCCTTGCGGAGTTTGCGGCTCTTTCTGCATGAATCAACCCTGTCATTTCGCGTACATGGCAAGCTCGGCTTCGAGCTTGTCAGTCAGGCTGGCCGTCACATCGTGCGTGACCGGCTTGCGGCCTTTTTCCTGCACGATCTGGAACACCTGCGCGGACAGCAGCAACCCATCCGCCGCCGGGGCAATCGAGAAAATCATGCGCGCTTCGGCAGGGGGACGGGATTTCGGAACAGGCATGGACAACACCAGCCGCTGCTTGTCGCGCTGGACGATCTTCATGCCCTTCTGCGTGCGGTATTTCACAATGCTGCTCATGATGGCTGCCGCGCTCTTGCCGCGGATCAGAACGCTGGGCGCTGCGGGTTCGGCCATTGCGGGCGTGGCCGCTGGCGCCGTGGCGCCGGGCTGGACGGACTGGCGCGGCGCTGAAGGCTCCGTGGCGCAACCGCCCAGCAACAACGTCAGCATGGCCACCAAGCCAGCTGTTTTAAACCGGGTTCGGCAAATCGATATGGACATGCTCAACTCCCAAGGTTGTTGCCAGATGCTCGCCCAGAGCAGCAATGCCGAATTGTTCGGTCGCATGGTGACCGGCAGCGATGTAGCCGATTCCCGACTCGTTGGCGAGGTGCGTCACGAATTCGGAGGCTTCTCCGGTCAGGAAGCAATCGATATCCAGGGCCGCCGCTTCGTGGAAATAGCCTTGCGCCCCCCCCGTGCACCACGCCACGCGCTGCACCAGTTTGTCCGCCTCGCCGATCTCCAGCGGCGCGCGGCCCAGTACTTCCTCGACACGCCGCGCAAAAGCGGTAAACGACAGCGGCTGTTCCTGCACGCCCAGCCACCCCAGGTCCTGCTCGGCAAAACGTCCCGTTGGCAGCAGGCCGAGGCGGGCACCGAGCTGGGCATTGTTGCCCAGCTCGGCATGGGCATCGAGCGGCAAATGGTAGGCGAAGAGGTTGATGTCGTGCGCCAGCAGGCGGGCCAGGCGCGTACGCTTGGTGCGGGTGATGCAGGGGTCTTCGCTTTTCCAGAAATAGCCATGATGCACGATCAGCGCATCGGCGCCCTGCTCGATCGCGGCTTCAATCAAGGCCAGCGAGGCCGTCACGCCGGTCACGATGCGGCCGATGGCGTCTTTTCCCTCGACCTGCAAGCCGTTGGGTGCATAATCACGAAAGCGGTCAACCGCAAGCAGTTGTCCGATATAATTTTCCAGTTCTCGGCGCGTTACGGGCATGGTGATTTCAGATATGAAGAAGCTCTGGCTGATTTTCGCACAAACGACCACAATCGGATTGGCTATCTGGTTTTTGCTGTCCACAGTCAGCCCCGGCCTGCTGCCGCGCCCAGCCGGCGCTCCTGCTGTCGTCACCGTACGCGAAGGCGGCGCTCCGGCTTCGGCACCCGCCACGCTCACCTACAGCACGGCAGCCAAACGCGCCATGCCGGCCGTGGTCAACATCTACACGGCCAAGGAAATCAAGCAGCAGCGTTCGCCGCTGTTCAACGACCCGTTCTTCCGCCACTTCTTCGGCAACCGTTTCGGCGAGGAGCCCGCCCAGAAAGCCTCCAGTTTGGGGTCGGGCGTGATCATTTCCGATCAGGGCTACATTGTCACCAACAACCACGTGGTCGAATCCGCCGACGAAATCGAGGTCGCGCTGGCCGATGGCCGCACCGCCAGCGCCAAGATCATCGGCACCGATCCGGAAACCGACCTGGCAGTGATCCAGATCCAGCTCGACAAACTGCCCGTCATCAGCTTCGGCAACGATGGCAAGGCGCAAGTCGGCGATGTCGTGCTCGCCATCGGCAACCCGTTCGGCGTGGGACAAACCGTCACCATGGGCATCATCTCGGCGCTCGGCCGCACCGAACTGGGCATCAACACGTTCGAGAACTTCATCCAGACAGATGCCGCGATCAACCCCGGCAACTCAGGGGGCGCGCTGGTCGACAGCAACGGCAACCTGCTCGGCATCAACAGCGCCATCTATTCTCGCAGCGGCGGCTCGCTCGGCATCGGCTTCGCCATCCCGGCCGCAACCGTAAAACAGGTCATGGAAGCCATCATCAAGGAAGGCAGCGTCACTCGCGGCTGGCTGGGAGTCGAGGTGCGGGACATCTCCCCGGAACTCGCCGTGTCGCTCAAACTCGACGAAGCCAAGGGCGCATTGATTGCCGGCGTGGTGCGCGGCAGCCCGGCCGATGGCGCCGGCCTCAAACCCGGCGACGTGCTGCGCTCGCTGGCCGGCAAGGATATCGCCAACGCCTCGGGCATGCTCAACCAGATCGCCATCATCCGCCCGGGCGAGCAAGTGGAAATGAGCGTGTTGCGCCGCGGCCAGGAGCTCAAGCTGCAAGCGAAGATGGGCAAGCGTCCAAAGCTGGCCAACCGTTGAGTACCTGTTCAAAGTCTGTAGCGAAAGGGCCTCGCGGCGAGACGATGATCGGGATTCATGCGCCGCTCACAGCGCGTAAGCTGCCGTTCTTTCCGAACAGGAAACCACTCGCGAGAAACGGGCCATCCGTTTTCCGGCATCTGCTAGCCTGCCTCCATCTTGGAGCCCTCGCTCCGCATAAAGGACACCCATGCAACCACAAATCGTTTTCCTCGATCGCTCGACGCTCACCGTTCCCCTGCGCCCGGTCAACTTGCCGCATCGCTGGGTCGAATATGCGGCCACACTGCCGGAAGAAACCGCTGCACGCCTGCAAGACGCCACGGTGGCCATTGTCAACAAAGTCGAAATTACCGAAGACGTACTGCGGCAAGCTCCGCAGCTCAAGCTCGTAGCCGTTTCAGCCACCGGCTACAACAATGTGAACATCGCAGCCTGCAAGGCGCGCGGCATCACGGTCTGCAACGTGCGCAACTACGCCGTGGCCGGTGTGCCGGAGCACGCCCTGATGATGATGCTCGCCCTCAAACGCCAGTTGCTGGCCTATCGCGCCGATCTGCAGGCCGGGGCCTGGCAAAAAGCGGCAGGCTTCTGCCTGCTTGACCATCCGCTGCACGATCTCAACGGCAGCACCCTGACCCTCATCGGCAGCGGAGCGCTGGGGCAGGCCATGGCCCGCATCGGTGCGGCATTGGGCATGAACGTGATCTTTGCCGAACACAAGGGGACCGCAACGGCCCGACTGGGCTATGTCCCGTTCGAAGAAGCGCTTGCGCGGGCCGACGTACTGAGCCTGCATTGCCCGCTCAACCAGGACACCGCGGGGTTGATCGGCAAGCGCGAACTGGCGCTGATGAAGCCCGACGCCGTCCTCATCAATACCGGCAGGGGCGGCATCGTCGATGAAACCGCGCTGGTCGAAGCCCTGCAGGCCGGCAAGCTGGGCGGAGCGGGCGTGGACGTCCTGACCGAAGAACCCCCGCGCAACGGCAACCCGCTGCTGGACGTTACCCTCCCCAACCTCATCGTCACCCCGCACGTTGCCTGGGCCAGCATGGAAACGGTGCAGCAACTGGCAGACCAGTTGATCGGCAACGTGGAAGCCTTCCTCTGCGGCAACCCGCGCAACGTGGTGGTTTGATCCCGGAACATCCATTGGGCGGCTCTTCACGCACGCCCAATGGGGATTCAGGCCGAACCGATTCGACAAGGCGGAATGGGGATTCGCTCGTTACATTGACTGGAGGGCGCCCCCGATCTGGGAAGCCACCGGCGGCATCGGATTCGGCCAAAGCCGAAGACAGGACTCAGCCACGTTGCGGCAAGCCGGTGAGAATGCGCCCCAGAAAAGGAAAGGGGTTAGCAATGATGCTAACCCCTTGATTCTTTGGTGCCGTTGATGTGAATCGAACACACGACCTACTGATTACGAATCAGTTGCTCTACCAACTGAGCTACAACGGCACAGGACTTCAACAGCCCGACTGGAGCGTGATTGTACTGGCATTGGCCGGCTTTGTGAACCACCGGGCCCCGGACCCGATACTACCTGACAGCAGCAGGAGAAACTCTGAACACGCGGCAAGAAGGCAAGGCGCCCGGAGCGCCGAAACTGCAGCGCATATGGATACAATAAGGTTTTCGAGCGCCGCGCAACACCGCCGCGCGCCTTGGCCGCAATGGCTTCAGGGGGCCTAGGGATTTACCCCCTTGCCCCAAGCCGCTGTTTTATCGACAATCTCGCGGTCTATTGCCGAAAGTTCGATGATGATTCGCTTCAACAAGGTCAACAAGTGGTTTGGGCGCGACCACCATGTCTTGAAAAATATTACGCTCGAAATCAGTCAGGGACAGGTTGTCGTGGTCTGTGGCCCGTCCGGATCGGGCAAATCCACGCTCATCCGCACCATCAATCAGCTTGAGCCGGTCAACGATGGCGAAATCACGGTCGATGGCATTTGCGTGACCAATCCCAAGACGAACATCAACAAGGTGCGCGAGGAAGTTGGTTTCGTGTTCCAGCATTTCAACCTTTACCCGCATCTCACCGTACTGGAAAACATCACGCTCGCCCCGATCCAAGTTCGCAAGATGTCCCAGGAAGCGGCCGAGGAGTTGGCCTGCGAGCTGCTGCAACGAGTGGGCCTGCTCAACAAGAAGGACGCTTACCCTTCCCAGTTGTCCGGAGGACAGCAGCAACGTGTTGCCATTGCACGTGGTTTGGCCATGCGTCCGAAAGTGATGCTGTTCGACGAACCTACGTCGGCACTGGACCCGGAAATGATTGGCGAAGTACTGAAAGTCATGCAGGATCTGGCGGAATCGGGAATGACCATGGTAGTCGTCACCCACGAAATGGGCTTTGCACGCGAAGTTTCCGACCGGGTCATTTTCCTGGACCACGGCGAAATTCTGGAAGATGCCAAGCCGGAAGAATTTTTTACCAATCCGCAGCATGATCGCGCGAAACAGTTCCTGCGCCAGATTCTGGCTCCAATGCACCAATAACATACATCGCTCGCAAAACGCACCAAAAAACGGCACACATCGCGTGTGCCGTTTTTTCTTGACGGCGCACAGGCTCCGGAACCTGTTACTCCCCGCCGAAGCCCCCGATCACCATCCAATACGAGCAAACACTGGCATGCACTCGTCACGAGATGCATTGCTGCCGCCTGTAATACACACAACGGTATTGATTGATATGCCAACGGGATATATTGGTGCATTGCCCCCCTGCCGCTCATGAGTACAACCGCTGAACCCGGCCCACATTGCCTTACATGGCACAGCACTTGCTTTTGAATGTCCATCCATTCTTGTCAACGTATCAGGAGTCGCCCATGAAAAAGTGCTTTGTAGCATTGCTTATCGCCAGCCTCTTCCCCGCAGCCCAAGCGGCCGAATTGACCGGCACACTCAAGAAAATCAAGGATTCCGGCACCATCGTGCTGGGAAATCGCGACTCTTCGATTCCATTCTCCTATCTGGCCAACAATTCCAAACCGATCGGCTATTCCGTAGACATCGCCCAAGCCATCGCTGACGAAGTCAAGAAAGAACTCAAGATGCCCGGCCTGAAGGTGAAGTACAACCTGGTCACCTCGCAGACTCGCATCCCCTTGGTACAGAACGGCACGGTCGATGTCGAATGCGGATCGACAACCAACAATGTGGAACGCCAGCAGCAGGCAGCCTTCTCGCTGGGCATCTTCCAGATCGGCACCCGTCTGCTCACCAAGAAAACTTCCGGCATCAATGACTTCCCGGATCTGGCTGGCAAAAATGTCGTCACGACCGCAGGCACCACCTCCGAACGTCTTCTCAAGAAGATGAACGAAGAAAAGAAAATGAAGATGCGCATCATCAGCGCCAAGGATCACGGGGAATCCTTCCTGATGCTGGAATCCGGGCGAGTGGCAGCCTTCATGATGGACGACGCCCTGCTCGCGGGCGAAATGGCCAAGGCCAAAAAACCCGCCGACTGGGCCATCGTTGGCAAGCCGCAATCCGCAGAAATCTACGGCTGCATGCTGCGCAAGGGCGATCCCCAGTTCAAGGCGGTCGTGGATCGCGCCATTGCCGGCCTCTACAAGAGCGGGAAAATCAACGCCATTTATGACCGCTGGTTCCTGAAGCCGATTCCGCCCAAGGGGCTGAACATGGGCTTCCCGATGAGCCATGAACTGAAGACGCTGATCGCCAAGCCGACTGACAAGGCAGCAGAACAACTGTAACACCCCGGCCAACCCGCCGGTTTCGCCGGCGGGTTGGTCATTGATGGAGTCGACCCATGAATTACAACTGGGACTGGGCCGTTTTTTTCAAGTCCACCGGCATCGGCGAAGAAATATACCTTCACTGGTTCATGTCCGGCCTGTTATGGACCTTGGCCCTCTCGCTTTGCGGCTGGCTGATTGCCCTGTTGTTGGGCAGCCTGTTGGGAACCATGCGCACCCTGCCCAATCGCTGGCTGGCCGGCATTGGTTCGGCGTATGTCAGCCTGTTCCGCAACGTACCGCTTCTGGTACAACTCTTCGTCTGGTATTTCCTGATTCCAGACATCCTGCCCGAATCCATGCAAACCTGGCTCAAGCAGGACCTCAGCCCGGAGGTCTCGGGCTTTTTGATCGTTACGCTTTGCCTGGGGCTCTTTACTGCAGCACGTGTCTGCGAGCAGGTACGAACCGGCATCGAGGCGCTGCCGCGCGGCCAGCGCCAGGCGGCAGCGGCACTCGGTCTGACTACCGCCCAGACTTACCGCCGCGTGCTGCTGCCGCAGGCATTCCGCATCGTCATCCCGCCACTGACTTCGGAATTCCTCAACATCATCAAGAATTCTTCAGTCGCTTCGCTGGTCGGGCTAATGGAACTTCTGGCACAAACCAAGCAAACCGGCGAATTCACCGCCAACCTGTTTGAGGCGTTCACCATGGCCACGCTGATTTACTTCACGGTCAACATGGGCGTGATGTTTACCATGTCCCGGCTGGAGCGCAAGCTGCGCGTTCCCGGCTTGATCGCACTGGGAGGCAAATGATGGAATTCAACTCCCTGATCGATGCGCTGCCCGCCCTGCTGGAAGGCTTGCAAGTCACGCTCAAGCTGATGGTTATGGCGGTAATGGGTGGTATTGTCATCGGCACGATGCTGGCATTGTTCCGGCTATCCAACAACCGCATCCTGTCCCTCTCTGCCAGCGTCTATGTCGGGTATTTCCGCTCGATTCCGCTGCTGCTGGTCATCTCCTGGTTCTATTTCCTGGTCCCCATGATCATCGAATGGATGACTGGCAAACCCGAGCCGGTGGGCCCCTTCATCTCGTCGCTCGTGGCCTTCACCATGTTTGAAGCGGCCTATTACTGCGAGATCCTGCGCGCCGGCATCCAGTCGATCCCCAAGGGGCAGGTCAGCGCCGCCTACGCACTGGGCATGAACTACCGCCAGACGATGCGCTTGGTCATCCTGCCACAAGCCTTCCGCAAGATGGCCCCGCTCCTGCTGCAGCAAAGCATCATCCTGTTCCAGGATACCGCGCTCGTCTATGCCGTCGGCCTGATGGACTTTCTTAATACGGCCCGCTCACGCGGTGACATCACCGGCGAATTGCCGCTCTTCCTGCTTTCCGCCGGAGCGGTCTACTTCGTCATCAGTTTCACCGCTTCGCGCGTGGTCATGCACTTGCAGAAGAAGCTTGCCATCGCGCAAGCGCACTAGGACACAGTCATCATGATTGAAATCAAGAACGTCTCCAAATGGTATGGCAGTTTTCAGGTTCTCAAGGACTGCTCCACGCACGTCTCCAAGGGCGAGGTCGTCGTGGTCTGCGGCCCATCCGGCTCGGGGAAGTCCACGCTCATCAAGTGCGTGAACGGTCTGGAAGCCATCCAGCAGGGCGAAATCCTGGTCAACACCACCAAGGTCAACGACCCGAAAACCAACCTGCCCAAATTGCGCAGCCATGTCGGCATGGTATTCCAGCATTTCGAACTGTTCCCGCACCTTTCCATCACCGACAATCTCTGCCTTGCGCAGGTCGAAGTGTTGGGACGCGGCAAGGAAGAGGCGCGGGAAAAAGGGCTGGCCCTGCTGGATCGGGTCGGCCTCAAGGCGCATGCCGACAAATTCCCCGGCCAGCTTTCCGGCGGGCAACAGCAGCGCGTCGCCATCGCCCGCGCCTTGGCCATGGGCCCCTATTGCATGCTGTTCGATGAACCCACTTCGGCACTGGATCCGGAAATGATCAATGAAGTGCTGGATGTCATGGTTGAGCTGGCCCAAGAAGGCATGACCATGATGGTAGTGACCCATGAAATGGGCTTTGCCCGCAAGGTGGCCAATCGCGTCATCTTCATGGATCAGGGGCAGATTATCGAAGACACGACCAAGGAAGAGTTTTTCGGCTCGCCGCGCTCGGAGCGCGCGCAGCAGTTTTTGTCGAAGATATTGCACCACTGCAACTAGCAGGCGACTGCGCCTTCGCATCTGGCAGTCGGGCGGTGCTCGGAATCCTCATGTACTCGCATGTACATTCCGGTTCCTGCGCTCCGTCCTCCTGCCACCTGCTTTGGCTCGCTCGCCTGCTGAACTGGCGTTGTGCGTAAAAACGGCTCCTTCGGGAGCCGTTTTTACAGGCGCGCCGTCACGCCCAGCCGCAAGCTCAGTTCGGCCACATTGGGCGGTACCGGCTCGCTGAAATAGAAACCCTGCATGCGCCGCACACCGATTTCATTCAGGTATTGCGCAGTCTCCCGGTTTTCCACACCCTCCACGATCACATCCAGCTTGAGCAACTGCCCCAACTGTACGATGGCCTGCATGATGCCGCGCCCGTCTTCGGTATGCAGGCGCTGCGAAAACGAGCCATCCACCTTGAGAAACTGCACCGGCATTTCGTGCAATTGGGAAAGCGAAGAATAGCCGGTGCCAAAATCATCGATGGCGATCTGGAACCCGGCATCCACGATCTGGCGCAGGTGTTTCATCTGCCGGGCGTAGTCTGTCAGGGCCACAGATTCGGTGATTTCCAGAACCACGTCGCCGGGCCGCAATCCGAGACGCAGCAATTTTTCCACCAACAGGCTCAGAAAGGTCGGAGAAAAAAGCTGGCTGCGGGAAATATTAACCATCAGCAGCTGCTTCAGCCCTGCTGCCCGCCAGCGGTGCAACCGTTCAAGGCTCTGCGTCACGATCCGGTCCGACAACTCATGGATCATGCCGGCTTTTTCGGCCATGGGAATGAAGATATCCGGGCTGACCCAACCGCCCTGACCATCCTGCCAGCGCGCCAGCGCTTCGACCGCCAGTACTTCGCCGGTACCGGCTTCGACCACAGGCTGGTAGAACACCTGCAAGGTATCGTCGTGGATGGCATTGGCCAGTCTGGCCTGAATGGCCATGTGCTCGCGCCCCAGCGCCTTGAAGTGCATGAGGTCCGAGTAAAAGCAGACATTGTTGCGTCCGGCATTCTTGGCGTTGTACATGGTATGGTCGGCCGCGGACAGCAACTCCTCCGCAGAGCTGGCATCGTCCGGAAACACGGCGAAGCCGACGCTGATGGTAGGCCGCGCCTCCAGCCCCTCCAGCATCACGCCCTGCTGGGCCGCGCTGCGCAGTTGCTCCGCCAATCCTCGCACGCCGGACAGATTCCCCAAGTCCGGGATCAGGGCGATGAACTCGTCGCCGCCCCAGCGCGCTAGCATATCGCCCGGGCGCAATGCATTGGACAGGCGCGTGGCCACGTTCACCAGCAACTCGTCGCCGGTTTTGTGGCCAAAGGCATCGTTCACTTCCTTGAAGTGATCCAGGTCGATGAAACCCAGCGCCACCTTGGTATTGTCGCGCTGCGCGCGCTCGATGGCCTGGTGCAGCTCGTCGTCGAGCAGCAGCCGGTTAGGCAGGCGCGTCAGGGTGTCGTACAACGCCAACTGGGTAATGTGCTGTTCATTGAGATGCGCCACGGTCACATCGCGCAGCACGCCCCGGATCGACTGGATGCCGCCATCCGGCGCATGATGGGCAATCAGTCTTGCCTCGACCCAGATCGTCTCGCCACTGCCTCGCAGCAAACGAAAGCGCTGCGCCTTGGCCTCGGAGGAGTCGAGCAGTCGACCCATAGCCGAAGCCACAGCATCCTGATCTTCGGCATGGACCCACTTGAGAATCGGCTGCCCCAATTCAACGACGATATCCTGAGGGGCAATCCCGCGCAAACGTGCCCATGCCGGCGAGGTTTCCGCCAACACGCCCTGGGGCGTCAAGTCGATCACTGCCTCTTCCAGCAGGTTGAGGGTGTCCAGCATGGTCTTGCGCTGGGCGGCTTCCTGCATGACTTCGGAAACATCCTGTACCAGCGCCACCGCCCGGGTCTGCCCGTCCGCCTGAATCGGTTGCAGCCGCACGAGCAGATACAAGGCCCCGCGCTCGACAGGCAGCACACAGTTGAACTGCTGCGTCCGCATTTCACGCACTACCGTTGGCAAGGCCACAGCCATTGGGGCGGCCAGTTCCTGCGGCAAGACTGCGCTCAGCGAAGCGCCGCGCAGGACGGAAACCGGCGGCAGGTCCGGAAGACCGGACCAAGCCTGGGTAATGATGCCCTGTTCATCGATCTCGAAAACCATGTCCTGCGTGGCGCCGACCAAGACCTTGAGCCGCTCCTGCCCGGCCAGCATGCCGGCTTGCGCACGCTGCTTGAGCAGAGCTTGGGCCAGCACATTGGTCAGCATGGACAGAAAGCGCAATTCCGATGATGCACGCTCCCGCTCCGCATCAACATCGAACAGCGCCAGAAAACCGAAACAATTGTCCTGCTCCAGAAGCGGCAGGCAGATGGCGCGGCGGATGCCCAGCGGGACCAGCCGCATTTGTACGACCGGGCTCAATTCAAACAGGGTCTTGTTGAGCACCATGCCGGCCTCCAGCGTTGCCGCCAGCAACGGAAAACCGGTATAGGCGATGCGCGACAAGCCATCGGGAATCGAGCCGGGAAGCCCGGCCTCGGGATCGGCCCAGCATGCGATGGCCTGCGCGGCCCTCTGGTCCGGTTCGTTGAGGTAGATGGCGCCAGCCGCACAGCGGCTGACGTCCACGAGGATGGAAAGGACCTGCGGCAGGGTATCGGGTTCGTCCGGTGCCAGCAAGGTCGCGACGACCGAATCGAAGGCTTCGAAATACGCCTGGTGCAGGGCGAATTCCCGCTTCAGGCGAAAATCGTCGCTCCAACCGTCAGCCCTTATCTGCACGCCGCCCCCCCGCCATGCCTGCCGGTTTATTGCTCAGGCGGCGCGATAACTTCGCTGTAACCGCATTCTTTTTGCGGACAGACCTTCTCCGTGCCGCGGCGCTTGGTGGTCTTGATGGTCAGGATCGGCCAGCCGCATTTCGGGCAGGGTTCGGCGACCGGCGGGTTCCAGGTCGCGTACTTGCATTTCGGGTAGGTATTGCACGAATAGAACAGCTTGCCGTAACGGCTCTTGCGCTCGATCAGCGATCCCTTGTGGCACTCCGGGCATTCAACGCCGGTATCGCGTGGCTTTTCCAGCGGCTCGATGTGCTTGCATTTCGGATACGCCGAACAGCCGATGAACTTGCCGTAGCGCCCCTTCTTGATATGCAGCGGCGAATCGCATTCCGGACAGGTGCGGCCTTCGACCACTTCCGGTTCGGTTGGCGCATCGGACGCGTCTTCGTTCATGTTGCGCGCGTAGTCGCATTCCGGATAGGCCGTACAGCCAATGAAACGTCCGCGCTTGCCGAAGCGGATCGCCAGTTTCTGGCCGCATTTCGGACAAAGTTCGTCGATCTCTTCCTGCGTCACTTCCTTGCGCGACAGCGCCTGCTTTTCCTCGACCTGTTTGTGGAATTTCTTCCAGAAGTCGTGCAGCACCGGCACCCACTCACGTTCGCCGGTGGAGATGTCGTCGAGCTGGTCCTCCAGCTTGGCCGTGAAGTTGTAATCGACGTATTGGGTGAAGTGTTCGGTAAGGAACTTGTTGACGACCTCGCCGGTATCGGTCGGAGTGAAGCGCTTCTTGTCGAGGATCACGTATTCGCGATCCTTGAGTGTCTTGATAATCGAAGCATAAGTCGACGGACGGCCGATGCCGAATTCTTCGAGCGACTTCACCAGACTCGCTTCGGTAAAACGTGGCGGCGGCTGGGTAAAGTGCTGCTCGCCGTAGAGCTTGTCGACCGGTAGCTCATCGTTGGCCTCCAGCACCGGCAGGCGGGCTTCGTCTTCATCCTCGACGTCGTCGGCATCTTCCTGATAGACCGCAATGAAGCCGGGGAAAACCAGCGTCTGGCCCGTGGCACGGAAAGTACCGGCACCGACGGCAATATCGACTGCGACGGTATCGAACTTGGCCGGTGCCATCTGGCAGGCCAGCGTGCGCTTCCAGATCATCTGGTAGAGCTTGAACTGGTCCGGGGTCAGGAAGGGCTTGACCTTGTCCGGGGTATTGAACACGGAAGTGGGGCGGATCGCCTCGTGCGCTTCCTGGGCGTTCTTGGCCTTGTTGCGGTAGGTCACCGGCGAGTTAGGCAGATAGTCCTTGTCGAAATTCTGCCCGATGTAATCGCGCAGCTCGAACAGGGCTTCGTTGGCCAGCGCGACCGAGTCGGTACGCATGTAGGTAATCAGACCGGCCGTACCGCTGCCGATATCGATCCCTTCATACAATTGCTGCGCCGTACGCATGGCGCGGTCGGTGGTCATGCCGAGCTTGCGCACGGCTTCCTGCTGCAAGGTCGAAGTGGTAAACGGCGCAGCCGGGCTACGCGATTTCTTTTTCTTCTCGACCGTGACCACACGCGCCGGCTTGCCTTCGAGCTCGCGCAGCACATCGGCCTGCGCTGCCTCGTTGGGCAGATCGAACTGCTCCAACTTGCGACCTTGCCACTCGGTCAGCTTGGCGCTGAATTTCTGCCGGCCCTTGTGGCTATCGAGATGCAGCGACCAGTACTCCTGCGAAGTAAAGGCGCGGATTTCCAGCTCGCGCTCGCAGATCAGGCGCAATGCGGGACTTTGCACACGGCCAGCCGAAAGCCCCTGACGAATCTTGCGCCACAACAGCGGAGAAAGGTTGAAGCCGACCAGGTAATCAAGCGCGCTGCGCGCCTGCTGCGCGTTGACGAGATGGCTGTCGATATCGCGCGGGTTGGCTACAGCATTAAGCACGGCCGTTTCGGTGATTTCGTGAAACACCACGCGCTTGAAGGTGCGATCCGCCGTAACCAGCTTCTTGCCCTTGAGGATCTCCATGATGTGCCAGGAGATCGCCTCGCCTTCGCGGTCCGGGTCAGTTGCCAGATAGACGTTCTGGGCGTCCTTGACGGCTTGGCAAATCGCATCGACATGCTTCTTGTTGCGTTCGATCACCATGTACTTCATCTTGAAGTCGTGATCGACATCGACCGAGCCATCCTTGCGCACCAGTCCGCGAACGTGTCCGTAGGAGGCCAGGATCTGGAAATCCTTGCCCAAGTATTTTTGCAGGGTTTTCGCCTTCGAGGGCGATTCTACGATCAGCAGATTGGCTGGCATGGTCCGTTTATTCAATCAATATAAAGAAGCGCAAAGCGATTTATAGCCTAAAACAGGGTGCCGACTCAAACCCTGCGCTGATAACGCCCGCCCGGCAGGGATGCAATCCGGCCCTCCAGCTCCAGCGCCAGCAAGCTTGTAGCCAGCTCGTCCACTTTCTTTCCCGTGCGTCCGGTCAGGGTATCCATATCGACGGGCTCCCATCCCAATTGCTCCAACAGCGCCGAATCCTCGCCTTGAGGATTGGCTTGCGGTGCCGCCAGCCCCGGTAGCGACGGCAAGGAAAGTTCTTCGAGAATATCCTGGGCCGACTCAGCGAGCTTGGCACCCTGCTTGATCAGATAATGGCAGCCCTTGCTCTGCGGCGAATGGATCGAACCGGGAATCGCGAAGACCTCGCGCCCGAGTTCTGCGGCCTGCTTGGCGGTAATCAGCGAACCACTGCCCAATGTTGCCTCTACCACCAGACACCCAGCCCCCAGTGCAGCGATCAGACGGTTACGGCGGGGAAAATGCTCCGCGCGGGGAGGAAAGCCCAGAGGAAACTCGGAAACCAGCGCACCGCACACTGCGATGTCGTGCGCCAAACTGCGATTGGACGCCGGATACACACGATCCAGCCCCGTCCCCACCACGGCCACCGTCGATCCGGTACCGGACAGCCCGCCGCGATGCGCGGCGGCATCGATGCCAGCCGCCAGCCCGCTGACAATCGCATACCCGGATTGGGAAAAATTCGCGGAAAAGGCTTCGGCATTCTCCAGCCCCTGCGGCGTGGCTTGCCGGCTGCCGACAACAGAAAGCGAGGAACGGGAAAGGAGGGCGGGATCGCCCTTGACGAACAATACGGCCGGCGCATCCGGCAGATCGAGCAGTGCGCGAGGGTAAGTCTCGTCAGCCAGTGTCAAAAGATGGTTTCCCGGCTCGGAAATCCAGGCCACATGGGCATCGAGTTCCGGCCAGTCCTTGCGTTCTGCAGCCGACGCCAAGGCTTCGGCCACCTGGATATCCACATGCTCACGCAATCTCGACACCGAAGCACCCAGCACAGCATCGGGCGTTCCCAAAGCGCGGAGCAGGTCAAGCCGCCCCCGGCAGCCAAGCCCGGGCGTCAGGACAAAGCGCAGCCAGACGCTGGCGTCACCATCGTGCGGCAGGACTATTTGCGGCCTCCGTTGGGCTCGGCCTTGACTTCGTCGCCCACATTGACCGGCAACGACGTATCCAGCAACAGCCCGTAGGAAAGTTTGGGGAATACCCGGTAAACAAACAGGCTCGAGCTCTTGACGGGCGGCGTCACCCGATCAGGCTCGTCGTTTTCCTTCTTGACTGCAACACCCTGCTTGTAGGTGAACAAGACGTTGCCCACTTCAAGTCCATGTTCGGTGCCGCGGTTGATCACCACCGAAGTGTAAGGACCGGCATCGGCAACGGCGCCGTAGGTCGACACTACCTTGCCGGCCACTGCCCGCGCCGGCAGCCGTGGGGAATAGTTGATGAAAATCTTTTCCTGGGCACGCACAAGACGGTTGCCCACCATGATCTCTTCTTTAGCATTGAGGATGCGCAGCGTTGCCACATCCCCCGTGGCCTCGACCCGCACGTCCCCGAGGTAATTGACCTCGTTGCCGATGACCTCTTTGGTGTCCGGGTCAAGCAACGCCTTTCCGTCGCGGAACACCTGCCAGATCTCGCCTTGCTTGGCGGAGAGGTTCACGGCATAGACGACATCTCCCATGCCAAAAATTACCCGGCTTTCGTGGGCCGCGGCAACGCGCGGCGCCTTGGCAAAGGTTTCGGGGTCGATGATCTGGGGACGCTTGAGGAAGGGGTCAATCGCGGACGGAGAGATACTCGGTATTGCCTGCTCCAGCGACGAAACCCGTACCTGCGGCGAAAGCTTCACTTCGCCGTTGGCAGACATCTTTTCGTTGCGCAACAGCTTGAGTCTTGGTGTAGCACCGCTGCGATCCAGCACGATTACGTCGCCGGGATAGATCCAGTGCGGATTCTTGATTTCCTGCTTGTTGAGCTGCCAGATTTCCGGCCAGCGCCACGGCTGCTTGAGGAATTTTCCGGAAATGCCCCAGAGGGTATCGCCCTTCACCACGACGTAGCGATCAGGCACCTGATCCTGCAACTGGATCGTATCCGCCCAGGCCGGAGCAATGAGGCATCCGGAAAGAATCAGCGATATAATTGATTTACGCATGAGAAGACCCAATCTTATTGAATGACGGACAATCGGCAAGCAGCATCACTCTTTTTTAAGCCAATCTCTCGCACAGTGGCAAGAAATAGATCTGATTCTGCATTTAAATTAGGGCACTAGCAAGCAAAGATGGCCATTCTGAACATTCTGCATTACCCCGATGAAAGGTTGCACAAGATCGCCGCGCCCGTGAGGCAATTCGACGACAAGCTGCAGCAACTTATCGACGACATGGCCGAAACCATGTACGCGGCACCCGGCATAGGTCTGGCTGCCACTCAGGTCGACGCCCATATCCGTCTTGTCGTCATCGACACCTCGGAAGAGAAAAACGCACTGATGGTGCTGATCAACCCGGAAATCGTTTCCGCGGAAGGTGAGACTACCTACGAAGAGGGTTGCCTCTCCGTGCCGGGAATCTACGAAGAGGTCTGCCGGGCGGAAAAGGTCAAGGTCAAAGCGCTGGATCGCAATGGGACGCCGTTCGAACTCGAAACCGACGGACTGCTCGCCATTTGCATCCAGCACGAAATCGACCACCTCAACGGCAGGGTTTTCATTGAAAAGCTCTCCCGTCTGAAGCTGAATCGCATCATCCAGAAGCTCAAGAAAAATCAGCACAAGACCATGTAATCGTGGCGCGGGCATGAAAAACCATGCCCGCCCCCTCCGAATGGCTCCCCATGAAAATCATCTTCGCCGGAACTCCCGAATTTGCCGCCTCTGCGCTCAAGGCACTGATTGCCGCCGGGCACGAGATCGTACTCACGCTCACCCAGCCGGATCGCCCCTCCGGACGCGGCATGAAACTCACGCCCAGCCCTGTCAAGGTTGTGGCCGAACAGCACGGCATCCCGGTCTGGCAGCCGGAAAAGCTGCGCACCGGGGAGCAACAGGCCCCCGTAGCAGCCGCGCAGGCCGACGTCATGGTCGTCGCGGCTTACGGGCTGATCCTGCCACAGGCGGTGCTTGACATGCCCCGTTACGGCTGCCTCAACATCCATGCCTCGCTTCTGCCGCGCTGGCGTGGCGCAGCCCCCATCCAGCGTGCAATCCTTGCAGGCGATGCCGAAACCGGTATCTGCATCATGCAGATGGACGCGGGCCTCGACACCGGCGACATCCTTTCAACGCACATCACGCCGATTGCTGCCGACGACACCGCCGTCACCCTGCATGACAAACTGGCCGCGCAGGGCGCCGAAGCCATCGTTGCCGCACTCGCCGATCTGGATGCCTTGCAGGACCGGCGCAAAAAACAGCCGGCCGAGGACGTGATTTACGCAGAGAAACTGCGCAAGGAAGAGGCTGCCATCGACTGGAGCAGGCCGGCATCCGAGCTCGACCGCATGATTCGCGCCTTCAACCCTTTCCCCTCTGCGCAAACCGCATGGCAGGGCAATGCGGTGAAGGTCTGGTGCGCCGTACCGGTTTGCGGCAAGGGGCTGCCTGGTGAAATTCTGGCCGCCGACAAGGCCGGCATCGTCGTCGCCTGCGCAACGGATGCGCTGCGAATCACCGAGCTGCAAAAAGCCGGGGGCAAGCGCATGGATGCAGCCGCCTTCCTTGCGGGAAACCCGTTGCAGCCCGGCGACCGCTTCGGCCTTTGATCGGGCAGGCTTTTTTAATTGCGCGTGTGATAAAATCCGCGCCTTCATTTGATTATTCAAGTTTCAGGACTCGCATCATGGCCGGCCATTCCAAATGGGCAAACATCAAGCACAAGAAAGCCGCTGCTGACGCCAAGCGCGGCAAGATCTTCACGCGTCTGATCAAGGAAATCACCGTTGCTGCACGCATGGGCGGCGGCGACATCAACACCAATCCGCGCCTGCGCCTGGCCATCGACAAGGCGCTCGACGCCAATATGACCAAGGACACCATCCAGCGCGCCACCGACCGCGGAGCCGGCAATCTGGAGGGCGCCAACTACGAGGAATGCCGTTACGAAGGCTACGGCATCGCCGGCGCTGCGATCATGGTCGACTGCCTGACCGACAACAAGACCCGCACCGTGGCCGACGTGCGCCATGCCTTCAACAAGTACGGCGGCAACATGGGTACCGACGGCTGCGTGTCGTTCCAGTTCCGCCACTGCGGCTCGCTGCTGTTCGCGCCGGGCACGCCGGAAGATGCGCTGATGGAAGCGGCACTGGAAGCTGGCGCCGACGACGTGATCGCCAACGAGGACGGCTCGATCGAAGTCATTACTCCGCCTTATGAATTCTCCGGCATCAAGGACACGCTTGAAGCTGCGGGTTTCAAGGCAGAAATGGGCGAAGTCACGATGCGCGCCGAAAACGAAACCGAACTCACCGGCGACGATGTGGCCAAGATGCAAAAATTGCTCGATGCACTGGAATCGCTGGACGACGTGCAGGATGTCTACACGACGGCGGTCATGGACGAAGAGTAAAACTCCGTCCTTCCGATAGCACGTAAACAAAAACCCGGTCGACATGACCGGGTTTTTGTTTGGGCGTCCGCAGCAACACTCAGCCGGCCAGTACCTCTCCCCGTTCCAGCAACATGTTCATCCCCGCCACATTGACCGGCTTGCTGAAAAAATAACCCTGCGCCAGCATGCACCCGTGTTCTTGCAGGAACCGGAATTGCGCTTCGGTTTCGACCCCTTCGGCTACGACGCTCAGGTCCAGAATCTGACCCATGCTGATGATCATGCGCGCCAAATCGGCATCATGGCGCAGACGCGGCACATTCTCGATGAAACTCCGGTCGATCTTGAGCTTGCTGGCCGGGACATTCCGCAAATAGGAAAGCGAGGAATACCCCGTCCCGAAATCATCGATCGCGAGTTGTACGCCCATGTCACGCAACGCCTTCAAGCGCTCCGGGATTTCCTCGAACAACTGCAACGAGACGCTCTCGGTGATTTCCACTTCCAGGCACTCCGGAGCGATGGCGTGCGCCTTCAAGGTATTTTCCAGGAAAGGAAGAAAGGCCGCATCCCGCAACTGCAGTGGTGAAATGTTGACTGCCATTTGCAAGCGCCTGCCAAACCGTTCGGACCAGCCATGCAGGCACCTGCAAGCCTCCTCCAGAACAAAGCGGCCCAGCGCGTGGATCTGGCCGGTTTCCTCGGCAATCTGGATGAACTGCAGAGGCGGCACGTCGCCTTTTTCCGGATGATGCCAGCGCAGCAATGCCTCCATACCGACGATCGTCCGGTCAGCCACCGCGACGACGGGCTGGAAGAACACCTCGAATTCGCCCCGAGTCAACGCTGCCGGCATGGCACCAGCCAAACGATACCTCTCGCGCGCAACCGTATTGGGTTCCGGCGCATAGAATTCGATCGGACTCTCGTTTTGCGAGCGGGCAGCTTCCAGCGCACACTCGGCATGATGCAGCAATTCATCGACAGTAAAGGCATCCTGCGGGGCGATGCTCACGCCGCAAGCCAGCTTGGGGAAGACGGTGTTGCCATCGATCTCGACGGGCTCTTGCAATCGATACAGCGTTTTTTCAATTTCCTGGGAAACATCGGCCGGCGATTCGTTCAGCAGCACCAGTACAAAACGACAGCCAGCCAGTCGGGCCGTGATATGCGGAGCAACGCAGGCATCCAGCCGGCAGGCCAGTATCTGCAGCAATTGATCCCCGCCAACGCGACCAAACTCCTCGTTGACATGCAACAACTCTCCAACGCTCCAGAGCGAATAGACCAGCCTATTGCCTGGCTCCATCAAATGTCGTTGCAGCAAATGGTTCAGCCGGTCATGGTTGGGCAAACCGGTCAGCGTATCGTAATACTGCTGCCGATACAGCGCCGCCTCGGCGCGTCGCCGCTCTACCGAAACCAGCGCCACCGCAACCAGATCGGCGGCCCCGGAAACAAAGTTGATCTGATCAGGCTCCCAGCCACCCGCCTCCCCGGACATCTCCACGGACAAAACACCGGCAATGCGTCCGCGCACAATCACCGCAGCATACAGCGCAGCTGAAACCTGATGTCTTTTCCAGTATTCGACCATACCGGCAAAGCGCGATTCGTTTCCGGTATCAGCGATCACCAGCACGCGCAGTTCCTGAAGCAGGCCAAGAAAATCTGCGTGATCTTTCGGATACAGGATTTCCTCGGCATTCTCGCGCTCGCCGGCGACTGCCAGGCAACCGGCATCGCCTGCCACCGGATCGGCGCGCCATATCGTTACATGCCCTGCGCCAAGCTCCTTGCGAACTGAACGGGCGATCTCCACGAAATAATGCGCCTCATCAGCTGCGCTGCTGTTGGGTGCACGTGAAAGCCGCCGCAGCGTCTCGGACTGTTGCAGCATGCGTCCCTGTACCTGCAGTTGGCGCTTGTGCATCCGCAGGACGGCTCGAGCAAGCAGCAGCGAAAACAGGAACAGGGAGAGCACCCCGGCAAGCAGGGGTTTGGTGGAAAGCCCCACCGCCTGCCTGCGGTCCACATGCCAGGCAAGCCAGGTGAACGGCCGGCGCTCGAGGTTCAACAGGGCAAACTGCGGAAAACCTTCTGCAGGGCGTTCATTTGCAAACGCAAGATTCTTGACTGACAACAAATGGCTGCTTTCTTCCAGCCATTTGCCATCGATATTGCGGGCAAAAACCAGCCATCCGCCGCCCTGGTCACGACTGGAGGGGTGTTCCGGCCGGATGCGTTCAGCGACGAGCAGTTGCAATCCGCCATCTTCTTTGCGGACAAACCCGGACAAGGAGCCCAGTCCCGGCTGTTTGGCGATGCCTCGCGTCAGCGCCGTTGCAAATTCGCCATTCCAGTCCGCCAGTCCGGTGACTCGGGCTTCCTTGCCTTGGTGCAGATAAAAAACCGGCTTCAGACTGACCGTCAACACCAGGACATCAGCAACGTCAAAGTTGCGATATACCGACTCGGTCACGTTCTTCTTCAACCATTCGGCATCATGGTATTCGCCATGGGCATGTTCGGCAAAAAGATCCCATATCGCATAATCGCGGGCCAGTTTTTCCAGCTCGCGCTGTTGCCGTTCGACAAAGGTTTGCATCAGCCGCTCGGAATAAGCGACAAAACTGCGGCGCTCCTTCTCCTCGGCATACATTCCACCCAGCGCCATCAGCATCAAGCCTGCCATGAAAAGGCCCGCTATCAGCCAGAACGGGTGGGTATACAGGGCTCGCCGCCAGTCACGCATGGACATCCAATTCACTGAATTCACCTGAAATCAATCGCCGTCACAAAAATAGCCGCAGCCCCGAACGCACCGGAACCGGTCAACCGGATTTTCCGAACAAGCCGCAGGATGCAATTGGCACAACAAATCAAGTTTAAGCCCTATTTACGAGAGAGACAAAACAAGTCCGGTCCGTAATTGCCGGAATCAATACACAAAAATCCCCGCCCGAAAAACAACGAGCCGCAACAGGTGCGGCTCGTTGGCATGTCGACTTCAAGGTTACATCACAGCAGAACGCGCTCAATGCCGCCGTTGTTGGCCTTGGCAACATACTCTTCCAGCCAGTTCTCGCCCAACAAAGTGCGCGCCATCTCCAGCACGATGTAGTCGGCCTCGACTCCTGTATCCGGGGTATAACGGGAAAGCCCCTGCAAGCAGGATGGGCAGGAGGTCAGTATCTTCACCGGGGCATTTTCACCCGCAGCCGATTGCAGCTGGGCCACGCCCTTGCCGATCTCTTCCTGCTTGCGGAAACGCACCTGCGTTGCGATATCCGGGCGGCTGACGGCGAACGTGCCGGCTTCGCCGCAGCAGCGGTCGTTGAGCGCTACAGGCACCCCCATCAACTTGCTGGCGACGTTGCCCCCCTTGTACTGCTTCATCGGGGTATGGCAGGGCTCGTGGTACATGTACTGCGCACCGCTGAGGCCGTCGAGCTTGATGCCTTTTTCCATCAGGTATTCGTGGATGTCCAGCAAGCGGCAGCCGGGGAAGATTTCCTCGAAGTGGTAATGGATCAGTTGATCCATGCAGGTGCCGCACGACACCACCACGGTCTTGATGTCGAGGTAGTTGAGCGTATTGGCCACGCGGTGGAACAGCACCCGGTTTTCCGTGGTGATCTTCTCGCCCTTGTCGGAAAAACCGGCGGAAATCTGCGGATAGCCGCAGCACAGATAGCCTGGCGGCAGGACCGTGGTCGCGCCGGCATGCCAGAGCATCGCCTGCGTGGCGAGCCCGACCTGGCTGAACAGGCGCTCCGAACCGCAACCGGGGAAGTAGAACACTGCATCCTGATCGTCCTGCTGCGGATTGCGAATCACCGGAACAACGTTGTTGTCGTCCAGATCGAGCAAGGCGCGCGATGTTCGGGTCGGAATCTTGCCCGGCAGCGGCTTGTTGAGGAAATGGATGACCTGCGCCTTGATGTCCGGGCGGCCCAGCGTGGCGGGCGGCTGCTTCACCACCGAGCCCGTCAACCCCAGGCTGCGGGCAACGGAATAGCCCAGCCGCTGGGCACGGTAGCCCAGGCTGACGATGCCGGCGCGCAACAGCTTGATCGTGGCGGGATCCTTGAGCGTCAGGAAGGCCATGCTCAATGCCGAACCGGGGTTGAACGGTTTCTTGCCTTCCTTGCGCAGGAAATTGCGCATCGCCACCGTGACATCGCCGAAGTCGATCTTGACCGGGCACGGCGTGACGCAACGGTGGCAGACCGTGCAATGGTCGGCCACGTCGGCCAGCTCGCTGAAATGCTTGAGCGAGATGCCGCGTCGGGTCTGCTCTTCATACAGGAAAGCTTCGGTCAGCAATCCGGTCGCGAGAATCTTGTTGCGCGGGCTGTAGAGCAGGTTGGCGCGCGGTACGTGCGTCGTGCACACCGGCTTGCATTTGCCGCAACGCAGGCAGTCCTTGATCGATTCGGAAATCGCCCCCAGGTCGGAGGCTTCCAGAATCAGCGATTCGGCGCCGAGCAGGTTGAACGACGGCGTGTAGGCATTGGACAGGTCCGCGCCGGGCAGAAGCTTGCCCTTGTTGAAGTGGCCGTCCGGATCGACCTTCTGCTTGTAGGCTTCGAACGGGGCCAGCTCTTCGCGGGTCAGGAATTCGTACTTGGTGATGCCGATACCATGCTCGCCGGAAATCACGCCCCCCAGATCGCGGGCGATCCGCATGATGCGCGCCACGGCCTTGTGCGCCGTTTGCAGCATCTCGTAGTCGTCGGAGTTCACCGGGATGTTGGTATGCACGTTGCCGTCGCCAGCGTGCATGTGCAAGGCGACAAACACACGGCCCTTGAGGTTCTTGCGCTGGGTGTCCATGACCGCGCGCAGGATGGGCTGGTCGGCCGTACCGGAGAACAGATCCTGCAACCCGGCCAGCACTTCGCGCTTCCAGGAAACGCGCAGGGCAAAATCGCGCTGCGCGGTGAATACCGTGCAGGTCGGATCGACGGGTAGATCGCGTTGCTCAAGCGGCGCACCGGCGAACGTTTCCAGATAGGAGACCAAGGGCGTGTCGAGGTGGTCGAGCAGCCATTGCCAGCGCGCGCGCGCGGCTTCGATGAGTTCGAGCGCGCTTTCGCGACGGTCACCGATCAGCTCTTCGAGCAGCTCCGGCTTTTCGCCTTGCGTGGTGACCGGCAAGTGTCCGTGAGTGAAGAACTCCCTGAGCTTCGCCAGAAGCTTGAGCTTGTTGGCGATCGACAGTTCGATGTTGATGCGTTCGATGGCATCGGAATAATCGCCCAGGCGCTTGGGCGGGATCACCACGTCCTCGTTAACCTTGAAGGCGTTGGTATGGCGGGCAATGGCCGCCGTGTTGGAACGGTCAGCCCAGAATTTCTTGCGCGCCTCGGCCGAAACGGCGATGAAGCCTTCTCCGCCGCGCGCATTGGCGATGCGCACGATCTGCGAAGCGGCTTCGCCCACGGCGAACTCGTTATCCGACGCGATGTCGGCGACCAGTACCATCTTCGGGCGACCGCGGCTTTTCGCCTTGGTGGTGTAGCCTACGGCGCGCACGTAGCGCCAGTCGAGGTGTTCGAGACCGGCCAGCACCACGTCCGGCGAAGCGTCGAAATGCTCCTTGATTTCCACGATGGCCGGCGTGGCCTGCGCGGCGGTACCGAAGAATTCCAGGCAGACGGTACGCACATGCTGCGGCATGCGGTGCAGCAGGAAGCGGGCCGAAGTGATCAGGCCATCGCAGCCTTCCTTTTGCACGCCGGGAATTCCGCTCAGGAACTTGTCGGTCACGTCCTTGCCGAGCCCTTCCTTGCGGAAAATCGCGCCCGGCGTTTCGATGAGTTCCTCGCCGATCTGCGTCACGCCATCGGGCTTGAAGCGGGCGACACGGAAGGTCGCCTTTTCCGCATCGTGGATCTTGCCGAGGTTGTGGTCCAGTCGTTCGACGAACACCCAGTTGCCGTCGGGATCGACCATCTTCCACGACACGAGGTTGTCGAGCGCCGTCCCCCAGAGCACGGCCTTCTTGCCGCCGGCGTTCATGGCGATGTTGCCGCCAATGCAGGACGAATCCGCCGAAGTGGGGTCGACGGCAAATACGAGGCCAGCCTCTTCGGCCAGATCCATGACGCGCCGCGTCACCACGCCGGCACCGCACTGGACCGTTGCCACTTCGCGATCCACGCCGGGAACGCGCAAATATTCGATGCCGTTGTGCCGATCGAGTTTCTCGGTATTGATAACCGCCGACATCGGCGTCAGCGGCACCGCCCCGCCGGTATACCCCGTGCCGCCGCCGCGCGGAATGACCGTCAGGCCAAGCTCGATACACGCCGCAACCAGCGGCGCCATTTCGGCCTCGGAATCCGGATTGAGCACCACAAACGGGTATTCCACGCGCCAGTCGGTCGCATCAGTGACGTGCGAAACCCGGGCCAGGCCGTCGAAGCAGATGTTGTCGCGCCGGGTCAGCCCGCTCATGCGGCGCATGATCTTGCGGCGCAATTCGGCGATGTCCCGGAATTCGCGTTCGAAATCGTTCACCGCCTGGCGCGCGCGCGCCAGCAGCGCTGCGACTTTTTCGTTGTCCTTGCGGCGCTTTTCCACCTCGCCCAAACGGTGGTGCATGGCATCGACCAACTGCTTCAGGCGCCGGGGGTTTTCGAGCTGATCGTCCTGCAGGTACGGGTTGCGCTTGACGACCCAGATGTCGCCCAGCACCTCGAACAGCATGCGTGCCGAACGGCCGGTACGGCGCTCCTGGCGCAACTCGTCGAGAGCGGCCCAAGACTCTTCACCCAGCAGCCGGATGATGATTTCACGGTCGGAAAACGAGGTGTAGTTGTAGGGAATCTCGCGCAGACGTTCCGGCGTGGTGGTGAGTTCGGCCATGTCTTATTTCTCCAGCAAACGGCAATGCCCCGCAGCATAGGCGGAGTGGACCGGGAATCTTAGCGGAAAAACGAAAAACCACGGAGGTAAATTTTCTTGAAATCTAGTAGCCAGTCACACAGATTCTGCTATGTTCGTCACGCCCTGCATCCCCATCCACGCAAACCTGCGTGACTGACTACTAGCCAATATCCTGGCTATTGAAAAAGCGCCGGCTGGTCTTGAGAAAATTCTGGGCAAACTCGCTGAGGCGTCCGGGCGGGCCGTCCGGGTGTTCGCTGAGGTAGGCCGAAGCCCGCGCCAGCAGCGGGGCAAACTCGTCGGAGAAATCACCTTCGCGCAGTTGGTACAGAATGCCGGCCTTCCACATCTTGGCGCGCACGCGCTCGTTCGCTTCGCACAACATGACGCGCACCCCGCGTTTTTGCAGCTTCCCGATCACTTCTTCCAGCAACTGCAGCCCCGTGATGTCCATGAACGGCACGCGCCGCAAGCGCAGAATCAGGATATGCGGATCGGTGTGGGTCTGCAGTAGCGCGCGCTCGAGGTTTTCAACCGCACCGAAGAAGAAAGGCCCTTCGATCTCGTAAACCAGCAGGCCGCGCGGCACCTCGAACAAGCCCTGGTTGAGCAGCTCCATCTTGAGTTCCTGCTCGCCCAGTTGCTGGACTTCCACGCTGGCAGCCATGCGGCGCATGAATTGCAGGATCGCCAGGATCACACCGATATTGACCGCGATGACCAGATCGGCAAACACGGTCAGGATGAACGTGATGATCAGGATCGCGACATCGGCGCGCGGGGCACGACGCACGATGCTGGCGAAATGCTTCACCTCGCTCATGTTCCAGGCCACGACGAACAGGATGGCCGAGAGCACGGCCAGCGGGATGTCCGAAGCCAGCGGCGCGAGAAAAACGATAGTCGCAACCAGGGTCAGCGTGTGCGTGATCCCCGCGAGCGGGCTGGTGCCACCATTGCGGATATTGGTCGCGGTACGGGCAATCGCGCCAGTCGCGGGGAAGCCGCCAAAAAGCGGGGTAACGATGTTCGCCAGCCCCTGGCCGATGAGTTCCTGATTGGAATCGTGTTTGGTGCCCGCCATGCCATCGGCCACCATCGCCGAAAGCAGCGACTCGATAGCGCCCAGCATGGCAATCGTGAAAGCCGGACCAAGCAACTCGATGATGCGGGCCGGGGTCGTTTCCGGCAGATGGAAGCCGGGAAGCCCTTGCGGAATTCCGCCGAAGGCGCTGCCGATGGTGGCGACGCCGTCGAAGTGGAAAACCGAATGCAGGACCGTCACCGCCACCATGGCCACCAGCGGGCCGGGAACCCGCTGCAAACCTCGAATGCGGGAAGAAAACAGCACCAGCAACAAACTGAGAATGGAGAGAAGCGTCGTCGCCAGATTCAATTGCGGAAAAGCCAGAACCAGATTCCAGAGCTTCTGGTGGAAGTGCTCTCCACCCACCGCAGGCAAGCCGAAGAAATCCTTCCACTGCCCGACGAAAATGATGACCCCGATCCCGGCAGTGAACCCGACGATGACCGGCATGGGAATGAACTTGAGGACCGCGCCCATTCGCGTCATGCCCATGATCACCAGCATCATCCCGGCCATGATGCCGGCGACCTGCAGCCCGTCGATGCCGTACTTGGCAGTCACACCAGCCAGAATGGCGATGAAAGCACCGGTCGGGCCAGCGATCTGCACCCGGCTGCCGCCCAGCGCCGAAACCATGAAGCCGCCGATGATCGCCGTGTACAAGCCCTGCTCCGGCCTGGTTCCGGAAGCAATCGCAAAAGCCATGGCCAGCGGCAAGGCGACCACGCCGACAATGATCCCGGCGATGATATTGGGGAGCAGCTTGCCGCGTCCGAACATGCCGGCCTTTTTGGCTTCAAGAATGGTAATCACTCGTCACACCCCGATCAGCGCCATATAAACACTTTCCCTGCAGCTGTTCACGATCCGCACAAAACCTTCTGTGGCACGAGGTGCCGCACATGCCCCCCCGATCAACTCATCGCTACGCGATGATGCACAGCTTCCCGGAATACGACTTTATTGCGCCCCGTACGCTTGGCCTCGTAAAGTTTTTCATCGGCGCACTGGATCACCCCGGCCAGATCGCTGTCCACATGATATTGCGCCACGCCGACGCTGATGGTTGCAGCCAGTCCGGGCGCGATCCGCTCCCAAGTCCATTCCTGTACCAGCCGGCGTAATCGTTCTGCCACCTCGGCGCCTTGCGCGCCATCCCGGTTCTGCAGAAGTACGGCGAACTCTTCCCCGCCCCAACGGGCCACAAGGTCGCCCTGCCGGCACCCCGATTTCAGCAAAGCGCCGATCTGGCGCAGCACCTTGTCGCCGATCTCGTGCCCCCAGGTGTCGTTGGTGGCCTTGAAATGATCCACGTCGATCATCAGGGCGCAGACCGGATCGTTGGCCAGTGCCAGCAGGCTGTCGGCGCTCAGCTCCATGCCGCGCCGGTTCAGGAGTCCGGTCAGGGTATCTTCGCTTGCCATGCGCTCCACGCGGCGTCGCTCCTGGCGTTCCGAGGCATGCTTGCGTCGCAGTTGCGCATTTTCCATGCGCGCCTTTTCCACCTCCAGCTGCATCTCCATGGCCTGGATGCGGTGCGGCGAAGTGTGGCGCGACAGGAGCAACTGCTGTTCGTGATAGCGTTTGAAATGGCACAGCGCCTGCTGCCATTCGCTGCGGGCTTCATGGCTTTCCGCCAAAGCCAGCTCGATCTGCAGCAACAGGTGGGGGGTGCCCATGGTATTGGCTTTTTCCAATGCCTTTTCCAGCAAGCTTTGGGCTGCGTCATACTCCCCGCGCGCCATGGCAAGCCGCCCCAGCGAGAGCAGATTGGTGGCATACCCCAGGGCATTACCCTGGGCTCTGTTGATATCCAGCGCGGCCCTGAGTTCCTGCTCGGCCTGCGCCATGCAACCTTTGGCAAGGTGGATCAAGCCCAGGATGCTGTGAATTTCTGCCTTCTGTTCGCTGTTGGCGCTGCGCGTTTGGGCCAGTATTTCAAGTGCTTCGTCCAGACGCTGCTGTTGGTAAAGATCGACTCCGACATTGATCGCGGCGGCAACATAGAGCGTGGGATCGTCGCCTTCCTTCCAGCTGTTGAGCGCCCAGCGATGATGCGCCAGCGCACTCGTGAAATCGCCGTGGGCATTGTAAATCTGCCCCAGCCCAATCAAGGCCCGCAGCCAGGCATCGTGTGCCTGCGCGCTGTGTGAGACGTCCAGACAACGAGACCAGTATTGCAAGGCTTCGTCGTATTCGGCTACGGCAAAGTGGGCGCGGGCGATTTCCTGCAGGGCATCGGCGACGATGGCGGACAGCTTGCTCTCCTCCGCCAGGGAAAGGGCATGGGCGAACAGGGGAATGGCCTCCTGGTATCCTCCCTGCAAGGTCAGGGCACGGCCATGATTGATCAGGCCGTGCAGATACCCCTGCCTGTAGCCGATACGCACGGACAGGGCGCAAGCTTCTTCCGCCAACGCTTGGGCTTCAGCGCTTTTTTCCCGATACAGGGTGTGCGCGCGCTGATTGAGGCTGTCTATTTCTTCCGGAACGGTCATTTTGCAGGAGCCGCAGGATGCCGCTCACTCCACCTTCGAATCTTTAGGGTTGGTTTCAGGTTCTTCATTCTGGTTCAGCAACGCTTCACGCAGACGGGAATACTCTGCCTCGTAATGCGCGCCGGCCTCCTCGTTGCCCGCGTGATAAAAAGCTTCGGCCAGCGTTGCCGTTGCCCGCGCCAGGAGGCGCTTCGATCCAGCCTCTTCCGCAAGCATGCGCGCCTGCAGCAGAAAGTCGAGAGCGCTTTCGTTCTCGCCTCGCGCCAGTTCACAAAAACTGAAGGCTATCAGATTGGCCGCTTCGCCGCAGAGATTGACAACAAGGCGGTTGATTTTCAGCGCCACGGTCAGGCTCGCATCGGCCTTGTCGAATTCGCCGCGTTTCAGATGGATTTCGCCGATCAATCCATACGCTTCGGCCTCCATTTCCAGATTGCGTTCCGCCCGAATCTGCGGCAAGGCGCTTTTCAAAACGCCCATGGCTTCATCAAGCGCCCCCTGCTTGATGAGATCGGCTGCGATATGCAACTGGGCATCGCAGTGCAGCAGGGGGTCGTCGCCCTCCAGCGCCAATTCCTCGGCCATGCGGTGGTGCTCCAGCGCCATATCGTAGCGTTCCTGGGTCAGGTGCACCAACCCCAGCTTCAGATGCGCGCGAGCCCGCGTGGTGTTGCTGATGGCTTCGGGCGCGAGCATGAGGCAACGGCGCCAGCATTCCCCTGCAGCCTGGTACTGGCTGCGCGCGAAATAGGCCCGGCCCTGCAGATAGAGCATCTCACCCTCCTGCGGACCGACAGGATGGTTGTTGGCCAACTCGGAAGCCATCTCCAGCGCAGCAAGCGTTTCGTCATACCGGTTCAGCATGAGCAAGGCTTGGGCGTTGACACACAGCGCAGCCGCCTCGAGGTCGTGGGCTTGCTGGGCAGCGGCAAGGTTGCGGGCTTTTTCAGCCAGGGCCAAGGCTTCCGCGCTCTGCGATTTCACAAGCTTGCGCGAATTGGCAAGCAACTGGTCAATTTCGTTTTTTTTCGGCATGGACATCGTCGCCGGCATGTTCCGGTCGAGGGATTCGGCTTGCATTCAGCATAACAGGCTCGGGCCATTCCGCCAGAAGGCGTTTTTCAAATTATTCACTTTCCCCGAAAAATGCGGCCATGCGCAGCCGGCAAAGACGTAGAATGACCGCCCGGTTTATCAGCTCCCTGCGGTGCAGCCGCAGGATGTATGTAAAAGTCATGCCGATCAATTATGCAAGACGCATTGCCGGAAGAAGACGCTCGGACAAAGCGAACCGGCAATTGGGCTTCACCCTGGCCTTCGTGGCGGGAGCCACCAATGCCGGCGGGTTTCTGGCGGTAAAACAATATACGTCGCACATGACCGGCATCGTGTCGCTCATGGCCGACCACCTTGCCCTGGGCGAATATGGACTGGCGCTTGAGGGTGCCGGTGCGGTGCTTTCCTTTCTGAGTGGAGCAATCAGTTCCGCCGTGATGGTCAACTACGCCCGGCGCAGGAGGATGCACAGCGAATACGCTATCCCCCTGCTCTTTGAGGCCGTGCTTCTGCTCTGCTTTGGCATTCTCGGTGCCAGGCTCTCCGAAACCAGAGGGTTGTTCGTCCCTGTCGCCGTCATGCTGCTGTGTTACATCATGGGGCTCCAGAATGCGGTGATCACCAAGCTCTCGCGGGCCGAGATCCGCACCACTCACATTACCGGCATCGTCACGGATATCGGGATTGAACTGGGCAAGCTGTTTTACTGGAACTCGATCGACCCGCGCAAGCAACCCATGGTGCTGGCAAACAGGGGCCGGCTCACGGTTCTCGGCTCAATGGCTATGGCTTTCTTCCTTGGTGCGTTGATCGGCGCATTGGGCTTCAAACACATCGGCTACCTGTCGACGGTGCCGCTCGCTCTGGCGCTGGTTACCTTGGCCAGCGTACCCGTCATAGACGACCTGGTGCTGGCAATGCGCCGCTGGACAAAATAGTCGTCCCCCTCTCGACCGGCGGGGCCGCGCAAGGCTTTGCGGGCCTTTCTCATTTGGCAGGAACGCCTATAATTGATTTCTACTGTCCCACGGAGAATTCGCGATGTCCGATTCCTGCCCTCTCTGCACCGGAACTGGCGGCGAGCTGCTATGGCAGGATGAATTTTGCCGGGTGGTTCTGGTAGACGAACCCGGCTTTCCGGGATATTGCCGCGTGATTCTGAACCGCCATACGGCTGAAATGACCGACCTGGAAGATCAAGAACGCGAGCGGCTGATGCGCGTAGTCTATGCCGTGGAAAAAGCCATCCGCCACACACTGAACCCGGACAAGATCAACCTTGCCAGCCTGGGCAATCAGGTTCCTCACCTGCACTGGCATCTCATTCCGCGCTGGCAGGAAGACAGTCATTTCCCGGCATCGATCTGGGCGGCGCCGTTTCGCTCCGGCAACGTTGCGCTGCCTGCGAAAGCGCTGATCGACTTGCGCAACACGCTGGAACACCTGACGCCATGAACTTCGATCATGTCCTTCCCGTCAGCAGCGGCGGTCCGCCTCCGTTCGCCGATGCGCGCGAGGCCAAGGAGTGGCTCAAGCTGCTCCCGCTGATCAACACCCAGCAATCCTCGCTGGAACTGCGCGAACTGCTCGCTCATCTCAACCAGTCGCGCATCGATGCTCTGGAGCTCCTGAAAAGTCTGGAACTGCTGCGCGAAGCCGTGCACACCACCGGGGAAGGGTTGCACATCCACTTCGTCGGCAAGCCCTTGCCCCTGGCTCCCAACGAATTGCAACGCTGGCAGGAAACACTAACCCTGTGGACACTGTTCGAAACGGCCTATGTCCGTTGCTGGCGCGCAGCAGAAGAAAATACCGGAGTTCTGGCGGAGCACCGTGCACTGATCGCCGAACGCGCGTTGCGCTATGCGCTTTTCGAGGCCCGGGGCTATCTGCAAATTTACCGCCCGGTTCCCGCTACGGTCTGGCAAAAAATGTTCGACTACTATCGACAGGCGGAAGAGTCGGGCATTTCCCGTACCACGGTACGCGACAGCCTGATTGAAATTCACGGCAGCAGCATGCCGCAAGCGATGCTCATCCACGCCCTGCTGCTCGTCGCGGGCGGCGCGCGCCAGCTGACTGGCAAACAGCTGTTGTGGCTCGACAAACGGCTGGATGTCCTTGCGGCCCGCACCTCGCTCGCGCCGCATTCGCCCGCGCTGCCCGGCAAAACCTGTTTGCAGATCGACCTGGCACTGCCGGCGCCGGCCTTGCGCGCCAGCCGGCCACTGAGCGGCGAAACCGTACGCGAAATCGACACGCTGGCACTCGCCCAAGTACTCACCAAGCGGATCAAATTGTTGCGCGAAGGCGAGTTGCCGCAAAAACTCGGCTTGGGCACCGAGTTCGGCCCCCAGTCCGTGGAAGCCCTTCTGGTAGAACTTTATCGACGCTGGTGCGAACAGCCCAGCGAACGCCCGGTGCGGCCGGCGCCCCCCCTCAAAACAGCAAACGCGGCACTGGGACTGGCCAATGTCCAGCGCTTGGTTGATGCAGGGCGCATGCCGCCACCGCCGGAAGATGTTGCCTCCCTCAGCAAACGCGACCTTGAGGCTATCCAGCTATTCGGACATGCCAGCGGAGAACGACACTCCGCGCCGAAAATTTCCGCCGTTACCGAACCGTGGCAGATTTTGCAGAGCACCGCACAGGAACTGCTGCTCTGCCGCCCCGCCAGCAGCGCCACACGCATCGGCTTGCAGCAGTTGATCGGCATCGCGCTTGAGGAAGGGCAAACCCTGCTCGGCGTAGTCCGTTCTCTGGAGGAAACGCAAGAAAAGCTGGAAATTGGCCTGCGCCTGCTTCCCGGCGTCCCCCAGCCCGTCATGGCCCGCGCGCTGGACCTCGCCCGCTTGGGGCAGGACAAATACAATGAAGCCCTGTTGCTTCCCGCCGCCCCGGCACTCAAAGTTCCTGCCTCGCTGGTCGTCCCCGTCACTTGGCACCGCCAAGGGCGCCTGCTGGACATTTGGGACGGAGAATCGCTGTCCCGCGTCAGGCTTGTTCAGGCGCTGGAACGTGGCAGCGATTACGAACGGGTATTGTTCGCGCCTGCTGGCAGCTAAAAAACAACCGCCGCCAGTCTTTACAGGCCGGCGGCGGTTGTTTGCTGCAGGGCAGTGATCAATCGGTTCCGCGATTGAAGCGTGCCTTCTGCCAAATCTGCTCAATCACATAATCCGGAATCGGTGTTTCCTGCGCTGCCGCCCCGGGTGCCAGTTCAAACTTGCCACCGCCCTTGTCAACAAAACTGACTTCAACGGTATTCCCATCGACGCTCAAGGTGGCATGCACCACCACCTCGACCTTTACAAGTTCCACGTTACTCATGCTGAACCCCTTTCTGGTCAAATCGACTCAAAAGATTGCCATCATCTAACCAAGGAAACGTCCGGCACATCGTTATTCATCCACGAACAGCCGGGACGAACCGATGCCTGCTGATTTCACTTGAGACGAATCGCCCGAAGCCGGCAATGCGCTTCGACGAGGGGGGAACCACAGGATGCAGATCAAATGCCGTTTGCGGCCCCAATCCCTTACTTCGGACTTTCTAAGCCACCGGTCAAGCCCCTCAGCTTTCTTTCTATTCTGCTGCGCAGCAAAAGCAAACATTCTTTATGTTGACAATCCGCTCAGCGTGCCTCGCCATGCGCGATCCGCAACAATTGCTCAACATCCACCTCGTCCGCCTGCTCCGCATGCAGGTAACGCCGCGCGTAGTCCAGCCAGACTTTCTCGCGCAGGAACACCTCGAAGATATCCGGATCGATATGTCCCTCGTTCACCATGCGCGCCAGGATGGTCAGCGACTGCGACAGTTTCATGCCGTGCTTGTAGGGCCGGTCGCAAGCCGTCAGCGCCTCGAACACGTCCGCCACGCCCATGATGCGCGCCTGTACGCTCATCTGATCGCGCGTCAGCCCGCGTGGATAGCCCTTGCCATCCATGCGTTCGTGGTGCCCGCCGGCGAATTCGGTCACGTTCTTGAGATGCTTGGGCCACGGCAACGCCTGCAGCATCTGGATCGTCACTTCGACATGGTGATTGATGATCTGGCGCTCGGCATCGGTCAGCGTGCCCTTGCGGATCGACAGGTTTTCCACTTCGTCCGCAGTCAGCAGCGGGCGGGGTGCGCCATCCGCCGCAATCCATGATCGGCCGGCAATCGCCGCCACCCGAGCCACGTCCTCGTCGCGCATGAACTCTCCGCCCGCATTGGCACGGAGCAGAAAGACCCGATCCTCCTCGACCTGCGCCCATTGCGCATCGCGTTCGGCGGCATCAATCTCGCCGCGCACACAGGCCAGTTCGATATCGCGGCGCAGGATTTCCAGCCGCGCTTCGACGAGTTCAATGCGGTCAAAGAGCGTTTGCAGCTTGGTTCCCTTGTCCACGACATGCACCGGCGTCGTCACCTTGCCGCAATCGTGCAGCATGCCGGCGATTTTCAGCTCGTAGCGGTCGCGCTCGTTCATCGAAAAATCGGCCAGCGCCCCTTCATGCGTGCGGTTGACCGCATCGGCGATCAGCAAGGTCAATTCCGGCACGCGCTGGCAGTGCCCGCCGGTATAGGGCGATTTGTCGTCGATCGCGAGGTTGATCAGGTTGATGAAGGCTTCGAACAGCTCTTCGAGCGAGCGGATCAGCTGGCGGTTGGTCAGGGCAATCGCCGCCTGCGAAGCCAGCGATTCCACCAGCCGCTGGTCCTCGGCGGAAAAGGCGTGCACCTTGCCGTCCGGCCCGGTGGGATTGATGAGTTGCAGCACGCCGATGATCTCGTGTTCGTGATTCTTCATCGGCACGGTCAGGAACGATTGCGAGCGGTAGCCGGTGGATTGGTCGAACTTCCTGGTTCCCGAAAAATCGTATCCTTCCGCCGTATAGGCGTCCTCGATATTGATCGTACAGTCTTCCAGCACCGCACACGCCACCACATTGTTGCGGTTGGGAGAGCCGTCGACATGCTGCAACGGCACGGGCGGCAGCGACACCGCCTTGCCGGTGGTGCCGCCCAGCGCAATGCCGAGCGAATCGGTCATCACGATCTCGAAATGCAGCATTTCGTCGCGCCGCAGGTACAGCGTTCCCGCATCCGCCCCGACCAGCGATTTGGCCGCAACGAGGATGGTTTCCATCAAACCGTTGATATTGGTCTCGCCGGACAGGGCAATGCCGATGGCATTAAGCCGCTCCAGCCGCGATTGCAGATCGGACGTGGTGAGCATGATGCCCTCCGAAAAAAGACAAACAGCGCTATTTCTACGAAGAAATCCCAATGGTAGGGCGGGTTAAAAGCGTAGCGTAACCCGCCGAATCCCGATTGCCGAAGGCAAAACAAAGAACCATTAAACCGGATAGAACGGGGGTTGAATTTCAAGCGCCGCTCCGCGCGGGTCAATGACCCGCCCGACAAAAACCTGAACCCCTTGGCTTACTTGCAGCTATAAAATTCTGGCTCACCGATGATCAGGCGCGTTGCGCCGCCGTGATTGATCTTGATTTCAGAACCGATGAAAAGCTTCTGCGCGCCATTGAGCGGAAAATCCACCGTCACGGTTTCACCCGGTCGAACAGTGATGTTTTCCAGCGTTTCGCCATTCCGGTCATTTTTCTGGAACGAGAAAATCATGGGGGCTTTCAGACCGCCATCGATATAGACCCTGGCCCGGAAGTGCTCGTATTTCTTGCCCTTGGTCATGACATGAGCGGCAAAATAGGCCATATCCAGTGGCTTGGGATTGGTAATCCCCCAACGGAAACGATCGCTGGGCGTTGACAGCATTGAGGGCGACGAAGTGATTGTAGTGCCGTAATAATCGCTGTATTGCTGCTTGGCTTTAATCGGCGCCGACACCCCTGCCTCGCAGGAAGCGCCCACCGCCATCCCCGCCGCACAAGCCAGCACCACCCCACCCAGTACACCAACAAACTTTTTCATTTCCCGCTTCTCCTCAAAAAACACCCTCGACCAAAACAACCCGCGTCTATGCGCATCGCACGCAAAACTTATTTGATACCCATCGTCTTGCCGGGTTTTTTATCGTTACCCTTCGCCGATTTGTCGGTTTTTACATATTCGACTTTCACCGAACAAGTCCATTCCGCTCCTTTTGGGGCCTTTCCAGGAGGATCTTTCCTGCAGTTGCACGGCCCAATCGGCTTGACTTCATGGAAAGCCATATTGCCATTGGTTTTCGCCGCACGGCATGCCGCAGACTCCGAACTACCTCGCCCGCTCAGTACTGCGCCATAAGAAGGCAACGCAGCCAAACCAACAACAGCGATGATCAAAATTTTTTTCATAAAACATTTCCCATAGAACATTCAAACAATGGCTATTTCAACGAAGCGACCCCACTCGCAGGGCGGGTTGGCCGCAGACGTAACTCGCCGAATCAGGATTACCGAAGGCTAAACAAAGAACCGATTACACAGGGTAAAACGTGTTTTGAATTTCATACCAAGTTCCGCGCGGGTCAATGACCCACCCTACAAAACCCGAGCTACTTGACCACAAAAACCCGAGCCACTTGTCCATTTATTACTTTCTGGATCGCCGATACGGCGCATCCTTACACGCAAAACTGTAAACCAATCCATCCAAGAGATTACTTTCTTTAATTGGCTCAAAATTATAAGAGCCCCTTTCTGTCTCAAGAACACGCCCCTTTAAAAAATTATCAGCATACGAATCCGAGGCGAGTAGACGGCTTGTTTCTTTTCCACACTCAAACTGAAAAATTACGAACCAAGATTTATCTCCATTTTTTTGCACTTTTTTAAAATCAATCAGGACATCTATTTCCGTAAAATCCTCGGCATGCACAAACCGCTTAGGATTGAAATATATGCTCACCAAATCTCCTTTCCTAATTGGCTTCCATTTGACATCAGAAGAAAAAGAAAAAGATGAAACCGAAAACAAAACAAAAAATGCAATAATTTTCTTCATGCCCACCCAAATTTAAAAATAAAGACCATATACCAAAATACAAATACGCGCCGGCAATTGGACAACCTTTCTCCGCTGTTGACGTTGCAATCGGCGATTACGCTTTGCCAATCGCTCCAGCGCAGCTTGCACGCCTGTCACTTAATACAAACCGCCCTTACCTGCGCCATATCCGTAACCCCCGCCAGCACCTTCTCGACCCCGTCCTGCTTCAGGGTGCGCATGCCCTCTTCCAGCGCACAGGCCAAGATCTGCGCCACGCGTGCCTTTTCCTGGATCAGCGCCTTGACCGGGTCGGTGCCGACCAGGAGTTCGTGCAGGCCGACGCGCCCCTTGTAGCCTGTGTTGCCGCACTTGTCGCAGCCCTTGGCGCGATAAAGCGTGATCTGGCCGTCCTTGCCGTAGCGTTGCAGCCATTGCTGGTAGAGCCTGGCCATTTCGGCTTGCGGATTTTGTTTCCAGGCCGTGGTATTGCGCAGTTCCTCGCTGTATTCGGCGAGCATCTGCTTGAGTTCGTCTTCGCTAGCCATGCAGGCTTCCTTGCAGTCGCACAGGCGGCGGGCAAGGCGTTGGGCGAGGATGCCGAGCAGGGCGTCGGAAAAATTGAACGGATCCATGCCCATGTCGAGCAGGCGGATCACCGATTCGGGGGCGCTGTTGGTATGCAGCGTGGCGAGCACCAGGTGGCCGGTGAGCGAGGCTTCGATGCCGGTGCCCGCGGTTTCGGCATCGCGCATTTCGCCGACCATGATGATGTCCGGGTCGGCGCGCAGGAAGGCGCGCATGATACTGGCGAAGGTCAGCCCGGCCTTGGGGTTGACCTGTACCTGGCGCAAGCCCTTCTGGGTGATTTCCACCGGGTCTTCGGCGGTCCAGATTTTGGTTTCCGGCTTGTTGAGGTATTTCAGCACCGAGTGCAGCGTGGTGGTCTTGCCGGAGCCGGTCGGGCCGCAGACGAAGAACAGGCCGTAGGGCTTGTCGACGACCTTTTTCAGATTGACGAGATTGAAATCGGAGAGCGCGAGCTTTTCCAGCGGCAGCGGCTCGCCGGCGGCAAGAATCCGCATCACCACGTCTTCCAGACCGCCGGCGGTCGGGACGGTCGCGACGCGTAGTTCGATGTCGAGGTTCGGCACGAACTTCTTCATCTTGATCTTGCCATCCTGCGGCTTGCGGCGCTCGGAGATGTCCAGATCGCACATGATCTTGATGCGCGCCACAAGGGGGTTGCGCCAGCTTGCGGGCACTTCGCGGTAGTTCATGAGGTTGCCGTCGCGGCGGAAACGGATGCGCACCTTTTCCGCGCCGGGATAGGGCTCGATATGGATGTCGGAGGCGCCCATGCGGTGGGCATCGACGATGATCTGGTTCACCAGCTTGACGAGTTCGTTGTCCTGCGCGGCGGAGATGTCCTCGGCGGTGATGCTGGAAACCTCTTCCTCGCCTTCATCCATGGAAGAAAGCAGCGTGTCGATATTGCCGGCGTCGGCGGCGCCAAAAAACTGGTCGAGCAATTGCCGGAAATCATGCAATGTCGCCACACGCACGCTGATCTTGCGCCCCGGAAACAACTGGCTCACGGCATAAAGATTGCCGCGCACCTTTTCCGGATCAGCCGCAACGATGACAAGACCGTCCTTGTCCTCATCGACCGGAACCCAGAGCTTTTCCTTGACGAATTCGAGCTTGAGGTTTTTCAGCAGATCGTGCGGCTTGATACGGTCGGGTTTGAACGGCTCGTAGGGCACGCCGTAAAACGCCGACAGCGAAGCGCCAATTCGCTCCAGCGAAATGCCGAAGCTTTCCGTGAGCACGGTTTCGATATCGCGTCCGGTCTTCTGCGACTCCTTTACCGCAACTTGCCAGGCCGCGGGCGTGAGCGTGCCCGAACCGATCAGGGCATGGTATTTGTGCTGAGGGACAAACGCCACGCCGCCCTGCTGCCTTTGTTTGAGGGCAATCGCCAGCGTCTTGGTCAAGAGCTTGATGCCGTCAACCATCATGGCATCGAAAGCCTGTCCGGCATGGTTGTTGATGATCTGCACCACGCCGACCAGCGTGCCGTCCGTCTCGTTCATGACGGGGGCTACGAGCATCTCGCGCGAGCGAAACCCGGTTTGCCTGTCCACCGCCTGCAGGAATTGCAGGGTGGGCGCGTAGCGCTGCAGTTCCTGCGCGTCGTAGACATCGAGCAGGTTCAGCACCTGTTTGTGGTTGGCCACGAAGCCGGCAATGCTGCGGTCGTCGACCGGCAGGCGCAATTCTTTCAATCCTTCCAGTCCGGTCTTGACCCGGGAAACCAGTTGCCGACCGTCTTCCCCGACCACATAGATCGTCAGGCGTTCGGCATTGAACACGGCGCAGATATCGTCGGAAAGTTCGGTCAGCAGTTCGTCGAGCCGGGCGGTGGCGTGGATGCGATTGGTCAGCGCTTGCAAGTCGCGCAGGAAATTCAGGTTTTTTTCGGCATGGGAAGTCATTGCTTAGGCTCTGTTGACGTTGGTTACACATCTGCGCTGGGCCGGAAAAATGCCAGTCACAAGGCATGCGACGCAGACAATAACCGGTTATTTTCAAGGCGCATAACGCGGTGAATGGCGTTTTTCCGGCCCAGCCCTTCGGGTTTGGGGTATTTCGAGCGGCTTTCTGCGTTGCAAACCGCTTGCAATACCCGTATTGCGGCGCGCTTTGCGCCTTGAAAACCATCTCGAACTACCCTAAACGCAGATCTGTAACCAACGTCAACAGAGCCTAGAACTCGATGGTTTCGCCGGCCAGAAGACGGCGCACAGGCAATCCTGCTGCGGCTATTTCCTGCATGATCAGATCGCTGTCGGCGGGTTTGAGGTGGGTAATCAGGATTTGCGCCGAACGCTCCAGATGCGCCAGCTCTCGCTGCAGCGTCGCCGGGCACAGGTGCTTGGATGCATGAGCCAACCCCTGTTCGGAATCCGGAAATGCGGTTTCGATGATGAGTGTGGAGAGCCCCCCGATCGCATTGACGGCATCCCAGAAATCGGCGCAGCCGACCGTGTCGCCACTGTAGACCAGTGAGGAATTCCCGCTGTCTAGGCAAAAACCGACGGCCGGCACGGTATGCCGTGCAGGCAACGCAGTTATCCGGCATGCCGCGGCTTCACGGGTTTCCCCGACCTCATGCGGGCAATAGCGCAGGAACGCGATGGATTCGTCCGGAAGCAGGCTGAAATCGGGCCAGATGCGCCAGTTGAAGACATGCTCGCGCAGGATGGCCAGCGTTTCGGTGCTGGCATGCAGATAGAGTGGGCGGTAACGACGCAGGCCGATAACCGAATCGATCAGCATCGGCAGGCAGGCGATATGGTCGAAATGGGCATGCGTCAGGAATACATGGTCGATGTCCAGCATTTCCTGCAGCGAGAGCGCCTGCAGTCCGGTGCCGGCGTCAATCAGCACCGACTCGTTCAGCAAGAACGCCGTGGTGTGATTGGCCCCGCCGATGCCGCCGCTACAACCGAGTATCCGCAAACGCATCAGGTTGCCTCCCCGATTTCGCCGCTTTTCCGGGCGAACGCCATGCGCACGCCCATGAACTCGATCAGGTCGCCCTCCGTCAGGCATTGCGGCCCGGCCCCCATTTCCCTGCCGTTGACCTTGAGCGTGTTTTCGCCTTCAACATGCGCCAGGTAGTAACCCTGTGGCCGGCGCGTAACAACGGCCACCTGAACGCCCACCTTGCCCAAAGTCGTCAGATTCTTGGCCAGCACCAGTTCCTTGCCGGCACCGGGGCCGGACATGATCCGCAACACGCCCAAAGGGCACAGTATTGATACCCCGGAATGCGCACCGCGTCCCGGTGCTTTTATTTTTGCTTGCAAAGCACGGGTATCGACCTTGCCACCCCCGGGATTGTTTTCGGTCACCATGAGGGTCTTTTCGAAGCCTTCCTGCGAAGGAGCCTCGTCACCGACATAACGCAGGGTGTACGTCGCGATCCCGATTTCGTCGCCCAGTCGCAGCAGTTGCCGCCGAACAGGTTTGCCGTTGAGCCGGGTGCCGTTGGTGCTGTCACGGTCTTCCAGATACATGTCGCGGCCAATCCGCTCGACCAGTGCGTGATCACCGGAAACAGCCGGATTATCGAGCAGGATGTCGCAGTGCCGCCGCCGGCCGATGCTGATCCGGCCGCGCGTCAGACGGTATTCGTCGATGATTCGTCCGTCCACGATTACCTGCAATTTCGCCATGGCACATCCCATGCACGTCAACGAAAACGGGAAGCCAGGCGGGAGATCCAGCCGGTTTCCGCCGAATAATCGCGCTTCACCGCCACCAGCGCGACCGAAATATTGTCCCGGCCGCCGTTGGCATTGGCCTGCTCCACCAAGGCTTGCGCCGCCATGGGCAGGTTGTCGGTAAATTGGCCCACCATTTCACCGATCAGTTGGTCGTCGACCATCTCGGTCAGGCCATCGGAGCAGAAAAGATAGACATCGCCCGGAACGGCGAGGAATTCCTGGATTTCCGGCTCGACCTCCGGCTCGATACCCACTGCGCGGGTGACGAGGTTTTTGTGGGTCGCATGGCGCGCCTCTTCCGGCGTGATCAGACCGGCATCCAGTTGCATCTGCAACAGCGAATGGTCGCGGGTCAGGCGGGAGAAATCGGTGTTGCGGTAACGGTACAGCCGCGAATCGCCCACGTGGCCGACAACCAGACGATTGTCATAGAACAGCGCCGCAACCAGCGTCGTTCCCATTCCCGCGCACAAGGGTTCGCTGCACGCCGTCTGGTAGACCACAGAATTGGCACGCTCGATGGCGAGCATCAGCATGTCGTGCGCTTGCGGCTTGAGCGACTTGCCCGAGCCGAGATGAGGCGACATCGCGGCCAGTTCCGCCCGCAGGATTTCATTGACGGCATCGACGGTGAGACCACTGGCGACTTCGCCCGCGTTGTAGCCCCCCATACCGTCAGCCAGCGCCACGATACCCAGATCGGCATCGAACAGCACGGCATCCTCGTTGTGTCCCCGTACCCGTCCCGGGTCGGTCATTCCGGCCATGTCCAGCGCATCACGCAAGCTACGCATCGTGAGTGGCTCCCGTCGGCATTTTCTTCTCCCTCAGCACGGCTTCCAGCCGCACCAGCGCCAGCGCCATCTGGGCACCAGTCTGGAACCGCGCCGCGACATCTTTCTGTAGCGCCTTCATGACAATGGCCGAGAGCGCGGCCGGCAAACGCGGATTCAGCAACCGCGGGTCATCAGGCTCCTTATGGACAATAGCATGCATGAGTTCGCCAAGCGAGCCGCCCCTGAACGGGAGCTGACCGGTCACCAACTGGTAAAGCATGACACCCAGCGAAAAAATATCGGAACGCGAATCGACATGCTTGCCAGCCAGTTGCTCCGGGGACATGAATGCTGGCGTACCCAGCACCAGACCGGTACGGGTGCGGCAGGCATCCGTCAGGCGAGCCACGCCGAAATCGGTCACCTTGGCTTTGCCTCTTTCCCGGTCATACAGGATATTGGCCGGCTTGACGTCACGATGCACGACCTGATGCTTGTGGGCATGGTCGAGCGCCAGCGCAGCCTGACGAACGACAGAAAGTGCCTCCGGCAAGGGCAGCAGGCTGTTTTTTTCCGTCCACCTGGAAAGTGGTTCGCCCCGCAGGAACTCCATGGCGATCCAAGCCAGATCATGATCCTCGCCCGATCCGATCACCGAAACGATCCCTGAATGATGCAGGCGGGCCGCAGTTTCCGCCTCGCGAAAGAAGCGGGCACGAGCTTCGTCAAGCTGTTCGGGGTCGAATTCGTGCGTCAGCGCCATGGTCTTGATCGCTACTTCTGCCCCGTTTTCCTGATCCCGCCCCAGAAAAACCCTGCCCATCGAGCCGCGTCCAAGCAAGCGCTCAATATGGTAGGAGCCCAGCGTTTCAATATCGGGGGCAGGCGGGGTTTCCGGCAGCGTTCCTTGTTGGGCGGCGCCAAGGCGGGCAGGCCCTTCGGCAGAAAGCGGGATTTCCTTGCGTTCGTTGCGCACGAACAGCCATGCCAGCGAGCCAACGGCCAAGCCTGCCAGCAACACTCCCAGAATCAACAACGTCCAGCCATTCATGCTCTTGTCCGGCGATTCAACATTTCATTGTTGTCCATCCCGGTCCGATCCGCTACCGGACGCATCCGGATCACGGGATATCGGCAAAGGCCATGCGCCGCTGGATGATCGCCGCCTTGCGCAACAACCTGGGATCATTGCGCCGTTTGTCGTAATAGCGCGGATTGGGCACCATCGCCGCGAGCTTGGCGGCCTGAGCCGGCCCCAGGCTGGCGGCGCTGGTCCTGTAGTAATAGCGCGCCGCGGCTTCGGCGCCAAAAACGCCGTTGCCCCACTCGATCACGTTGAGATAGATCTCGAAGATGCGCTCCTTGTCCAGCACCGCCTCCAGCATGACGGTGATCCACGCCTCCTGGAGCTTGCGCCACGGGGTTCGCTTCGAGGACAGGAACAGGTTCTTTGCCAGTTGCTGGCTGATGGTCGAGCCGCCCGCGACGATGCGCCCCTTCTTCAGGTTCTTTTCCCAGGCGGCCTGGATTCCCTCCCAATCGAATCCCTCGTGGTCGAGGAATTTCGCATCCTCGCTCGCAATCAGCGCCTGCTTCAGGTGCGGGGAAATCCGGTTGTAGGGCACCCACTTGTGGCGCAGTTCGGCATCCGGATTCTTTTCCTGCAGTTTGCCGAGTTGCTCCTCCATGAATGCGGTCTCGGAAGGGTTGTGCGTGCGCCACCAGACAATGTGGCCGAACATCCAGAGGTTCCACAACAGGAAGAACAGCAACAGCGCCAGCAGGATGCGCGTGATCCACCAACCCGGCGTATGGCCCTTCATTTCGTTCCGCCTTGCAATGAGGTACGTAACTCGGCCAGCACCGGTGCCACCTCCGGCCTGAAGCCGGTCCACAGGAAAAACGCTTCGGCGGCCTGCCCGACCAGCATGCCCAGACCGTCGAGCCGGATGGCGGCACCGCTCTCGCGGGCCTGTTGCAGGAAGGCCGTTTCATCCGCGCTGTAGTACATGTCGTAGGCCAGCGCACCGGGCGCAAACACACCGGCCGGCAAAGGCAGGGCATTGCCGCCGATACTGGCCGACGTCGCATTGACGACCACATCGAAGGCTCCGCTCACGGCATCAAAGTCCATGCCGGAAAGCGGGACACCTGCCTGCCCGGAAAACGCCTGCGCCAGTTCTTGGGCCTTGGCAGCAGTCCGGTTGGCGATGACGATTTCCGCCGGTTTTTCGGCGGCAAGCGGCAAAATCACCCCGCGCGCCGCGCCACCCGCCCCCAGCAACAGAATCCGCTTGCCCGCCAGCGAAACGTGTCTCAGCAGATCGGCAACCAGGCCCGCGCCATCGGTATTGTCGCCATAGAGTTTGCCATTCGGCTCGACCCGGATCGTATTGACCGCCTGCGCAGCACGGGCTCGTTCGGACAGCCGGTCGCAACAGCGCCAGGCCTCTTCCTTGAAAGGCAGGGTCACGTTGCAGCCGCCCCCCCCGTCCGCAACGAACCGGCACAAGCCCTCCGTGAAACCGTCCACAGGCAGAAGCAATCGTTCGTATTGAAAATCCGCCAGCCCGAACTGCGCAGCAAACGCCGAATGAATTTGTGGAGAACGGCTGTGGGCAACCGGGTTGCCGATGACGACATAGCGCATGAAGGCTGCTCGCATGGAAAATTGCGTCCGATCTTACAGTTACGGGTTCACCCACGGCAATCCGGCCGATTTCCAGCCGTTGAGCCGGCCACGCTGCTGATGCGCGTCTTTTTCGCCCTCAAAACCTTCCAGTACGTTGTAGGCTTCGCTGTAACCATGCTGGGCCGCCAGCATGGCCGCCTCATGAGAGCGATATGCAGAGCGGCAAAGAAACAGCACGATACATTCAGGATCGACCTTGCTTTTCAGCTGGGACAAGAAATCGGGATTCAGATTCATGAGCGGGTAGCTTTTCCATTCAATCAACTCAGCATCTGGCACGATCCCGACAAACTGCCACTCCGCCCTTGTGCGGACATCGACAATCCGCACGTTGGGCAACGCCTGGTACAGCGCCCACGCCTCTGCCGGCGTTACCGCACCTGAATAAGGCAAATTTTCGTCCAGTGCCCGTTCCCGGGCCAATTCCAGTATTTGCGCCGCCTGCGACATGATTCCACCTTGAGATGAATTTTGTATCTGTACCTGCCAGCATGCCAGCTTGAACTACAATATTCCAGATGATGCCAAGCACGCCTTGGGTAGCGAAAAAAACGAACCAATATGGTGCACAAATGCCGTGCGCGCACCATATTGGTGAAATGCAACGCGGGGTGTGTTGCGGAAATTCCTTATGGCACAATAGCGTTTCTCGTCCGGAAAGTTGGCATAATTTCTGCTACTTGCCATTGCCCAAACCGCCCGCAGACAAGGCGGCATTGACCGGACAGCTTAACACTTGAGTTTCTAAAGTTTATTCAACAGGAGAATCAACCATGGCGGTAGCCGACGTTCTCAAGCTTATTCAGGAAAACGACATCAAATTCGTCGACCTGCGTTTTACCGATACCCGCGGCAAGGAACAGCACACCACCGTGCCGTCCCACGTCGTTGACGAAGCGTGGTTCGAACACGGCCACGCTTTCGATGGCTCCTCCATCGCTGGCTGGAAGGGCATTCAGGCTTCCGACATGCTGCTGATGCCGGATGCATCCACCGCCAAGATCGACCCGTTCTACGACGAGCCGACCGTATTCATTACCTGTGACGTGGTTGAGCCAGCTGATGGCAAGGGCTACGACCGCGACCCGCGCTCCATCGCCAAGCGCGCCGAAGCCTACCTGAAGACCACCGGCCTGGGCGACACCGCCTTCTTCGGTCCGGAACCCGAATTTTTCATCTTTGACGGCATCACCTGGAACGTCGACATGTCCGGCTGTTTCGTCAAGATCAAGCTTGATGAAGCGCCTTGGGCTTCCGCCATCGACATGGAAGGCGGCAACCCGGGCCATCGCCCGGCAGTCAAGGGTGGCTATGTTCCGGTTGCTCCGGTCGACAGCGCTCAAGACATCCGTGCCACCATGGTGCAGATCCTCGAAGAACTGGGCATTCCGGTTGAAGTGTTCCACCACGAAGTGGCAATTGGCCAGAACGAAATCGGCACCAAGTTCAGCACTCTGGTACAGCGCGCCGACTGGACCCAGATCCTGAAGTACGTGGTCCACAACGTTGCTCACCAATATGGCAAGACCGCTACCTTCATGCCGAAGCCGATCGTTGGCGACAACGGTTCGGGCATGCACGTTCACCAGTCCATCTGGAAAGACGGCAAGAACACCTTCGCCGGCAACGCCTACGCAGGCCTGTCCGAAACCGCCCTGTACTACATCGGCGGTATCATCAAGCACGCCAAGGCCCTGAACGCCATTACCAACCCGGGCACCAACTCCTACAAGCGTCTGGTTCCGCACTACGAAGCTCCGGTCAAGCTGGCCTACTCCGCCCGCAACCGTTCCGCCTCGATCCGCATTCCGCACGTCGCCTCCGACAAGGGCCGTCGTATCGAAGCCCGCTTCCCGGATCCCTTGGCCAACCCGTACCTGTGCTTCTCCGCGCTGCTGATGGCCGGTCTGGACGGCATCCAGAACAAGATCCACCCGGGCGATCCGGCCGACAAGAACCTGTACGATCTGCCGCCGGAAGAAGACAAGCTGATCCCGACCGTGTGCGCCTCGCTGGAAGAAGCCCTGACAGCACTGGACGCAGATCGCGAGTTCCTGACCCGTGGCGGTGTGTTCAGCAACGACTTCATCGACGCCTACATCGACCTGAAGATGGGCGAAGTGAACCGTCTGCGCATGACCACCCACCCGGCCGAATTCGACATGTACTACAGCCTGTAAGCTGCAGTCCGTCGAACCCGGAAGCAAAGCCCCATGCCCGTGCATGGGGCTTTTTCATTCCAACTCCAAAATAACCTGCCAAAAAATCGTTACTTGGCCGGCAATGATAATGTGCTACCTTGTCTCCATGCTGAACGTACGCCCTCTTTCTTTGCTTTTTCTCCTTGCTGCGCCGCTTGCGTGGGGGGATATCTACAAGCATGTGGATGACAAGGGCAATATCACCTTCACGAATTCGCCGATGAAGGGGGCCACGCGCGTCATCGTCGAGTCGCCAAGCCCACGCAGCACCGCAAAGGCAAAAAACGGCAGCAAGGCCCAAGCCGCATCGCCCTCTCCCGCCAATTTTCCCAAGGTTTCCTCCGGCGCCCAGAAAGAACGCGACACCAACCGGCGCCGCATTCTCGAAGAAGAACTCGCCGCCGAAAAGCGTCTTCTCGAGAACCAGAAGAAGGAATTGTCCGAGGCGGAGACCAATCGCAGCGCCGAAGAAAAAGCCAACCCGAAGAAATTCCTCGAACGGATCAGCCGCCTGCGCGAAGGCCTTGTCCTGCACGAAAAAAACATCTCCGCCCTGCAAGCCGAACTCTCCAGGATTCGCTGACCGTTCGTCTGCCAAACAAATGCACCGCGCCCCGTTTTAGTGCACTACACTGGTGCAAGGTGTGCCTCCTGTTGTTGCCAATCCTTGATTTCATCGTTCTTTTGAACTGGCGCGCCTTTTGCTTTACCTGTCGATAATCAAACAGGAGCGCAAAGCCATGAGCCCCCGCGCCTTTGCCGGACTCGAATACCTTGATGCCGCAGTAATTGCCGTCGGATCGGACAGTTGCATCGTCTACACCAATCCGGCCGCCAAAAGTCTGTTCGCCCTGCGCGATTGCGAGGGCATGACGATGTCCGCCTGCTTCGGGCCGGCCAGCCCGATCACACAAGCCTTTCTCACCGCCCAGAAAGAGTGCCTCTCCATCACCGAACACGAACTTGCGGTGGAAGGCCCCGGCGGCGAGATGTACATCACGCTGACCGTCACACCGATCGAATCGCCCGATGCGGCTTTCGTTCTGGAAATCCGCCACATAGACCAGCAGCGCCGCATCGCCAACGAAGAGCGCGTTCAGGCGCAGCAACAGGCCAACCGCGAACTGATCCGCAACCTGGCGCACGAGATCAAGAACCCGCTCGGTGGCATCCAGGGCGCGGCCCAGTTACTGGCGCACGAACTTCCCGAGCCGCGGCTCAAGGAATACACGCAGGTCATCGTCGAGGAATCGCAACGCCTGCAGGGCTTGCTAGACCGGCTGCTGACCCCGCATCGTCTGCCCAAACTCTCCGAGCTCAATATCCACGAGGTACTGGAACGCGTGCGCAGCCTGGTGCAGGCCGAGACGCCCAACGGCCTGGCGGTGAAGCGCGATTACGACACCAGCCTGCCGCCGCTGATCGCGGATCGCGAGCAACTGATTCAGGTGGTACTCAACATCGTGCGCAACGCCGTGCAAGCGATGAGCGGGGTCGGCGTTATCACGCTTCGCTCCCGTATTGCCCGGCAGGTCACGCTCAACCGCCGACGCTTCCCGCTGGCGGTGCGCATCGAGATCGTCGACAACGGCCCCGGCATCCCGGAATCGCTGCGCGATACGCTGTTCTACCCGCTGGTTTCAGGGCGCCCAGGCGGCACGGGTATCGGGCTGCACTTGGCCCACACCTTCGTGGTACAGCACCACGGCACGATCGAATTCGAGAGCCGACCGGGGCATACATGCTTCACCATTCTCCTGCCGCTCAACGGCTGGCAGGTCGACAAAAACGATAAAAGCAACATGGAGCAGACATGAAATCCGTCTGGATCATCGACGACGACCGTTCGATCCGCTGGGTCTTCGAGAAAGCGCTGACGCGCGAAGGTATCGAACACGCCACCTTTCCCTCTGCCACGGAAGCGCTCGCGCGCATGGAAAACGAACACCCGCAGGCCGTGGTCTGCGACATGCGCATGCCCGGGGAATCCGGCCTGACCTTTCTGGAAATCGTGAAACGCAAATGGCCCGAGATTCCGGTCATCATCATGACCGCGCACTCCGATCTCGACAGCGCGGTATCGGCCTTCCAGGGGGGGGCCTTCGAGTACCTGCCCAAGCCTTTCGACGTCGACCAGGCCGTGCTGCTGGTGCGCCGCGCCATGCAGGAAGGCACCCGCCAGGCTGAAATCGTCGAATCGACCTCACCTGCACCGGAAATCCTCGGGCAGGCTCCCGCCATGCAGGACGTATTCCGCGCCATCGGCCGGCTTTCGCAATCCGCAGCGACCGTGATGATCACGGGCGAATCGGGGGCCGGCAAGGAGCTTGTCGCCCGTGCACTGCACCGCCACAGCCCGCGCGCAAGCAAGCCGTTCGTTGCCATCAACACGGCGGCCATTCCGAAGGATTTGCTGGAATCCGAACTGTTCGGCCACGAACGCGGCGCATTCACCGGCGCGGACGCCCGCCGCCAGGGCCGTTTCGAGCAGGCCGAGGGCGGCACACTGTTCCTGGATGAAATCGGCGACATGCCCGCCGACCTGCAGACCCGCCTGCTGCGCGTACTGTCCGACGGCTTCTTCTACCGCGTAGGCGGCCACCAGCCTATCAAGGCCAACGTGCGCGTCATCGCCGCTACGCACCAGAACCTGGAAGACCGCGTCAAGCAAGGCGGCTTCCGCGAAGACCTTTTCCACCGTCTCAACGTGATCCGCCTGCGCCTGCCGCCCCTGCGCGAGCGCAAGGAGGACATCCCGTTGCTGGCGCGGCATTTCCTGCTCAAATCGGCGGCCGATCTGGGCGTGGAATCGAAAAAGCTCTCCGAAGACGCCATGGCACGCCTGACCACGTTCCCGTTTCCGGGCAACGTGCGCCAGCTGGAAAATATCTGCCACTGGATCACCGTCATGGCGCCGGGACAAGTCGTTGAAGTCAACGACCTGCCGCCCGAGCTGCTGGCGCAAGGAGAAACCCCGCCCGCCGTTTCCGGCAACTGGCAAACCGCGCTGGCCCACGAAATCGCCAACCGGCTTTCCCGCGGCGAACACCGGTTGCTGGACGACATCACGCCGGCCTTCGAGCGCGTGGTCATCGAGCAGGCACTGGCCCACACGGGTGGCAAACGCATCGAGGCGGCAGAGTTGCTGGGCTGGGGGCGCAACACGCTGACGAGGAAAATCCAGGAACTCGGCATGGAAGGCGAAGTCTGAGAACCCGTTTGTGATCCGTTGCGCAAGGCGGTTAATGCCATTCAACCCCTTGCGCAGATGCATCCTTCCCGTGCTCCCCGTTGATCGTCTATGTTGGGACTAAATGCCAGCGCCGGGGCACATCATGCTTTCCAGGCTCAACATCCGTTTCCAGAACTGGGTTCTCGGCTCCACCGTCGGGCTGGTTCTTGGGCTTTCCGGGATTTTCCTCGCCAGCGTGCTGGGCAAATTCACCGCGATGTCCGAGGAAAATGCGGCGGAGCGCTTTGCCCTGATCGCCCGCCAGTCGACGGAACGCATCGACAGCATGGTGCGCGAGCGGGCGCGCTTCGTCACCACCCAGACCCGCGCCGGAATCGGCCAGTTCGTCAGCGACGGGCACCTCAATCACCGCGATCTCGTGGCCACCTTCCTGAGCTCGCTCGAAGCCGACGCCAATCTTTATTCGCATTATTTCGGCCTCGGGAACAATGAATTCCTTCAGGTTGTCGGTATCCGGCGTGACCGTTTCATCACCTCGGCACTGAAAGCGCCGGAAAACGCCCATTTCGGCATCTGGCACATAGAGCGCAAACCCGACGGCAGTCGCAGCGAAACCTGGCAATTCCTCGATGAAAACCGCCAGCCGCTGGCAAGAAGAGAAACCGTTCCGGAATACGCGCCCACACGCCGCCCCTGGTTTACCGCCGCGATGGAAACGGGTGCGCTGACCGTCCTGCCGCCCTATTTTTTCGCCTCGACCGGCGAACTCGGCATGACGATTTCCATTCCCCTGCCTGACCGGGCCGGGGTCTTATCCACCAACGTCAGCCTGCGTTCGCTGAACGCTTTTCTGGCGCAGATGCCGCTCTCTGCCAACGGCGCCATCCTGATGCTGGATCAAGGAGGTCGGGTGCTGGCCTTTCACGGTAAAGGCCCGCGTTTTTCCGGTCTGTACATTCCACCGCTTGTCGCCAACGAGCACATAGCAGAACCTCACTTGAGGTCGTTGGCGGGAAAAACCGCCGCCGCTTCACAGATCATCATGCTGGGTGAAGGCAAACATACCGAAAAATACGTTGTGACGCGGCATGTTTCGGAGGTCATTGGCGGATCAAGTTTCCTGGTGATCGCGCTCGCTCCGGCCAGCGATTTTTCCGGGCTCATCGACAAAGCCCGGCGCGACGTTCTGCTGGTGACGCTGGGCGTATTGACGCTGCTGGTACCGCTGGCACTGCTGGGTTCGCGCCAGGTCTCGCGCTCTCTGGCCGCACTGGCTCAGGATTCCGAAAGAATCAAGCAGTTCGATTTTTCCGGCGAACCGCACCGTCCCGATTCCTTCCTCTACGAGATCAATGCGCTGGGTGATGCCCAAGCGGTCATGCACCACTCGATCAAGCTGCGTACCGAGGCGCTGAACCTGGCACGGGAAAAACTCGCCGATCTCGTGGAATACGGGCTACTGCTCAGTCGCGAAAAGGATCGCGATGCGCTGCTCAAGCTCATCCTGCATGGAGGTCGCGACATTGCCGATTGCGCCGAGGCCTCGCTGTACCTGAAAACCGAGCGCGATACGCTGCGCTTCGTCCAGCGCACCGACCACACCGCGCCGCCGGTCACGGAGATTGCGCTTTTCCACACCGATGGCACGCCCGACGAGCGCTCCGACCTGACCTTCGCAGCATTGCACAACGAGAGTGTGGTCATTGCGGACATCGGCAGCGAAACGCGCTTCGATCTTTCCGCCCTTCTCCGGCACGGCGAGGAGGCGGGTTTCCGTCCGGTTTCGCTGCTGACCGTTCCGCTCTCGCCGCGCGAGGGCGAAGTCATCGGCCTCTTGCAGTTCACCAATGCGCTCGATCCGAAAACCGATGAGGTCACGCCCTTCCCGCCGGAGCTGATCGGCTTCGTCCAGGCACTGGCCGCCCAGTCCGCGCTGGCGCTGGAAAACCACACCCTGCTCGATGCGCAGAAAATCCTCATGGATTCCCTGATCAAGATCATCGCCGACGCGATCGACGCCAAGAGCGCCTATACCGGCGGCCACTGCAAGCGCGTTCCGGAACTGGCGGTGATGCTGGCGGAGGAAGTAGGCAAGGTCGAAACCGGCCCGCTGGCAGGTTGCGGGTTCAAGACCGAGGACGAGTGGCGGGAATTTCGCATCGGCGCCTGGCTACACGATTGCGGCAAGGTCACCACGCCCGAATACGTGGTCGACAAGGCCACCAAGCTCGAAACCCTCTACAACCGCATCCACGAGATCCGCACCCGCTTCGAAGTGCTGCTGCGCGATGCCTGGATCGAGCGCCTCGAAGCGGTCGAGTCGGGCATGCCGGCCAGCGAAGCCGATACCCGGTTCGCCGAACGCAAGCAAGAATTGCTCGACGATTTCGCTTTCGTCGCGGAATGCAATCTGGGCGAGGAAGCCATGGCGCCGGAAAATATCGAGCGTCTGAAGCAGATCGGCGCCCGGACCTGGCTGCGCCATTTCGACGACCGGATTGGCATGTCGCACGAAGAAGCCAAACGCCGCGAGCACGTTCCCGCGGCTTCGCTGCCGGCCGAAGAGCCCTTGCTCGCCGACCAGCCCTGGCATGTCATTCCGCGCACGCAGGACACGGCGTTCGATCCCAAGTACGGCTTCCGGATGAAAATTCCCGAGGCGCTGTACAACTTCGGCGAGCTCTACAACCTGGGCATCGCCCACGGCACACTAACCGAAGAAGAGCGCTTCCGGATCAACGAGCACATCGTCCAGACCATCGTCATGCTCGACCAACTGCCGCTGCCCAAGCACCTGAGACGGATACCCGAATACGCCGGAACGCACCATGAAACCCTGGCCGGAGACGGCTACCCGCGCAGGCTGGGAGAGGATGCGCTTTCCGTTCCTTCGCGCGTCATGGCAATTGCCGACATCTTCGAGGCGCTGACCGCGTCAGACCGCCCCTACAAGCAGGCCAAGACGCTCTCGGAATCGCTGCGCATCATGGCGGCGCTCAAGAAGGAACGGCACATCGACCCGGATTTGTTCGATCTGTTCCTGACCTCCGGCGTCTACCGGCGCTATGCGGAGCGCTTCCTGAAGCCGGAGCAGATCGACGAAGTGGATATCGGGAAAGTCATCGGTTGAGAACCAGCTCACGGCCTCGCAGCAAGATCGGGGCGCAAGCTGACATCGCCCACCGTCACAAGAATGCGCTGGCCATCGGCGCTTTCCAGTTCGAGCGCGCCGTCCGGCGCCACGCCCAGACACAATCCCGTGAGCATCTCGCCCTCCCGCGGCACTGCCCGCACCGCTTGCCCCCTGAGCGCGTTGCGCGCTTCCCATTCGGCGCGCAGCCGGGGCGCAAAGCCTTCTGCGGCAAAGCAATCCAGCACGGACACCATGCGACGCAGGATCGCAGCCAGCACCGCCTCGCGGGAAACAGCCACGCCGGATTCGGCAATCGCCGCCAGCGCCTGATCGATGAGCGCATCCCACGCCGGGTGGCGCTGCAGGTTCAAGCCGATCCCGATCACGGCCGCAGCATGCGTCGAAGCGAACTGTAACTCGATCAACACCCCGCCGATCTTGCGCCCGTGAAGCCAGACGTCGTTGGGCCATTTGAGCCCGATTCCGGGTACGCCCAGGTCTTCGAGCGCCTGGGCAATCGCCACGCCGACCGCCAGACTCAATCCGGAAAGATTCGATTGCGCGGGGAATTTCCACAGCAGCGAGAATGTCAGGCTGCATTCCGGGGAGGAATGCCACGTGCGCCCCAGCCGTCCGCGCCCGGCCGTCTGCTCGTCGGTCACGACCACGCTGCCGCTGGGCGCCCCCTGCGCGGCACGTTCCAGCAGCAGGCTGTTGGTCGAGGCACAGCTCGCCAGATCGTCGATGTCGTAACGCGCGGCGACATCGCCCAACCCGTTGAGCAGCGAGGGGAAATCGAGGCAGGAAACGGCGTCGGACATGAGAATCGCTTTTGATTGGCTGGGACGGGCATTCTACTGGCACGGCGCCGCGTTGCACATCCGGGGCGGTAATTTTCCGGTGGGGCGATATACTGGTTAATGCACCCGACAGGCTCGGACAAGACACCCCATGCAACGCACTTTCCATCATCTTGGCATCCGCAGCAAACTGATCCTGCTGTTCGTCGCCATCAAGGTCGTACCGCTGGTGCTGCTCGCTCTCCTGGCTTGGGAAGGGGTTTCGCGGCTGGGTGGCGACATTGCGCAGCGTACCGACCGGATGACGGACGACGTGCGCAGCACCGTCGGCGACATGGGCAAGACCTTTGCCAGCGAGGCCCAGAAAGCGCTCGACGACCGCGCCCGCGAAGAACTGGAGCGGCTCACGACCGACACTGCGCGCGCCATCGCCGACTTCCTCCATGATCGCGACCGCGATGTGCTCCTCGCTGCCGGACTTCCCCCAAGCGAAGAGGTCTACCGCCATTTCCTGGCCAGCCGTACGCGCGGCCTGGTCGATCCCGGCAGATGGAAACTCTCGGAAAACAGCAAGGAATGGGTCCCCGACCGCCCTGCCGCCTCCGACACCCAGTCGGCCAGCTCGACCAACCCGGAAAACCGCCAGGATTTCCACTACCGCCCGCCGGAAACGGTATTGCGCACCGCTCAAAAGCCGCTCTATCACGAGCTGACCGTGATCGGGCTCGACGGCCGGGAAAAAATCAAGGTATCGACCAGCGAGGTGCTGCCCGCCGACCTGCGCGATGTTTCCCGGCGCGAGAACACCTACTGCAAGGCGGAACGGTATTTCAGGGAACTGCAGAAACTGAAACCGGGAGAAATCTACGTCTCGGACGTGATCGGCCCCTACGTCGGCTCGCGCATCATCGGCCCGGCCACGCCGGAAAAAGCCAGGTCGCTCGGCATTGCGTTCGCCCCCGAGCAGGAAGGCTACGCCGGGCGCGAAAACCCGGTCGGCAAACGTTTTCAGGGCATCATCCGCTGGGCGACCCCTCTCGTTCGGGACGGCAAGATAACCGGCTACCTGACGCTGGCGCTCGACCACAGCCACGTCATGAGCTTCACCGACAATCTCGTTCCCACCAACGACCGCTACGCACCGATTTCGGATGCATCGAGCGGCAACTATGCCTTCATCTGGGACTACCTCGACCGCAGCATTTCCCATCCGCGTCATCACTCCATCGTCGGCTTCGACCCCGAAACCGGCGAATATGCCACGCCGTGGCTGGATACCGAACTTTACGAAGAATGGAAAAAAAGCGGCCAGCCGTTGCGCAGGTTTCTTGCCGCGGCGCCGCCTTTCGATCACCAGTCGCGCCACAAGAAGCCTGCCGCAGAACTCACCCGCGCCGGCAACGTCGCGCTCGAATGCCGCTATCTCAACTTCGCGCCGCAATGCCAGGGCTGGCACGACCTCACCCGGCACGGCGGCTCCGGCTCGTTCCTGATTTTCTGGACCGGCGTCTGGAAACTCACGACCGCTGCGGCCATTCCCTACCGCACCGGCCACTATGGCAAGACCCCGCGCGGCTTCGGCTACGTCACCATCGGCGCCAACATCGACTACTTCCACGAGCCGGCACTGAAAACCGCCCAGCAGATGAATGCGCGCGTGGCCGAATTCGGCGAAAAGGCAAAACAGCAGCGGCAGGAAATGCGCAGCCTCATCGCCGCCACGATGCAGCGCACGGCCGTCAGCCTGACCTCATCGACCCTCTTGATGGTATTGATCGTCGTGGGCGTCGCCATCTGGCTGGCGTCCATGCTGACCAAGCGCGTCACCACGCTCATCGACGGACTGCAGAACATTGAGATCGGGCAGTTCGGCTTCCGCTTCCACAAGCATGCGGACGACGAACTGGGCAAACTCACCGACTCGCTCAACCGCATGGCAGACAGCGTCCAGGAATCGTTCCAGCGGCTGGAAGAAGCCCGGCACGAGGCCGAGGTCGCCAATCACATGAAAAGCGAATTCCTCGCCCGGATGTCGCACGAGTTGCGCACCCCCCTGAACGGCATCCTCGGTTTTGCCGAACTCATCTGCGTGGAAGCGCCCACCGACGAGGTGACCGAGCAAGCCAACATCATCCTGCAAAGTGGACAACACCTGCTGGCCCTGCTGAACGATGTGCTCGATCTCGCCAAGATCGAAGCCGGCAGCATGACGTTGCAGATCGTCGATTTCAACCTGCCGCAACTCCTGCGCGAAACCGCAACCATCCATGAGGGGGCGGCCCGCATCAAGGGGCTGGCGCTGGAAGCCCGCTTCGCCAACGACTTGCCCGAGCGCTTTTGCGGCGATCCGATTCGACTGAGGCAGGTTCTCAACAACCTGCTCAACAACGCCGTCAAGTTCACCGAAACCGGCAAGGTCGAATTTTCCGCCTGGACAAGCGACGCCCGCCTTTATCTCGCAATCAGCGACACGGGGCCGGGCATACCGGCCGAAGCACAGGAAATGATCTTCGAAAAATTCAGTCAGGCTTCCGATTTCGTCACGCGCCGGCATGACGGAACCGGCTTGGGGCTGGCGCTGGTACGCGAATTCGTGCACCTGATGGGCGGGGATGTCGGCGTATCTTCAACCGCCGGTGAGGGATCGCGGTTCGAGGTCTGGCTACCACTTGATTGAGGCGGCCAAGTGAAGTTTGAATTCTTGTCTTCATACCGGCGCAGGCCGGTATCCTTCTCTGTGCCTCTGTGCCTCTGTGCCTCTGTGCCTCTGTGCCTCTGTGTCTCTGTGTCTCTGTGCCTCTGTGTCTCTGTGTCTCTGTGGTAATAAATTTGAGCCAGTTTCAGTGGGCGAGCGAGCCAAAGCAGATGGCAGGAAGCGGGTTAGTCCGGGAACATGGCATTCAGCCCCTCCATCGTCACCGGCTTGATGACAATGTCGTCGAAACCCGCCTCCATGATGGCCTGTTTTTCCGATTCCATGGCATGCGCGGTATAGGCGACCACACGCGCCAAGCCGGCATAACCGGCCTTGCGGATGCGGCGGCACACCTCGCAGCCGTCGATTCCGGGCATGCCGATGTCGAGCAGAACATAATCGAATGGCTCGGCAGCCAGCATTTCGAGCGCCTTTTCGCCACTTGCTGCCTCGGCGATGTGCCAGCCGCGCCTTTTTAGGAAGGCAGCAGCCAGTTTGCGGTTTATGTCGTTGTCATCAACAACGAGTATTCGTCTCATCGGCTCATCCGGACATCGGGAAATTTGATTCTAGTGCACAGAAAAGGCCACATTCAAAACAAGCTTCCGGCTCAACCCGGTTCTCGGCCCTAGAGCTTCACGCCAAACCGGGCCAGGGCATGCCCGCTCATGCTGCAGGCCAGCTCGTTTTCATCCACAAAGATGCGGCCGACGCCTTCCTGTTTCAAAAGCTCGGCCTCATCCTCGCTTTGGGTTCGCACCACCGTTTCGATGTCCGGATTAAGCAGTTGTGCGGTCTGCAGCATCTGGCGAACGCCGAAGGCATCGGGCAAGGTCACCACCAGCATGCCGGCATGGGCAATATGCGCCTGGATCAATACCGCCGGATCGGACGCATCGCCGCAAACGGCAGCCAGCCCCTCGGCGCGCAGTTGCTCGACGATCTCGCGGTTCTGCTCGGCCACGACATAGGGAATGCCATTTTGGGTCAGCGCCTGCCCGATATGCCGCCCGACGCGCCCATACCCCACCAGCACCACTTGCCTGGACAGGTATTTTTCATGGGTTGTCATCGGCAACTCGGCCAGCGGATCAAGCGGGCGTTCCAGTTGGCGAGCCAGTTTTGAACGAGCGCGCATCCAGTCCTGCACGGGTTTGACCGCCTTGAACGCCAACGGGTTAAGCGCAATCGATACCAGTGCGCCCGCCAGGATCAGGTGCTGTCCTTCCGGCGGCAACAAACCGTTGCTCACGCCGATGCCGGCCAGGATGAACGAAAATTCGCCGATCTGTGCCAGGCTCGCCGAGACCGTCAGTGCCGTGTTCAGCGGGTAACGGAAAAGCAGGACCAGCACGGCGGAAACAAGCGGTGTACCCAGCATGACAATCGCCAGCACGCCCAGAATCCGCCCGGGATAGGTCAGCAACGTCGCTGGATCGAACAGCATGCCGACCGACACGAAAAAGAGCACGGCAAACGCATCGCGCAGGGGCAGGGATTCCTCCGCCGCGCGGTGGCTGAATTCGGATTCCCGCATCATCATGCCGGCGAAAAACGCTCCCAGCGCAAACGACACGCCGAACAGCTTTGCGGCACCAAACGCCACGCTGACCGCAGCTGCCACCACGCACAGCGTGAACAACTCCCTGGACCCGGTACGCACCACCTGCCAAAGCAGCCACGGGAAAAGCCTGCGCCCGACGATCAGCATCAGAGCGACAAACGCAGCGACCTTGACCAGCGTCAGCCCCAGCGTCTGCCAGACACCTTCCGCCCCATGCGCCTGGCCACCCCCGGTCAACAGCCCCGCGAGGGGCGGGAGCAGCACCAGAACCAGCACCATGGCCAGATCCTGGACCACCACCCAGCCGATCGGAATTCGGCCGCTCATCGAAGCCAGGGTTCCTGTTGCCTCAAGCCCCCGCAACAACACGGCAGTACTGGCCACCGACAAGGCCACGCCAAAGACCAGCGCACTCCCCGCGCCCCATCCCCACAGGGAGGCCAATCCTGCGCCCAACAGCGTTGCCAGAACCATTTGCGCCACAGCACCCGGCACAGCGATCTTGCGCACCTGCAACAGATCGTCGAGCGAAAAATGCAGGCCGACGCCGAACATCAGCAACATGACACCGATTTCCGCCAGTTCGGCGGCAATTGCACTGTCAGCGACAAAACCCGGCGTAAAGGGGCCGATCACCATTCCGGCCAGCAAATACCCCACCAGCGCGGGAAGCCTGATTCGCACAGCAATGAAACCCAGCACCACGGCCAGCCCCAGCGCGGTGGCAAGCGTGGTGATCAAGGGAAGGTTATGGTTCATCGGTCATTCCGGGTTACATATCAAGAATTTGCTCATACACCATTGTAAATCGCTACCGGCTCGGTGGCATTCAAGTTGGTTCACCAAATCGTCACCGCCTCGTCACGAATACGTCATTTGCCGAACCTATGCTGGCCGTATTTTCATAACGAGCCCCACGCCAGCCATGCTGCAAACACAAACGCTACATTCATCCCGTCCGTCGCACCGTCTCACGATCCAGCTCGCGCGCGACGAAGACGCCGTCCGCGCCGCGCAAGCCTTGCGCTACAAGGTCTTCGCCGAGGAAATGGGCGCGCGCCTCACCGGGCGCGAACCCGGCCTGGACCAGGATTTGTTCGATGCCTACTGCGACCACCTGATCGCGCAGGACGACGAGACCGGCGAGGTGGTCGGCACCTACCGCATCCTCCCGCCGCATCAGGCCAAACGCTTGGGCAGCTATTATTCCGACACGGAATTCGACCTGACGCGGCTTGCCGCCCTGCGCCCGCAGCTCGTCGAAATCGGCCGCTCCTGCGTGCATCCCGATTACCGCACGGGGGCCACCATCGCGCTGCTTTGGTCTGGGCTCGCGGACTACATGCACCAGCGCGGCCACCAGTATCTGATCGGCTGCGCCAGCGTGCCGATGATCGACGGCGGGCACCTCGCCGCCAGCCTCTACCGCAAGCTGGCCGAAAAGCATCTATCGCCGGCCGAATGGCGCGCCACGCCGCGCTGCGCCCTGCCGCTAAATGCGCTCAATCGCAAGCTCGACCCCGAAACCCCGCCGCTGATCAAGGGTTACCTGCGCGCCGGCGCCATGATTTGCGGCGAGCCGGCCTGGGACCCCGACTTCAACACCGCCGATTTCCTGATCCTGCTGCCGATGCGCAAGGTCAACGCCCGTTACGCTCGCCACTTCATGAAAAACGATGCCGGCAGCAATTAATCCGCGCATGTATCGCGTACGCCACAAATTCTCCGCCTCGTTGCGGCGCGGCGTGCGGCTGGCGGCGCTTGGTGTACACGTCGCCGCCGGGCTGGGGATTGCTCGCTGGTTATTTCCTCGCTACCCGGAGGCGCGGCGCAAACGCAGCATCCACCGCTGGTCGCGGCAACTGCTGCGCATCGTCGGCCTGCGCCTTGCCGTCCACGGCCAGGCGGCCCCGGCTGACAAGCCGATACTGCTGCTGTCCAATCACGTTTCCTGGCTGGACATCTACGCGCTCAATGCGATCTCGCCCGCGCGCTTCGTCGCCAAATCGGAAGTCCGTTCCTGGCCGGTGATCGGCACGCTTTGCACCCGAACCGGCACGCTGTTCGTCGACCGCAACAGCAAGCACGATGCGCGCCGCGTCAACACCGAAATTGCCCAAGCCCTGCAGGGCGGAAGCGACGTGGCGCTGTTTCCTGAAGGCACCACCACCGACGGTTCCGCCATCCGTCCGTTCCGTTCGGCGCTGCTGCAAGCCGCCATGGAAAGCCGCGCGCTGGTCCAGCCGGTTTATCTGCGTTATCTCGATGCTGGCGGCAGCCCCACCACGCTCCCCGCTTACTGCGACGACATCTCGTTCGGCCAGTCGCTGTGGCGGCTGCTGGGCGCGCGCGGCCTGCGCGCCGAGGTTCACTTCCTGCCGCCCTTGCGCGCCGAGGACATCGACCGGCGCGAGCTCGCCCGCACCGCCGAAACCCTCATCCGCGAGCGGCATGAACGGCTGCGCGAGGCATCTTAGAACCTGCTCGCTGCAACCTCATCGTACCTGCTCCCTCTCCCTCACAGGGAGAGGGTTGGGGTGAGGGTAACGCTGAATGCAAGGTTTTACCCCCACCCTGCCCTCCCCTGAAATGGGGAGGGAACCCAGCCTGTGGAGCACCTTCCGGCGTTCTTGTTTCATGCAATTGTCATGTTTCTGTCCCGCCGCCGTAACACTGCGCGCGGATGATGCAGACTCATGAACCCGACAACGGCACCGCTCAAAGCCGCCCCGATGCGGCTCAAATTCCGCAGCATCTGGATCTCCGATGTCCACCTCGGCACCGCCGGTTGCCAGGCGGCCTACCTGCTGGATTTCCTGAAGCACACCGAATCCGAATACCTCTACCTCGTCGGCGACATCATCGACGGCTGGGCGCTCAAGCGCTCATGGTACTGGCAACAGACCCACAACGACGTGATCCAGAAGCTGCTGCGCAAGGCCCGGCACGGTACGCGCATCACCTACCTGCCCGGCAACCACGACGAAGCCGCGCGCCAGTTCCTCGGCCTGATCTTCGGCCAGATCCGCATCGAAAACGAACTGGTCCACACCACCGCCGACGGGCGCCGTTTCCTCGTACTGCACGGCGACCGCTTCGACGGCGTGGTGCAGTGCGCGAAATGGCTCGCCATCGTCGGCGACCGGCTGTACGAGCTGACGCTGGCGCTGAACCGCATCTTCAACCGCATCCGCCACCGCTGCGGGCTGGGCTACTGGTCGCTGTCGCAATTTCTCAAGCACAAGGTCAAGACTGCGGTGAGCTTCGTCTCGCGTTTCGAGGAAGCCGTCGCGGCCGAAGCCCAATCGCAAGGGCTCGACGGGGTGATCTGCGGCCACATCCACAAGGCGGAAATGCGCGAGGTCGGCGGCGTGCTGTATTGCAACGACGGCGACTGGGTGGAAAGCCTCACTGCGCTGGTGGAAACGGAAACCGGCGAATTGCGCATCATCGACTGGCAGCAACTGTTCGATGAGCAGGCCGCCTCCGTCCTGCCGCCCGTAACAACAGAACCTGAGGGAGTACCCGCATGAAAATCATGATCGTCACCGACGCATGGGAACCGCAAGTCAACGGCGTGGTGCGCACGCTCAAGCAAACCCGCGCCGAGCTGGAAAAAATGGGGCACCGGGTCGACATCCTCAGCCCGCTGGAATTTCGCACCCTGCCTTGCCCCACTTACCCGGAGATCCGTCTATCGCTGTTTGCCGGCGGCAAGGTCAGGCAGCGCCTGAAGGATTTCGCGCCGGACGCGATCCACATCGCCACCGAAGGCCCGCTGGGGCTGGCAGCGCGCCGTTACTGCATCCGCAACAAGCTGCCGTTCACCACCGCCTACCACTCGCGCTTTCCGGAATACGTGAAGCTGCGCTTCGGCATTCCGTTGGCGGTCAGCTATGCCTGGTTCCGCTGGTTCCACAACGCTGCCGACGCCGTCATGGCGCCGACCAGGGTCGTGATCCGCGATCTCGAAGCACGCGGCATCCGCAACGTCGTGCACTGGTCGCGCGGCGTCGATCTGGAAACCTTCAAGCCCGGCCCGCGCGACCGCCTGCAGACCCAGAAACCGGTCTTCGTCTATGTGGGCCGCGTGGCTGTGGAAAAGAACATCGAAGCCTTCCTCGAACTCGACCTGCCCGGCAGCAAATGGGTCTGCGGCGACGGGCCGGCTGCAGCGCACCTCAAGGAACGCTACGCCGGTCAGGACATCAACTGGCTGGGCGTGCTGGACCAGCAGGAGCTCGCCCGCGTCTACCGCGCCGCCGACGTGTTCGTCTTTCCCAGCAAGACCGACACCTTCGGTCTGGTGCTGCTCGAAGCCATGGCCTGCGGTTGCCCGGTCGCGGCCTACCCGGTCACCGGCCCGATCGATGTCATCGGCCCGGCCGGCCCCGGTGCCTTGCGCGAAGACCTGCAGGAAGCCTGCCTCGCCGCGCTGGACATCGACCGTACCGAAGTGCGCCGCTTTGCCGAACGCTTCTCGTGGCAGGCGGCCACGCTGCAGTTCTTCTCGCACCTGCATCCCTTCACCGCCACCGCGCAGCAGGAACTGGAACTCAGCCTGCGCTTGCCGTAGCAGGAATCAATGAGCAAACGGCAAGTCAAAAAAATGCAAAATAAACCACGGATTGCCTCAGGCTGGCGCCAGCCAGCTTGGGCACTGCACGCTCCTCAGTAAAAACAGGAATTTGCCGCCCTTTCGCGGTAAAATTCGCGGCACGATTTTTCGGAGTGCCGCAGCATGCAGCTCATGATCGACAATCTACCCCCGGATGCGACCGCAGACGACCTGCGCGCGCTGTTTACCGAGTTGGGCATTCCCGTGCCGCAGGAAATCACCATTGCACCGGGATTGCGGGAACGTCCGTCTGCGGCCATCGCCTTCCATCTCGACCATGCGCAAATGGAAGCCATCGTAGGGCTGCTCGACGGACGGCTCTGGCGCGGCCACCAGCTCCACGCCCGCCACACCGCCCTGTTCCGCTGACCGGGAAGGTTCCGCCATGAGAATTGCCGTATTTGACAGCAAGCGTTACGACCGCGCTGCACTGACCCAGGCCAACGCCGACTTCGGCCACGAACTGGTTTTTTTCGAAGCCTGGCTCAACCGCGACACCGTACCGCTCGCAACCGGCTTCGACGCTGTCTGCCCTTTCGTCAACGACCGCGTCGATGCCGAAACCATCGAGCATCTGGCCCGGCTCGGCGTCAGGCTGATCACCCTGCGCTCTGCGGGTTACAACTCGGTCGACATCGCGGCTGCGGCGCGGCATGGCATCAAGGTCATGTGCGTACCGGCCTATTCGCCGGAGGCCGTGGCCGAGCACACTTTCGCCCTGTTGCTGACGCTGGTACGCCGCACCCACCGTGCCTATGTGCGCGTGCGTGACGGCAATTTCACGCTGGACGGGCTGGTTGGCACCAATCTTTTCGGGCGCACGTTCGGGATTGTCGGCGCCGGCAAGATCGGCCAGGCCGCGCTCCGGATTGCGCGCGGCTTCGGCTGCCGCCTGCTGGCCAACGACCCTTCGCTGGATACGGCCCAGCTTGGCGACATCGCCGTAGAAAAAGTCGACCTGCCAACGCTCCTGGAGCAATCGGACATCATCTCGCTGCATGTGCCGCTCACTCCCGCGACCTACCACATGATCAACGGTGCGGCGCTCGCGCGCATGAAGCGGGGTGCCATCATCATCAACACCAGCCGCGGCGGGCTGATCGACACCCGCGCGCTGCTCGTGGCACTCAAATCCGGGCATCTGGGCGGTGTCGGGCTCGACGTGTACGAACACGAAGAAGGCATCTTCTTCGAAGACCTCTCCAGCGCAGCGCTGCAGGACGACATGCTGGCGCGACTCACGACCTTCCCCAATGTGGTGATCACTTCGCATCAGGGCTTCCTGACCGAAGAGGCGCTGGCCAACATCGCCCAGACGGTGCTGGCCAATGCCACCGCATTTGAAAACGGCGAACCGCTGGTCAACGAAGTGCTTCCACCGAACTGAAATGCGCCGTCGCCTACGCAGCCGCAGACCCCGCATCAAGCCTTCCGCATTCCCGCGGTTGCAACTGGAACGCCTGTCCCCGCGCCTGTCGCACTGGCTGCTGATCCTTCCAAGCCTCGCCGCTGCCGTATTCGCGCTGGCCTTCGTGATCTTCCTGGTGCAGAACGTCCAGAACGACCGCGACCGTGAGACCTCCCAGCTCAACGAAGACCTGCAATGGCTCAAGCAGGCGCTGCGCTTCCAGGTCGCCAGCGACCAGCGCGATCTGGAAACCCTTTCCACGGTACTGACGACTCAGGGAATCGGCTCGGCCGACTTCATCGGGCGCAGCCTCTCGCTCATGCAAAACAACCCCGAGGTGCTCGGGCTGGAATATGTCGACGCGCACGGACAAACACGCTGGCGCGCACCTTCGACCGTGCGTTCCGACATCATCAGCACCAAACACCCCGCGCTGCGCGCTGCGCGCGAACAGGCAATACGGAACAACGAAACCGTTCTGACCCAACTCATGACCGACGAGCGCGGCAACAGCCAGATCGCCATCGTGGCTCCAGTCAAACTTGCCCAAGGCGAGCGTCGCTGCCTGGTTGCATGGATATCGCTGCGCTCGCTGCTGCAACTGCGCACGCCCTGGTGGATCAACCAGCGTTACGAAATCGGCTTGCTGGAAGCAGACGGCAAACCGATCGTGGCGCGATTCGAGCGGACACAAAAAACCGTCTTCACGCGCAGCGTCCCGCTGGAGCTCGCCCCCCCCGACCTGCTCCTGGCCGCCTCGCCCAACCCGGAAAACGATCGGGGCTGGGAATCGGCACTCACCGTCTCGCTCGCGCTTCTGGCCGTACTGATGATCGCCTCGACCTGGGCCCTGCGCCTGCACATCAAGGGGCGGCAGGCGGCCGAAGCACGGTTGCGCCAGGAAACGGCGATGCGCCGCGCCATCGAGGATTCGCTGGTGACCGGCATCCGGGCGATGGACCTGACCGGCGTGACCCTGTATGTCAACCGCGCTTTCAGCGAAATGGTCGGCTGGAGCGCGGAAGAGCTGCAGGACGGCATCCCGCCCCATCCCTACTGGCCGCCGGAAGAGCAGGGGCGCTGCCAAACCGTGCACGATGCCATCCTCACCGGGCAGTTCGACACCAACGGTTTCCAGATGAAGCTGATGCGCAAGAACGGTGAACGTTTCGACGTGCGCATCTATGTCGCCCCGCTCGTCGACGGCGACGGCAAGCACACGGGCTGGATCAGCTCGGTCTACGACATCACCGAACTGCAACACGAGCGCGAGGCGCTGCAGGCCGCGCACGAGCGCTTCGTGACCGTACTCAACGGGCTCGACAGCGGCGTGTGTGTCAGCCATGCCGATTCCGGCGAAGTACTGCTGTCCAATGCCCATTTCGACCGCGCTTTCGGGCTGCCCGAGCAGCGCGGCCCCTGCTGCGTCGCGCCGTTCTTCCCGCGCCATGCAACACTGCCGATCGATGCGGAATGGTTCGACGTCTACCGTAACCGCTGGTATTACATCCAGAACCGCCGCAGCGTATGGGTCGACGGCACCGTGGTCTGGCTGGATACGGCGACCGACATCACCGCGCGCCGCGATGCCGCCGAGCGCGAGCGCCTGCAGAACGAGCAGTTGCAACAGACTGCGCGGCTCGTCAGCATGGGCGAGATGGCCTCCAGCCTGGCGCATGAACTCAACCAGCCGCTGGCCGCGATTGCGAGCTATGCATCGGGCTGCCGCAATCTTCTGGCGCAGGACCGCCCCGATCTGCACCAACTCGATCAGGCCATGGAAAAAATGAGCGGGCAAGCCAAGCGCGCCGGCCAGATCATCCGCGGCATTCGCGAGTTCGTACAGCGTCAGGCCCCGCACCGCAGTCTCTGCCACATCGGCGAGCTCTTCGATACCGTGGAAGAGCTGTTGAAAGCCGAGCTGCAAATGAACCGCATCAGGCTCACGATTGAACAGGAAACCGAACTCCCGCCGCTGTTCGCCGATGCGGTCATGCTCGAACAGGTCATTTTCAACCTCATGCGCAACGCCGTCGAAGCCATGCTCTCGACGCCGGCCGACCGGCGCACGCTGCAAGTCAGGCTGTCCCGCGATCATGACCAGCTTCGCGTCGTGATCGCCGACCGCGGGACTGGCATTGTTCCGGAACAACTGGAACAATTGTTCAAACCGTTTTACACCACCAAGGAAACCGGCATGGGGATGGGCCTCAACATCTGCCGCTCGATCATCGAACACCACCAGGGCCGGCTGTGGGTAGAGCCCAACCCCGGCGGCGGAAGCCGCTTCATCTTTACCGTGCCATTCTGCGAGGAAGCCCCGAATCATGAATCCTGAACGCCGTATCGGCATCGTCGACGATGACGAAGCGCTCCGCGACGCCCTCTCCTGGCTGTTTTCCACGCGCAACCATCAGGTCAGCACGTTTGCCGACGCCGAATCCTTCCTGGCCGCCTACAGCCCCGACGATTTCGGCTGCCTGCTGCTCGACGTACGCATGCCCGGCATGGGCGGGCTGGAAGCCTTCTCAAAACTCAAGGAATACGCCTACTGCCCGCCCGTGATCTTCCTTACCGGGCACGGCGACGTGCCGATGGCAGTCAGCGCCCTCAAGCAGGGCGCGGCCGATTTTCTGGAAAAACCTTTTTCCGACAATGAAATGGTCGATCTGGCCGAACGCTGCCTGGCACAGGATGCCGAGCGCCGCCGCACCTTCGAAGCCCGTGAATCCGCCGAAGCGCGTCTCGCGCAACTAACGCCGCGCGAGCGCGAAGTCATGAAGCTGATCCTGGTCGGCCGCCTCAACAAGCAGATCGCCGACGATCTTTCCATCAGCATGAAAACCGTTGAAGTCCACCGCGCCCGCACGCTGGAAAAAATGCAGGTCAAGACGGCGATGGAGTTGGCGGCCTTGCTGCGCGACGCCGGCATCGAACCCTAATAGGCGGCTGCGCCTGCTGAAACAGGCTCCACCTCTCCAGCAGGTAGCACGGACGCAGCGCAGCGAAATCCGGGAGCACGGGTTCAAAGACAAACCGGGTTTGAGGCGACCACCAACGCCCCCCAGATTTCACGTTGTTTCATCCGGGCTACCCGCTTCATCCTCCCTCTCCCTCGCAGGGAGAGGGCCGGGGAGAGGGTAGCGCCCCCGGTAAACTCCTGCCCTGTCACTGCAATTTGAATCTTGATCCGGCACCACCTACCCTGAGAGGTGAACTTGCCCAAGGAAAGTGTCATGCCCGAAAACACCGCAGCCCAATCGCTCGATCTGCTTCTTTCAGCCGCGCACGACGCACTGTGGGCCTGGGATATCGACGGCAATCGGGCCGTCTGGGGTGCAGCTTGGCGAACGATCACCGGTCAGGGCAACGATGCCCGGCTCAAGCCCGGTATCGAAGAATGGCAGGACCGCCTGCACCCGGACGAGCGCAGCCAGGTTCTCCACACACTGGAACAATACCTTGCCGGCAACACCGCACGCTTCGAATCCGAACACCGGCTGCTGCACGAAGACGGTGGCTACCGCTGGATCGCGGCCAGCGCCATATGCGCGCGCGACGCTTCGGGCAAAGCCCTGCGCATGGCCGGCTCGTTCACCGACATCACCGAACACAAGGTTCTCGAACCCTACACACGGCTGCCCAACCGCATCCTGTTCCTCGACCGGCTGGAAAGATCGCTGTCCCGCCTGCGCTTCGGCGGCAACCACGCGGTCGGCGTGCTCTCGGTGCACCTGCAATTGCCGGCCAGCCATGCCGACCAGCTCACCCATGACGAACAGGCCCAGCTTGGCCGAATCCTGAGCGAACGCATCACCGCCGAATTGCGCCCCTGGGATTTCGTCGCCCAGTTCAACGTACTGGAATTCGCCGTCCTGCTCGAAATGGTCGCGTCGGGCACAGACCTTCCCACCATCACCGACCGTCTGTTCAAGGCGCTGCATCGCCCGATCCAGGTCGGGCAACACAGCCTCCAGATCAGCGCCGCCATCGGCTCGGCCGATACCGCCACGGTCAGCGGCAACGAAGAACGCCTGCTGCGCGCAGCCGAAAGCGCCGCGCAACTCGCCGCCACGCACGGTGATTTTCGCCATGTGAGCTTCGACCCGGCCACGCAGGAACAGCTCGCCCACCGGCTGGCGCTGGAGCGCGACATCGTCGCGACCTTGATGGAGCGCGGCTTCGAGCCTTGGTTCCAGCCCATCGTGCGCCTCTCCGATGGAGCCATCACCGGCTTTGAGGCACTGGCACGCTGGCCGCGCGACGGGGAAACGCTCCCGCCCAAGCAATTCCTGTCTTTCCTCGAACACAGCGGGCTCGTCAGCCAGTTGAGCTGGATCATGCTGGAAAAAGGGCTGACATCGCTGGCCGCCTGGCACCAGCAGGGGCTGTTGCGCTCCGATTGCCGGCTCAACGTCAACCTCTCTGCCGACCAGCTTCTGGAACCGCACCTCGCGGGATCGGCACTGGCCTTGCTGGAAGACCTGGCGCTTTCCCCTTCCCTGCTGAACCTTGAGTTGCCGGAGAAAGCCGTCCTGCGCCAGAACGACAAGGCTCTGCGCGCCGTGAACCTGCTGCGCGAACAGGGCGTCGGAATCGTGATCGACGACACCGGAACCGGCATGAGCTCGCTGCCGCAACTGCAGGCGTTTCCACTGGATGCCCTCAAGATCGACCGCGCCTTCGTCCAGCGTCTGGAAAGCGACGAAGCCGCCTGCAACATGGCGCGCTCCGTCATCGCACTGGCTTCGGCACTCGATCTCACCGCCATCGCCGAAGGCGTGGAAACCCCCGCCCAGCTCGCCTTCCTGCAGGATAACGGCGTGCACGCCGCGCAAGGCTTCCTGTTCGGCAAACCGATGCCGGCCGAAACCGTGCCGCAATGGCTGGAAAGTTCAAAACCCTTGATCGTCGATTTGCTGACCCCGGCCCTTTGACTTGCCCGCACACACCACGCAGCCAGCATCCTGGCTGCGTGTTTTTTGTCACCCCGCCGCCATCGTGCACAGGTAAAATTCTGCATCCGCGACACAAGGACAGCACCATGACCTTCAAGATTTTCATCGACGGCCGCCACGGCACCACCGGGCTCAAGATCGACGAGCGCCTGCAAGCCCGCAGCGAGATCGAAATCCTCACCATCCCGGAAGCCCAGCGCAAGGACGCCGCCGTCAAGGCCGAATTCATCAACCGCGCCGACGTCGTGTTCCTCTGCCTGCCCGATGCGGCCGCCAAGGAATCCGTCGCCCTGCTCGACCCGGCCAACAAGAAAACCCGCATCCTCGACGCCAGCACCGCACACCGCACCAACCCGGACTGGGTTTACGGCCTGCCGGAACTCTCTGCCGAGCAGCGCGAGAAGGTCAAAAACGCGCAGAAGGTTGCCGTTCCCGGCTGCCACGCCAGCGGCTTCAACCTGGTCATGCACCCGCTGGTCAAGGCCGGCCTCGTTCCCGCCGACTATCCGGCCTCCTGCCATTCGGTCACCGGCTATTCCGGCGGCGGCAAGGAAATGATCGCCGACTATGAAACCCGCGGCGCCGAAGAACAAATGAAGAGCCCGCGCCAGTACGCGCTGGGCCTCGCCCACAAGCACCTGCCGGAAATGCAGACCATCAGCGGGCTCGACTTCAAGCCGATCTTCAACCCGATCGTCGGCCCGTTCGCGCAAGGCATGGTCGTGACCGTGCCGCTGCACACGCGTCTCTTGCCCGGCCGGCCCGATGCGCAGGCCATCCACAAGCATCTCGCCGACTGGTACGCGGGGCAAACCTTCGTCAAGGTGCTGCCTTTCGATTCCGCCGCCTATCTCGATGGCGGGTTCCTGCCGGCGACAACGTGCAACGACACCAACCGTGCCGAGCTCTTCGTCTTCGGTCATGCCGAGCAGGTCATCGTCTGCGCACGTTTCGACAACCTCGGCAAGGGCGCATCCGGCGCCGCACTGCAATGCATGAACATCATGCTCGGCCTCGACGAAACCACGGGCCTCGCCGCATGATCGACGCACTCGGCCGCGACACCGCCCCCACTGCCGCAGCGGCAATTCGCGGCCGACGCTCGATCCGGCGTTTTCTCGATACGCCGGTCGAGCGCGACACGATCCTGAAACTGCTGGATCTCGCAGCCTGCGCGCCCAGCGGCGTCAACACCCAGCCGTGGCAAGTGCATGTGCTGACCGGAAAAAAACGCGCCGAAGTCAGCGCCGCAATTCTGGCCGAAAACGAAAATCCGACCTTCGAGCACAAGGGCGAGTACGACTACTACCCCGCCGAGTGGGTCGAACCGTACTTGGGCCGCCGCCGCGCCACCGGCTACGGGTTGTACAGCCTGCTGCAGATCGACAAGAAAGACACCGCGCGCATGCGGGCGCAGTGGGCGCGCAACTACACCTTCTTCGACGCCCCGGTCGGGCTGATCTTCACAATCGACCGCTGCATGGGAATCGGCAGCCTCATCGACTACGGCGGCTTCCTGCAAACCCTGATGATCGCCGCGCGCGCCGAAGGCCTCGACACCTGCATCCAGGCCGCCTTCTGCGAATACCACCCGATCCTGCGCCGCCTGCTCGACATCCCCGACAGCCTGATGATCGTCTGCGGCATGGCGCTGGGCTACGCCGATACGGCTGCGGTGGAAAACACGTTGCAGACACCGCGGATTGCGGCGGGGGAGTTTGCGAGGTTTTACGAATGATTTGCCGGGGCCTGTGGGGTTCACGACAGTGATGTTTTATTTGAATACGCCACCGGTGGTGGAGATACCCGCTAGGCAAAATCGGAGACGACATGGAAACTCATGACAAAATTCTACTGGCGGGTGAGTTACTTGTTGATGCCGCAAAAACTTACCGGGCTGGAGAAACAAATATTGATTTCGCCAAAAGCATTTTACTGGCCGGCGCAGTGATCGGCATTGTTGCTCCTTGGCTAGAAGAGCTAGGGGGAAAGCCATCTCAAACTCAATTGGCCGGAATGGCTGCAAACCTCAAAGGCGTCCCTCTAACCAATCTCCCCCTGAATGAGCAACAAAAAGAAATCGGCAAGTCAATCGCTTTTTACCGCTTGACGTACAACTCGCTGAAGCATGCAGGACGCGGCGAAAAAACAAAACCATCAGACGACCGGTTCTTTGAGGCCAACTTAAAGGAAGAAGCTTATTACCTAATAGGCAACGCCATTGATGACTACAACAAACTTCCCCTGTCCCGGCAAACAATCAACACTAAATTATCCGACGACTTGCTAACCTTACTGCAATCTCACTGGGCAGCCTTGTAGGGCGGGTCATCGACCCGCGCGAGCCGGAGTTTGAGAAAACCGAACCCGCCCCTGTTGAACTTGTTGGTTCTTTGTTTCGCCTTCGGCAATCTTGATCCGGTGGGTTACGCCTGCGGCTAACCCTCCCTACGATTGGGCTCTCTCCGTGGGAATTCCCATCGATTGCAACGGGCGAGCGAGCCAAAGCAGGTTGCGGGAGGCCGGAGCCTTGTAGGGCGGGTCATCGACCCGCGCAGGCAGGTGCTTGAAAGAACAACCCCGCTCCTTTGAACTTGTTGGCTCTTTGTTTCGCCTTCGGCGATCTTGATCCGGTGGGTTACGCCTGCGGCTAACCCTCCCTACGATTGGGCTCTCTCCGTGGGCATTCCCATCGATTGCAACGGGCGAGCGAGCCAAAGCAGGTTGCGGGAGGCCGGAGCACAGGAACCGGGATGGGCATGAAGCCCATGAGGATTCCGCGCACCGCCCGACCGCAAGATGCGAAGGCGCAGCCGCCCGCCCCATCATTGGGCTTTCTTCGTGGTCGTGCCGATGCCACACGCCCCTTCGGGCGAGCGAGCCAAAGCAGGTTGCGGGAGGCCGGAGCACAGGAACCGGGATGGGCATGAAGCCCACGAGGATTCCGCGCACCGCCCGACCGCAAGATGCGAAGGTGCAGCCGCCCGAAGGCTACACTTCCACGATGTGGCTTTCCTTGACCTCTTCCATCACCACATAACTGCGCGATTCGATCGCCATCGGCAACTTGAGCAGGATGCGGCCGAGCAGGCCACGGTAGTTCTGCATGTCCGGGATGCGTGCCTTGATCAGGTAATCGAACTCGCCGGCCACGAGATGGCATTCCAGCACTTCCGGCACCAGCGCCAGTTCGCGCTTGACCGCGTCGAATATCTCCGCCGATTTCTTGGACAAGCGCAGTTCGACGAACACCAGAATGCGCAAACCCAGCAGTTGCTGATTGAGGTGGGCGTGGTAGCCGGTGATCACACGTTCCTGCTCCAGCCGCTTGACCCGCTCACTGACCGGGGTGGGCGATAGCCCGACACGCGCGGCGAGTTCGGTAATGGGAATCCGCGCCTCGCGCTGCAGGATGGCTAGGATTTTGCGGTCGATCTTATCGAGTTCGTGCATTTCACTGCTCCGATCCATTTTTGGCGCACTTTGCAGTGAAATTCACCGTAGAAAATTGAAACATTAGGTACTTCATCTGCATTGGCATCCATATACTGAATTATCCGCTAAAAATACACAATCAAACGCCCGGCGGATCGCCATCTACTTCCAGTTCCAGATGGAAACGAGACGCGGAAGAGGCGCGCAGACAGTGCAGATAGCACGGCAAGCGCCGATGACAAAGTATCGTTTCTATCTGGGATTGGAATACAAACGGAGAAGAAAATGCTGATCGGAGTACCCAAGGAAATCAAGAACCACGAATACCGGGTCGGCCTGACCCCGGCTGGTGTGCGCGAACTCGTTGCCCACGGCCATCAGGTCATGGTTGAAAAACAGGCCGGCACGGCCATCGGCTTCACCGACGACCAATACCAGTCCGCCGGCGCACGCATGGTCGATACCGCAGCGGAAATTTTTGCCCGCTCAGAGATGATCATCAAGGTCAAGGAACCGCAACCGGTCGAATACATGCAGTTGCGCCCCGGCCAGATTCTCTACACCTACCTGCACCTCGCTCCCGATCCCGAGCAGACCAAGGGCCTCGTCGAATCCGGCGCGATCTGCATCGCCTACGAAACCGTGACCGACATCCGCGGCGGCCTGCCGCTCTTGGCTCCGATGTCGGAAGTCGCCGGGCGCATGGCGCTGCAAGCTGCGGCGCGCGCGCTGGAAAAATCGCAGGGCGGCTCCGGCGTGTTGCTGGGCGGCGTGCCGGGCGTGGCGCCGGGGCATGTCACCGTGCTCGGCGGCGGCGTGGTCGGCATCAACGCCGCACGCATGGCGATGGGGCTGGGCGCGGACGTGACGATCCTCGACAAATCCCTGCCGCGCCTGAAGGAAATCGACAACGATTTTGACGGCCGCATCAAGACGCTGTACTCGACGCGCGATGCGATTGAAGCGCAACTGAAAGTGGCCGATGCCGTGATCGGCGCGGTGCTGATCCCCGGCGCCGCCGCGCCCAAGCTGGTTACGCGCGACATGCTCAAGCTGATGAAGCCGGGCTCGGTGCTGGTCGACGTCGCCATCGACCAGGGTGGTTGCTTTGAAACCTCGCACGCCACCACGCACCAGGAACCGACCTACGTGGTCGACGGCGTTACACACTACTGCGTCGCCAACATGCCGGGCGGCGTCGCGCGCACTTCGACCGTCGCACTGACCAACGCCACGCTCGCCTTTGCGCTGGCAATTGCCGAAAAAGGCGTGAAACGCGCCCTGCTCGAAGACGGCCACCTGAAGAACGGCCTGAACGTCTGCTGCGGCAAGGTCACCTACGAAGCCGTCGCCCGCGATCTGGGCTACGAATACGTCCCCGCCGTCGATGCCCTGAACGCGCTGTAAACATCAGACCTCCCTGCCCTTCTCCCTCCCCCTTGAAGGGGGAGGGCCGGGGAGAGGGTGAAACGCCGGGATGGCGCAACCATCCCAAACCCTTCATCATTCCGGTCTTTGCCTTTCCCCGAAAGACCGCCATGGCGCTCAAAGCCACCATTTGCAAGGCCGATCTGCAGATCGCCGACATGGACCGCCACTACTACGGCAGCCACTCCCTGACCATCGCCCGCCACCCGTCGGAAAACGACGAGCGCATGATGGCGCGAATCCTGGCCTTCGCGCTCAACGCCAGTGAATCCCTCGCTTTCACCAAGGGCCTGTGCGATACCGACGAGCCGGACCTCTGGCAAAAAGACCTGACCGGCGCGATTGAGCTCTGGATCGAACTCGGCCAGCCCGACGAAAAACGCCTGCGCCAGATCTGCGCCAAGTCGGCACAGGTAATCGTCTATTGCTACAGCGGCCGCTCGGCGGAAATCTGGTGGGAGCAAATCAAGGGCAAGGCACAGCGCTTCGACAATCTGCGCGTCTGCAACCTGCCGCCCGCCGACGTACAGGCAATCGCCGCGCTCGCCCAGCGCAGCATGCAGTTGCAATGCACGATCCAGGACGGCCAGGTCTGGCTCGCCGACCAGAGCGAGAACGTGCAGGTGGGCGTGGAAATATGGAAGGACAAGTAACCCAGAGCGGGGCGAAGCGGCAACCAGCCCGGCATTCGCCTTGCGCTACCGCACTATTGGCCAAGGCCAGCGATACCCCCTTGGCCAGCGCCAAAGGAGTGGAGCGAGACCCAGGCTCGCGACCGACTGCGGGAAGCCCGGAGGGCCGCAAGGCGGGGTCGCCTTTGGGGTGAAGGGGACTTTGGCGAAACAAAGTCTCCTTCCCGCCCGCCGTGCGGAAACGGTATTCAAAAACAACGCGCCGACAGGCGCATAAATCCGACGTTCATTGTCCGTTTCGGCATAACCACCAAGCCTCTGAAACAAAAAACCCGGCTTCGCAACCGGGTTTTTTATTGCGTATGGCGCAGGTAAAAGCCTGTTTCAGCAGGCGAGCGAGCCAAAGCAGGTGGCAGGAGGACGGAGCGCAGGAACCTGAATGTACATGCGAGTACATGAGGATTCCGAGCACCGCCCGACTGCCAGATGCGAAGGCGCAGCCGCCTGATGGAATAGGCGCTTATTTTTCGAGCAGAATCCGCAGCATCCGGCGCAGCGGCTCGGCTGCACCCCACAGCAACTGGTCGCCGCAGACAAAGGCGCTGATGTATTCCGGCCCCATGTTGAGCTTGCGCACACGGCCAACGCCGATCTGCAGGCCGCCGGTGAGTGCAGCCGGGGTCAGTTCCTTGACCGAGATTTCGCGCACGTTCGGCACCCACTTCACCCACGGGTTGCCGGACTGGATGAGGGTTTCGATCTCGGCCAGCGGCAGGTCTTTCTTCAGCTTCATGGTCAGCGCAAGGCTGTGGCAGCGCATCGCGCCGATGCGCACGCACAGGCCGTCGACCGGGATGATGTCGGTGTTGCCGAGAATCTTGTTCACTTCGGCCTGGCCCTTCCATTCTTCCTTGGATTGGCCGTTGTCGAGCTGCTTGTCGATCCACGGGATCAGGCCGCCGGCGAGCGGCGCGCCGAAGAATTCGGTCGGCACGTCTTCGCGGATCGCCTTGGCCACCTTGCGGTCGATTTCCAGGATCGCGGACGACGGGGTGGCGAGTTCATCCGCCACGGCGCCATGCACCACGCCCATGCCCTTGAGCAGTTCGCGCATGTGGTTGGCACCGCCGCCGGATGCGGCCTGGTAGGTCATGGAGCTGACCCACTCGACCAAGCCTTCGCGGAACAGCCCGCCCATGCCCATGAGCATGATGGAGTTTGTGCAGTTGCCGCCGATGTAGTTCTTCACGCCCTTGGCGAGCGCGGCGTCGATCACGTTGCGGTTGACCGGGTCGAGAATGATGACGGCATCGTCTTCCATACGCAGCGTGGAGGCGGCATCGATCCAGTAGCCGTTCCAGCCGGAGGCGCGCAGCTTGGGGAAGATTTCCGTGGTGTAATCGCCACCCTGGCAGGAAATGATGATGTCCATGGCCGAAAGTTCGGCAATGCTGTTGGCGTCTTTCAGCGTGCCGGCGGATTTATCGAAATCAGGCGCAGCCTGCCCGGCTTGCGAGGTGGTGAAAAACACCGGATCAATCAGGGCAAAATCCTTTTCTTCCTGCATGCGCTGCATGAGGACCGAGCCCACCATACCACGCCAACCGACTAGGCCAACCTTCTTCATCACACATTCCTTCCGGGAAACATTGCATTGCGGAACCAATGAGAATACTGAAAAATCCGGGCTTTGGCGAGACAAAAAAGCCGTTTTTGTAAGGGTTTACCCTATGCGCGTATTGCTCCAGCGGGTTCGTGAAGCCCGTGTCGAAGTCGAAGGCCAAATCACGGGCGCCATCGGCCACGGGCTATTGCTGCTGGTCGGCATCGAAAATTCCGACACTGCGGAAGACCTCGACTGGATGGCGGGCAAGCTCGCGCGCCTGCGCATCTTCCCGGACGAAAACGGCGTGATGAACCGCAGCGTGCAGGATTGTGACGGCGAAGTGCTCGCGGTATCGCAGTTCACGCTCTACGCCGATTATGCCAAGGGCAACCGCCCTTCGTGGGGGCGCGCAGCCAAGGGCGATGTCTCTCAGCCGCTGTTCGAAGCCTTCGTCAAAAAGCTCGAAGCCACGCTCGGCCAACCGGTTCCCACCGGCGTTTTTGGTGCCGACATGCAGGTGCATCTGGTCAACGACGGCCCTGTCACGCTGATGCTCGACTCCCGGCCCGATTGAACCTATGTTGAACCACAGAGACACAGAGGCGCAGAGAAGAGCTAGAAATCAGAACCTTGTTATGTTGAGTTGCCTATCCGTCTGGCGAGGTAACCTCAAGGCATCTTGGCTTGTCTTTTCTCTGTGCCTCTGTGTCTCTGTGGTGAGAAATTTTGGATGAAACAACCTCCCTCACACCCCTCCCGGCTTGCCGATGCCCGCGCCACGATGCAGCTCGCCTGGCCGATCATGGTCACGCAGCTCGCGCAGATCGGCTCGGCCTTCGTCGATTCGACCATGGCCGGGCACTACTCGGCGGTCGATCTCGCAGCGATTTCGGTCGGGGGCTCGATCTGGGTGGCACTCATGGTCACGCTGCTCGGCCTGACGCTGGCGATCAACCCCCTAGTAGCGCATCGCGTCGGCGCCAAGGAACATCACGCCATCCCAGGCATCGTGCAACAGGGGCTCTGGCAGGGGCTGGCTTTCGCGGTGGCGGGCATGGTGCTCGCGTGGCTGATCGCGCCGTTTTTCAGCCTTTCGGGGCTCGATGCCGAAGGCGCGGACAAGGCCACGCGCTTTCTGCGCGCCGTGGTCTGGGGCCTGCCGGCGCTGGCATTCCACCGCGTACTGGCCGGCTACAGCGCCAGTCTCAACTGCACGCGGCCGATGATGTTCATTGCGCTGTTCGGGCTGGCGCTCAACGTTCCGGTCAACTGGGTGCTGATCTACGGCAAGTTCGGCTTTCCCGAACTCGGCGGCGTAGGCTGCGGTTACGCAACGGCTTTCTGCATGTGGGTCAGCGCGGTGCTGCTCGCGGCTTGGGTGCGCTGGGCGCCGATCTACCGGGAAACCCAGCCGCTCGGGCACTGGCAGGCACCGCAAACCGCCCTGCAAAAGCAGTTGTTCAGGCTGGGGTTGCCGATCGGCATGTTGTTCCTCGTCGAGGTCAGCGCCTTCAGCCTGGTTGCGCTCCTGATCGCGCGTCTGGGCAACACGCAGGTGGCCGCGCACCAGATCGCGCTCAACTTCACCGGCATCGTGTTCATGATCCCGTCCGCGCTCGGCCATGCCCTGACCGTGCGCGTCGGCCATGCGCTGGGCGCGGGCAACCCGCAGCAGGCCCGCCTGATCGGCACCACGGGGATCGTCATGGGATTGGTCTACGCGGTGTTTTCCGCGCTGCTGATCGGGCTGGGGCGCGAAGGCATCACGGCGCTCTACACCTCGGATGAAGCTGTGCGCAGCCTGGCGATGCAGTTGCTGTTCTACGCCGCCATCTTCCAGCTCGGCGACGCCACCCAGACCATCATGGCCGGCATCCTGCGCGGCTACAAGATCACCAAATGGCCGATGCTGGTCTACATCTGCGCCTTCTGGCTCTTGGGAATCCCGCTCGGCTACGCGCTGGCTTTCGGCTACGGACAAGACGCCAGCGGTTTCTGGCAGGCGCTGGTGTTGGCGCTGGCACTCGCAGCGGGGCTGCTGTACGGATTATTCGTTCGGGAAAGCCATCGGCTGTTGCGCGCGTAAGAACCTGCCCAAAGTCTGTCGCGAGAGAATCTCGCAGCAAACCTAAACAGGTTCGGAGGAATCGCCCCAGCGCGCCATCAGCGCATGCGGCACGCCCAGTTGATCGAGAATGCGTGCGACGACGAAATCCACCAGATCGGCCACGCTTTGCGGGCGGTGATAGAAACCGGGATTGGGCGGCAGGATCACCACACCGGCGCGCGACAGCTTGAGCATGTTTTCCAGGTGGATTGCAGAAAACGGCGTTTCGCGCGGCACCAGGATCAGCTTCTTGCCTTCCTTGATCATCACGTCGGCCGCGCGCTCCAGCAGGTTCTCGGAAAGCCCCGCCGCAATCGCCGCCATGCAGCCCATGGTGCACGGGCAAACCACCATGCCGTCTCCGGGATTGGAACCCGATGCCATCGGCGCGAACCATTCCTGCAAGCCCCAGACCTGCAACCGCTCCGCATCATCAACCCCGAAACGCTCGCGAAACAGCGTGGCCATTTCTGCAGGACGGGACGGCCAGGTTTCGCCCAGCTCCTGTCGCGCAACAATCTGCGCCGCCTGCGTGCATACCAGATGCACGCGGCAACCGGCTGCGAGCAGGCATTCGAGCAGGCGCAAGCCATAGGGCAGACCAGACGCGCCGGTAAAGGCCAGAGTAAAAGTTTTATTCATGCTCAATATCTCACCACAGAGACACAGAGGCACAGAGAAAAGCGAGAAACCGGATCTTTCGCGTGTTGTGCCGCTCACCCGTCAGGCGGAAGCAACCCCAAGCTCAATGGCTGGTTTTTCTCTGTGTTTTCCGTCAATCCGTTTTTTCAATTTCAAAGCGACCTTCCGGTTCAGCCAGAAGCCGCGCCGCGATCAGGCCGTTGGCCAGCCCGAACACCAACGCAGCCGTACCAAACAACGGTAACAGGTAAACGATGCCGCCATGCGGGATCAGCCAGACCCGCGCCAGCGCCACCTGCCCGCCGATGTGGGCAAAAGCGGCGAGAATCGACAGCGTGACCGGGCCGAACCAGCGCCGCGGCAGGCGGTGGGCCAGACCCAGCACCAGCAGGCTGACCAGCGCGCCGGTCACGCTCATGGCAAAAGCCGGTGAAAAAAACCCGCCCAAGGCCAATCCCGCGCCCGCCACACGCAGCAACGAGACCCAGACCGCAGCGCGCCATCCCAGCCGCTCCAGCGCGATCAGCGTCACGATATTGGCCAAGCCCGGCTTGATGCCCGGGATCGGCGACGGAATGCCCGCCTCGGCTACCGCGACGACAATCGCCAGCGCCGCAAGCCGGGCGATGCGCACGTCCTCGCTGCTGGCGACCACGGTGATTTCAGTAGGCGATGCTGTCATAGGGACGCTTTTCGCGGCTCACGAGTTCGATGCTGGTGCGATTGGGCAGGCAGATCGCCACTTGCCCGGCGGCATCCAGCCAGCCGGCTTTGACGCAATACTGGCGCGGGCTAGGGTCTCTGGCAATGCGCACCCGTCCGCCTTCGATTTCGACCAGGGTAACGCCCAGCGGTCCGTGGGCTTCTATGCGGCGAGGAACGCCAAGATCGTACTCGCCCAGGAGTTTGCCGTCCTGGAACACCCGGACGCGAGCTGCGGAATCCTGGTGCAGCGTCATCCAGAACAATGCGCCCACCAGCGCCGCTGAAAGCAGCAACACCAGCCAGTCGCCGGCTCGCATCAATCTGGCCCAGAAGCGAAACGTACCGGGATGCCGATCAGACCCGCTTGCCACCCTGCGGCTCCGAAGTCACGGCCAGTTCGCGATGGCGCACCAGCACCTGCCGGCTACGGGCGAAATGCCGCCCCAGTTCCTCGACCAGGTAGACCGAGCGATGCTGGCCGCCCGTACAGCCGATCGCCACCGTGATGTAGCTGCGCTGGTCGCGTTCGAACTCCGGCAGCCAGTGCTCCAGAAAGCCCAGAATGTGCGTCAGATACGGTCCGACCTGAGGCTGCCGGATCAGGAAATCCACCACCGGCGCATCCAGCCCGGTCAGCGGACGCAGGCACGGGTCGTAGAAAGGGTTGGGCAGGCAACGTGCGTCGAACACGAAATCGGCATCGAGCGACAGGCCATGCTTGAACCCGAACGATTCAAAAATCAGGGTGAGTCTGGAGCGATCCATCGATACGAAATCGCGTATCCAGTTGCGCAAATGGTTCGCAGAAAGATCCGATGTGTCGATCACGTGCCCGAGTTCGCGGATATCGGCGAGCATCCTGCGCTCTTGCCGAATGCTCTCGCTGACCGTCAATTCGCCCTGGGAGAGGGGGTGGCTGCGGCGGGTTTCGGAATAGCGCCGAATCAGCGTTTCGTCCTGCGCATCGAGAAATATCAGCCGCACATCGCGGCCCTGTTCGCGCAGTTCCTGCATGTGGATCGGCAGCGAGGCCAGATTGGGCGCGCTACGCGCATCAACCCCCAGCGCCAGGCGCGGGTAGCCGTCGCGGTCGAGCAAGGCCGCCGCTTGGGAAAGCAAGGGGGCCGGCAAGTTGTCGAGGCAGTAGAACCCCAGGTCCTCCAGCGCGCGCAACGCCACGCTCTTGCCCGCGCCTGACAAGCCGGAGATCAGGATGATTTGCTGGGGAACTGTCGCCGCGTTCACTCGCCCATTTCCATGAATTTCTGGTGGCGCTCGATAAATTCGCGGGTGGTATCGATGCCGCGCAATTGCAGGATGTGGTTACGCACGGCGGCTTCGACCAGCACCGCCAAGTTGCGGCCCGCAGCCACCGGAATCACCAGTTTTCGAATGGGCACACCCAATATTTCCTGCGTGGCGGCCTGCATCTGCAGTCGATCAATCGGCGCCAGCGTTTCGCCGCTGGCCTTCGCCAGATGAATGATCAGCTTGAGTGTTTTCTTCGGCCGCACTGCGGTTTCGCCGAAGATCGAGCGGATATTGAGCACGCCGATCCCGCGCACCTCAAGGAAATCGCGCAACAGCGGCGGGCAGCGGCCTTCGAGCGTTTCCGGGTTGGTGCGATAGACTTCGACCACGTCGTCGGCGACGATGCCATGCCCGCGCGAGATCAGTTCCAGCGCCAGTTCGCTTTTACCCATCGACGATTCACCGGTCAGCAGCACGCCCATTTCCAGCACGTCCATGAAAACGCCGTGCATGTGAGTGGAAACCGCCAGCGACTTGGAAAGATAGAAGCGCAGCACTTCCATCAGGAAGGGCGATGCTTCCGGCGAGGTCAGAAGCGGAACGTGGTAGCGTTCCGCAGCCTCCTTGAGCACATCCTTGACCGGCTGGCCGTTGGCCACGATCATCGCCGCCATGTCATTGGCGAACAGCCGGCTCAAGCCTTCCTGCATTGATTCCGGAGACAAACCGGCGAGATAGGCCGTTTCGGCGACACCCAGTACCTGGATGCGGTTAGGGTGGACAAAATTAAGGTGGCCCACCAGCGACAACAGCGGCATCTGCTCGGTATCGTCGTTGGACAGCAGGTTGTTGGCGCCAGACTGCCCGGCGACCCATGTCAGGCGCAGCTTTTCCGCGTTGTCGATGAAAAGCTGTCTAACGGTAATCTGCGGCATAGGGTTCCCACGTAGAAATCAATTTCCACACTTCGGCCGGATCGGTCGCCGTGGCCAGTTTCTCCCGCATCTGCTTGTCGGAAAATAACTGGGCCAGTTCGGAGAGAATCTGCAGATGCAGGTCGGTGGCATTGGCTGGCGCCAGCATGACGAACAGCAACGACACGGGCTTGTTGTCCGGCGCGTCGTAGGGAATCGGCTCTTTCAGGCGCACGAAAGCACCCGTTGCCTGCTTGAGCCCCTTGATCCGGCCATGCGGCACCGCCACCCCCTGCCCCAGCCCGGTCGAACCCAGTTTTTCGCGCGCAAAAAGGCTGTCGAAAATCACGCTCCGGGCGATGCCATGGCTGTTTTCGAACAGAATGCCGACGTATTCGAAAACGCGCTTTTTGCTGCCCACCTCCAGATCCAGAAAAACATTGCTGGAGGGAAGAATCTTGTTGATCAGGCTCATGGTATGTCTGAGAACAATAACCGCGGTATTGTAGGCGCTGTTGCCAGCAGTTACAAAAGATTCGCGGGGTCAAATTTCCTTGTCGCAACGCTTGCAACACAAACAAAAACGGGAACGACTCGCCGCGTTCCCGTTTTTTCATTCAGCTCGATTTATTCAGCGACCGGCTGATACTTGGGGCTTTCGCCGCGCCGATCCTGTATCTTCTCCTTGTGTTTGACGATCTGCCTGTCCAGTTTGTCAGCCAGAAGATCAATGGCCGCATACATGTCAGCATCGATCGACTCAACGTGAATATCCTTTCCGCGCACATGCACGGTCGCCTCAACTTTGTGTTGCAGCTTGTCCACGGCAAGAATCACGTTCACATCGATCACGTTGTCAAAGTGGCGGGTAACCCGTTCCAGCTTGGCAATGACATAATCGCGAATCGCCGGGGTAACATCCAGATGGTGGCCGCTGATGTTGAGGTTCATAGTGAGTCTCCTTTTTGATTGCCCCGAATCCTCGGGTTCTACTTAGACTACAGGCTCTTGCGCTGGTTGACGGGGGGAATCATCAATGCCTCCCGGTATTTGGCAACGGTTCGCCGCGCAATCACGATCCCCTGCCTTGCGAGTTCTTCACCTATCGCGCTGTCGGAATAGGGCTTTTTCTTGTCCTCTTCCTGTACCAGTTTCCTGATAAGCGCCTTGATCGCAGTAGCGGAACACTCTCCTCCCGCTTCTGTTTCCACATGGCTGCCGAAGAAATACTTGAACTCCAGCAACCCTCTCGGCGTAAGCATGAACTTCTGGGTGGTTACCCGCGAAATGGTCGATTCATGCAACTCCAGCTGTTCTGCGATATCACGCAACACCAGCGGACGCATTCCCACGTCGCCATGCTCGAAAAACGCCTTTTGCCGCTCCAGAATGGCCTGAGCCACCCTCAGGATGGTATGCCCGCGCTGCTCCACGCTCTTGAGCAACCATCGCGCTTCCTGCAGTTGCGTCGCCATTCCCGATGCGCTTTCCTGCTGCAGTATCCGCGCATACATCTCGTTGACCCGAATCTTGGGCATCGCCGCTTCGTTGAGCCTAACCCGCCAAGCCCCGCGGTAATAATCGACAATCACATCAGGGACGATATACCGGGGGGAGTCCGCCGACCAGTTGGCGCCGGGGTGCGGATTCAAACCGGTAATCAGGCTCTGTGCCGCCTTCAGTCCTTCGTCATCGCAGTGTAGCTGTCTTTTGATTTTAGTGTAGTCACGCGCCGCCAATAAATCGAGTCCATTGCGCACGATCTCTTCGGCCAAAGGCTTGGCCGGCATATCCGGCAAGGCCCTCAGCTGCAGCAACAGACATTCGGCCAAATCACGCGCCGCCACGCCGCACGGTTCAAGCTGTTGCAAATGCTGCAATGCTATCTGCAGGTCGTCTTCGTCGATTTCAAGCTCGACACGCAAATCTTCCGGCAACTGCAGCAGGATTTCCTCAAGCGACTGGGTCAGGAAGCCATCATCGTCGAGCGCATCGATCAAAAGTTCCAGCAAGGCACGGTCGCGCGCGGTCAATTGCAGCAGCCCGGCCTGGCTCAGCAGGTATTCGCGCAAGGTATCGTTCTTGGCCACCCGCAAGGCAGGATCGGTTTCGTCATCGTCGCCCCGCCCACCGCTTCCACGCGCCTCATCCCAGCGCAGTTCTCCGGTTTCCGCCTCCGGTTCGCGCTCCTGTGGCGCCACATCTTCGGATACAGTTTCGGAGTCGCCACCAGCCTCTTCGCGCTCAAGCAGGGGATTTTCCGCAAGGTAGCGCTCGATCTCCTGCTGGAAATCGAGCGTGGACAACTGCAGCAGCTTGATCGACTGCGCAAGCTGGGGTGTGAGATTGAGCTGCTGCGCCATGCGCAACTGCAAAGACTGCTTCATCGCTACATCCGGAAGTGTTCGCCAAGGTAAACCTTGCGCACACTCTCATTGTTGACGATTTCATCCGGGCTGCCGGCTGCGATAACCCCGCCGTCGGAAATGATGTAGGCGCGATCGCAGATACCCAGCGTTTCCCGTACATTGTGATCGGTAATCAGCACGCCGATCCCGCGCTCCTTCAGAAAACCGATGATGCGCTGGATGTCCATCACGGCGATCGGGTCGACGCCGGCGAAAGGCTCGTCGAGCAGGATGAAGCGCGGGCCGGCTGCCAGCGCCCGGGCGATTTCAACGCGTCGCCGTTCGCCGCCGGAGAGCGCGAGCGCGTTGGCATCGCGCAGGTGGCTCACATGCAGGTCGTGCAACAGGTCATCAAGGCGCGTATTGATTTCTTCAGGCTCAAGGTCCTGCAACTCCAGCACGGCACGGATGTTCTCGGCCACGGTCATCTTGCGGAAGATCGAAGCTTCCTGCGGAAGGTAGCCGAGTCCCAGGCGGGCGCGCTTGTGGATGGGCTGGCGCGAGATGTCCTGGCCGTCGAGCTCGATGCGTCCGCCATCCATGCCGACCAGCCCGAGGATCATGTAGAAACTGGTGGTCTTGCCGGCACCGTTGGGACCTAGCAAGCCAACGACTTCGCCGCTGGCGATCTCCAGCGACACATCGCGCACCACGGTGCGCTTGCGGTAACGCTTGCAGAGATTTTCGGCCCTGAGCTGACTTGTCATGGCGCAGCCTTCGCCTCTTTCTTCTTGGGAACGATCGTGATGTTCACCCGTCCGCCCGGCTTGCTCTTGGCCTGGTAGAGCTCGGTATTGAGGTCATAGGTGATGTGGTCGCCATGCACGACATCCTGGCTCTTGCGCACCCAGGCCTTGTCGAAAAGCTGCAAAAAGCCTTTCTTGCCGTCGTAATTGAAACGTTGGGACTCGGCCTCCAGCCAGTCTGTACTCTTGTCGAGCCGCTGCTTGAAGCGCACTGGCTTACCCTCCCCATGGGCGAACTGGTTACCGTCAGCATCCTGGGTAATGACGAGGCGATCCGCGTAAATCGTCATCGTGCCTTGGGTCACAACCACATTATGCGTACAGACACTACGTTGCGCCTTCTGCTCGTAATTGCAGTTGTCCGCTTGAATATTCATCGGTTTTTCGCGATCGCCTTGCTCGGCGAAAGCCGGTGATTCAAGGCAACAGACGAGGGCGAGCGCCAGCGCTAGCTTTGTTCGGAACATAAGTCATGCTCACTTGAGAGAGTAATTGCAGGGTTTCGTTGCGGTTATCCGCGACAAATCCCACCGCACGGGCGCGATGCGCGCCCATTTCCGCCGTCACAGGTGCGCTTGAACGCGCAACCTGGGTTTCCGTATTCACATGCATGTCGCGAGTCCGGATGACGAGCTCGGGATTTTTTGCGTCCGGTGCGCGGCGCATCTCCACCGCGCCATACAACCAGACCTCGGCCGCCCGATTGACTGTCCTGGCCCGCTCTCCCGCCAGCGTCATCGCGGGCATGCCGGGCTTGGTCTGCACAAGTCTTGGCTGCTCAAACAACATGGTATCGTCCTGCGGCAGGTGGCGCGCCTCATTTGCCAGCAAGGAGCTCACCAGATTGCCTTGGGGATCGAAGCGCCGGACCTGTGTTTTCCCCGTCATCAGATCGGGCTCTTGCGCAGAAATCACCGGAAGATCCTGCGGCAATTCCGCCGCACGGTTCAGCATCCAGATCAAGCCCGCTATCAGGCATGTCAGTAGCAACGGCAGCGATCTGGACCAATGCGACGACACGATTCTTCCTCAGCGCAAGAACGGCTCAAGCGCCGCATCCAGCGTGCCTTGCGCGCGCATGATGTGCTCGCAGACCTCGCGCACTGCGCCGCGCCCGCCCGGCAATCCCGTCACATAGTGCACATGATGGCGCACCAGCTCCGGCGCATCCGGCACCGCAACGGAAAAACCGACGCGACGCAGCACCGGCAGATCGATCACGTCGTCGCCCATATAGCCGCATTCCTCGGCGCGCACGCCGGCCTGCTCCAGCACTTGATGAAACACTTCCAGCTTGTCGTGCGCGCCCTGGTGCAGGAAATCGATACCCAAATGCCGCGCCCGGTGTTCGACGATCCGCGAAGTCCGGCCGGTGATGATGCCAAGACGCACCCCGGTCGCCCGCAACAACTTGATGCCAAGCCCGTCCAGCGTATTGAACACCTTGATCTCTTCGCCCGAATCCGTGTAATGCAGTCCGCCATCGGTCATGACGCCATCGACATCGAACAGCATCAGGCGAACAGCTTTGGCTCTATCGTTCATTTCCACTCATCCGCTTAAATAACCCGCGCCCGCATCAGGTCGTGCATGTTCAATGCGCCCACCAGCCGGCCTTGGTCTACAACCAGCAACCCGTTGATGCGGCGCGTCTCCATGATTTGCGCCGCCTCGGCGGCGAGATGCCCCGCCTCGATGGTCGCCGGATTGCGCGTCATCACATCCGAAACTTTCGCCACGCGAACATCGACGTCCCGGTCCAGAGCCCGCCGCAAATCGCCATCGGTCACCACTCCGGCCAAAGATCCCGCATCATCGACTGCGGCAGTCATACCCAAGCCCTTGCGGCTCATTTCCAGCAAGGCATCCTTAAGCGCAGCCGACTCGCGCACCACAGGCAGTCTCTCATCCGAGTGCATCAAGTCGCGCACATGCACCAGCAAGCGCCGCCCCAGGCTGCCGCCGGGGTGGGAGAGCGCAAAATCCTCGCTGCGAAAACCACGCGCTTCCAGCAGGCAAACAGCCAACGCATCGCCCAGTGCCAGCGCTGCAGTGGTACTTGCAGTCGGCGCCAGATTGAGCGGGCATGCCTCCTGTGCCACGCCAGCGTAGAGATGGATGCACGCGCCCCGCCCCAGTGTCGAATCCGGGCAGCCTGTCATCGCGATCAACGGCACCCCCATTCGCGACAAACTGGGAAGCAACATAACAACCTCGTCGCTCTCGCCCGAATTTGATAATGCCAGCACGACATCCGCAGACGTAATCATCCCCAGATCGCCATGTGCGGCCTCACCGGGATGCACAAAAAAAGCGGGGGTGCCGGTGCTGGCCATGGTCGCCGCAATCTTGCGCGCAACATGGCCGGATTTGCCCATCCCGGTCACGATCAGCCGCCCTTGGCAGGCCAGAATCAAGGCGCAGGCATCGTGAAAAGCGGCATCAAGAGATGCCGCCAGCGCAGCAATGGCTTCGGCCTCAATCGACAGCACGCGATGCGCCCTGGCTAATGTTTCCTGAATTTCATCGTTCATAGCTGCACAGTATACCAATTGCCGTCCTGTCTCGCAGAGCTGGCACATATTTTGCCGAATCGATGGCTGTTGCCTTGAGCAAGCCGGTCAAAATCCCCCAAAAAAACAGCGGCTCCGAAATACCGGAAACCGCTGTGTTTTTCGCAGGAACAATCTTCTCTTACCGATCACAACCTGTCTTCAAGGTTTTTTCCAGCACATCCAGGGGCAGCTCCCCGGCATAACACTGCCCCAGTTCGCGCATGAGAATGTAACGAATGCGTCCGGACTCGACCTTCTTGTCGCCTGCCATCAGTTCACGATACCGCGCAAGTCCAAGATCGGGAGCCGCAACCGGTAATGCGGCCTTGGTCAGCAGCGCCTTGATCCGGGCCACTGACTCATCGTCGATCTGGCCCAGCTCGTGCGAAGCATGCGCCGCAAGCATCATGCCCGCAGCCACGGCTTCGCCGTGCAGCCAGGCACCATAGCCCAGCCCGGCTTCGATCGCATGCCCAAACGTGTGCCCCAGATTGAGCAACTCCCGAACGCCCGCAGTTTCTTTCTCGTCTTGCGCCACCACGCGCGCCTTGTTGCGGCAACAGCGTTCAATGGCATGAGCCAGCGCCTCACTGTCGCGAGACATCAAGCGTTCGATATTGCTTTCAAGCCATTCGAAAAATTCGAAATCGTCGATCAGGCCGTATTTGATGACCTCTGCCAGACCAGCCGAAAATTCACGATCCGGTAGCGTATTCAGCGTATCCAGATCGGCCAGCACCAGTCGCGGCTGATAGAAGGCTCCGATCATGTTCTTGCCGAGGGGGTGATTAATCGCGGTCTTGCCTCCCACCGAGGAATCGACCTGGGCAAGCAACGTAGTGGGGATCTGGATGAAAGGCGCGCCGCGCTGGTACACCGCAGCGGCAAACCCTGTCATGTCACCGATGACTCCTCCGCCAAGCGCGATCAGCGTGGTCTTGCGTTCACACCGGTTCGCCAGCAAGCCGTCGAAGATGAGATTGAGCGTTTCCCAAGTTTTGTATTGCTCCCCATCCGGCAAAACAATGCTGTGGCAACACACCCCGGCGCCTTCAAGCGAAGCACGCAATTTTTCAAGATACAGGGGTGCCACGGTTTCGTTGCTTACTATGGCTACCTGCTTTTGCGGCAACAACGGCACGATCAGCTCGACCCGTTGAAGGAGTCCTTGGCCAATATGGATGTCGTAGGGGGAATGGGACAGATCAAGCCGTACGGTTTTCATGCAGATACAACTCCAGGTCCTTCATCAGACGCGCAAGCAACTGCTGCACCGACTGGCGGCTGGTATCCACCACCATATCGGCCACCTCACGATAAAGCGGGTCGCGGATTTCATACAATTCCTGCAGCTTGGCCTTGGGGTCGGCCGTTTGCAGAAGCGGACGATTCTTGTCATGGCAGGTGCGCAAATACAGATCATCCACACTGGCCCGAAGGTAAATCACCACGCCATTGCGTTTCAGGCTCTCCCGGTTGACGGGGTTAAGCACCACTCCCCCGCCCGTCGCGAGCACGATATCCGGCATCGAAGCCAGCTCGGCTATAACCTCGGCCTCACGTGCACGAAAGCCGTTTTCGCCTTCGATATCAAAAATAGTGGGAATGCGAACGCCGGTTCGGGCTTCGATTTCATGATCGGAGTCGAAGAAACGCTTGTCCGTCGCCTTCGCAAGCGCGCGTCCTACGGTCGTTTTGCCGGCCCCCATCAGACCGACAAGAAAAAAATTGCCTGGCATTTTCATGCCAGGCATTGTAGCGGAAAGCGTGCTGGGGCGCGATGCGCTCCATCCTCTACCTGAGAGTCAGCTCTGACTGAAGAATCTTCGGTGTAATAAAAATCAGCAACTCTTTTTTATTATTTGTATCAGATTTATGCTTGAACAAGTGGCCGAGCACGGGGATATCGCCAAGCAAGGGGATCTGATCTGTTTGCTTGGTACGCTGACTCACAAAAATCCCGCCAATCACGATGGTTCCCCCATTTTCCACAAGCACCCGGGTCGTAACTTGCTTGGTGTCGATGGGAGGGCCTACCGCTGTCATTCGGTCATATGCGGCACTATCCTTGTTTACTTTAACATCCATCATGATATTGCCATCCGGCGTAATCTGCGGCTTCACCTTGAGCGACAGCACGGCTTTCTTGAAGGTGATCGTCGTTGCACCGTTGGGCGCGGTTTCCGTATATGGAATCTCCTGACCGTCCTCAATCACCGCCTCAACACGATCCGCCGTAACCAACCTCGGGCTAGATACAATTTTTCCTTGCCCCTCACCTTCAAGTGCTGATAGCTCCAGAGAAATCAACGCATGGGTAGAAGCGGCAGCCAGAAGCAAACTTCCCGCCCCAAAACCATTAATATTCGCCGCAGGCAACGATAGTCCAGTCCCTGCATAGCCATTATTACCTGTAGTTGTCCCCCCGTACGAACCACTTGAGCCGGTCGATGAAGTGCTTGAAAGCAACGTAGACGATAATGGATTCCCCGTGCTAAACCCAAGTTTCAGCTTGGTTCCCAATTCCCTGCTAAATGTGTCTGACGCTTCAACAATTCTGGCCTCGATCATTACTTGACCAGTAGGCACATCCAGCTTGCTAAGCAGCGCCCGAATTTCTTCCAGCTTGGATGGAATGTCATTAACAACCAGCGTGTTGGTCATTGGGTCCAGAATTACCGAACCTCGCTTTGATAACAAGGACAGCTTCTGCTTGTCATCTTTCAGCATCTTTTCAAAAGCTTCAACCTTGTGGTACTTCAATTTGAACAGCTCTTGCTGAGTCGCAACCAACTCTTCAATCTGCTTTTTTGACTCCAGCTCTTGTTTTTCCTTTGCCGCCAACTCGTCGCGCGGAGCAATCCAGACCACGTTACCGCTCTTGCGCATGTCGAGCCCCTTGGCCTGGAGAATGATGTCCATGGCCTGATCCCAGGGTACATCCTTGAGCCGCAAGGTTATCTCGCCCTTCACCGTGTCGCTGGTAATGATGTTCAGCCCGGTAAATTCGGCCAGAACCTGGAGCACTGTACGTACCTCGACGTTCTGAAAATTCAGCGACAGCTTGTCTCCTTTATAGCTCTTCTGGCTCTTCGGGATTTTGGATTCGTCGACCTTCTCTCGAACCTCAATCGTGAACCTGCTCTCCGTCTGATACGCGGAATATTCCCAATTACCTTTGGGCTCAATCACAAGCTTCGCCCCGTCGCCTTGGCCAACCGCATCGATCTTCTGCACCAGAGTGCCGAAATCCGCAACATCGAGACGACGTTCGAGCGTAGCGGGCAAGGATGCCTTGGCAAATTCGACAACCAGATTTTTGCCCTGTTGGCGGATATCGATGCCAACATTCGGACTGGAAAGGTCGACAACAACCTTGCCTACCCCGTTATCCCCGCGCCGGAAGTCGATATTCTGGATGCCTGCAGCGCTTGCGCTGGCGGCCGGCTTGGCCGTGGAGAAACGAACCGGCTGAGAGGCCGCAAGCCCGGTCGTGGCACCGTCTACCGTAATCAAAACCGTTTTGCCTTCGGCTTTTGCTTCGTGAACGGCTTGCTTGTTCAGATTGAGAACAACCCGTGTCCTGTTTGTGCCCTCGGCGATATTGATCAGACGCAACACATTGCCGCCAACTTGTACAGCGTTTTTGCCGGACTGGTTGGTCGTATTGGCAAAATCAAAGGCAACCCGGGGCGGCGTATTGATGGAAAAGCTGGCCGGACTTGGCGCATCGCCATTGAAGGTGAGTTTGACTACCTGCTTTTCCGGCGTGATATTGCTAACCTCGATCCCCGTAATGCCGACTGGCTCGGCAGCCAGCGCCAGCGGTGCTATCAAGCCCAAGGCAAACAAGCCCAACCGGCTCATGGCGTTTCTCATGTTCATTTTTTCTGCTCCGCTTTTTGCCCTGCTTCCTCAAGATTGAGAGTAGCCGAACGTTCGGTCCAATCCCCGGTACTGTCTTCAACGATTTCTTTCAGTTTGATCTCGGTTTCCGAGATGCCCACGACCATGCCGAAATTTTGCCCCATGTAGCTGCCTAGCTTGACCCGGTACAAATTGTTGTCCGGCGCCTTGACCAGCCCTTCGATCACGCTGCCTCGTTGCAGAATACCCACCATCTTGAGCTTTTCCAGATCGTACGATTCGAGCGGCTCTTTGGGGCGGTTGGGGTTGGGCGCCAATCCGCTACGCGCCCCTCCCTTCTTCACCACATCCATTCTGGAAGTCTTGAAGGGATCGGCCAGCTCGAAAGCCGAATAGGTGAACGGCTCGTACGGTTTGGCTTCGGGCAAAGGTTCGACCTTGCCCTGCAAACCTTCGCTGCTCTGCTTCATCCACTCCTTGAGGTCGCTGTTCTCGTCGCCGAAAAAGCAAGCCGTGAGCCCCGCAGCCAGCAGCGATATCATCATCCATCGCTTAATCATGTGCTCTCCACTCATTCCGGACTCAACCGGTTACTTTTTCTTTTTCCTGGCTTCCGCCTCGGCCTGACGGGCAGCCTGAAGTTCAGCTTCGTCAAGCACCCGATACGTTCTGACCTTGGCGACCATCAACAGTCCCTCTTTCTGAGGTGTCAACTGGATATCACCTGTCGTGACAATGCGGGACAACTTGGCCACATCGCTGACAAACGAAGCCAGATCATGATAATTGCCACTGACTTTGATATCGATCGGCTGCTCCACGAATTCGGAACCCTTGACTTCGTTACCGGGCTTGAACAATTCAAAAAGCAGCCCTCGCCCGACCCCCGCCTGGTTGATCTCGGTCAGCAACGTTTCCATTTCGGCCTTGTTGGGCAACTGCTTCAACATGACCCCGAAAGCCTGCTCGATTTCCACCAATTGCTGGCGATATGCCGCAAGGTTGATGGCCTGTTTTTTCTTGTCGACGAATTCTTTTTTCAGCGTTTCTTCCTTGCTCTGGGCTGTATGGAGCTCCTGCAACTGCTCCTGCCAAACCAGGAAATAGGCCCCCACCAGCACCAGCACAAAAACGATCACTGCGCATGCGAGTTGCACAGGAACAGGCCAATCGCCTGCTTCCTTGGGATCGAGATTTCTCAGTTCATTCAGCGTCATACGCCCCCCTATTTCTTGCCGGCAGCCGTCGAAGCGGCAACGGCCGACGCCTTGCCTGCAACAGCAGCCGGGGCCGACGCTTTTTCTGCCGGGCGCTCAGTTTGCGACTGTACACTGAACTCCGACAGCCTGAGGTTGCCCACCGTGGCCGCCTTGGTCTCATTCAAGAGAGGCTGCTCAAACACTGGCGAATCGTTGAGATTGCGCATGTACGCAGAAACCCGAGCATTGGATTGCGCATAACCCGTCAGTACCATCTTGTCGCCAGTCTGCTTGAACTCCTTCAGGTAGACACCTTCCGGCGTCTGCCGTACCAGCTGATCCAGAATCCGCACCGATTCCGTTCTGTTGGACTGCAGGCGCTCGACTACTTTCTTGCGATCAAGCAATGCCTGCTTTTCGGCCTTGAGCTTGTTGATTTCCGCGATCTCAAGATCCAGCTTCTTGTTTTCATTCGCAAGGAACTGGTTTCGCTGTTTTTGCGTATCGATACGCGTAGTCAGGACCGTAAACCCTAGCATGGCCACGCCAACAGCACCCAAGAATCCGAATACCAGCATCGACAAAAAGCGCCGCCGTCTTGCCTGGCGCTTGTGTTCGCGATGGGGGAGAAGGTTAATCCTGATCATACGGGGTCAAACCTCCGCATTGCGAGGCCACAAGCAATAAGCAGCGAAGGCGCATCCAGCTGGATCTGCTTGCCTCTCACCTTGCTCGTCGACATGCTGAAAAATGGATTGGCGCGCATGGTACTTGCAACCTGCGTCCGGCTTGAAACAACTTCATCCAGCCCATGGATCACGCTCCCCCCGCCCGCCAGCAGGATGTGATCGACCATGTTGTAATTGCTGGACGTATAGAAGAACTGAAGAGAGCGGGAAATTTCCATGGCCAGCGTGTCCATGAAAGGCTGCAGAACCTCTGGCTCGTAGTTCTCGGGCAAGCCGCCCTGCTGCTTGGCCTGCTCGGCCTCCTCAAAGGACATGTTGAACTTGCGCTGGATTTCCTGGGTAAGCTGATTGCCGGCATACCCCTGATCGCGGCTGTAGATCGACTGGGAATCCTTGAAGATATTCATGTGGATGGCTGTTGCGCCAATATCCACCACCGCAACGATCTGTCCTTCGCCGCCGTTGGGTAGTTGCGGACGCATCAATTCGTAGGCCGCCTGAGTTGCATAGGATTCGACATCCATCACGCTGGCCTTGAGTCCCGCTGCCTCGACAACCGCCACCCGCTCTTCAACTTTTTCTTTCTTGGCGGCGGCAATCAGGACATCGTTTTCCGTCGGGGAATTCGCGTTGGGCCCCAAAACCTGAAAGTCGAGGTTCACTTCTTCAAGCGAGAACGGGATGTATTGATTGGCCTCGGTTTCGACCTGGCTTTCGAGCTCCCGCTCCGTAAGCCCGGCTGGCGCCAGGATTTTTTTGGTAATGACCGATGCCGCTGGCAAGGCAAGTGCAACATGCTTGACGCGCGAACCAAGCTGCTGCCATGCTCGCTTGACTGCATCGGCAACAAGCTCCACATTGGCGATGTTGCCGTCGGAAACGGCGTCCTTCGGCAGCGGCTGGATAACGTAACGCTCCAGGCTGAAATTGCGCCCAACCAAGCTTAACTCAACCATTTTCACGGCAGAGGAGCTGATATCCACGCCGATCAAGGGAGCTGCCTTGGGCTTCAGGAAGTCAAGGTTCAACGCCAGATTCCTTTTAAAAAATAGGGAAATAGAAAAACTTCTTCCCGTGTCGCTTAAAATCGTAGCAGCGCAAATTGCTCATGTAAAGTTACCGTAGACAACCAGACCCTTTTTTGCAACATATTGTCGGCCTCCTGAAATGGCCGTTATCAACCTTTAATAGCCAGAACCAGCATCATGCTAAAACGGATCATTTTCATCACTTTGGGCGCATTCAGCGGATTGGCTTTGATTGGCGCCGTGCTGATATTGCTTGCCGCCACGCTCATCTACCCCAAGCTCCCGTCCCTGGAAGCATTGACCGACTATCAGCCCAAAATTCCGCTCAGAATCTACAGTGCGGACAACGTGTTGATCGGGGAGTTCGGCGAAGAAAAACGCTCGTTCACGCCGATAAACCAGACACCGAAGGTCATGATCAACGCCCTGCTGGCCGCGGAAGACGAGCGATTCTACAGCCATGGTGGTGTCGACTATATCGGCGTCGTGCGCGCCATGCTGGGCAACATTTTCCGCGGCCACGCCCAATCGGGAGCCAGCACCATCACCATGCAGGTAGCGCGCAATTTCTATCTTTCCAACGAAAAAACGCTTTCCCGCAAATTCAATGAAGCCCTGTTGTCTTTCAAAATCGAGCGAAATCTGACAAAAGATAAAATTCTTGAGCTTTATATCAACCAGATTTATCTGGGGCAGCGTGCTTACGGATTTTCCGCGGCGGCACAAACGTATTTCGGCAAGGAATTCTCGAAAATTTCGATTGCCGAAGCAGCCATGCTGGCCGGCCTGCCCAAAGCCCCTTCGACCATCAACCCCATCGTCAACTTCAAGCGGGCCAAGGCGCGCCAGCTGTACGTGCTGGATCGCATGCACAAGCTGAAATACATCAGCGATGCCGAATACGCCGCAGCCCGCGAAGAAGACCTGGACGTTCGGCGTTACGGACAAAAATTCTCGGTCCATGCTGAATACGTGGCCGAAATGGCCCGGCAGATGATGTTCGAGCGCCACAAGGAAGCCGCCTACACGCAAGGCTTCAAGGTCTACACCACGCTGGACAGCAAGCAGCAGGCCGCGGCCTACAAAGCCTTGCGCCAAGGCTTGCTCGACTACGATCAGCGCCACGGCTATCGCGGCGCAGAAGCATTCATCAATGCAGCGCAACTCAAGGATGAGGACGATATCGACGAAGCACTGGAGAAGTTTTCCGACGCCGGAGAACTGCTGGTCGGCGTCATCACCCAGGCATCACCCAAAAAGGTTTCCGTCTATCTCAAGGAAGGCGAAACCATCGGCATCGAAGGCGATGGCCTGCGATTGGGGCGCAACCTGCTCTCGGACAAGGCGCCGCCGGCTTCGCGCCTGCGCCCGGGCGCGGTTATCCGGGTACGCAAGACCGAAAAAGGCTGGGCAATCGCCCAATTGCCGCAGGTCGAAGGCGCCATCATCGCAATGGATCCGGCCAACGGTGCCGTCAAGGCACTGGTGGGCGGCTTCGACTTCAACCGTACACCGTTCAATCATGTCACCCAGGCATGGCGTCAGCCCGGTTCCAGCTTCAAACCCTTCATCTATTCGGCGGGGCTGGAAAAAGGCATCACGCCTGCCACACAAATCAACGATGCGCCGCTCGTCATCAACCCGGACCAGATCGGCGGGCAGAAGTGGGAGCCCAAGAATTACGACGGCAAATTCGCCGGCATGATGACGGTGCGCAATGCGCTGACGCTCTCGAAGAACCTTGTCTCGATCCGCATCCTGCAGGCGATTTCCCCACAATACGCCCAGGAGCACATCGCGCGCTTCGGCTTCAAGGCCAAGGATCACCCGGCCTACCTGACCATGGCGCTCGGCGCCGGCTCGGTCACGCCACTGCAGATGGCCGAGGCTTATTCGGTTTTTGCCAACACCGGCTTCCTGGTCCATCACCATTTCATCGACCGCATTGAAGACGGCAAGGGCCGGGTCATCGCCAGGATGGAACCGGAGGTGGCCGGCAAGAACGCAGAGCGAGCGCTGGATGCCAGGAATGCCTTCGTCATGACCAACATGATGCGCGACGTGGTGCGCTTCGGCACAGCCGCCAAGGCTCGCGTGCTCGGGCGCAACGATCTCGCTGGCAAAACCGGTACCACGAACGATTCGCACGATGCCTGGTTTGCCGGCTTCCAGCCCAAGCTGGTCTCCATCGTCTGGGTGGGCTTCGATCAGCCCAAGTCGCTGGGGAGCGGCGAAACCGGTGGCGCATCCGCCTTGCCGATCTGGATCAACTTCATGGGCCAGGCGCTCAAGGATCAGCCGGAGCACAATTACCCCGTGCCGGAGGGTGTGGTTGCCCAGACGCTGCAAAGCGAAAAAGGCCCCATTACCGAATATTTCTTCAGCGAATACCAGCAAACCAACCCCGAACTGGGTCTGGGCGGCGGCGCCGCAGCCGCCACGCCGCTGGAAGAGATCAAGGAACTGCTGTTTTGAAGCGCAAGAACGCCTCAGCCGCAAGCGGGCGCCAGTCTGCCAACATCAGGCAGGAAGTGGCCGCCCGCGCCGCCCGGCTTCTGGCCGAAGGACATGCCGCAGATTTTTCGGCAGCAAAACGCAAGGCAGCTCAACAACTGGGTGTCACGGAAACCGCGAACCTGCCATCGAACCAGGAAATCGAAGACGCGCTGGCGCAGCACCGCGCCATATTTGAACCGGAGCATGAGGCATTGTTACGCCAGCTTCGCCAGAAAAGCCTTTACCTGATGCGGCTTCTGGCCGAATTCCGGCCCTGCCTGACTGGCTCGGTTCTGTCCGGCGTCGCGGGGCCGCATTCGGACATCAACCTGATCCTGTATCACGACGATCCCAAGTCCATCGAGTTTTTCCTGATCGATCAGAAAATCGAGTACCAGCACCGGGAAGCAAACGGAGCTCACCGGTACGACGACTTTCCGACGCTGGCTTTCTGGTTCGACGAAACGCCGGTCAAGCTACACCTGCGCCCCCTGTCCGCCGAGCGCAATCAGGCAAAAAACGAAGCTCGCGCCACGCGGGCGGAAGTGGAAAAACTGCTGGCAGCCCCCGTCATGGCCTGAATGCTTTCCGGAGCCGGCTTGAGAAGCTTGTGTCAGAAGGTTATAAACAACAGATGACCGACCACGCCACGCTCGCCCCGCTCTCGCTTGAGAATACGGCGCCTTACCTGATCGACACCGAAGCCCAGATCCAGCATCTGCTGGTGCGGCTCGCCAGACGGCCCGAGCTGATCTGCCTCTATCCGCCGAAAAAACGCGAGCCTTTTGCCTTGAGCGCCTTGCTGCAGGTCACCGATACGAACCTGTTTTTTGACGTCAGCCCGGACGAACACATCAACAAGGTATTGGAACAAGGGTCGAAGCTGGTCTGCATCAGCAGCCTCGACCGGGTGCACATCCAGTTCGACGCCCCCAAGCCCGTCCGTATCGAGCACCAGGGACGCCCCGCCTTTCGCACCGGGCGCCCCGATTTCATCCTGCATGTACAGCGGCGCGATTATTACCGTCTCGATATCCCTGCGCGGCAACCCGTGATTTGCCGCATTCCCCTCGGGCAAACCGATACCTGTCTGGATGTGGCAATCATCGACATCAGTCAGGGCGGCATCGCGCTGCCCGGCCCCTTGCCCATGGAGCTGGTGCCCGGCATGCAACTGCACGGCTGTCGGCTGGAGCTGCCGGAAACCGGTTGCCTGGAGGTCGATCTGCTGGTCTGCAGCCTGCAGGAAAACCGCGCCCGCGCCGGAACGAGGATCGGCTGCCGTTTCATGAACTTGTCCGGCGGCGAGCAGACGCTGATCCAGCGCTACATCAACCGCATCGAACGCAGCCGGATGGCCCGCGAATGAAGCCGCTCTTCGCCCTGGATTCCATCCGCCAGATCGAAACCGCGGCCTTGGGCGAAGGACTGCCGCTCATGGAGCGCGCAGGCTTGGCAGCCGCCGAACTGATCCTGCGGCAACACCCGAAAGCCAACCGCGTACTGGTGCTGTGCGGGCCTGGCAACAACGGCGGCGACGGTCTCGTTTGCGCGCGAATCCTGCACGAGAACGGGCTTGAATCCGCGTGCTGGTTTCTGAACGAACCCGCTTACCGCGGCGATGCAGCGCAAGCCTTTGCCTGCTGGCAGGCGGCTGGCAGCAAGCCGGCTCCCACACCCGATTTTCCCCGTTACGATCTGATCGTCGATGCGCTGTTCGGCATCGGCTTCTCCCGTGAATTCGACTCGCGGACACAAGACTTGATCCGCGCGCTCAACGCCAGCGGCAAACCCGTGCTGGCCATCGACGTTCCCAGCGGACTGGATGCCTTCACCGGTGCGACCCATGACATCGCCGTTCGCGCCGCGCAAACGCTGACCTACATCGTGGACAAACCCGGCCTGCATACCGGCGTCGGACGCGACCATGCCGGACTGGTCGAAGTGGAAACGCTGGGAATAGAAGCTCGCCATTTCCCGCCGGCAGACGGCGAGCTGGTCGATGCCCCGCCCGCTGCCCTGCAAAAGCTGCAACGCCCCGCCGACTCGCACAAGGGCCGCTTCGGCAGCGTGGCCATTTTCGGCGGTGCGGACGGCATGCTCGGCGCGCCGTTGCTGGCCGGACGTGCGGCACTCAAGCTTGGTACCGGCAAGGTCAGGGTCGGTTTCCTCGCTGAAAATCACCCGGCCTTCGACCCAGCCCAGCCGGAACTCATGCTGCATTCCGCCCAAACACTGGCAACGCATCCCGACAAGACGCTGCTGGTCGCCGGCCCAGGCCTCGGGCAGAGCGAAGCCGCACTGCTGTTGCTCAAGCAGCTTCTGCACGAGCCGCTTCCTCTGATCCTCGATGCCGATGCGCTCAACCTGATTGCACAGCAAGCCGGCCTGCAAACGCTGTTGCATGAGCGCAGTGCGCCCAGCGTCATCACCCCTCACCCTGCCGAAGCCGCGCGGCTGCTCGGCTGCACTTCCCGCGAAATCCAGCGCGACCGCATCGGGGCCGCACAAACGCTGGCGCAGCGCTGTAACTCCACCGTGCAGCTCAAGGGCACGGGCACCGTCGTCTGCACGGACCAGCGCTGGCGCATCAACGGCAGCGGCAACGCTGCCCTGAGCAATGCCGGGCAGGGCGATGCGTTGTGCGGCATCTTGGCCGCACTGTGGGCGCAAGGGCTCGACAGCTTCGAAGCCACTAGTTGCGCCGCGTGGCTACACGGCGCCGCCGCCGACGTCTGGAGACAGACACACCCTCTGGGCGTTGGTCTAACAGCAAGCGAAGTCATTGATCTCTCCCGCGGCCTGCTCAATAGCAGCGCCGTGAACGAGAACATTTCGTAATTAAGAAATAGAATCAAATTCTTTTACGCTATGAATGGCCCTGTTTAAGATGGTGCCATTCATGCCACTTTGGGCTATCCAGTCATGTACCGCTACGATCATTACGACCAGAAAATCGTCGACGAACGCGTCGTGCAGTTCCGAGATCAGGTCCGGCGCTTTCGCAACGGCGAGTTGAGCAACGAAGAGTTCCTGCCGCTGCGCCTGCAGAACGGCCTCTACATGCAGCGCCATGCGCACATGCTGCGCGTGGCGATTCCCTACGGTTTGCTGTCCTCGCGGCAACTGCGCGCGCTCGCCGATATCGCTACCCGCTACGACCGCGGCTACGCGCATTTCACCACGCGGCAAAACGTGCAGTTCAACTGGCCGGAACTCGACGACGCGCCCGAAATCCTCGCCGAACTCGCCAAGGTGCAGATGCACGCCATCCAGACCTCCGGCAACTGCGTGCGCAACGTCACCAGCGACCAGTTCGCCGGCGTGGCCCCCGACGAGATCGTCGACCCGCGCCCGTATTGCGAACTGCTGCGCCAGTGGTCGACCTTCCACCCGGAGTTCGCCCATCTGCCGCGCAAGTTCAAGATCGCCGTCAGTGGCACCGAAGAAAACCGCGTCGCGCTCACGGTGCATGACATCGGTCTGCAGCTTTACAAAGACGTTAACGGGGAAACGCTGATCCGCGTCATCGTTGGCGGCGGGCTGGGGCGCACGCCGATCATCGGCAGCGTGGTCCGCGAAGACCTGCCCTGGCCGCATCTTTTCACCTACGTCGAAGCCATCCTGCGCGTTTACAACCGCTTCGGGCGGCGCGACAACAAGTACAAGGCGCGGATCAAGATTCTGCTCAAGGCGCTGGGCGTGGAAGCCTTCGCGGCCGAAGTCGAGAAGGAATGGGCGCACCTGAAAGACGGCCCCGCCACGCTCACCGGCGAAGAACTGGCCCGCGTTGCCGGCCATTTCACCGATCCGCTCTACGAAACCCTGCCGGCCACCGATGCCGGTTTCGAACAACACAAGGCCGACAATGTCGCCTTTGCCCGCTGGGTCAGCCGTAGCGTGCGCGCTCACAAGCAGCCGGGCTACGCCAGCGTCACCTTGTCGCTCAAACCGACCGGCACCGCGCCCGGTGATCTGACCGCGGAACAGATGCAGCAGGTGGCCGACTGGGCGGATCAGTTCAGTTTTGGCGAACTGCGCGTCACCCACGAACAGAATCTGGCACTCGCCGACGTTCGCTTGAGCGACCTGTTTTCGCTCTGGAAAAAGGCCAAGGCCGCCGGGCTCGCTACGCCGAACATCGGGCTTGCGACCGACATCATTGCCTGCCCCGGCGGCGATTTCTGCTCGCTGGCCAATGCGCGCTCGATTCCGCTGGCGCAGGCCATCCAGGAACAGATCGACGACTTCGACTACCTGTTCGACATCGGCGACATCTCGATCAACATTTCCGGCTGCATGAATTCCTGCAGCCACCACCACGTCGGGCATATCGGCATTCTGGGCGTCGACAAGAACGGCGAGGAGTTCTACCAGCTCACGCTGGGCGGCCATGCCGGGCATCACGCCGGCCAGCGTCGGGAAGCCGCGCTGGGCAAGGTCATCGGCCCGTCGCTTTCCGCGCAGGAAGTGCCGCCTGCAGTGGACAAGCTGCTGCGAGCCTATCTGCTACACCGCATCGACGGCGAGCGCTTCATCGATACCGTCGACCGCCTGGGCGCCGACCCGTTCAAATTTGCCGTTTATGGCGCCGATGCCCACAGGAAGGAGGCCGCCCATGGCTGAAATCATTCGCAACAAGGAAGTGGTTCAGGATGACTGGACCGTGCTGCGCGAAGCCGATGCACCGCTTCCCGAAACCGGCAAGATCATCGTCCCGTTGACGCGCTGGCTGGCCGAGCGCGGCGCGCTCAAGGCCCGCAAGGATGTCGGCGTGTGGCTGAATCCCGATGACGATCCGGCTGCACTGGTTGACGATCTCGCCAGCTTGCCGCTGATCGCGGTCGATTTCCCGGTGTTCCGCGACGGGCGCGGCTACAGCACCGCCTTCCTGCTGCGTACCCGCTACGGCTTTGCCGGCGAACTGCGCGCGATTGGCGACGTGCTGCGCGACCAGTTGTTCTACATGCAGCGCGTGGGGTTTGATGCCTTTGCCGTGCGTGAAGACAAAAATATCCGCGATGCCCTGAATGGCCTCGCCGATTTCAGCGAGGTCTATCAAGCCTCTGCCAATCTGCTACAACCGCTCTACCGGCGCGTGGCACGCGGAGGTGCGGCATGAGCGGACTTTCGCCCGAACTCCAGGGCCGTATCGAAGCCGCCGAAGCGCTGCTGCGCCGAATCGCGACGGAGTTTGCCCCCGCCACGCTCGCCAACAGCCTCGGCGCGGAAGACATGGCGCTGACCGATCTGGTCGCCCGCCTGAAATTGCCGATCGGCCTCTTCACGCTGGAAACCGGCCGCCTGCACAAGGAAACGCTCGATACGCTCGCCCGCGCCGAAGCGCATTACGGCATCACGATTGAGCGCTTCCAGCCGGAAGCGGCCGATGTCGAGGCGTATGTACGCGACCACGGCCTCAACGCGATGTACGAAAGCGTGGAACTCAGAAAGCGCTGCTGCGAGATCCGCAAGGTGAAGCCGCTGCAACGTGCGCTCGCGGGCAAGAAAGCCTGGATTACCGGCCTGCGCCGCGCCCAAGCCGTGACCCGCACCGCGCTGCCGTTGCAGGAATTCGATTCGACGCATGGACTGGAAAAATTCAGCCCGCTCGCCGACTGGAGCGAGGAAGACGTCTGGGCCTACATCGAGGCATTCAACGTACCGTTCAACCCGCTACATCAGCGCGGCTACCCCTCGATTGGCTGCGAGCCCTGTACCCGAGCGATCCGTCCGGGCGAGGACATCCGCGCCGGGCGCTGGTGGTGGGAAAGCAGTGATTCGAAAGAATGCGGTTTGCATGTCAAACCGGCAAAGGAATGAATGATGACAACCAAGAACCTGAACCATCTCGACTGGCTGGAAGCCGAAGCCATCTACATCCTGCGCGAGGTCGCCGCCGAATTCGAGCGCCCGGCGCTGTTGTTCTCCGGCGGCAAGGATTCCTGCGTGGTATTGCGCCTCGCCGAAAAAGCTTTCCGCCCCGGCAAGCTGCCCTTCCCGCTACTGCATGTGGATACCGGGCACAACTTCCCGGAAGTGATCGCCTTCCGCGACCAGCGCGTGGCTGAACTCGGCGAACGGCTGATCGTCGCCGAGGTCGAGGAATCCATCCGGCGCGGCACGGTGCGGCTGCGCAAGGAAACCGACTCGCGCAACGCTGCGCAGGCCGTCACGCTGCTCGAAGCCATCGAGGAACACCGCTTCGATGCGCTGATCGGCGGCGCGCGCCGCGACGAGGAAAAAGCCCGCGCCAAGGAGCGCATCTTTTCCTTCCGCGACGAATTCGGCCAGTGGGACCCGAAAAACCAGCGCCCGGAGCTGTGGAACCTCTACAACACCCGGATTTTCTCCGGCGAGAACATGCGCGTGTTCCCGATCTCCAACTGGACCGAGCTCGACATCTGGCAGTACATCGCCCGCGAGAACATCCCGCTGCCGTCGCTCTACTTCGCCCACGAGCGCGAAGTGGTGCGCCGCAACGGCCTGACCGTGCCGGTCACGCCGATCACTCCGCCGCAGGCTGGCGAGCAGATCGAAAAAACCTCCGTGCGCTTCCGTACCGTGGGCGACATCTCCTGCACCTGCCCGGTTGAATCGCAAGCGCATACGGTGGCCGACATCATCGCCGAAACCGCCGTCACCGAAATCACCGAACGCGGCGCTACCCGCATGGACGACCAGACCTCGGAAGCCTCGATGGAGCGTCGCAAGAAGGAAGGATATTTCTGATGAATACGAATATTGAAACCAGCCGCGAACAGGACGACCTCGGCGTATTGCGCTTCATCACCGCCGGCAGCGTCGACGACGGCAAGAGCACGCTGATCGGCCGCCTGCTGTTCGACAGCAAGGGCATCTTCATCGACCAGCTTGCCGCGATTTCCCGCTCCAAGCACAAGCGCACGCTGGGCGAGCAGATCGACCTGTCGCTCCTGACCGATGGTCTCGAAGCCGAGCGAGAACAGGGCATCACCATCGACGTGGCCTACCGCTACTTCGCCACGCCGCGCCGCAAGTTCATCGTCGCCGACGCGCCGGGCCACGAGCAGTACACGCGCAACATGATCACCGGCGCCAGCACCGCCGATGCTGTGGTGATCCTGATCGACCCGACCCGCATCCGCACCGAGGGAAGCGGCACCGACATCCTGCTCACGCAGACCAAGCGCCACTCCGCGATTGCCAAGCTGCTGGGCTTGCCGCACATCATCGTCGCGGTCAACAAGATGGATCTGGTCGACTGGGATCAGGCGCTGTTCGAGCGCATCCGCTCGGCCTACGCCGAATTCGCTGCCCAACTCGGACTCACCGATGTGTACTACATTCCGCTTTCCGCGCTCGAAGGCGACAACGTGGTCGACGGCAGCGATGCCGCGCCGTGGTACACCGGCCCAACCCTGCTGGAAGTGTTGGAAACACTGGAACCGCGCCAGCCTTCAGACGATATCGGCCTGCGCTTTCCGGTGCAATATGTGCAGCGCACCTACCCCGAAGGCCAGGACAACGCCGACCCGTCCGCATCGGAAGTCTTCGGCTTCCGCGGCTATCAGGGCCGCATTGAAGCCGGCAGCGTCAAACCCGGCGATGTCGTCACCATCCTGCCCGCCGGCACCCCGGCAACCGTGCATGAAGTGCTGCGTTTCGAAGGCCCGATGGATGAAGCCGTCGCCGGGCAATCGGTCACCATCCTGCTCAAGGAAAACGTCGACGTCTCGCGCGGCGACCTGATCGTCGCCAGCGGCAGGGAGCCCGTCACCACCAAGCGCCTGCAAGCCGACCTGTGCTGGCTGGATACCACGCCACTCGATTCCCGCCGCCGCTACCTGCTCAAGCAGACCAGCCGCGTGGTGCAGGCCAAGATCCAGGAAATCGAGTTCGTGCTCGACGTGCATGCCCTGCACGACCGCATCAAGGCCGAAACGCTGGCGATGAACGACATCGCCCAGGTCCGCATCGCGCTGGCCCAGCCCATCGCCGCCGACAGCTACGAAACGCTACCGGCCACCGGCGCATTCATCCTGATCGACGCGGGGACCAACCAGACTGCGGCAGCGGGGATGATTCTGGCGGTGGAATAGGTTCGGGATTGGGTGTTCGCATAGCAAACGGCTCGCCTGGGATGGCGGGCCGTTTTTGTTTCACGGAAAGCCTCATCTTCCATTGAAGTAATTTCCGTGGCAGGATGAGTTTTTTATAACTGCGATCTCACGGTAAAACAAGCACTTGGTCACGCGGGGATGGGGTTAGGCCTCAAGGGCCGCGGGATTAGGCTTCAAAAAGTGAGGTCGAATACACGTTCATTTTCATAGACGGCTACGGCGCAGCGGGAAGTGAACCTCTATTTATAGGCGGAGAAGCCGGGGTTCATACAGGCCGAAAAAACTGCTATTTAGTGAAGCGCAGCTGCGCGACGCATAACGAAGTTGATGCGTACACGCTGCAGAGCTTCACTGGCAGGTTTTGAATCGGACGGGAATGAATCG
>NZ_FOVE01000014.1 GCF_900115065.1 Formivibrio citricus | reverse complement strand
CATCATGTGCAGGAAGTTCTCCGCGTAATTCAGTTCATTGCGCGGATACATGAACGGCTGGCCCACCGTGTACTTGTAGGCCATCGCCACGATGGTCGGCATCTTGGCCACCAGGCGCGTGGCCGCCAGCAAACGGTGTTCCGGATTGGTGATGTCGAGCGAATCCTGGTAATAGGCCGACAACGCCCCGACCACCCCGACCAGAATCGCCATCGGATGCGCATCGCGGCGGAAGCCCTGGTACAGGCGCATGAGCTGCTCATGCACCATGGTATGACGCTTCACCGTGGTGACGTATTCGTCGTACTGCGTCGCAGTCGGCAGCTCGCCGTTCTTGATCAGGTAGCAGGTTTCCAGGTAATCGCAGTGCGTGGCCAGTTGCTCGATGGGGTAGCCGTGATAGAACAGCTCGCCCTTGTCGCCGTCGATGTAAGAAATTTCTGAAGCGCATGTGGCTGTGGAAATCAGGCCGGGATCATAAGTGATGAGCCCTGCGTGTTTGTACAGGCTGTGAATATCGATAGCTTTGGGGCCCATCGTCCCCCTGAGTATCGGCAACTCAATCGACTTGCCCAAGTAGCTCAACGTGGCGGTATTGAATTTATCCATCGTTCAAATTCTCATTGGCGAACGAACTGCACACGTGACAAGCACTGCGCATTACCCATGCGAAACAGGATGAGCTGGCTTGCTGTCCTGCTCATGACCAAGTCCCCGGAAGGAATCTCCAAATTTTTGTTGTTTTTGACTGAGTCCTGAAATCCCGGGGATTCCCCCGGGAACTCCAGCTAGTTAATTTGCACGTTCGATCTGAACGATCTTGTGCGGGCCAACAACTACAGCAACCGCAGCCGAAATGGCGGCAACATGCTGGTCTGCAGCGTTGCCAGCCGGTGTGACAGAAGCCGCGGCCGGCAGTGCGCTGTGGCCGTGACCATGTACATGCTTTTTTCCGTGCGAGTGCTTGTGGCCGTGCTTGTCTTCCGCACTGGCGAAGCGATTCAGCAACGGAAAAAACGCCAATACCACACCAATCCCCGCAATGATCACAAAACTCAAAAAGAAATCGATGATGCTGAGTATCAGCGCCCCCGCAAGGGTATCTGGAATAATTGCGTTCACTTTCGCTCTACCTCCATATCAAGTTCAGAGCTGATTTGACGATCAGTCTGCAAAGGTCAGGCAATCGTCATCAGAACCTGGCCGGTTTCAACCTTGTCCGCGACCTTGACGGCAATGCTGGTGACCTTGCCAGTCTTGTTGGCGACCATGGAGGTCTTCATCTTCATGGCCTCCACTATCATGACCTTGTCCCCTTCGTTGACATGCTGGCCGACAGTCACTTCGATCGAATCCACGACGCCCCCCAGTCGGCAGGTGAGCGGGGTATCGCCACCTGCAACCGGAGTGGCTGTAGCCACAGGAGCGGCCGGGGTGGCCGCCACGACCGGCTTGGCTTGGACGGCAGCCGTTGCATCGACTTCTTCCACTACGACGTTGTAAGCAGTGTTTTCAACGGTGATCTTGAATTTGCGCATGATTATTTTCTCCTCCGGATTGCTCCGGCTCAGTTCAATTTGATAACTTGAATTTCAAGCAAAAAACCCGGGGCATTGCCTTATGCTGCGCCCAGCAGTGCCAGCAAGATTCCGCCCGAGATGGCCGTGCCGAATACGCCAGCGAGGTTTGGGCCCATGGCGTGGTAAATCAGCAGGTTGTTCGGGTTTTCCTGCTCGGCCACGATGTGCGAAACGCGAGCGGCAATCGGCACGGAAGCAATCCCTGCGGAGCCGATCAACGGATTGATTTTGGTTTTCAGGAACAGGTTCATGATCTTGGCGGTAACCACTCCGGAGGCCGTGCCGAAGGCAAATGCCACCAAGCCCAGAACGACGATCTGAATGGTCTGTACGGTCAGGAACTTGTCTGCGGCCATGGTGGAACCGATAGCAACAGTCAGGATCATGATGATGACGTTGATCAGGCCGCCCGCAGCTGTCTTGGCCAGACGATCGACCACGCCACACTCCTTGAACAGGTTACCCAGCATCAACATGGTGATAAGCGGGGCAACCGGCGGGAAGAACAGGTTGACGACGATGGCGATTACAATCGGGAAAGCGATCTTTTCCAGCTTGCTAACCTTGCGCGATTGGGCCATGCCGATCTGACGCTCTTCCTTTGTGGTCAGCAAACGCATGATCGGTGGCTGGATCAGCGGCATCAAGGCCATGTAGGAATAAGCCGCAACCGAGATGGGTCCCAGCAGGTGGGGTGCCAGCTTCATGGTCACAAAGATCGCCATCGGGCCATCCGCGCCGCCAATAATGCCGATGGCGCCTGCTTCGTTCATGGTAAAACCGAGCATCTTGGCAAAAATCAGTGCAACAAAAATGCCCAAGTGCGCGCCAGCGCCAAGCAGAACCAACTTTGGGTTGGCAATCATCGGACCGAAGTCGGTCATGGCACCCACGCCAAGGAAGATCAGCGGCGGAATGATCAGCTTGCCGACGCCTTCAAAAGCGAAATGGAACAGGCCGCCTTCCTTGACCACGTAGAGCAACGCCGAAACAGCAGGTCCACCAGGCACATCGGGCGGCCCCGGGATATTGGCTACGATGCAGGAAAAACCAATCCCGATCAGTAATAATGGTTCAAAGTGTTTTGTAATAGCCAGATAAATCATCACACAGCCCAGTACACACATTACAAAATTGCCAAATGTGAAGTGCACCAAACCGGTTTGATCTAACATGGCCTGAAAAAATGGCAACAGCGTTTCAAACATTTACATCTCCAGATAAGACAACAATCCAAACAACACAAACACCGAAAACACAATCAAAAACATTTATCAAAATTAACAATTAAATTCAGGGATAAACTCTACTTGCAATATATGCCTGGCAGGGATGAACGCCTCCAAGGACATCTATGGATTTTGTTACAAGAATAACTTGTGCATTGTTTACATTGGATTCAAAATTGGCAAACATACCAAGATGGGCATTCAATATTTCAGGATCGACCAACGCATCCATGCCATCCATGCAAACAACCCCACCTCCCTCTAGGGCTGGAAGCAAGACGGATAGCTGCACGAATACCGCCATAAATTTTCTATCCTCAAGCCAAATCGGTGTGACTGAATAGCCGTCTGGCTTGCGTGTGCAGGAACGGATAATTTCCGGTACGTAGTAAAAAATGGGATTCCCATCGCGCGGAATGTGACGTGAACGCTTCATCTTTACATCACACAAATCAAACCCTTGATGAACAAGAAAATTCACCATCTTCTTGCGCAATAAATCATGGTTATAAAAAAAGTCTGCCGCTTTTAAAACCTGGCCAGGCAAGACATCCTGCAGATCGCGCACCGCACCTCCTCCCATCATTGACAGGAAGCTACTGGCCATTTTTTTCGCGATCAAAGACCCTTGCATGGCTCCGGCATAGATTAGCGATGAGTTGGCTTTGACATGGCGCAGACATTTTTCAGTTACTCCAAAGTTTTTGATTTTGATTTCGTTCAAAAAGCATACTTGATCAATTTCACGCACGAACAGATAGCTATACAATTTAGCGCGTTTTTGATGAAGCGATTCATACACAATCCGCCCTCTTTCTAATTCAAGAACGTATCGATACAACACCCCATTCATCTCAAACTCAAGCGAAAAATTTCCATTCAGCACTGAACCAAGTGGCAAGAACGAGGTGCAACCCAAATGACCGCACAGTAAATCCTCTTCCCCGCCATTGAACAGCCCGACCAAAAAATTGATCGCTTTAATAAAATTACTACGGCTTCGATCCTCCCCTGCCACTACAGAAATTGGTGATAGACATATCTCGTCATTAGCCGAAGATTTAAATCCATCACATGAATGCGCATTCTTGCCATCCAGCACGAACGACATCGAGCAATCTCCATCGAACGACAGAAAATTGGAGAAGCTGAAACTATGCAGTATTAAATTATTCATGTGCGTACAACCCAACTACTACACTTCCATTTCGCATACATGGATTACAACTTGAATCGCACAGCTACTTGGTTGAGCTCGCGCGCCAGCTCATCCAGTTGCCGCACCTGATCGTGCGCGGCCTGCACGGCGGCGTCGGATTCTTCGACCATCTGGGCGATGCGTTCGACGTTGCCGGCAATGTTGTTGCTGACCTGACTTTGTTCCTGGGCGGCATTGGCGACTTCGCGGGTCTTTTCCAGGGTGGCGCGGGCGCCGTCGTTGATTTCACGCAGCGCTTGGGCGGCCTTTTCGGCGAGTTCGACGCCGAGGGTGACCTGGTCGCGTACACCTTCCATGCGCGCGGCGGCGACGTCGGTGTCGCTCTGCACGGCGCGGATGGTGCGGGTGATGTCCTGGGTGGCACCGCCGGTGCGTTCGGCGAGTTTGCGTACTTCGTCGGCGACGACAGCGAAGCCTCGTCCCTGTTCGCCAGCGCGGGCGGCTTCGATGGCGGCGTTGAGCGCGAGCAGGTTGGTCTGGTCGGCGATTTCCTTGATGACGGCGCTCATGCCGTCGATTTCGCGCGAGCGGTCGACCAAACCTCGGATGAGGTCGGAGGCGGCACTGATGTCGCTGGAGATGCGGCGGATTTCTTCGGCAGCATCCTTGGCAAGCTGTTCGCCGTGGGTGGCGAGTTCGGCGGCTTGCCGGGAGTTGCTTTCGGTTTCCCGGGCGCTGGAGGAGATGTGGCTGATGCTGACGGTCATCTGTTCCACTGCGGCGGCGGTGGCGGCGGTGGCTTCGGAGGTCTGCTGGCTGCCGCGGCTGATCTGTTCGGTTTCTTCGGTCAGTTGCTGCGAGGCGGTGGCGAGCGTGGTGGAGGCCTGGTTGAAGCGGGCGACGATGTCATGCAGCCCTTGCTGCATGACGCGCATGGAGCCGAGCAGGCTGTCGGCCTTGCCGTGGGCGTCAATGCTGCGCGAGAGGTCGCCGTTGGCAATGCCCTGGGCGATTTCAGCGGCGTATTGCGGTTCGCCGCCAATTTGGCTCAGTATCTGGCGGGTCATTCTGACAATAAGAAACGTAACTACGCCGAGGAGTATTAAATTGACAATGACTAAAATACCTGCCTGCTTCCAAAACGTAGTCTCAATATCATCCACATAAAAACCGACACCAAATACCCAACCCCATGGTTTAAACGAAGTAACACCAATAAGCTTCGGCTGCGGTTCTGTTTGACCCGGCCTGGCGATCATGGATTTGACAAATCCCACCTTGGATATTGCAAGAGCATCTGCAAAAGCTTGTGCTGAAGTGCGCCCACTGGGTAGTTTCACCCCCAAATCTACTTTACCAATACTTTCCGCATTAGGATGAACAAGACGGATGTTGTCGGTGGTTCGAACAAAGATATAGTCATCACCGCGACGAAGCCCGCGCAAGGCTTCTTTAGCCTTATTTTGCGCTTCTTCATGAGTTAATTTGCCTAATTGTTCCTGTTGCTGATACTGGGCAGTCATGTTTACTGCGAGCTCCAGCGTAGTGCGAATTTGGGACTGCCGCTCGTTAAGAATGGAATGCCGCAGGGAATAAAGCGCCACACCAGATAGCGTCAACAAGCCAAGTAAAGTAGCCAAAATAATGATCGAAATCCGAGTTTTTAGCCTCATGACAGTCTCCAGTTTAGAAAAAATTGTCGTTATATATAACAATAAACATACAGAATCTAAACTTTTATTCTGCCAATTGACCTATTAAACAGAGAAGCAAAACCAAGTACTTTTTTCAACCCTCTCTGCAAAACATCTAAATCAGCATCTGACTTTGTTCTCAAATATGTCTTGACATTTTCATCGAAATCGCGCACCTGCTCTTCAAGTAAGTCTGCATTTTCATGAATAGCGACAGAAATATTTTTTAACTTCATCTGCATTATCTTTAGGGAGGACATCAAACTTTCTCCATCCCCGTTTTTTATATTTATATCGACACCAAGATCACCGGTTGCAATTTTTTGCATACATTCTTTTGCGTATTGTGGCTCACCGCCAATTTGGCCCAGTATCTGGCTGGTCATTCTGACAATAAGAAACGTAACTACGCCGAGGAGTATTAAATTGACAATGACTAAAATACCGGCCTGCTTCCAAAACGTAGTCTCAATATCATCCACATAAAAACCGACACCAAATACCCAACCCCAGGGTTTAAACGAAGTAACACCAATAAGCTTCGGCTGCGGCTCTGTTCGCCCCGGCCTGGCGATCATGGATTTGACAAATCCCACCTTGGATACTGCAAGAGCATCTGCAAAAGCTTGCGCTGAAGTGCGCCCACTGGGTAGTTTTACCCCCAAATCTACTTTACCAATACTTTCCGCATTAGGATGAACAAGACGGATATTGTCGGTGGTTCGAACAAAGATATAGTCATCACCGCGACGAAGCCCGCGCAAGGCTTCTTTAGCCTTATTTTGCGCTTCCTCATGAGTTAATTTGCCTAATTGTTCCTGTTGCTGATACTGGGCAGTCATGTTTACTGCGAGCTCCAGCGTAGTGCGAATTTGGGACTCCCGTTCGTTAAGAATGGAATGCCGCAGGGAATAAAGCGCCACACCAGATAGCATTAACAAGCCAATTAAAGTAGCCAAAATAATGGCCGAGACGCGAGCTTTAAGTCTCATCTAAAACCCCGACTTCAAATATAATTATATCTAGCAATTGTTAATTGCAACAAAACATCAGATTCTGGCTAAATAAATTTAGTCGCCGTTAGATTGCATAGGCGTAACGAAGAGCAACTCCGATCATAGTGCCTCCAATCCAAAGGATTTATTTAAAGTCAACAAACAATACGCAGCCAACTTAACTTTCTATAACAATGGCAATATTTGTCAGCAATACTTGAACACAAAATACAAGCCAACACTCTACCCTCCTCATGTCACAAGGAAAAAAATATGTGTTTGGCAGAAGCAAGTAAAAAGAAAGGTGGGTAGGATTTTCACCGAAAATAAAAATCCTCTGGCTAATATAGGATTGCTCAGCCGCCCACCCTTTCAAAGTTCCCTTGAAGGAGGTATGTGAATTAGAAGCTGGTTGTTACGCCAGCAGCAATGGTCGTAACTTTCATACCAGGCACAGCTGCAGGGCTAACTGAGCCACCTGTAACATAAGTGGTTCCCATGCTATATGATGCATTTATATCATTCTTGGTATAACCAACCGATGCATGCATATAGGTCTGCTTGCTCAGTGCATACTTGTATTGCCCTGCCACAAGATACGCACCGGTATCGTCAGAGGTAAGTCCTGTACTCATGTTCTTCTGGTTGCCGATCTTGCCATAATGCACACCGAAACCATGTTTTCCAGTCGCATAGTTAGCACCAATTGCCCATGCATCTTGCCGAATTTCAGCGGCTGCGGTACTTGCCTTGGTTTTCTTGCGATCCCACATTACAGAAACGTCCAGCCCATTAACCGGCGTTAGCGTAGCGCCAACGAGGTAGTTTTTCAGGAAGGCTTCTGCGGTTGGGGTGACTGTGCTATTAACCAGCGCTCCCGTCTGCTGACCAACAGTGTTGGTGTCATTATTTTGCTTGTAGGTTGCACCAACCTTCAGCATGCTGAATTTGTAGGTGGCAGTCGCTTGGTAGCCTTGATAATTACCCGCAGTAGTCTTGGCACCAAAGTCGTACAGGGCATTAACTTGTGCGCCCCCCAAGAACACGGGAGATGTGTACTGAGCCAGATTGCTCAGGCGAGCTTGACTTTGGTTGATACTTCCCTGTACGCCATTGATGGTTTCGTTGTAGTTAATCAAGCCTCGCAGGTAATCAAAGCGCGCCTGGAACGGCAAATCAAACATTGCGGTTCCAACAACGACACGGCCAAAGTTGCCTTCAACACCTACAAAAGTGTCGCGAGTATTGAACCCACGGCTTTGATCTCCTGTGCCTATGTAAACTCGGTTTTCGACTTGCCAGAGCAGTTTCAAACCATTATCCAGCTTGTCGGTACCTTTGAAGCCAATACGAGACAAGTTGTCTACCAAACGAACACGAGTCAGATCACTGCTTGTCGTGTCTGAAATTTTTGAATATTCAACGGACGGAGCTGCAACGCCATATACAACCACTTCGGCCAGAACAGAAGGCGCGACAAATGCAGAAGCCACTGCGATAGCAATAATCTTTTTCATGGAAATATTCCTCATTTATACAACTTGGCTACTTAGTAGAGCAGAAGGCATAAACCATTTACACCTTCTACATATAACTTACACGCAAACAATTTTGTGCCTGTGGCTCGGCAAAAATCTGCTACTGAGTTGAAAAATTATTTTCACTAAATTATTCAATATTTCTTCAACCCACACAGCCATACACTTCACCAGCACAACAAAATGTTATTTGATAGTCGCATTAAGTTCTTCTTGAAGCACCTTATCGTCCAGAGCATTCTCCCATTTCGAAACAAAGATGGTTGCAACAGCGTTGCCGATCATATTGACTGGAACCAGCCCTTCTGCCATCAGGCGGTGAATGCCCAGAATAAGCGCAACACTCGTTACGGGTATTGAGCCTACCGTTGACAATGTCGCGGCCAATACTACGAATGCCGCGCCAGAAACTCCGGCGGCACCTTTCGACGTCAAGAGCAACACCAACAAAAGACCAATTTGTTGCATCACATCGAGAGGGGTATTGGTTGCTTGCGCAAGGAATATGGCAGCAAATGCTAGATAGAGACACGTACCATCAAGGTTAAATGAATAGCCGGTTGGAATAACTAGGCCAACAACACTCTTCTTGCACCCAAGTTTTTCCAATTTCTCCAACATGCGTGGCAACACAACCTCAGACGACGTTGTTGCCAAACAAATTACGACCTCTTCTCGGAAATATTTAATCAATTTAAAAATGCTATATCCGGTATATTTTGCAACTGCCCCCAAGACAACTACTACAAAAAATACACATACGATGTAGAAATACCCCAAAAATTTGCCAAGAGTCGCAAGAGAGCCAACGCCATACTTGCCAACGGTAAAGGCGATGGCTCCAAAAGCTCCAATCGGCGCAGCCCACATGACAAAATTGACAGCTGCAAACAGCGTTTTTGCCAGCATTTCAACAAAATTAATCAGCGGCTTACCATAATCGCCCAAGGCACTCAATGAAAAACCAACCAAAACAGACAAGGTAAGGACTTGGAGTACATTTCCTTCGCTAAAAGCCCCAACAAATGTGTTAGGAATCAGATCCATTAGAAACTGCACAGTGCCTTGAGTTTTAGCCTTGGCAACATACTGGCTCACTGAGGAGGTATCTACAGTTGAAATGTCAACATTCATTCCAACGCCAGGCTGCCAGTAGTTGACCGCTATCACTCCAATAATAAGAGCGATCGTCGTCATTACTTCGAAATATATAAGCGCTTTAACTGCAACTCGCCCAACCTTGGTCATATCCCCCATGCCTGCAATGCCGAGCACTACAGTGGAAAATATAATTGGTGCAATGAGCATTTTAATAGCTTTAATAAAGCCATTGCCAAAAGGCTGCATTAACACACCAATATTTGGAAACCAGTGCCCAAGGGCCACTCCAGCAAACATTGCCAAGACAACATAGAACCACAACTGCTTGTACCAAACTTTTTTGCTCATGGCTGGCCCCTCTCGTTTGATTGATTCATTTTTGTCACTTTCCTGTGACAAGACAATTTCCAACGCCATTTTCTCTCACTCCTTTTTACACTTATTATGATTGACAACACGAATTATATTCAAACCTCTTCGGGCCAATACAATTGCATTGGATTCCCAACCAACAACTTCTCCTGCAATTCAACGGTTGGCGCTATATGCGGAATAAAATCAACCAAAAGACCATCGTCTGGCATATGATTTTTGAGGTTGGGATGCGGCCAGTCCGTTCCCCATAAAACACGATCAGGAAAGAGCTCAACCAGACGTCGAGCAAATGGCACCACATCGCGATACGCATTTTGTTCGCCGTTAAGCGCAGTAGGCCCAGAAACACTCAAACGCTCCGGACAACTAACTTTTGACCAGATATTTGAGTGTTCCCGCATCAGTTTTATAAAAAGCTCGAACTCAGGGCCATCTACCGGCTTGGTTACATCGGGTCGTCCCATATGATCGACAACAACCGTGGTTGGAAGCTCGGTAAAGAAATCCCACAATTCAGGAAGATCGACTGCCTCAAAATAAATAACCACATGCCAACCCAAGGGAGCTATGCGATTGGCAATCTCCATCAACTCTTCCTTGGGAGTAAAATCGACCAGCCGCTTGACGAAGTTAAAACGAACACCGCGAACCCCGGCTTCGTGCAACTCCAGTAGCTCCTTGTCCGAAACGCTACGCCGAACGGTTACAACACCGCGAGCCTTTCCGTTCGAGTATTTGAGTGCATCTACAAGCGCACTATTGTCGGCGCCGTGACATGTTGCTTGAACAATGACATTTCGCTCGAAACCCAGCTTGTCACGCAAAGCGAAGAGCTGCTCCTTCGATGCATCGCAGGGGGTATATTTGCGCTCAGGCGCATAAGGAAACTGCGCTCCAGGGCCGAATACGTGGCAATGGGCATCTACAGCGCCCAAGGGGAGCTTGAATTGGGGACGAGAGGGGTTGGCGTACCAGTCGAGCCAACCCGGGGTTTTTTGGAATTCCATTGGTATCCTCTGCAGTTTGGGTAACGGCCAATTGCCAAAATTGACCAAATTACAATTGGCTAGTCGATGTACTTGAGCCCAGCTTTTTCCAGCGGCTCTCGCATCTTGTAAATATCGAGTCCAAGCTCACCAGCCGCAAACTTGGCGCGTTTTTCGCCTTCCAAGCTCTCACGCTTCTCTGCTGCATCGGCCACCTGTTGCGCGATTGCGGCAGGAATAACAACCACGCCGTCGATATCGGCAATTACCACGTCACCCGGATTGACCGTGGCACCAGCACAAACCACGGGAACATTGACCGAACCCAGCGTGGCCTTGATAGTTCCTTTCGCATGGATCGCACGGGAAAAAACCGGGAAAGACATTTCTGTCAGATCATTCACATCACGCACGCCGCCATCAATAATCAAGCCTTTAGCACCTCGCGCACGGAAAGATGTAGCAAGCAAATCCCCGAAGAAACCATCTGCGTTGTCAGTCGTACAGGCTGCGACAGCGACATCACCTGGCTGCAATTGCTCTGCTGCGACATGCATCATCCAGTTGTCACCGGGTTGCAGCAGGATAGTCACGGCGGTACCGCATACCTTTGCGCCTGGGTAGATCGGGCGCATGTATGGCTTCATCAGCCCGACACGACCCATCGCTTCGTGAATGGTGGCCACACCGAAGCGGGAAAGTTTCTCAACAGCAGCTTTGTCTGCTCGCACAATGTTGCGTTTTACAATTCCCAAATTGTTCATACTCATGATCACAGTCCTTTAGCTTTGAGCGCCGCATCAAGTCGCGGATATACTTTTCTGGCGTTACCTTCGTAGATCTGAATATCAATAATCATGTGTTATCTCCTTTATTCCAGATGACTGAGGGAATCATGACTTCGCCGCGCATAATTAAGCGCGCCGTACGAAGCAGGGCTGCACGATTAACTTTTTGCGGATCAACTTGATCTATTTCGAGTTCGACAGAAAATTCGCCGGTGGGATGCTCGACCGATATCGCCTTGACATTGCCTTCAGGCACGACAGCAATACCTTGTGTAACTGAACCATCCAAAACGCATGCAGTACCCACCGTCACTGCGGCAAGTACGCCAATAGCGTCATGGCATACGTGAGGAATAAAGCACCGAGTGCTAATGCTGCCGCCCTCTTTGGGGGGAGCTACTAGGCACATTTTGGGGTAGGACTTTTTGCTGACATCTCCCAAGCCCATCGCTATACCGGCCTTCAGACGTAGCTGCTCAATGCGCTCTTTGAGTTGAATATTGCCATTCAACTCTGCAACGGTTTCGTAACCAGTACAGCCAACATCAACAGCCCGAAACATCACCAGCGGCATACCGTTATCGATGCACGTCACTTCAATTTCATCGATCACATCCAATACACTACCTGTGGGCAGCAGCCCAGAACACACGGAGCCCGCCGTATCCAGAAAATTGATGGTTATCGGCGCAGACGTACCTGGTGCGCCATCGATGCGTGCATCGCCCTCATAACTGACCTGCCCACCCGGTGTCTGCACAGTAATATCACACTGCATATCGGTATTCAGCGTCAGCACACGTAGCGTTGTCGTGTCGCCCTGCGGGGCTACAAGCCCTGCCTCAAGTGCAAAAGGCACCACGGCGGCAAGCATGTTTCCGCAATTTGGAGTGGTATCAACGGTATCTTTATCCGGTTGCAATTGCGCAAAAAGGAAATCAAGATCGACGCCTGGCTTGGAGCCCGGACTGACGATACCGACCTTGCTTGTCAACGGATGTGCGCCTCCCAAACCATCAATCTGGCGTGAATCTGGAGATCCCATAACCGCCAGCAGTACACGATCACGCGTAGCAATGTCTTTGGGTAGATTTCGTGCAGCAAAAAACGGGCCGCGAGATGTGCCTCCGCGCATGAACATGCAAGGAATCGGTGTTTGCATTGACCTCTCCATCCATTAAATAAATTTTATGTACTCATTCTGGAGCGAGCGATGCAAAGCGCCTAGTAGGCCTGCACACTACTAGCTATCACAATTTGTTATACGCCACGCCTTACAGATTCGGACGTCTTGGACCGTCTATCTGACCGAAGCAAAAAGCAGAATAGATGGCGACCCGAAAAGCGTAGACAGTCTGTTTGGCAAACCATTACCCAACAGGAGGGGTGTGAATTACATAGAGCTATACTCTCGAAATATCTGGCGGGAGCGGCCAAGCTGGTACATGAGCGAAGAATGAAGGCCGAGGCCACAACTTGGCTGAATATGAATCAGGGTATATTGGCCTACCGGGTCACACAATTCCGCGAAGGCACAAGATTTGTTTCTACTACAGACCTACCGTAGGTAGAGTCTTTGCCTGCGGAAGTTCTGCAATTGTGCAAATAAATGGCGGGAGCCCGTTTGGAACGGGACATTCTAAAAAAGCGACGGTGTACTTTGCCCGGGAATCGACTGCCTGATTTGATCTGACAGTCCTGCACCGTCAAAACGGGGAACTGTCAGATCAAGTTGAAACTTCCACACCGCAGCCGACGTAGAGTCTATTGGGCGTTACCAACTACACGCTCCAACATTATCGATTCAAGTTACTTCATTATTCAAAGCGACTCGACAACTGATGGCGTCAAACGCATAAAGCCTTCCGCGTATTCAATGTTACGGGTTGCCGTGATGCCAATGTTACGCTTCGCCTGAACGCCTCGCTGCTGAGCCACTCGTGTGTAGTAATGCCACAGATGCTCCTGCCCCTGCATACACTCGATCGCGCGACGCTTGATGTCCCAAACATCGGTGATGTCCAAAAAGGTATTCGGTTGCCATTCACACTGTTCAGTTTGATGCGGTTCAAAGGCAAACACAGGAGGAGCCCCAAGAATTTTTTGCCCTGGATTATGACCTTCAGCTTGCGCGGTTACGCGTGCCTCTAGCGTCAAATGCATTGCCAGTGGATGATCGAAGTTATATGGATCCTTGACTGAGTGGCTAAGCACAAAAGAAGGTTGTAACGTGCGATAGAGATCCACCATACGGAACATAATCTCGTCGTTTACTCGCATCGGATAGTCACCAATATCCCAAAATTCTACTTCACCACCTAGGATATCCGCAGCCTGCTGAGCCTCCGCTTTGCGCACTTCCTTTACTTTACCCAACTCCATATTCGGCTGGCGCCACAGCTTGGCGGACTCCCCTCGCTCGCCAAAGGAAAGGCAAACAATCTTTACCTTCCAACCTTCTTTAACATGTTTTGCGATCGCGCCGCCCGCGCGCCAGACAAAATCCGCGGAGTGCGCACTTACAACTAGGGCTGTTTTATTTGAAATATTCATAGTGTTTCCTTTTTAATGTTCTTCCAAGACAAAATTTCATGGGGCTCAACGATAATTGGCTATCGCTCAACACTGGAGGACATCCAACACAACTTAATAGCCATTAAAAAATTCTTTTTGATTTAACCATTTTATGGCCCCTATCAAATATGCATAGTAGGCACATGATCTACTTGATATAACGTTTTTGCATATCTTAGCCACACACCCCCGTCTGCCACAAAAAACCATAAAAAACAAGCAATTACATCGTCGCATAGCCGAAATATGGCATACCCTGCAACCGAAAGTTGTGTGTTTCTTAGAAAGGCCAGGAAAGAAGGCGACGTCCACCCAAGATTGAGTAGCGCAAGGAATTAGAGTCCAATCCCATCACTGAAGGAGATTGGACATGAAGAAGCGCTACACGGAAGAACAGATCATCGGCTTTCTGCGGGAGGCCGATGCCGGCATTCCGGTAAAGGAGTTGTGCCGTCGGCACGGCTTCTCCGAGGCCAGTGATTACCTCTGGCGCAACAAGTTTGGCGGCATGACAGTTTCTGAAGCCCGGCGGCTCAAGGAACTGGCAGCCGAGAATGCCCGCCTCAAGCGTATGCTGGCCGAGGCGATGCTCGAAAACGAAATCACCAAGGAAGCCCTGCAAAAAAAGTGGTGACCGCGCCAGCCCGTCGAGAGCTGGTGCGCCATCTGACTGCGCGTGGCCTAAGTCAGCGGCACCTTTCTGGCACTAAAACTGTGTAACCAACGAAGTCGTGTGCTTTTTCCATGAGATCGCACATGATAAAGGCGCTAGTCAGCCAAGCTTTATGACAAGTAGCGAAGCAGAAACCATAGGAAGCGGGTTCGATCCTGCATTCGGATCAAGGCGGTCGCGATATTGCACGCGGGGTTAGTCAGAATAGGCCGAATCCTCTACAGGTCACCAGTAATTGCCTCACGGGCCACGGGGCACACGGAACGGCGCTACCGACTCCTTTAGCCACGCTGCTTGCGATGAGAGCTGATCCGACATCGAAGCCAATTCCTCACTTGAGGCGGCATTCTGCTGAATAACCATCGTAAGCTGACTGACTGCAGAAGAAACCTGCTCGACCCCACTCGCCTGCTCGCGACAAGAAAAAGATATTCCCTGCACGAGAACCGAGGTTTTTTGGATGCCAGGCACAATCTGACACAAGAGGCTACCTGCTTTTTCCGCCACAGATACGGAAGACACCGACAGCGCAGATATTTCACCGGCGACCTTCTGGCTATGCTCAGCAAGCTTGCGCACTTCCGAAGCCACGACGGCAAACCCCTTTCCGGCCTCTCCAGCCCGAGCCGCCTCAATCGCGGCATTGAGCGCCAACAGATTGGTTTTTCGCGCAATTTCCTCGACAACTCCGATCTTGTCAGCAATTTCTTGCATCGCAACAACCGTTTGCCTTACCGCTCGACCACCTTCTTCGGCATCCTGTGCAGCTTTCTGGCTGATCGCTTCCGTTTGCTCAGAATTGGTTGCGTTTTGCTGGGTAGCTCCGGCCATTTCTTCGACCGTGGCTGACACCTCTTCCACGTTTGCGGCTTGCTGCATTGATCCTTGCGAGAGCGATGCCGCCGTCTCGGCTATCTGGCGAGAGCCACTTGCCACCTGATTGGCAGCAGAAACGACACCGGAAAGCATTTCCGATGTTTTTTCGATGAATTGATTGATCCCCACGGCAAGCATACCGATTTCGTCGTTTTTTTTCGTATACGTCGGATTAATTTTGCGAGTGAAGTCACCTTTTGCCATCTCATTGAGGACGCCAACCACCTCCACAATCGGCTTTGCAATGCGGTTGGACATGACATAGGTCCAAACCATAAAAACAATGACCATAAAAGCGCCAATAAGCAGCAAAACCATGGCCCGGGACCAGAACAGCGCCTCGATATCGTCTACAAAGAAGCCAATGCCAATCATCCAGTCCCAAGGTTCATATTTAACGATGCCGTTAAGTTTTGGATAGAGCCTGTTTTTATCTTCTTTATCCGGCCTGGCAACTTCAGTCCGCACAATGGTCTTAGCGCCCATGCTCTTGTTGAGCGCATCCTTGTAGGTCTCGACCAAGGTTCGACCGTCCGGCATTTTTCCACCATCACGAACCTTGCCAACTCGGTCGGCAATGGGAATGACAAGTAAAATATCGTCTTTTAGCGAGCGGACAAAATAGTAATCAGAACCTCGTTGCTGCGCCGCCAGAGCCTCCTTGGCTCGCGCCTGAGCTTCTGCCCGCGACAGCTTGCCGCTTACCTCCAGGCTTTGATAATGCTTAGTCAGTGCTTCAGCAAAATCCAGAAATTGAAAAATCTGCGTTTTGCGCTCTTCCAGAATGTTTTGCCGCAGCGAATACAGTCCGGAAAATGAGAGCACAAGAAGCCCAAGCAATGACGTCAAAGCCATTACCCAGATTTTCGTCCTGATACGCATAGTCACTTACTCCGTCAGATGTGCCGCGTAACTCTGTCAACGTAGTTATTACAAATTTTAACTTCGCCGCCAGCCGGTTGAGTTCGCGCGCCAATTCATAGAGTTACTGTACCTGATCATATGTTGCTAGTACGACAGGCCGCGAATTATTCAACCATTGAAAATTTGATAGATGAACTCTGGGGCAAGGTGCACAAAGTACCTAGTACACTTTTCCACTACTCGTTATCGCATTTTGTTATACAAGCCACTTGCTCGTTTAAAATGCGGAACCCAGGAGCGAAACCAGTGACAGTTCATAAGTGGCAATTTGCACCTCGATTCCGTCGTAACGCATTTGGCTGGAAATCTGACACCCCGATCCAGCGCATTAAGGAAGCTGTTTCAGAAATCAAACAAGTGGTGCGCAAGGACCCTGAACTTGCCGCCGAAGGTGCCGTGGTATTCCTGGAAAAACTGACTCCAGCCATTGAGCAGGTTGATAGCTCATCCGGGGCCATCAGCACTGCGGTCCATCGCGCCATTGAAACACTGGTCCCCATCATCGCCAAAGCAAAGGTTGATGCGAAGGTACGCAATCGGTGGCTGGTGCGCCTGTGGCAAGCCATCCAGGATGACGGCATCAGTTACATCGAAAGCCTGGCAGACCATTGGGGCGACATGTGCGCAGATCCCAATGTTGCGAAACGCTGGATTGAGGAATTCAAGCCGATGGTGGAATACGCATGGCGCCCGCATTCCAACGGTCATGGGTATTACAACGGCACGGCCGCCTGCCTGTCGGCGATGCTGGCTGCAGGCCAGTATGAACAGTTACTCGCGCTGCTCGAGTTGGCGCCACACCCGTTATGGCATGACCGGCGGTGGGGGGTGAAAGCGCTGACGGCACTCGGCAAGAAGGCCGAAGCCATCAGATATGCCGAAGCTAGCCGAGGACTCACTCAATCTGATTGGCAAATCTCGGAAATCTGCGAGGAGATCTTGCTCTCGTCCGGCCTTGCCGACGAAGCGTATCAACGCTATGCCATCGCGGCCAACCAGGGCACGACCAATCTGGCCACTTTTCGTGCCATCGCCAAGAAATATCCGCACAAAGCACCCACGAAAATCTTGCGCGACCTTGCCGCCAGCACGCCGGGAGCAGAAGGAAAGTGGTTCGCTGCTGCCAAAGATGCCGGGCTGTTTGATGTGGCCATCGAGTTAGCCAGGCGAAGCCCAACCGATCCGCGAACACTAATCCGTGCAGCCAGGGACTTCGCTATCAAACGTCCAGAGTTCGCGATCGCCACTGGCCTCTCGGCGCTGGGGTGGATGGCCAGAGGCTACGGCTACGAAATTACAGTACTTGATGTGTACAGCGCTTATGACGCAGTGATGGAGGCATCCCTCGGCGCGGGGATGGATAGTCAACAAATCAAAACCCAGGTGCACCAAATGATTGATGTACCCCCGTCAGGGGTAAATTCTGTACAGAAAATTCTTCAATCCAAACTGAGTCCGTGAAGGGCCTGTGCTGAATTTTGCGTAAACTAAGTAGTGGGTGGCGCTGAGGGAATGCTGAAGCTTCTGAATTCTAACGCCCGTGAGGATCAAGACGAAGCCAATTCCTGGCGCGTCCCTCGCCTGTTTGATCTACGCGCCGGCAATGCCACACTGGTTCGCATGACTGCCAGTCACTGGGATGGCAATTGATCCTGCGGCTCATAAAAATAGCAGTCGGATCATTGTCCAAAAAAATGCCGCCCAAAGGCGGCACAGTCTGGGAGGAGTATGGAATAAGCCGGTCATTTCCCGGCATCGGGTTGCGCCGATGTTTGCTTAACGCTGCTGTGGTTTGTGGGTTGACAGTGGCTCGTGTTTTTTCGGGTTTATTTAAAATCCAGGATCGTCATGCCTTTGGCTTCTCAACCCAGCATGAGAAGCTTGGCCCTGTTCAAGAAGCTTGTCATGCCACGGTATGGGCAACATGATTTTGGTTCATTCCATGGTGTGTTTACTGGAAACGGGAACGAGCAGCTCCGATGCGGCCAGTGTATCAGGGAGTAAATACGCCCCGCCCACGAAGGGCATATTGATGATGTCGCGCTGGTTGGTCAGCGCAATGCCCGCGGTTTTCCAGGCGGTTTCGACGAGTGTTGTACAGTAAATTTCACCCTTGGCATCGGCGGCATCCGGGTGAATCCCGAACGGCATGCCAATCATGCGTCTTGCTGCTTTTACTACCGTTTCAGCTTCCTTTTCTCCGACGCCTTTGACCCGCATCACTGCTGCATTGGTCGCTCGCTCTTTCGCCAGAAAGTATTCAAGGCTGTCTTCTTTTACCACATCGGGTTTGCCCTCTTCCTCGGCGGGAACGGCATGGATGACGGTCACCCCATGGGGGCCTGAAGCGATAAGCCCAACGTGGCTCCATAAGCCGTTTCGTTCAGCAATGACGACAGCACCCGCCTCTGTGCCTTTGCCACGCCTGAAGATCAAGGCGCCATTGGGCAGACTATTCTGTTGAATTGCCTGGTATAGAGCACCCTCCGCAGAAGGATCGTCACGGGAAGTCCAAACGGAATACAGCAAAAAACAGGCGCAGGCCATCAAGGCCGCTGCGCCTGCTTTAACACTCAGCCGTTTTACTTGACCTTCCATGCGCCGTTGATTTTTCTGACTTCAGTGTTTTGCTTCTCTGAACGACCATTCCCATAAGTAATGATTGTTATGCAATTTTTCGCATCATCCCCCCCCGAACATGTCGCTTTGAGGTCTTTAATTCCGCCTTTCATTTTGATCTCGGCTGCGGCCTGCCCAATAACAATCTGGAGTTTTTTCTCATCCTGCATTGAAATATCGTGCCCAGCATAATCAACCGAACGACTCAGGACACCTTTCAAATCACCATTAGCAAGAGATGCGTAAAACGATTTAATCGTCGCCTCTGGGCCCGCCGAAAAAAATAGAATTTTTGCTCCGAACCCAACCGCCAATACCAGCAAGCCCAAAACCAAACCACCAACGATTTTTTTCTTGGTCGCGGGGTCGGCTTCATTCACCCCCTTGATTGCCCGTGTTCCGATTTCGCCAACAATGGCGGCGCCGGAAGCCGCAGCAGATGCAGCAGCGGACGCGGCAGATCCCGCTACATCCACGGCAGCATCCACGACATACTTGGCTTTTTCCGCACGTTCGGCCGCTTCTCGTGACTTGCTGGCATCCTGACTGGCAGTAGCCTCGGGCGGTTTAATGGGGGCGACGGAAGGCGTGCCCGCCATAGAAGAACCGCACTGACCACAAAACTGGGATCCATCATCCAATTTGGTACCGCATTTAGAGCAAAACGCCATTTTGTTTTCCTTTGTCTATTAATCGCGTAGAAATATCTTTCTCAACAGCACATTGATAAGCCCCATCCGGCTGAACACCTCACGGCGTAGTCGAAGCCAACCGGGGCGGCCGCGCGCTACCGCCCCTCCCCGGCCTGCTTCCGCCACTCAGTCTTTCCGGTTAATGACCACCGTGCCGGCCACCAGGTCATGCAGGGTTTGCTGCTTCTCGTTGAAGAACGCAAAAAAATAGCCGGCAAAGAGGAACAGCCCCGAGGCAATCGACATCAGCGAGCGGATCAGGGCTTTTTCCGGGGGCAAGCGGTTACCCTGGAGATCGCAAACCTCCAGTCCCATGGCTTTCATGCCGAGGGTGCCCCGGTAGTCCTTGTTGCTCATGAAGAAGACTTCATAAGCAATAAACAGCGGCAAGGTCAGTACCATCCCCATGCCGAGGGTCATCACCGAAAGCACCATGCCACAGACATAGATCATCAAGTGGTCGATGATGCCGCCCAGTATCCGTTTGGAGAGAGGGGCCAACTCCAGTGCCCGATTTGTTTCAGTTTGCGCAGATGGGGGAACGACCGGTGCGGGGGCAGGAACGACCTGCGGACTCACAGGCGCGGCGGCGGTCAAAGCCTGTCCGCAGTTGCCGCAAAAGGAAGCCGCAGCTTCATGACTGGAACCGCATTTGACACAGAATGGCATATTCAATATCTCCTTGGCTGTGTTGGGGAAGGTTCATCGGACAGCAACTTCAACAATTCCGGCGCGCCGATTTTGTTGCGGTCGATCCTGACTACCAGATCATCGATGGCTGGCGACTTGGGGTCGTACCATTGCACCGTATATTCGAAGCTCCCTTTGCCGCCGACCGATTGGTATTCGCCCGCGCAGCGACGGATTTGCCTGATCGGGTCATAGGCGATTTCTCTGGCGCGCCGCAATTCGATGAGGCTCACCGGGGAATAACGATTGACCAGCTCCAGTCCTGATCCGAAAGAAGCATAGATTTCTGAGGCCACGATCTTGCTGCGGCACTCGGGCAAGACGAGTTCCATGCCCGCTTTGCCTTTGACGGCATACACGAAGCGATCCACCGTTCCCGCTGGTGCTACCAGCAGATACAGTCCCGCGCCGATCAACAACAACAGAAGCAGCAGGATCATGGCGATTCGAAAGAACCACTTGGCAATGGCAGGCTTTTTGTCGGAAACAAAAACAACCGGTTGGGTCATGGGCAGTTCCTCGTGTCTCGTCGAAACATCTGCGTATCAGTACTTGGGACGACGGCGCTTGTTGCTTTCATATACGGGCATCAACTCTTCGGCCCATTTGCCGTTGTCCGCGATCCGCGTTTCGTTGGACGGATGGGTGCTTTGGAACTCAGCAGGGGCGTTCCCCTTCATAAGCTTGTTCATTTTTTGCCACAATGAAACGCCGGCCATGGGGTTGTAGCCCGCCATCGCGGCAATGCGCAGTCCGATGTGGTCGGCCTCGGACTCAGCCGAACGCGAGTTGGGCAGTTTGACCAATAAATTGCCCCCCTGTTTCATGAGGAGTTCATTGCTTTGGGCAGTCTGGCTGGTCGAGGCAGCAAGCGTTATCGCCGCTTGCACGCCCATTGCCATGGAAACTTTTTCACGACCATGCTCCGAGATGGCATGCGCGATTTCATGTCCGATCACTGCAGCCAGTTCATCGTCCGTGGCATGTAATGCGCCAATGATTCCCGTGTAGACCGTGATCTTTCCGCCGGGGAGGCACGTGGCATTGACGGTTTGGGGATCATTGATCACGACCGTTTCCCACTTCCATTGAGCAGATTCCGGCTTTAACTTGATGGCTTGGGCGATGAGGGCTTTGGTGATCTGGGTAATGCGGGCCACTCGTGCTTTGTTCGTGTCGGCTTGACCTGCGCGTCTGGCCTTTTCTTTGGTATCTGCAAACTCTTTTTCACCCATGGCCACGACCGTGGCACTGGGAATGAGCATCAGCTGCTGGCGCCCGGTCACTTCATTGGTGGCACACCCGAGGAGGCTCCCCAAGCCCATTGCCAGCGATGTTGTCCAAATCATTCTTTTCATGATGCAGCCTCCCTGTTTTTTGCCATTGAATGGCAAGGCTGTTGTTGCCCATTCATGCAGCAGGCCAGCGGGCTCGTCCGTTGGCCATGTACCGCTTATTTGGCCGTGCAGTATTTCTTTTGAAATGCATTCTTGTTGGGTGCTTTCTTGCTCTGGCCTGCCTTGATGCAATCGGCATCGAATGCGTCGCTCATTTTTTGGCCGAGCAATTCCTGAACACTCATCCGGGTGGCATTCCCCATTCCAAACAACCCATCAGGACTCCCTTCTGTCGTGCATTTGCGCATCACGGCAAACAACTGTGCGCAATCGTTCTGGCGCAGGCCCTTGCTGGCACCCCGCTTGGCGCCGCAGTGTTCAGCGATCCATTCTTCGACCCCGGCTTTCCCATATTCGCTTTCCACGCCGGCGGGAACGTTTTGTACACACTGTTCCCAGCTCTGGGATTTGGGGTTGGGGGCGGCAAAGGCAGAGGAAGCCAACGCGCACGCCAACAAGACAAGAGGAAGTTTTTGCATGGAGGTGTCCGTTTCATGTGAAAGGAGAAGGAATAGCTTTATGGGCCAGCTTGTCCGGGATGACCCTACCGCCGAAATACTAAGTAAATCTTAGTGCGAAGGCAAGTTCAAACTAAGACGATCTTAGGTACCATGAATGAAAAGATTCCCCCTTCCGGTTGTTTTGCCAAGCGCTTGCGTGATGCTCGGATGCGCCTTGGCATTTCCCAGATGACATTGGGCGTGCTTGCGGGAATCGATGAGATGTCGGCCAGTCCGCGGGTCAATCAGTATGAACGCGGGAAACATGTCCCCGATCTGGACACCATGGGGCGGCTGGCGGAGGTTTTAGGTGTGCCAACGGCTTACCTTCTGGCCGAAGAAGATGAGCTGGCCCGCTGGATTCTGGTTTACCAGTGTTTGGATGCTGCAGAGCGGGCGCCGATCTTGGCGCGGCTTGGGCAGGTTTAAAATCACGTCACCCGCGCCTCGGCCCCACCAAGCACTCCGTCTTATCGCCCAGTTCAGATGATTTGGCCTCGGGGGCGAATTTCTGCAAAAACGCCATCCGCTGGGCTGGATCGGCCAATCTCGGAGAAAGATCGGCGATCGCGTAAATCGCCTTTTCATGTGGCACCCCCTCCAGTACCGCCTTGAGCAGGGCCGCTTCTTCGACTTGTTGCCAATCCACCTTACCGAGCACTTCCCCGCTCGCTTGCAATGCCCAGGTGGCGCGCTCGGCAAATATTCGTTCAATGCCAGATTTTTTCCGAAGCACTGGCATGTTCTTAACGCGCCGCCAGTATTCATCGACAACCTGCGGAGAATGCGCCGCAGGTTTGCCTGACACATGCGGAATCACAGGAGCGGCCGAAGGCGAAGCACAGGCACTATGCCGATTTTTGGCTGGTGGAATGGCATATTCTGAATTGGAAATGATGCGCGTGCAGGTACGCTGCTTGACAGGGCTAGCGATACCCACCCCCTCATCGCCACAGTCAATTTTCGGCAGCGATGGGGTCAGCTCTGGCGCGATCGATATCGCCATATCATGCTCAACGACATGAATTTCGGCCTGTGCCGGTACGGTGGAAACGACGGGTTCAGGCACGGATGGCAAGGCCGGCGGTGTTGTTTGGACAGCCTCGGCAGCCATGGCAACCTCCGCACCGGCTCTGAGCGCGACTGACTTGGCACAAAAAATCTCGATAACCTCGTGATCTCGTTCAACATCGTATTCGATGCCTCGCTCAAGCAAGCCCTTGAACGAATAGTCACACCCCAGTGCTCTGCCTTTTTTAGTATTCCCGTCATAACGGAAAGCAATGCCGACACACTTGCCCGCCGTCACTCTTGGGAAAGGCGTCACGCCCGCCTTTTCCAGTGCGAGCAGAAATTGCCCCATGTTGGTGGCGCACGCCAGCACCTGATCGATTTTGTCCTGCACTCGGGTGTTCCACGGGGCTTGGGAGCGTTTTTTCATGAGCTGCAGATCAACACCATCTGCGGCTGCGCGCCGAATTCTGCGGGAAGGATCTCGGTCGCGAATGGCAACCGCTTCTCGCTGAATCACTCGCGTCAGCTTGTAGAAGATCTCCTGGCGCTCCATCTCCAGTTCCCACAACCGATAATCTCGGTGTGGATTGAATATCAGCCCGACCTCCAAGTCGACTGTGCCTATGATGCAGTGAACATGAATGTGCTTCCTGTCGCCATGAACCACATATATGGCCATCCGACGACGTTTGGTGACATTCTTTGTGGACTCGCGCGCAAGCGCTATTGCTTTCTGCGCGACTTGCGCGCGGCTCAAGCTTGGAAAATCATCTGGCGACAGAGCTATTACGATGCGTTGAGCCAGATTTTGGGGCATTTCGCGATTCATCCGCATTCGCCGCGCAGCTGCTTCCATTTGAGTGGCAATTCGCTCAGCTTCCAATTCAGGATTGATGATCAGCAACGGCGCAACAATATAATCCGCAGCAACGGCCAGTACACGGGTGCATTCAGCAGATTGTTCGTTCTCTGGCTTAGGGGTGATTATGTACAGCACAGAACGAAAAACATCAGCTGCATCGGGCAAATCTATTTTATCTGCAATCATAATTTCAGGCTCCGCAAGTCATGCGCCATAGAAGCCAATGCGGCCATGTCGATTTTATTGTCTTGCTGCGCGACAATGGTTAGTTCGTTCAACTTATCGGCGATTTCACATAACACCGACATGTATTGCTCGCGCCTCTCATCGGCCGCATCCGTAATCCGGATAGGCACACAATCGAGAGAAAGCGTCATACGCATCAGGTCGGAAACTGAGCGCCCCATCTGCTTGGCTTTCTCCTGGGCCTGAAGGTATTCCTCTTCAGTGACTCTAATTTTCAGAAATTTTGATCGCATCGCCCATACCCCAGTTCAGTGCAAGCGTAGGTATTAACCACACCTGCGATAGCCAGTTAAATTTGCGAGACCGGTGTGGTAGCCACATATTGTGGCCACAGCAGCCCTTGGTCCCTAACTACGGATTAACAGGCTTTATTCTGGGGAAATACTCAAGGTCAATCAACACGTAGATCATTGTTTTGCATGACATTTTTTAACAGTCCACACCATTCTTGTCAACAAAGCCAACATCCAAAATTGCACCATAATGATGCAAAAACATGTAACAGACCCCTATCCGGCATAAGGATTTAGGCGCACATTCGGCACGTATTGCTTGATCAATTTTTTTACCAAAGCCGGACCTGACATATTTTTTTGCGCTATAAAAAATAGCTTTGCGCCGGTGGTTGGAATATTTACTTTTATCCCCATATTTTCTGGCTTGTCATGAACCACCACTTCATCGGTGGAGCATGATGCGCAAATTTCTTCGACTTATTTATATGGAGCATGCCGTGATCGATATTTCGACGCTGAGCCTGATTGAACTGGCCGAACTGAAGAAGCAGATTGATGTTGAAATCGTTAAGCGCAAGGAAACCGAGAAACAAAACCTGCGCACTGAAATTCAGCGTATGGCTGCCAATGCAGGTATGACTTTGAATGAAATCCTGTCTGGTTTGGACAAGAAGCCCCGCAAGCAGGCGAATGCGGGTATTGCCCAGTTCCGTAACCCTGCAGATGCTGAGCAGACCTGGACAGGGCGTGGTCGCAAGCCGCAATGGGTGTTGGATTGGCTGGCCAGCGGCAAGAATCTAGACGGCCTGCGCATCTAAGCGCCCATCCGAATCTGTAGGGATATCTCGCTGGTCTTGGTGGCCCGCGAGATAATTACCCTCGTCCCGCTGGCGCCGTTCTGCGACGGAACACCTGATTCACTGAGGGTAAGACCTCTTCAACGCACGCGCAGTACTGGATATGCACCAGGACGCGTGACATTACAGGGCAGCAATACGGTCCATCTGCGCCTGTATGGGATACCGCGGATTTTGTAATCACCGCGCTCCGACCGGGTTTGGCAAGCCCCTCCCCTCGCATCGAAACACACCGTCTCATTTGCGCCATGCGCCGTAGCAACATGCTTGGCGGGATCGATATCAACGGCGATAATGATCGTGATTGTCTAATGCTGTAAGTTATCCAGTGGGAGATGAAAATCCCATCCTGGCACTCCGCTGCCGAAGTGGCTTCCTCCATCGCTTCGGGATGGCATCGTCCTTTTTTCGCAAGCACGCATATGAACCGACTGATCACTCATCTTTCGCTTGTTGCACTGGTACTTTGCGGTCCAGTATTTGCATCGCCATCGAACCCGACTGATAGCCCATCCAGTGCCGTCGAAGTCGTCAGCGCCGATTTTGGTCTTTTCAATTCGGCAGAGTCCGGAAACCCTCCGTTTGAACCTGCGAAGGTAGTACCTCTTACGCCAAATCAAGGTTATGGCTGGGTCATGCTTCTTCGCACGGACAAGCCCAAGATCAAATGGCGCGAGGAATTCACCCTTCCGGCAAAGCCTGACACCTGGGGGAACCCTGAACCATTGGGCACGCGTTCGGTTTCGACCGACGGCCGAGTCTCGATCACCGAGCGGGAGGTTTCCCCTGAACGGGGCATCATTTTCAATTCCTGGGCAGTGGCGCCGGGAGACCCCAAGGGGCGTTATGTCATTCGCGTTTTTATCGAAGGCGTTTTAGCCAGCGTATTTGAGTTTGATGTGCAATGAGTAAGCGCCGCAACGTCACTCCCAAATTTCCTGTTGGAAGGTTGGATTTATCGCGGCTTTTTTATCTAGATGAGGGGATATATGCGTAATTTTCTGATCGTACTTCTTGTTTGTTTTGGTCTTGCTTCCATGCCGGCAGAGGCTCGCGGCAGCCGAGGTGGCGGCAAATCCCACGCCAGCAAGTCTTACTCAAAGAAATCGTATTCCAACAAAGGGGGCCATTATGCCGGTGGCAAAGGTTCATCCCACAAAGGCGGGAAATACAAAAACCGTCGTACCAATGATCACTACACCAAGCGGACATAAATCATGATGCTCCGCCTCGCTATCGTTTTCAGCCTCCTCCTCCCCGGCGCTTCCTTCGCCCGAGCTCCTATCTCGGACACCCAGATCAAGCAGCAAATCATCAAGGATTCCCTCGCGAACTATCCCGGCAACTGCCCGTGCCCGTACAACACAGATCGGGCTGGGCGTAACTGTGGAAAGCGCAGCGCATATAGCAAGCCCGGGGGCTACGCGCCACTGTGTTACCCGAAGGACGTGACGCAGGAGATGGTTGAGGAGTGGAAGAAGGACAACATCAAATAGAAAGGATTTTATGAAAAAGATCAGCGTAGCTTTGTCTCTTGCCATGCTTGGCGCCTGTGCTTGGGCATCGGCCATGACACCGCAGGAAGCCATGGACTATTCGATCAAGGATGCGCGCGCCAAAATCGCGAAGCAATTCCATAACCCATCGGCAGTAAAGTTCAACGAGTCGTTTGCGATCTATTCAAAAAACATCGATCAAATCTACGTGTGCGGATCGATGGCCTCCGGTGACTCTGTCGGTCAGTTCGCTGGCAACACCCGATTCGTGGCGACCTACAACTTCTATGCCGACGAATCCAGCCCGCCCAATTTCTCCAGCGTAGCGTTCAATGTAAAAGGGGAACCGATGGTGAGGTCTGCGGATGGATCAGGTAAACGGGCGACCTGGTTCGACGACATGAACTGGAATCAGCGGTGTGTCGATGAAAAGCATCCTCCCCGGTACTCAGAGGATGAATAGCGCGACGGGATGTAAAAAACGATGATCCTTAGCATTCATGTGTACCGGCATCGTTTTCAAATTGCGCACCCTGATAGTCAGGTGACTATCGAGCGATACACGCGCTTTCGCGATCCCGTATATCTGCACTGTCCGATACATGGAGAAGTTAAGGCATCCTCGGCCGCCAACCTGCTTTGGGCGGCACACGCCTGCCCGAAATGCGGGGAAGAGGCCAGTCAGTCGCCGAGCTATCCATTGCCGGAAAAACACAAGGCCTCAAGACGGTTCAGCGATACGGTTCTGCAACGGCGGATGGCCCAATCGCCCACCCCCGACTGCCGCGATGTTCAGCGCGACCCCGCCGATCCCCTGTTTGCTCTTTTTATATGCCCCCGCCATGGGCAGCAAAAGGTGCGCATTGGAGGGTTGATTTGCGGCTGTATCTTGTGCCGAAAGGATCGAAATCGGGAAAAACGTGAAGCTAAATTGCAAAAATGAGTAGTCATGACCAAAAGCTATGGCTTGCTTGGACCTATACATCCCTGGGGAGGGTACTGTTCGAATCCCGGTGATATATGTCTGTAGTTCGGCCAAAGCGGGCGTTGACCACCAACTGAGGGAACGACTACTCTCGGCCAGAAGCGGTCATCCGATCCAATGTTGTTGTAGGGGCGATAGCATCGCGTAATCGCCCAGTTCGTTGGCGCGCAAAATCAACATGCGTGCGATTATGCTTCGCTAATCGCACCTACGGCCCTGTACTTGTAGCTATGAACAAGCAAACAGATTAATGCATAATGGGAATAATCCTGAGGGGCATTATAACATGGATAACCAACTCAAGCGCGAATTAGAAGAAATATACCGACGATACGGATTCGAAACTGCAAAGGTTTACGAGCCTGAAAACGTAATCGTCTTCACTCTTAAGACGGGCTACTTCGACAACGCAGACATTGTCCCGCTGAGCGAAAGCGCCAACACCAAGAAGCCATTTGATGATTTTTCGGCCACTGGCTATGCATGTACTGTGCGAAGTTTCTTGTCTCCAAAACAGACTGAAACAGAGCTGTTCAAAGGGTTCTTTTCTGTTGCCTCAATTCTCGACAGGCTTGATAAAGACTATAAGCAATTCACTAATAACATTGTTAAGCCATTTGCCGACGACGCGCGCTACGAATACATCAATGCGCCCTATAGCGTCAACGGGAAGGATGGCAGTAAGTCACCAGCTGCCGAAGTCGTCGCTCGATTAAATGCTGCCCGCCCTATCCTCTTTCTGATTGAGGCCGCCGCCGGATTCGGAAAAACCTGCACCGCCTACGAAATAGTTCACCAACTAATACAGGAGAAAAACTATTTACCACTTTTCTCTGAACTGTCTCGAAACAGAAAGGCCCCAATATTTCGCTACGTACTTCTTGATGAAATTGACAGAAAATTTCCGACACTCAGTTCCCGCCTCGTCCAGAGCGAAATGATAAATGGACGTGTGGTTACCATCCTCGACGGCTTCGATGAACTTTTACGAAAGACCGACGAAGATGATGACTTCGAGAATCAGGAGCCAATGCTCGAAACTATAGGCCAGTTTTTGACGGGCAACGCCAAAATAGTTCTTACCACGCGTCGCACGGTTTTGTTCGAGGGGGACGCTTTTCATAGTTGGGCGGCCACACATTCTGACGAATTTGAATTAATAAGGATCCGAATTGGCGAACCATCACTTATCGACTGGTTGCCAGAAAATCGACTCAAGGCTATTCAAGCCACATCCTTGGACATAAAGAATAGTCTTACCAACCCCGTTCTGCTTTCTTACTTACGATGCATTCCTGATGATAAATTCGACGCAGTTATCGAATCGCCGCAAGGTTTGGTGGAGCGCTATTTCAACTTTCTGCTCGAGCGAGAAAGACTGAGGCAAGATCTGCAGATGAGCGTCGACACACAAAAGTCGATCCTTACAAGCATCGCAGCCGACATGATCTCAGGCGGATACACATCAGAACAGAGAGACTACATCGTCGATTTGATACTAAAAAATTGTATACAAGAAATCGAAGAGGCCTTGGTGCTTTATCCTTCATCAGAGCGCCCGGATAAGGAATTTATTGCAAATAAGATTGCTAGTCACGCCCTTCTAGACAGAAGTAGCAAGGAAGAGAACAAAATAGGATTCATCAATGAATTTGTCTTGGGCTATTTTGTGGCAGCAAATATTATTAATGACGACGATTGGTTAAACGACGATGTGCGCTTTCTTGAGCCAGCTGTGGTTTCATATCGTCCGCGAACTATTTTTGAACGCAAAGAGCTTCTCGAACGCATTCGCCAATCGTTAGAATTCACAGCGATTTCATACAAAACGGACTTTACGGCGCGACTAATAGGCGCCGTCGACTTTCCCCTTCAATCCGATGAGGCCGAAGGCCTTGAGTTTGATGCGGTTAAGTTTGGCTTAGAGACAATCGAAAGCTTTCAGTTTAACGATTGTACATTTAGAAGCTGCGAATTTGCGCTTGACAAGTTGTCCGGCGTTACATTTCTGAATTGCAAGTTTTACGGCGACAACGTTGCAACCGGTAAGCCCGCTGGCTCCATATACATCCTTGGCGAAGTAGGTGACAGTGAATTCCTTAAAAAAGTAATAGAAAATATTGATGAAATTGATTCTTCAGTCTTGCCAACTCATGCACTCTTGCTTGAAAGGCATGTTCTTGAAAAATTTTGGCCTGTCGGACGTGAAAAGCTCATGCACAAGCATCGTCCAATATCGGGGATTTGCAACGGATACGGCGGCTTCCGGCCTGATGAAATATATAACGCTATTCACCAATTAAAGAAAAGAGGTGTTTTGCTTCAACCCCATAGTGCAGCGTTTGTCGAGCTGAATTTTGACCGGCTACCTGAGATTCGTCATATTTTGGGAAGGGCGCAATGAGAAGCAAATATGAACATATTGCAGCAGAAATGCGGCGTGAAATTGAAGATTTATTGTCTGCCGTCGGCATTCTTTTTCGCGTCTTTTCCAGAGGCAAAGACGATGCATCCCTCAACTCGAAGCTTATGCGGGAACCTGGAAAGTATCGAGTCGGCGGGAAATTGATTCAAGACTCCATCGGTATTAGGATAGCGCTATATTTTCCTGACGACATTCCAATCGTCAAATCAATTCTCGAGTCAAATTTTCGTATTGATAGTAGTGCTTCGACAATTGATCGACCGGAAAGAGACCAATTTTCTGTAACGCGTTATAACTTGATATTCCGCCTCCCAAGTGAATCCACCGATAATTTTCTCAGGATTAAAGGCGACGCACCACTCGATTCAACATTCGAGGTTCAATTGCGTAGCATCCTTTCCGAGGGGTGGCACGAAGTGGAACATGATCTGAGGTACAAAGCCAAAGAAAATTGGAACGGTCATGATGACCTTAGTAGGGTACTGAACGGGATTGTTGCCACTCTCGAGACATCTGAATGGAATATGGGAAAGGTTTTTGAGGAACTTGCCTATCGGCATTACAAATCGCGGAATTGGCACGGGATGTTACCGAGCATACTAAGAATGAGGCTTAAGGGCGAAATTACACAGCCCATAGTTGACGCACTCAACTCCGACATTCAAGTAGCAAAAGATTTGCTTAGAATTGACCGGGCTAGACTCCTGAAGTTTTTGTCGCTTGCTAAGCCAAAGCTACCGGTAACGCCAGACAACGTGATCTTGTTTTGGAATGCAACTGGTCCTCAGCACCAGTGCCTACAATCGCTCACCCCTGTTATTGTGTACGATGCAGCTGCCGGTCTTTCTCCAAGTTGTCATGATCGTCCCGTGATCGAACATTCAGAGGTTTCTTGCTCCTATTAGACCCCTGCAACCAAGTCCCGCGACTGAATGGCAGCTAAGCACCAGACAGTTGCCTATCGTTGCAAACCAAGCCAACGGCAGCTAAGGCCGAACTCCGGGCCCTGAGTGCGTATTCCCCCCTATTTCCGCCACCCGTTCTCGTTCAAACCGTACCAGTTAATCCGGTTCAATGCGGCCCAACGGTTCTCCTTTAAACTAAGCCAAGCATTCCGGCTCAAAACCAGCCAGTCGCATAAAAAATAACCCGCCACTCCGGCGGGTTGGTGGCGAATAAAATGGGTCAGTCTGTTATGGATTTTTTACTGCGTTGCTTGCGCATGGACTCCCCCTTAAGCTCAATTCGATGCGTCCCGCTGACCAAACGATCAAGGATTGCATCCGCCACGGTTGAGTTTTTATCCCCCAGATAACTGTGCCAGCTTGAGATCGGCAGTTGGCTCGTAATGAGCGTGGCGCGCCCACTGCTGCGGCTTTCGATGACCTCCAGCAAATCGTGACGGCTGATTGCATTCAATGCCGAAAGACCAAAGTCATCCACGATCAGCAAATCAACTTTAGCGAGCTGTGCCAACTTCTTACGGAAACTGCCATCGCTATGCGATACGGCAAGGTCTTCCAGAAGCAGGGGGAGGCGCTGAAAGCTGACGGACATTCCTTGCCGACATGCCTGGTTGCCGAAAGCACAGGCGAGCCATGTTTTTCCGCTTCCGGTTGGGCCGGTCACGATCATGTTCAGCCCATTTCGAATCCAGCGCCCCAGTGCCAGCGATGCGATTTCCGCACGTTCAAGCCCGCGCCCCGGCCGGAAATCAATATCCTCGACACAAGCATTTTCCTTAAGCTTTGCAGCTTGGAGAAGGCGCGTTAGACGGCGGTCTTCCCGTAAGGTGGCCTCATGATCGACCAGCATGCCGAAACGTTCCTCGAAACTCAGTTGTCCTGCCCCTGCACTGGCCAGCTGATCTTCAAATGCTTTGGCCATGCCATACAACTTCAGTTCATAGAGCTTGCGTACAGTTTCTTGAATCATCATTTTTGAGTCTCCGAATTCAGTGGTAGTAACCTGGGCCACGCACATTGACATGATCGAAAGCGGCCTCTTGAATACCTGATTCCGCACCTTTTTTATCTAATCCCGCGCGTAAAATTGAACGCACACTACTCATGGAGTCGGCGTCTATTTCCAAGGCGCGCGCACAAGCCGTATTCAGTCGCTCTGCCCCATAGTCCTTTTCCAAGCGTTTCATTGCTCCCGCAGCGCGCATGCCAAGGTCCTTGCGCTTCACTTGTTCAAGCACTTTTTTCAAGAAAGACCGGGCATATTCACCAATATCGGCAGCCCACTTCAGTTCAATGTCCGGCGCCCAAAAGCCCACATAGCGATGTTCTGGGGACAAATGTTGTGGGTCAATGACAGGCTGCGATCCCCGGCTGCGCTCATGACTTCCGACGCGGCGCCCGCGATGCAAAATTTCCACGGTCGCAGCTGTCACACGCAGCTCCACTTCTTGTCGGCACAAAGCCCATGGCGCGCTGTAAGGGCATCCATCGAGCTCAAATAAACCATCCTGTCCGACTCGTACCTTGCGGAATTCCGTGTACTCGTAATGCTGGATTGGAAGGGGTTTGAGTGCAGGCCGGTCAATGGATTCATATTGGCTTCTGCGTGACCCTGGCAATTTCTGGAATGGCCGATTATTGAGCTCGATGAGCAACTCACGGATAGCCGCATTGAGTTCATCGAGACTGGTAAAGACGCGTTTGCGCAAACGAAACAGAATCCAGCGTTCTACAACGAGTACGCCGTTCTCGGCCTTTGCCTTGTCCTGGGGTTTTCTGGGGCGTGCAGGGATGATCATGGTCGCGTAATGTGCGGCCATGTTCTGATATGTGGCATGAATTTCAGGTTCGGTTCGACTGGCCTTACTCACCCCAGCCTTGAGGTTGTCGCACACCACAACCGCTGGTACGCCACCAAAGAACTCGAACATCCTTGTATGGGTGGCAATCCAGTCGGGGAGTTTTTGACTCCAAAGCGCTTCCGCGAAGGTGTAGTTACTGGCACCCAACACTCCCACAAATATCTGTGCACGACGCTCCTTCCGCGTTTCTGGCAAATAGATCGGCATGGTCGGCCCCGCGAAATCGACGAGAGCCTTTTCGCCGGCAATATAGGTTTGCCGCATGTAACGCTTAAGATGCTTGGCCCACTTGCGGTAGGCGTCGCAATAGCGGCTATACGCCAAGCCGTCCGGGTACTCTTCCAAGTATTCTGCATGTAAGGCCTGAAGCGTCGCCCCTTTTTTCTTGAGCTCTACATGCACCGTAGCCCAGTCGGGTTGTGGCTTGCGAATTGATCGTTGTGATACAGGAGGAAACAGCAAATCCTCGAGGGCTGCATCATCAAGGTCTGGGGGGAGGGGCCAACTTAACTTGGCAGCGGCCGCACGTACGAGATAGTCCCGCACCGTATCGCGATGCAAGCAAAGGCTCGCTGAAATTACACGCCTACTTACCTTGTCATTAAAAGCAAGTCTCAATACTTGCCGGATCTGTCGCATGTCGATTCTCCTGTTTGCCATGGCAAGATCGAAGCCGCAGGCTGTACGGCCTCGTCGTCTCTCCGAGAAGACCTGCTTTACCGCGCCTCATAGCGCGCATGCAGGTTGGTCATTGGGATGCAGTCAGGCCGCCAGCCTTGACAGGCTGGCATGGGAAACGCAGAATCAACTTGAAGGGTCGATACTTTCAAGCAGTTCCTGAAGGGGTTCGGAGTTGACGCTCCGAGCCCTTTTGCTTTTCCTGGCCGTTGTTTTTTGTACGATCGGGATCAGTTCATTTTTTTGCCCTCCTTGGGGTTCGCTAGTTCTGCAAGCCAGCGTTCTACTTCTGGCCGTAGAAACAGCCGCCGCCTCCCGACTCGGAATGAGGGTGGCATGGGCAGGTTCAAACTTAGCCGGTTGCGTGCCGTATGTTCTGAAATCCGGAGAACCCGGCTGACTTCAGCAAGTGTCATCGTATCCACTGTCACACCCTTCCATGTCCTTTAACATCACGGCTACTCATGCTATTAAGTCAGCCCGGCTTTCGCTACTGCCTTAAATGGACACTTGAATTGTGCCGCTCTACATCGACGACGAGGATATCTTTGCCAAATTCACAAACACAGATGTCATTGTCGGACTTCTATCAATAAAAATTATTGCTTCCTCCGTTGCGATCACGCCCGCATTGGCTCAGCAGTTAATTCGGCGCTATTTGCGACCATTAGCATCTACAGAAGGCCGGCGAGCCTTTGACGAGAGGCAGAAAGCCCGCTGGAACAGCATCTTCTTTTTGTACGTAGAACTTGGTTCCCTCTCAAAGGATGATGACAATCTCTGGCAGTTAGCATGTGCCGTGGAACTCGTGTATTCCCATACAAAGAAACCGCCTAGAGATTTGGAATTCGCGCCGATTGAAGTAAATACTTTCTTCGACCTTTGCGGCTATCTTCGCCTCCCGACGCAGGCTGTACGATATCCGATGGGGAATCGGGATATTGACCCATTGTGTTTCTGTACATTGTGCTGGCGTCAGCCCATGCCAGGCAGAGCGCTGTGCGGATACCACGCACCGAGTGGCCCGGAACGGTTCAAGGATGATGAGCGCAGTGCTGCAGCGCGTTATAAATCTGGAATAAGGCAGGAGAAGTTGTTCGAAAATACAGTCAACCGCATTCTGACGCGGGAAACTATTGAATTCCACGAAAGTTCATTTCAAGCCCAGACACTATTCCCTGACCGGAATATTGCCTTATGGCTCGTAGAACGACGCCCGGCTGTCTGGAATGAACTTGGGCATCATCAGCACGAATTAACTGATGAGAATGCCATTCAAATACTACTGAATACTTTGCACAATCCAGATGCCTTGCCCATCAAGGCCAAGGCGTTGTATCGGGTTATCAACGAACACATCCAGTCCCATCCCGCCTTGATCTGGCCAATGTTGGTCAGAGCCGAGGGCTGGTATCAGAGTCGCGAGCTCATGGAAAAAAATTGGGGCGGGAAGCGTCTTGGAGCGGGCAGACCTGAACAGGCAAAGACTTGCTAACCCGCTTCATTCAAGCATGGTGGCATGTTTCAAATCCATCTACGACTGTCCACAGACAGGTCTTCCGCCTTTGCTGCCGTTGAAGGAGGAGCCCTCCATTGGTCGGTGCCGCGCAGGTTACTGCCGTTGACCGGCTGCGCGACCCGAACGGCCGCCTTTACTCTTCGGCGTAGAACAGCATCGTACCCGTCGCTATCATTGCCCCCTACCGCTGTCCGCGAGTAAAGCAGCGGTACATGGTTTAAGCACGAAAGCCATTTACCAGATGAACTCAATGTTAGATAGTGGCACTGAACAGCCGGTTCTCGGCTGATCGTTCTGCTCCCCATTTGTATTTTTAGACCTCCATTACGGCGGTTCGAGATGGCCGTGCCTGCTTGGCGCGGTTCAAACTTTTCGTATGCCCGCAAGGGCAGGTCTACGTTTGCCAAGGCCGCAGAACATTATGAGCCTCAACATTCTGAAAGAACTTTTTGTCTATTACCCGACCGTTACTTGGGAGTCCTTCCGCAACCAAAGAGGGGCTGACAACCCTGCTTGAGACGGGCCAGAGAAACAACGCCGCAAGTCGAGGCTCATCGTGTCTTCTCCTCAGGATGGCAGGCACAGCCTTCGCCTTCGGCAGCCTGCTCCAGAGTGCGCATGATGCCGCACTCCCCGGTTTTCTGGTTGGCATGGCAGGTATCGCGCAAGGCGTGCAATTGCCTTTCGAGTTGCCGCAGCGATTCGGTCTGCTCGTGAATGCGTGCGATCTGCTTGTCGATCAACTGGTTGATTTCGTCGCACGCCAAGTCGGGAGTGGACTGGAAGCGACGCAGGATGCGCACCTCTGTAAGCCCGATACCGAGCGAGCGGCAATGACGGATGAAGTTGAGTTGCGTCAGATGCTCATCGGAATACTGCCGATAGCCATTGGCCTCCCGTGCGGGTCGGTCGAGCAATCCTTCACGTTCGTAAAAGCGCACTGTTTCTACATCGCAGTTACTCAGCTTTGCCAGCTCTCCGATTCTCATTTCGTGCTCCTCAATGCTTGACCCTGTAGCAGCTACAGGCAGTTAAATAATCGCATTGTTCCGGGAGGAACGCCACCAACATTGCTGACTTGCACCTCATTCCGCAATTTTCACCACTCAAGGAAATTTAAATGCACATGATCAATAAACGACTCCTCATGGCCGGCACGGTTTCGCTTGTACTTCTCAGCGGCTGCAATGCAGATCGACAAGCGAACTCCACGGGCTTGGCAGCAAAAGATGCTGTCGAGGCAACTGTAAATGGCTTCGCTATCAGCAAAAGCCGCGTCGATTTGCTTGCCAAGCAAAATATCAATACAGACCGCACCGGCGACTCAGAAACCAGAGACAACGTCATCGAACAGTTGATCATGCAAACTCTGCTCGCAGAGGAAGCCTCCAAGAAAGGGCTGGATAAAAAAGCCGAAAACAAGGAGAAGATCGACCTGATTCGCCAATCCGTTCTGGCCGATGCCTATGTTCAGGATTTCCTCCAGAACAATCCGGTTAACGACGATACGCTGAAGGCAGAATACGAGCGCTTCAAGAGCAGCGCGGGCAATGAATACAAGGCGCGCCATATTCTGGTAGAGAAGGAGGCTGAGGCCAGGGAGATCATCGCCAAGCTCCGGAAAGATCCGGCATCCTTTGGCAAACTGGCCCAAGAAAAATCAAAAGATATCGCCTCCAAAGCCAAGGGGGGGGATCTGGGATGGTTTAATCCTCGCCGCATGGTTCCGGAATTTGGCGCCGCAGTCAAAACACTGGACAAGGGTAAATTTACCGAAGAGCCGGTCGTAACCTCGTTTGGCTACCATGTCATCTTGCTGGACGACTCCAGACCCATTGAGGCGCCTCCCTTGGACAAAATCAAAACGGGCCTGACGCAACAGATCCAGCAGCAAGCCCTGATGAAACATCTGGACGAGGTCAAAGCTAAAGCCAAGATCGTGAAGACCGGCGCATCTGCTGTGGAAGCCAAGACCGCCCCCGTCAAGGCCTCTACCGTGGATGCGAAGTAGCACCCTCCGCACCCCCCGCAGCGCGGCACAATGAGCTGGCGCAGCGGGGGAATTTGTCCGTAAAAAAACACTTGACCCTGTATCGGCTACAGGCTGTTAAATGAAGCAGAAACATCGCCATGCGCAGGAGACCATCATGAACCCGTCAACAAACTCCAAGCCGGAGCTTAGTATTCACGTCAAGAAAACAAACACGTGTTGCGAAGCAGGTCATGCCCCTCAGTCTGGAACTTCACAGGCCGACGTACCTGTGAAAGCGACATGCTGCGCATCGGAGCATGGCCACGGGCAAGCCCTCGACACATGCTGCACTTCGGCCACGAAAACGGATCAAGACTTGGCGCAGGACAAGGCGCCACCGCCAGCCGGTGCCAGGCAGGTACGCTACCGTATCGACAAGATGGACTGCCCGGTTGAGGAACGCTTGATTCGCAACCGGCTGGAACCCATGGCGGAGATTGTGCGACTCGATTTCAATCTGCTGGCACGCGAACTGACGGTCTACCACCGTTTCGACGACCCGCAGCCGATTGCAGACGCATTGAGCAGTCTGGACATGGCCCCCAGACTGCTTGAAGCCGGCGCACCTGCTGCGGCACTGCCGCCAGCCCTGAGCCTCCGGCTCAAAATCCTTCTGGCCATCAGTGGCCTTTCGGCAGTTGGCGCCGAAGCGATTGCCTGGGCAACCGGCAAGGAAACCTCCTGGCCTGTGCTGATTCTGGTGGCACTTTCCATCTTGAGTGCTGGTCTACCTACCCTGAAGAAGGGCTGGATTGCCGTCAAGAATCGAACCCTCAACATCTATTTCCTGATGTCGCTGGCGGTTGTCGGCGCGGTACTCATCGGCAAGTGGCCGGAAGCCGCGATGGTGATCTTTCTGTTTGCAGTGGCCGAGGCCATCGAGGCGTTGTCGCTGGAACGGGCGCGCAACGCCATCCGCGCCCTGACCGCGCTGGCGCCGGAGACCGCCGAGGTACAGACAGCGGACGGCTGGCGCGAGCAGCCGCCGGCCGAGGTGCCGGTCGGCAGCCGCATCCGCGTGCGCACCGGAGCGCGCGTGCCGCTCGACGCGCGCGTCGACAGCGGCCACGCCGCGCTCAACCAGGCGCCGATCACCGGCGAGAGCCTGGCGGTGGACAAGCAGCCCGGCGACCCGCTCTACGCTGGCACGATTGTCACCGACGGTGTGGTCGAGGCTATCGTGACGGCCGCCGCCGGGGACAGCACGCTGGCCCGCATCGCCACGGCGATTCAGGACGCGCAGGCACAACGCGCGCCAACACAACGCTTTGTCGATCAGTTTGCCCATTACTACACACCCGCTGTCGTGGTCGTGGCGGCACTGGTGGCCGTACTCGGCCCGACGCTGCTCGGCGGCGGCTGGGGGGAATGGATTTATCAGGCGCTGGTCATCCTCGTCATCGCCTGCCCGTGCGCGCTGGTCGTGTCGACGCCGGTGACCGTGGTCAGCGGCTTGGCCGCCGCGGCCCGGCACGGCATTCTGGTCAAGGGCGGCGTCTTTCTGGAAGGCGGGCACCGGCTCAAGGCCATAGCCTTCGATAAGACCGGCACCCTGACCCGCGGCGAGGCGGCACTGACCGACGCAGCCACGCTGGGCGACATGCCGCTCGAACGCGCCCTGCTGATCGCAGCCAGTCTGGACGAACACAGCACCCATCCGGTGGCGCGCGCATTGGTCGACGGCTGGCGGGAACTCCAACCGGCCGCGTCGCTTCTGCCGGTGGACACCTTCAAGGTACTGACCGGGCGCGGCGTGCGCGGCTTCGTTGAAAAACAGGAATGGTTTCTCGGCAACCACCGGTTGGTCGAGGAACTGGGCGTTTGCTCACCGGAACTGGAAAAACGGCTGGAGCTGCTTGAGCAATCAGGCAAGACGGCCGTCGTGCTGATCGAGCCGACGGGGCCGGTAGCGGTGTTCGGCGTGGCCGACACGCTGCGCCCGGAAAGTGCCCAGGCCGTGGCAGGTCTCAAGGCGCTCGGCATTGCAACGGTGATGCTGACCGGCGACAATCAACGCACCGCCGATGTCATCGCCAAGCAGTTGGGCATCGAGGACGCGCGCGGCAACCTGCTGCCGGAAGACAAGCAGCGCGTCATCGCCGAGTTGAAGGCGCGGCATGGCGAGGTCGGCATGCTCGGCGACGGCGTGAACGACGCGCCGGCGCTGGCGCGGGCCGATATCGGCTTCGCCATGGGTGCAGCCGGCACGGCCACCGCGCTGGAAACAGCCGACGTCGCGATCATGGACGACGATCCGCGCAAGCTGGCGCGCTTCATTGATCTCAGCCGGCACACGGCAGCGATCCTCAAGCAGAACATCGCGCTGGCGCTGGGCATCAAGGTGGTGTTCCTTGGTCTCGCGCTGGCCGGCCAAGCCACGCTGTGGATGGCCGTGTTCGCCGACATGGGCTCTAGTCTGCTGGTCGTCTTCAATGGATTACGCTTGTTGCGTAAATAGACAGCTTTTTACACCAAGGGATGAAATGAGATCCTTTCGTCCGAGTTGACTTCCAATCTTGAAACAGAGAATTGTTATGAGATTATTTAACCTGTTGTCGTGTGACCAGTCTGGTAGTGGGCGGGGACGAGGGCGTGGCGAATCTGACGATTGCGTAACTTTCACCACGTTTTCTTCAAGACCTCTTGTGGGTATCTGGCTCCTGCTTGCCTTGACGCTGGTCGGTCTGGATCAAGCCATCAAATATGTGATTCAAGTGCTGATATCTTTGAACGCCAGCATCAAAATCACTTCCTTTTTCAATCTGGCTTATGTTCTGAATCCAGGCGCAGCCTTCTCGTTTCTGGCCGATGCTGGCGGATGGCAACGTTATTTCTTTATTGGACTGGGCTTGGCGGTCAGCGTGCTCTTGGCGTTCACCTTGTGGCGAGGAGTACGCAATCGACTCGAAACAGCCGCCTACATCAGTCTGATTGGTGGCGCGCTGGGCAACGTCATTGATCGCCTGCGCATCGGTGCGGTTGTGGATTATCTGGACTTCCATTGGTCGGGCTGGCACTGGCCGGCATTCAATTTGGCTGATGTCTTTGTTATCGGCGGCGCGGGGCTCCTGTTTTTGGCCAGCTTGGCGAGTCAAGAAGGATCATCTCGACGGGGTGTCGACAAAATGCCACGACGCCCGCTCACGGGCGATCAAAATGGAGGCTCAAATTCATGAATATGAGCTTGTTTCGTTTTGCCTTGCTGGCAGGCCTGCTGACGAGCGCAGCAGCCAAAGGCAATGTCCTGGATCAACCGGTTACGCTCAAAACGGAAAGCGATCTTATCCAGGCAGTTTCCGTCACGCTACAGCATGCCATCGCCACCTCGGAACAATATCGCGGAACAGAACCCCGTCTGCAGCGTTTTGCCCGCCGGGAAATCGCTACACGCCGCAAACCCATCGATCAACTGAACAAGTTGGGCGGCATCCAGCCCAAAACCGTAAAGACACTCGCCATCCCCCCCAAAGACAATGTCAGTTACCAGCGTGCCATGCTTCGCAATCACGCCAGGCTTATTGAATTGCTTGGATATGGCCGGGGATTACCGCTGTCCGCCAATACCAAACGCCTCATGGACACGTTGTCGCGTGAAGCCACTGCGGAATTTGCCATGCTCAGCAAACTGGAGAAGCCATGAGCCCTGGATATTACAAACCTGCGCACTGGAACATGCTTTTTCTCTGCTGGCTCATTGCCTGTATCTCCACGCTGGGGAGCTTGTTTTTCAGTGAAGTGATGGGCCGGACACCTTGCGTTTTATGCTGGTATCAACGCATCTTCATGTATCCGCTGTTGTTCATTTTTACCGTCGGGCTATTCCCTTTCGATGCCCGCAGCGTTCGCTATGCCTTGCCGATTGCAATAACCGGTTGGGCTTTCGCGCTGTACCACTGCCTGCTCTACTTGGGTGTCATCCCGACGCAACTGCAACCCTGCACGCAGGGAGTATCATGCACCGATGCGAAGCTGGAGCTTTTCGGTTTCGTCACGATCCCCCTGCTCTCGCTTCTCGCATTCACCCTCATCATTGCACTGCTCCTGGCCGTGCGAAAAGGCGTCAAGTCATGAAAAGACCATACATTGTCATTGCATCGGCTCTCGTTTTGGTGTTGGCCTTCGCTGGCGGCGCCTACTATTTCAAGACGCAGCAAACACAGGAAATCGGCTGGTTGGTCAGCGCGGAAGAATCGGCGCTCAATCGTTCCTCATCCCCTTCTTTGGGCGCGGAATCTGCCAAAGTACAGATCGTGGAGTTCTTCGATCCGGCCTGCGAAGCCTGCCGAATGATGTATCCGTATGTCAAATCGCTTATACACACCAACGATGGCAAGGTTCGTCTGACGTTGCGCTATGCCACCTTCCATGACGGGTCCGATTATGTTGTCAAGGTACTTGAAGCCGCCCGTATGCAGGGGCAGGACATGTACTGGAAAGCGCTCGAAGCCATTTTGGCCAACCAACAAACATGGGCCACTCACGGTCGCACGGACCCCTTGTTGGTCTGGAGTTTTCTCGGGGGAACCGGGCTGGACATTCCCAAAGCCAAGCAGGACATGAACGATCCGCGGATCGCTGCAATACTGAAACAGGACGCCACGGATCTGGCAATATTAAAGATCAACAAGACACCTTCGTTCTTCATCAACGGAAAGCCGCTGAATGACTTCAGCCCGAATGGGCTCAGAATCCAGATAAAACGTGAAATCAGCGCTGCGTACCATGTAAATGAGTCTAATTAGCTAATGTCATCTTTAGTAACGGCCGCGCTCCGCTGTCCTCTGATTCATTCCGCAGCGCAGTACGGGGCCAGACCCTGTTCGGACTCAAATCTGTTTAAAAAGATCAGAACAACCCCAAGCCCAGACTCGTTTCGCAGTCAATGTGCCCCGCCGATCCAACCGGAATCCATGGCCTAATTTGGATCGGAACCTCCGACCGTCATTGAATGAGAACGCTCGGTAGCTTTTGAACTGGAATGTTTGGTTGGTTTTAACCGGAATACGCACCTGAGGATCGGTGCTGCAAACCACGGTGAGTTTTCTGTGCTGGCAGACTCATCATCGGCCTAAGCGGTCGGCGGCGAAGACGGCCAGAAAAGACCGCTTCGTGCCCAAAGCGGAAATAGCTGACTTGAGAATGCGGACGCTCAACGTTCAAGGTCAGGGGCGCTGCGCGGCTTTATCGCGCAGCGTCCCCTGCACCGCCGGGTTAGGCTCTTGGGATGGAGATGACACAGCTCGCTTTACTGCAGCCTCGATGTCCTTTACGTCTGGGCTCTTCCAGGTTAAGTAAAAGCTCCACGTTCCCACTATTAAGCTGACAATGCCGGCAATGTTGAGCCATTTCGCCTTTGTTCGATTCTTTTCAACTTCGGCCTTCAGTTCGACATAGGTGCCCAATGTTTTCTGCACCGGACTGAGAAGATATTTGTCGCTCTTTACGGAGCTTGCATCGCACAACTCTGTAAGCCGCACTAAAGATGGTTTTACTTCCTCAGGAAGATCATCAAACGGCTCTTCTTTTTCAAGCTCAGCGGTAAGGCGCTGCAATTCTCCAAATGTGACTGGGTCGTTAGTGGCGCTAAGAAGTTGATTCAAGCATTTTCCAACACTCGGTCTAGCTAGGTCGGCACCCTTTGCCATGTTGATGACATCGTTAATCGACAATGGAATAGCGGCCTTAAATTTCTCCAATAGGTTTTGCTTAAGCTCGTGCCTTGCCTTACGTTTATCGATGACAAGTTTTGCCATCACGACAAAGAAAACCGATAAGCCACCAACGTAAATTACCAAGAAGATGTAGTTGAATATTTTATCGAAGTCCATGGCCGATCCAATATGTGAAGAGCCTAACGAATAGCGTTTATCCGCCGTAGCGGGAACGGTTGATGAGAAGGCTGCATCATGGCGGCGGATAAACCTTGTTGGACTGAACCGCCCCACGGGCAGTGACTATGGGGATTGTAAGCGGGCTGTATGGGCCGTCAATGGATTTTTCGCACGGTTTGATCGCATTGCCCGGTGTTGACCGGGTTTTCGGGATCTCGCTTTGACCAATGGCTGCTGTGCCAAGTGGTTTTTGTGCCCTGTTTGCACCGATTCGCCGGTGTTCGGGCGAACGCGTGCCTGGTAAGGTCCACCATTTCCTTGTTCTTGCGAAGACACCCGATGGGTATAGCGCGCCAGATACTCCAGCACCTGCGCCGGACCACCCAACGGTTGCTTGGCATACACCACCCAATCGTGGGCATGTACATTCCCCATGTGTTTTCGGTGCCTACTGGGCGTGGAGTTCGCCCGGATAGATATTTTGTGGCAGAGGTTGCAGTGACTGGTGGCTGCGCTGCCTCGAAAATTATGTTGAGCGCACACTACTCCCAATTGCCCGCAGGCCCTTCGTAAACATGCATACGAAACGGGATGGTTCAGAAGCTCAACATAATCACGAGATCTACATAATCGGCCTTATGTTGAGCTCCACATAAGGCCGAAAAACAGTCACACCGCTTATCGCTCTGTTGTTTTCGCCAAATCCAAATTTATTTCAAATCCCTCTCGAACAATTTGGCCACAACACGGGCAAATAGTCTTTCCTGAACGTTTCCCCATTGCCACACGCAGTGTGCTCTCTGCTACTCCAGCCTTCTGGGCGGCTTCCTTGGGCGTCATTCCTTCCTGCAGATAGGCGAGCGCCTGCTGCGTTTTACTCAATGCCATACCAGGCTCCTCGTCGATAAGTAGCCATTCTACAAAAAAATCGTGCGCATGTTGCACAATATGCTTGACTCTTCATTGCATGTTGTACATACTGCAATACGCAAACATCACAAAGGAGCCAATCATGACACACACCCTCAACCCACACGTCAATCAAGCCCTACTTCTACTTGAAGGTCTTCCTGAAGACTTTAAAGTTCTGCGCCGCTTGAAACCACACGACCAGTTTGCCACCTCGGCCAACGAACCATGCTATCGAGGCATCGCCCTTGACATTGAAACTACGGGCAAACGCCATCAACACCACCGCATCCATCAATTGGCAATGATTCTGTTCGAATACACGGCAGAGGGAAAGGTCATCCGCGTCCTGGATCGCTATTGCGGCTATGAAAATCCCCAAGCCCCGCTTCCACCGCCAGCCGACATTCCTGGGCCACGACCTGATGGGATGTACCACGTTTATTTTGATGAAAATCGCATACGTCAGATGCTGGAGGGCGTCTCCATCGTAATTTCGCACAACGCCAGTTTTGACCGCCCTTTTGTCGAGAAACGCTTTGGATTTTTCAGTGAACTGGCCTGGGGGTGCTCGTTGCATGATGTCGATTGGCTCAGAACCGGCATCCGTAGCGGCAAGCTTGAACACTTGGCAATGCATTACGGCTTTTTCTACGACGCACACTGCGCGGAAGAGGATTGCAATGCCCTGCTGGAGATTCTCTCCAAGCAACTTAAAAAGCAGCGATACACAGTACTAAAGGCGATTCTCAACCAAGCCGTCACTGAAAAGGTTCGGATATGGGCAGAACACGCCTATGGAAAAAATCCCCAGCTCTTCGACCGTGAATACGCCTGGGGACCAAACAGCCGCTGCCGTTATAAAACTTTGCCGCGCGACCATCTGGAAATGGAGTTGAGCTGGCTTCAAACACATGTCTATGGCAATCGGATGTGCCCGACAACGATCCATATTGAGCAATTACCACCGCAGAAGCGGTTTGCAGATCGGCGTTACAAGGGCCTGCCATTCACATTCAAATCAATCAAGGAATCCCATCATGAGCAACTCGCTGCATGAAGACGCATTAAACACCATTGCCGGGCAAATCACGGACGGAGAAGAACCCGATCCGGACTGGGATGAGGTGCCGGAGGAAGATGAAGAAGACGTGATCAGCGAGGCAGCCCATCCTCCCGGGTTTGCCTTGCTGCTGAGCTGGCTGCGAGCCGAGCGGTGTTTGCAGGCCCATGGGCAAAAAGGCGCGGCGTTGATTCAGATCTGCGCGCCGCAGGCGGTATATGAGTCTGCGGACTTTGAAGCCTTGGCTTGGGCGGGGGGGTGTCAGTTGAGTTCGGCGTCTTCCCGTCGCCCCCGCAAGCGTGATTCCAGCGCTGCGTCGGATGTGCAGTTGGTCTTGTTGCCCCCAGAGCGCTTGGAGGCGGAGGCTTGGGTGGCGCGCCACGGGGCTGCGGTACGGTGTATCGGCCTATGGTGTTCGGAATCCGCGGAGCCTTTGTCAGGGGTGCCGGCCAGCCGGTGTTTAAAAATCGATCTGTTCGCTGAGCCCTTCCGTCCTTTCCTGATCCGCCATCTCTGGCAGCAATGGAGCAGGCAGGCTTTTGGCGAAGAGGTGGCATTGAGCACGCAGGTGTTCGAGGAATTGCAGTCGTTGCCGCGCGAGCAGGTTTTACCGGTTTTGCATGTGTTGCTGAGCGAGGCACTGAGTGGCGGCGATCTGCAGCATTTGCCGGGCTTGGCGATGGTGGAGCAGACGGCATGGCTGGCGGACGGGGGGATGATCTGGTCTGAGCCGGAGAGCGTGCGCGAGTGGGTCTTGGAAACTCTGTGTCACTGGTGGCAGGCACAGCATATGACAGTACTGCGGACAGAAGAGGATCGGTTGCAGTGCGTGATGACCTGGCGACCACCGAGAGGGATCCGTTTCGAGTTGGAATGTTCGGTCGATCGTTTCGGTCAGTTGCTGTTGGTGAGTCGCAGTGAGCGGCGATTCGAGCCTGAGCGGGTGGCGGTGTTGATGGGCGCGGTGAATGACTGGAATCAACGCGCAGGCTTGTGTGCGGCGGTCGTCAGTGAAGAGTCGGCACTGCTGGTGACTTTGAGTACCACGCTGGAATTCTCGCCAGGGACTTCCCGGACTTGGGCGCGCCAGTCCTTGTTGAAGGCGGCGCGGCAGATCTGCGAGTTCTGGTTGTTGAGCATGGGGGTGTTGCTGGAGGGCGGGTTATGAATGTCGATGTCACACAGTTACTGCAAGCTCATCCGCGTGCGCTGCTGCAGATGCTGCCCCGTAGGGCATCGGCTTCCTGTCTGTGGCGCGCCCGGCGTCTGATGGATCAGCCGGTGCCAATGTCGAAGGCCGTGCCAGAAAGTCCGCATTCGGTGGTGTTGGCCGATCCTGGGGCGTTGCTGCAACGACTGCAATCGGAGAACGGCAAGGATCGCCTTGCGCTGGTTGAGCAGTTGAAGGCATTGGCCCAGCCCAAGACATTGCTGATCCCGCAGGCGAAACATTGGCAGCAGTTGTTGGCATTGCATGAGCAGTTGCCCCATCAAAAAATGTGGATGGATCAGGTTCTGAACCGGGTGAAGTTGCAGGTTGCGACACAACAACCTTTGAAGCTCTCCCCTACCCTGTTGGCGGGGCCGCCGGGGAATGGCAAAAGCCATCTGTTGCATCAGGTGGCCGAGGTCTTCGGAGTGCCGACACTGGAAATCCAGTTGGGCGGCAACGCGGACAATCTGTCCTTGATCGGGACCAGCCGACATTGGGGCTCGGCCTCGCCGGGGAAACTGGCCTTGTTTATGGCGCGCTGTGAGGTGGCGAATCCGTTGATCTTGTTGGAGGAGGTCGACAAGAGCGGTCTCGGTCAGCATGGCTGGACACTCGACATCATCCTGATGCTGCTGGAGCCGGAGAATGCCTGTCGTTTTGAAGACAAGTTCGTCGATGTACCGATTGATTTGAGTTACTGCTCCTTCCTCGCTACGGCCAATCAGACAGACTATTTGCCGGCACCGCTGCTAAGTCGATTCCAGATCTGCCCGGTTCACGCACCGAAGGCGCGGGAATGGCCCGTGATTGTGCAGAAGCTCTATCAAGCGCTGCGCTTGCGCGATGGACGTGCGCAATTGTTTGCCGAGGAATTACCTCTTGAAGTGATGGAGGCCTTGTTGGCCAACTGCGGCAGTATTCGTGAACTGCGCTTGCGCTTGGAACAAGGATTCGATGCGGCGTTGGGCAAGTTCGATTCGCCGCAGGCCTTGCAAGCCTGTGCGGGGAATTTGTTGCCGGAGCCGCCGGAACCGCAGGCGGCGAATAATGCGCGGCGGATGGGGTTTGTGTAAGCGCTGATCCGCGGCCGCGCTGATATGAAATCACACCGTTGATACTGGCGGCAAACTTTAAGCTGGGTTGTGACTTAAATAGTGCATGGGCCCGTGGTTTTCACAAAAAAGCGGCCTAAAGTTTGAGTGTTTCGTGGGGAATGTGATTTGCTATGCACTTCAATACAAAGGAGTTTTTCCATGGCGATCATTGAAATCAACCTCTGGCAAATTCCCGTGCCACCGGCAGTGTCCCCATCGTTACCCAGCCAGGATCACCCGGCGATTCGGCAATGCGGGCAATGGCTGGCCACGGCTTATCGACAAGATCAGCAGCAACCGTCGATCACATCAAATGCGTTGGACGCAAACACATCAAATGCGCTGGATGCAAATGCACTCCCTTTCCCGGAGGATGCTCCATGAGAGTCGCCGCCTATTGTCGTAAAAGCACCGAGGATAGTCGCGTGGACGATAACAAATCGATCCATCGCCAGATGATTCGCTGTCGGGAATTTGCGCAAAGCCGCGGCTGGCAGATCGAAGATGCCGACATCTATGTGGACGATGGCATCTCCGGCGCTGAGTATTTATTGCGAGAGGGATTAAACAGGCTACACGCGAATCTGTCTCGCTATGATGTTTTGATCACGGCGGATCTGGATCGGCTGGGGCGCGACTCGCAACTGAATGTACTTTTGCTCGATGACATCATCAACCAGCACCATATTCAGGTTTGGTACTACCAGACAGGGCAACGTGAACTGGCTGATTCGCCGGAGGCGCGCCTGATGATCAATCTGCGTTCTTATGCCGGAGAGATGGAGCGAATCAGTGCCTCTGTGCGCAGTCGGGATACCCTGGCGCGCAAGGCCAGTCTGGGGCATGTCACGGGTGGGCGCGTATACGGTTATGAGAATGTGCCGGTTTTTACGACGGATGCGCATGGGCATCAGGTGCGCAGCCATACTGAGCAGCGGCCACTGGAAGCAGAAGCTGGGGTGGTCAGAGCGATTTTTACGATGTACGCCGATGGCTTGGGCTACCGCGATATTGCTCGGGTGTTGAATGGCGAGAATTCGCCACGCTATCTGGCGTTGAATTGCAAGTACTTGAACGGTGTTACCCCCCCTTCGCCCAGTGCAGGCAACCGAGGGTCGGGGAGCTGGTCCTCCAGTTGTATTCAGCCGATGCTGTGTCGGGAGCGTTATATCGGGGTGATCAGTTATGGGGAGTATCGTAAAACCCGACAACGGGGGCGCAAGAACAAGCGGGTGAAACAGGATGAATTTGCCCGGTATGAATTCCCTCATTTACGCCTGATTGAACAAGCGCTCTGGGATAAGGTGCAATTACGCGTTCAGGCGCACCGGGAGAATTACAACCGGCAGGTTAAAGCCGCGCCCCCGCCGAGTGCCTTCACCGTATCTGGCACGCCCTCTTCCGATTGGGCCTTGCCAGGCTTGTTGTCCAAGCCCGCGGCCATCGACACAGGTAAATCGAGTAAATACCTGCTGACGGGGATGATGCGTTGCGCGCTCTGTGGCGGGAACATTGTGATGCTGGGTGGAAAACCGCCCAAAAATCCTGAAAACGATCCTCGTAAATACTTGTACTACGGGTGCAGCACCCATCGCAATCGGGGCAATAGTGCCTGCAAGAACAGTTTCCGGATCAATATGCTGGTTCTGGATACGCAGGTCTTGGATCAAGTGAAGAAAATCCTGCTGACACCAGAAACCCGCGATCTGATGGTGGCGCAAGCCAAGGACTTCATGACGCAGCATGGTAATGAATCGGACAGCACGCAGCGCACAGAACAAATGAAAGCGACGCTAAGCAAGATTGAGCGGGAACTGAAAAACTTGCTGGGTTATCTTGCCGAGGGATCAGCCCCCAAAAGCGTTCTGGATGAAATTCGCCAGCGGGAGCAGTTACGCGAGGGGCTTCAAATTGGGTTGAAGCAAGAAGAAATGGTCATGCGTCAGCGCCACCAGTTTGACGAACAGGTGCTGAGCGACTGGCTGGACGAAATTCAACCCAAGTTGGGTGAGTTACTATCAGGGAATCTAGAGGAAACGCGAAAACTACTGAGAGAACTGCTTGCTGAACCGTTGGTTGCAACACCGCTCGCGAGTGCTAAAGGTAAGAAGCAGTTTTTAATTACCGGCAGAACCACACTGGGAGCAGTGATTCGTTCTGCGGGTTATATAAAAGTGGCGTCCCCACGGGGAATCGAACCCCGGCCGCCGCCGTGAAAGGGCAGTGTTCTAACCGCTAAACTATAGGGACTTCAACTTTTTACAAACGAATGCCGCACATTCATGCGGCCTTCATTTTATGTCTTGGTGGAGGTAAACGGGATCGAACCGATGACCTCTTGCATGCCATGCAAGCGCTCTCCCAACTGAGCTATACCCCCGAAGAGATTCGAATTATGCAGCACCCCTTCAGACCTGTCAACACCCCACTCAAACTTTTTGAATCAGAGCGGCGACCACCACCACGGGTCGCTCAGGAAGTTTTCCTGCATAGCCTTGCTGTCGGGATAATTTTTCTGCAATACGCGCTTGGCATCGTCACGCAGATCCTTCATGCCCAGCTTGTCGTAGGAAAGCACCATGAGCCCGAGCGCGCCTTCGACCTGTCTGGTGTTACCGTACTGCTCAATCAACAACTTGGCGCGGTTGGCTGCAGCCAGGAACGCGCCTCGCTTGTAGTAATAGCGCGCCACATGCAGTTCGTGCGAGGCAATCGCACCAATCAGGTAGTTCATCCGCAAACGGGCATCCTGCACGTACTTGCTGTCCGGATAGCGGTTCACGAGCTCGCGGAAAGCGTCGAAGGATTCCCGTGCGCTCTTCGGATCGCGCTCGGACATATCCTGTTGCGAGACTTTCGACATGAAGCCCTGCACTTCATTGAAGGAAACCAACCCCTTGAAGTAGTAGGCGTAGTCCATGTTCGGGTGCGTCGGATACTGCTTCACGAAGCGGTCGATTGCCGCCAGCGCCAGCGCGGGCTCTTTGTCCTTGTAATGGTTATAGGCAATCTCCAGCTGCGCCTGCTGGGCATAGCGCCCATACGGGAAGCGCGCCTCCAGCTTTTCGAAAAGCTTGGTCGAACGGTCGAAGTTGTTGCTGGATTGCTCGCTCTTGGCTTCGGAGTAAATCTTGTCCGCGCTCCAGCCTTTGGCCAGATCGTTGTCGTCCGGCGTGGAGGAACAGCCGGCAATCAAAATACCGGCACAGGCAACGGCAAGGATTCGGGTTAGAATCTGGTTCATGATGAATTCCACTATTGAACCCGACGATTATAGCGACTTCACGGAGGAGCGTGTTCTAACCGTTCCTCGGGAGCTCGCCGGCGAGCGGCTGGATGCCGCGCTGGCCAGTCTGATGCCGGAGTATTCTCGCAGCCGGATCAGCAACTGGATCAAGGACGGGCTGGTCACGGTCGACGGCAAGGAGTCAGTCCCCAAGCTGAAGCTCTGGGGCGGCGAGCATCTTTGCGTGCACATCCAGGCCAATCCGGAAGAAACCTCGTTCCAGGCCGAAGACATTCCGCTCGACGTTGTCTACGAAGACGAATCGATCCTCGTCATCGACAAACCGGCTGGCCTGGTCGTACACCCCGGCAGCGGCAATTGGTCCGGCACCGTGCTCAACGGTCTGCTTTTCGCATTCCCCGAACTCAAAACCGTTCCGCGCGCCGGTATTGTGCACCGGCTGGACAAGGACACCAGTGGGCTGATGGTCGTCGCACGCACGCTGACCGCGCAGAACAACCTGGTCCAGCAACTGCAGGCCCGCACGGTCAAGCGCCACTATCTGGCCATCGTCCAGGGCAAACTGGCCGGTGACGGCACCGTGGACGCCCCCATCGGCCGCCACCCGCGCGAACGCATCAAGATGGCCGTGGTGCATACCGGCAAACCTGCGATCACGCACTGGCGCGCCATCGAGCAATTCGCCGCGCATACACTCGTCGAATGCCGGCTGGAAACAGGGCGCACCCACCAGATCCGCGTGCACATGGCGCACATCGGCCACCCGCTCGCGGCCGATCCGGTCTATGGCGGCAAACCGCGCCTGGCTTCGCAAGAAATGACGCTGGCACTGGAAGACTTCAACCGTCAGGCGCTGCATGCGCGCAAGCTCTCGCTCGTCCACCCGGAAAACGGCAAGACCATGACCTGGAAAGCGCCGGTCCCGGAAGACATGACCGCCCTGCTCTATGCCCTGCGCGCCGACGCCGGCATGGCCGAAGAAGAGGAAGACTGGGACGATGACGATTGGGGCGACGAAGACGACAATTGCGAGATCTTCTATGTCAAGGAATGAGCCGGAATTCATCATTCCGGACTGGCCTGCACCGCCCAACGTCAAAGCGCTCGCCACCACCCGCCGGAGTGGCTTCAGTGGCGCGCCGTTCGATTCGCTGAACCTTGGCACCCATGTCGGCGACGACGCGCAAACCGTGGCCCGCAACCGCGCAAGCCTGCGCCGGCATCTCCCCACCGAACCGCTGTGGCTGAACCAGGTGCACGGCACCGTTGTCGCTGATGCGAGCCAGACTCCGGCCGGCAGCGATGCCGATGCAGCCGTTGCCCATGCTCCCGGCGCAGTCTGCGCGGTCATGACTGCCGATTGCCTGCCGGTACTGTTCTGCGACGAAACCGGAACCGTCGCAGGCGCCGCGCACGCGGGCTGGCGCGGGCTGTGCAACGGGGTGCTGGAGGCTACCGTTGCGGCGATGACGGTTGCGCCAGAACGCATTCTGGCATGGCTTGGCCCGGCCATCGGCCCGCAAGCCTTCGAGGTGGGAAATGAAGTTCGCGCCGCCTTTGTGGCACGCGATGCACACGCCGCCGACGCCTTCCGACCCGGAGCCGCGGAAGGCAAGTGGCTGGCCGATCTCTACCAACTGGCCCGGCAGCGGCTCGAAGCCTGCGGCGTTACCCGCATCTACGGTGGTGAATACTGCACCTTCAGCGAGCCGGCGCGTTTCTTCTCCTACCGTCGCGACGGGCAGACGGGACGGATGGCCAGCCTGATCTGGCTTGAGAACCCGTCATCATCCCGGCCAGAAAATCGCTCGACGGGATGAATTCCGTCCTGCGGCCTTACCGTCGCAATGGACAGACTGCCTGATCAGGCAGAAATGAGAAAGCCGGCTTGCGCCGGCCTTTTTGAATCCACTGCTACGCAGCAGTTATGCGCCTTCGCAGCAATTATTCACACGCTTGTCCTGCTCAATCAGCGCATAAGCCGAATGATTGTGGATCGACTCGAAGTTTTCCGATTCGACCACATAGGCGGCAATGCGGCTGTCGGCATTGAGACGCGAAGCCACGTCGCGCACCATGTCCTCGACGAACTTGGGATTGTCGTAGGCACGCTCGGTCACGTATTTCTCGTCGGGGCGCTTGAGCAGGCCGAAGAGCTCGCACGAGGCTTCCTTTTCCACCAGTTCGACAATCTCCTCGATCCAGACGTGTTCGGCCAGCGTGGCGGTCACCGTGACGTGCGAGCGCTGGTTGTGCGCCCCGTATTCGGAGATTTTCTTGGAGCACGGGCACAGGCTGGTGACCGGCACCTGCACCTTGAGGCGCATCTCGAACTGGCCTTTCTTGATTTCGCCAACCAGCGTCACCTCGTAATCCATAAGGCTTTGCACTTCGGAAACCGGCGCGCGCTTGTTGATGAAGAAGGGGAAACGCATTTCCAGGTAGCCGGATTCCGCCTCCAGGCGTTCGCACATCTGGCGCAGGATGGTTTCGAACGAATCGACCGAGATCGCCTTTTCATGGCTATTGAGAATCTCGACAAAGCGCGACATATGCGTACCCTTGAAATGCTGGGGCAGGAATACGTACATATCGAAAACGGCCACGGTGTACTGCTCACCGTCGGCTCGGTCGGATACGCGCACCGGGTGGCGGATCGACTTGATGCCCACCTTGTTGATGGCGATGTTGCGGTTATCCGGTGAATTCTGCACGTCGGCAATCGCTGCGGACATGGGGTCTCTCCTGAGTATTTTCCGGGATTATAACGCAGCCAATAACCGATTAAAGTAATCGGGAATTATTACAGGCGGGATGGAGCGCAATCCACCCAAAGTCACCCTCCGAACGCCCTCAACAGTTTCAGGAAATGACGGGTTATTTCGCCCAGGAAACCGTTGATGTACGGAACGAGGTAAGGCAGCGAAAGATAGAGCGCCCCAGCCCCGATGGCCAGCGTGAGAGGGAAGCCGATGGCAAACACGTTCAACTGCGGCGCGGCGCGCGTCATCACCCCGATCGCGAGATTGGTCACCAGCAGCGCAGCCAGCACCGGCAGGGACAGCATCACGCCCGAGCGAAAAACGAAAGCGCCAAAATCCGCCATCAGCTTGAGTCCGCCCGCGCCCGGCGGCGCCGGGCCGATCGGCAATTGAGCATAACTCTCGAGCAACGCACGCAGCACCACGAGATGACCATCAAAGGCCAGAAAAACCAGCAACATGAAAAGGCTCAGCAATTGCGCCACGACGGGTGTACTGGTCGCATGCTGCGGGTCGTAAAAAGTGGCAAAACCCAGCCCCATTTGCAAACCGCTTAAATGCCCGGCCATTTCCATTCCGGTAAAAATCAGGCGCACGGTAAAACCCAGCGAGGCGCCGATCAGCAGCTCTTTCAGGGCAATCAGGATGCCTTGCGGGGACACGACGGGGATATGCGGCAAAGGCTGGAGGTTCGGCGCCACCAGCAACACCAGGAGGATCGAAAGTCCGACGCGAACCCGTACCGGAATCGAGCGACTGGAAAAGAACGGATCAACGATCATCAGCCCGAAGATGCGCAAGTACGGCCACCAGAACAGCGCCAGCCACGCATCCACCTGCCCCTGGGTAAAGGAGAGCATGGCAGATTCAGCCGACCATCTGCGGAATGCTCTGGTAAAGGCGCACGGTGTAATCCGTAATCACCTGCAGCATCCACGGTCCGGCCAGAACGAAGACCAGAAACGCCACCAGCATCTTGGGGATGAAGGACAGCGTAGCTTCGTTGATCTGGGTAGCCGCCTGGAACACACTGACCACCAGCCCCACCACGAGCGTCGCCAGCAGCAAGGGGCCGCCCAGCAAAACCATAACCTCCATCGCACGCTGCAGAAGGCTGATTACGGACTCCGGCGTCATTCCGCCCTCCTCACAGCAGGAAGCTCTGCACGAGAGAGCCCATCAACAGCGTCCAGCCATCGACCAGAACAAAGAGCATCAGCTTGAACGGCAAGGAAATGATCATGGGCGAAACCATCATCATCCCCATCCCCATCAACACACTGGCCACCACGACATCGATAATCAGAAACGGGATCATCACCAGAAAGCCGATCTGGAATGCCGTCTTGAGTTCGCTGGTCACATAGGCCGGCACCAGCACGCGCAACGGCACATCCTCCGGCCCATTGGGCTTCTGCGCACCGGAAACCTCGATAAAGAAAGCCAGATCCTTCTGCCGGGTCTGCTTGAGCATGAACTCCTTCAACGGCACCGACCCCTTGGCCAACGCCTCGTTGAAACCGATCTTCTGCGCCGAATAAGGCTGGTAGGCTTGCTGATAGACCTTGTCGAACACCGGCGCCATCACGAAGAAAGTCAGGAACAGCGACAGACCGACAACCACCTGGTTGGGCGGGGACTGCATGGTTCCCAGCGCTTGGCGCAAGAGCGACAGCACGATCACGATGCGCGTGAACGCCGTCATCATCAACAGGATGGCCGGCAGGAACGACAGCGCCGTCATGAACAGCAGCGTCTGGACCGGCAGGGTGTAAGTCGTGCCTCCGCCGGAAGACGAGGCGTTCAGCAGCGGAATTCCCGGGTCAGCTGCCCAGACAGGGGCAATCAACAAGCCGAGCAAAATGAAGGGGGCGAAGCGTTTCATGTTTTTCCCGGCGCATTGCCGGATGCGCCGCCGATCCGTTTTTGCAGAGCCCGGCCCAGCCATTCGGCGAATGGTGGTGTACCGGGCGCAGAGACAGCCGCATCTTCGGGCTTGGGCATACTGGAAAGCAGATTGACGTTCTGGGCGGTCACACCCAAAACCAGCCATTGATCGCGCACCTCGACAATCACCACGCGCTCGCGCTGCCCCACCATCACCCCTGACACGACCCGCAGCTGCCCGCCAGCCGCAGAGGGAAGAAGGGAGAAGCGCCGCATCAGCCAGGCAGCAGCCACAATCAAACCCAGAACGAAAACCAGCACCAGAAAAACCTGCAGCATGTTCCCGGCTAGTGACGGCTCCGCAGCCGGCGCAGAGGCCGTTGCGCGGGCGATGCAAGGCAAGCCGGCTGGCAACGCCGCAAACAGACACCGGAGTTGCATTGTCGATTACTTGTGCAGACGGCGGATACGTTCCGCCGGGGTGATGATGTCGGTCAGGCGAATCCCGAATTTGTCGTTCACGACCACGACTTCACCTTGGGCGATCAGGCAACCGTTGACAAGCACATCCATGGGCTCGCCCGCCAGGCCGTCAAGCTCCACGACGGAGCCTTGCGCCAGCTGCAGCAGGCTGCGAATGGCGATCTTGGTACGACCCAGTTCCACAGTCAGCATAACCGGGATATCGAGCACCATGTCGATATTGCTGGGCGCAGAACCGCCGCCCCCTATCGTATGGGTATCGAAACTTTCAAAGATATTGGCTGCCTGAACGCTGGGCGAAGGCGCACTCTCTGCCGTTTCTACAGTTTCCTGTTCGGCAAGCGCGGCCGCCCAGTCATCCATGATGCTGGAATCGTCTGCGGATGTATTCTCGTCGTCAGCCATTCGGCTCCCCCTGGCCATCATCTTCCGGCAAACCGGCCATCATTTCCGGCGTGCTGAGTATCTTGTTCACCTTCAAGGCGTACTGACCGTTAAGAATACCATATTTGCATTCAAGCACTGGAACTCCGTCCACCTCGGCCACGACCGCCTCGGGAATATCCAGAGAGATCACATCTCCCACTTTCAGGTTCACGATATCGCCAAGTGTGACCTTGGCATTACCCAGCTGCGCAACGAGATCGACCTCCGCCTGCTGGACCTGGCGACGCAGCAACTTCAGCCAGCGGGTATCCGATTCCATCCGGTCGGCCTGCATGGAGCTGTAGAGCATGTCGCGAATCGGCTCGATCATCGAATACGGCAGGCAGACATGGAAATCACCGCCACCGGCACCCAGTTCGATCTTGAAGGTATAAGAAACAACGACTTCGGTCGGAGTAGCGATGTTGGCAAACTGGGTATTCATTTCCGAGCGCACGTAGGCGAACTCGCACTCGAACACCGGTTTCCAGGCTTTCTGGTATTCCTCGAACACCACGTCCAGCAAACGCTGGATGATGCGCTGCTCGGTCGGGGTAAAGTCACGGCCTTCGACTCGTACATGGTAGCGCCCATCGGAACCGAAGAGATTGTCGACCACCAGGAATACGAAATCCGGATCGAAGATGAACAAGCCGGTGCCGCGCAGCGGCTTCATGTGGATCAGGTTGAGGTTGGTCGGCACCACCAGATTGCGGATGAAATCACCGTATTTCTGAACCTTGACCGGCCCCACCGATATTTCGGCGTTGCGGCGCATGAAATTGAAGAGGGCAATGCGCAGGTTGCGGGCGAAACGCTCGTTGATGATTTCAAGCGTCGGCATCCGGCCACGAACGATGCGTTCCTGGCGGCCGATGTCATACGAGCGGACAGCCGAACCCTCGGCTTCCTCTTCAGAAGAATCCTCCTCGCCGGTCACACCGCGCAGCAGCGCATCGACCTCTTCTTGGGAAAGAATATCGTCTGCCATGATTCTTCAGCGACAAACCCGGTTTACTTTCTATCGGCTCAACGCACGATAAATGTAGTGAACTGCACCGAGAGCACGCCCTCACCCTCGCCTTCTATCTTGAGAATCTTGTTGATGAGCTCGCGAATCTCCGCGCCGAGCTTGTCTGTTCCTGCCGCGGTTTTCACTTCCTCGGGCTTCTTGGAACGCAGCAGCTTGTTCACTTCACTCTGGATCTTGGGCATGTACTGCTTGAGCAAATCCTTTTCCTTGACGTTCGACAGCTCGACCGAAATATCGGTTTGCAAGACTTCGTTGGTTTCGGGCGCATTGAGGTTAACCGTAAACTGGGCCAGCTTCTCGAAAACGGGCGCGGCCTTCTTTTCGTCTTTCTTTTTCTTGGCGTCTTTCTTGGCTTCCGTCTTGGTTGCTTGCCCGCCATCGTCTTCGGAATTGCCCGATTTAAGCATCAGAAAGGCCGCCAGTCCACCGCCGACCAGCAAGACCAGAACCACCACACCGATGATGATGAACATCATCAATTTTTTCTTGGATTTGGGAGCGGCATCGGCTTTGGCTTCGGACATGACTCACCTCTCGTTGAAACTGTTTTATAGCCCCCTGCCCGAACAGCAGAAAGCGGCGCTTACGGCAAAGCCAAAGCGCCTCATCGGGTTATAAAACAAAAACGCCCTAAAAACAAGAGATAAGCGAGCTGTGTTGAGATATTACTTGGAATACAACACCGCAATCATACGTACAAGCTTACGCCCGAACGTGCTACCGGCACCGTCGTCTCCGTGCGCCAGTAGGGCGCAGCCGATTCCCCGTCAAAGGCACGGCCATTTTGCCCCCCTTGCCCCGCACTCTGGAAAGAGGAAGCCTGCTGCTGGCGCGACTGCTCCTGCGCATGCTGGTGCAGGGAATCCGACGCCACCTGAACATTGACCAGCTGGATACCCTGATCAGCCAGCAAGGCCGTGAGCTTGGGCGTGGCGGCCTCCAGCGCTTCCCGCACCGCCGCATGCTGGGAGGCAAATACGACGCTGGCCTGCTCCTGCCCCAGCGTAAGCCGGACTTCCATCGGCCCCAGATGCGGCGGATTGAGCTGCATTTCGACCTGCTGCTCCTGCCGCCCCAGCATCATGCTGACTCGTTGAGCCACCGCATCTCCCCAACGGGAATCACCGACCGGCTCGGCAACGACATGCTGCGCCGCGGTCTTGGCGACCTGTTCGCCGCTGGATTCGGGCGAACGGATTGCCGGCTGGCTGACCGCCAGCCAGTTCTGCGACTTCGCTCCCTCTTCGGAGCCAAGCGCATCTTTATCGTTATCCAGGCGCCCGGCGAGGATGCCGGAAAAAGACATCTTTTCCAGCGAGGCAGACAGATCCTGCGGCAAAGCCTTGCCGGATTCCGTGACAGAGTTTGCCGCCAACATTTGGCCAAGCCCCCCCGTGACCGGGGCTCCGGGCTCGCCATTGCCTGTACTTGCCAGCTCCCCGAAGGGTTGCGCTGTTGCTGCCTTCCCTTGCCCTTGCGCCGCCAACACCGTGGCTTTTGCGCCCTCAGGGGCAATTTTGGCCGCGTCCGTCAGCCCCTGCATCTGCGGCATGATCTGCGTCGCCTGGGCTGTCTGTTGCATCATCAACAACCAGGGCATGGCCACTGCATCTACCATGGCCTGCTGTTCGCCTGTAGCGCTTGCATCTGCTGTTTGCGCCTCGGTGGTAGTTGCTGCTTCGGCTGATGCGGTTTCTGTCTTTGCAGATTCTGCCGCAGCCTTCTCCCCTGCTTGCTGCTCTCCGCCCTTGCGGGACACTTCCCGTGCAAGCACCTGACCAAAAGGCTGCTCTGCAGAAGCTTCCGTCGTGGCCGATTTCGTTTCCACACCGCGACCGATACCTGCACTGACGGACAAGACTTGGGATGCTGAAGCCATGGTATTCACCTTGACGAAAAATTTGCTCTTGCCGGACATAAAGCAAGGACAATGCCAGGCAGATTCTGGAGCTAGCCCAAACGCAGCTTTCTAACCAGCGTCAACAGAACTTGGGTCAGTGATACACTTCGCGCATGGCAGAGGATTCCGATCTCGAACGAACAGAACCGCCTTCCCCGCGACGGCTGGAAGAAGCCCGTCGCAAGGGGCAAGTACCGCGCTCGCATGAACTCACGACCTTTGCCGTGCTGATGACCGGGCTCATGTCCGTATTCATGCTGGGCCCCTCCCTTTTTTCCACCCTGAAGCAGATCATGGTCGGCGAATTCGGCTTTACGCGCGCCGTACTGGCCGATCCTTCCATGATGTGGCTGCATTTGCAGATGGCCGTTCGTGCAGCCATGCTCGCCCTGTTACCGGTCTTTCTGGCCTGTGCGCTGGCAGCCGTCCTTACGCCGATCATGATCGGCGGCTGGCTGTTCACGTTCGACCCCCTCACCCCCAACTTCGAACGCATGAACCCGATGAACGGGATAGGCCGCATGTTTTCGATTCGCAGTCTGGTCGAGATGACGAAGACGGTGCTCAAGTCGGGGTTGGTCGGGGGCGTAGCGGCTGCCGTGCTCTGGAAGGACCGCGACCAGTTCCTGCAGATCATCACCATGCCGCCGGATGCAGGCTTCGTGTTCCTGGGGCAGATGGTGCGCTTCACGCTGACGATGACCGTCGCAGCGATGGCGCTGATCGTGCTCATCGACGTTCCCTATCAATTGTGGGACTACCACAAGGGCCTGCGCATGACCAAGGAAGAGGTCAAGCAGGAAATGAAGGAAATGGAAGGCTCGCCGGAAATCAAGGGCCGCATCCGCCAGTTGCAGCGCGAGGCCGCGCGCAAGCGCATGATGGCCGCGATTCCCAAGGCCGACGTGATTGTCACCAACCCGACCCACTATGCCGTGGCCATCCAGTACACGGAAAAGATGCGCGCGCCGATTGTAATCGCCAAGGGCTCTTTCCTTCTGGCCGAGCGCATCATCGAGATCGGCAAGGAGCACAAGGTCATGGTTATCCGTACCCCGCCATTCGCTCGAGCCCTTTATCATCACACCGAACTCGGCCAAGAAATTCCTGCTGCGTTGTATACTGCCGCAGCCGAAGTGCTGGCCTATATCTACCAGCTCAAGCAGTACCAGAACCACGGCGGCGTGGAACCTGAACTCAACGACAACCTGCCTGTTCCCAAAGAACTGGATCCGGAAGCTGAAAACTAAACGTGTGGCGCGACTTTAATCTCAACCGGCTGGCGGGCCCGATCCTCGTGCTGATGATCCTCGGCATGATGATCCTGCCCTTGCCGGCGCTGGCCCTCGATTTTTTCTTCACCTTCAACATTGCCATCTCGGTGATCGTGCTGATGGTAAGTCTGTATACGCGCGAGATCCTGGAATTCTCCTCGTTCCCGATCGTACTGCTGATGACCACGCTGCTGCGACTCTCGCTCAACGTCGCCTCGACCAAGCTGGTGCTGACGGCCGGGCACACCGGCCCGGATGCAGCCGGCAAGGTCATCGAATCGTTCGGCCATGCGCTGATCGGCGGCAACATGACTGTCGGTATCGTCGGCTTCATCATCCTGACCATCATCAACTTTGTCGTGATTACCAAAGGTGCTGGCCGGATCGCCGAAGTGTCGGCCCGCTTCACCCTGGACGCCATGCCCGGCAAGCAGATGGCCATCGATGCCGACCTCAACGCAGGGCTGATCGGCGAGGACGAAGCCCGCCGGCGCCGTGCCACCATCTCTCAGGAAGCCAATTTCTTCGGCTCGATGGACGGCGCCTCCAAGTTCGTCCGCGGCGATGCCGTTGCCGGCATCATGGTCATGATCATCAACATCGTCGGCGGGTTGATCGTCGGCATGGTGCAGCACGACCTGCCCTTTGCCGAGGCCGGCAAGGTCTACACGCTGCTCACCATCGGCGACGGTCTGGTCGCCCAGGTACCCTCACTGATCATCTCGGTCGCGGCCGGCATCGTCGTTTCGCGCGTCAGCAACAACGAAGACCTTTCCGAACAGCTGCTCGGCCAGCTTTTCGCCAAGCCGCAGGTGCTGTACGTCACAGCCGGGGTGCTGGCGATTCTTGGCCTGATTCCGGGTATGCCGCATTTCGCTTTCCTGCTCATGGCCCTGCTCGCCGGCGGCTTGGCCTGGTGGCAGGAACAACGCGCCAAGGAAAAGGAAGCGGCCGCCCAGGCTGCACCTGCCGCTGCCGCAACAGGCGTAGCCCCGGCGGAAGCGCCGCTACAGGACGTGAGCTGGGCCGATGTGCAACCGGTGGACCAGATCGGGCTGGAAGTCGGCTATCGCCTGATCCCGCTCGTCGACCGCACTCAGGACGGCGAACTGCTGCGCCGTATCCGCGGCATCCGCAAAAAGATCGCGCAGGAACTGGGCTTTCTGGTTCCGGCCGTGCACATCCGCGACAACCTGGAACTGAAACCCAACCAGTACCGCATCCAGCTCAAGGGCGTGGACGTCGGCGCCGGTGAGGCTTATGTCGGCCAGTGGCTGGCGATTAACCCCGGCAACGCAATGGGGCAACTGCCCGGCACGCAAACCACGGACCCCACCTTCGGCCTGCCAGCGACCTGGGTCGACAGCGGTCTGCGCGACCAGGCGCAGGCCATGGGCTATACGGTCGTTGATGCCAGCACCGTGGTCGGCACACACATCTCCAACATCCTGCAAAGTCATGCTTCCGAATTGCTCGGGCGCGAAGAAGTACAGCAATTGCTTGACCATGTCCGCAAGGAAGCGCCCAAACTGGTCGAAGACCTGATCCCCAAGATCGTTCCGGTTGGTACCCTGCAAAAGATACTGCAGAACCTGCTGGAAGAAGGGATGCATATCCGCGACATGCGCACGATTCTGGAAACCGTCGGCGAACATATTGTGCGCAACCAGGATGTCGATGAACTCACCTCGGCAGTACGCGTGGCATTGGGCCGCGCCATCATCCACCAGATTTTCCCCGGCGAGAACGAGCTGCAAGTGGTCACGCTGGAACCGCAACTGGAAAACATCCTGCTCTCCGCCGCTACCGGCAAATCGCAGGGGGGGTTGGAACCGGGACTGGCCGAGCGCCTGCTGCAACAAGCTTCGGCGCTGGTCGAAAACATGGAAAACCAGGGGCTCAACACCGTCCTGATCTGCCCGGCGCAACTGCGCCCCATGCTCTCGCGCTTCCTGCGCCGCAGCACACCGGGCCTGCGCGTCATTTCGCACAACGAGATCCCCGACAACAAGACCATCCGCATTGTTGGCGTGCTGGGCGGGCAGTAAATTCTATCTAGCGTTCACGCTTTCTTTCGCCCCACATCCGGCAAAAACGCCGTCAACAGCCCCAGCAGCGGCAAATACGCGCAAACCTGATAGACGAACTCGATCCCGTACCAATCCGCCAGTTTGCCAAGCAGCGCCGCGCCGATGGCCCCCATGCCGAACGAGAAGCCGAAGAACAAACCTGCGACCATGCCCACGCGCCCCGGCATCAGCTCTTGGGCAAACACGATGATCGCGGAAAAGGCCGACGCCAGAATCAGGCCGATGATGAAGCTGAGAATGCCGGTCCAGAACAGGTTGGCATGCGGCAGCATCATGGTAAAAGGCGCCACGCCGAGAATCGAGAACCAGATCACGCGCTTGCGGCCGATGCGGTCGCCGACCGGGCCGCCGATGATCGTGCCCGCCGCAACCGCGAACAGGAAAACAAAGAGCTGTATCTGCGCCGCCTGCACCGAAATCCCGAACTTGTGCATCAGGTAGAAAGTGAAGTAGCTCGACAGGCTGGCCAGATAAAAATATTTGGAAAAGATCAGCGTCAGCAGTATGGTAATCGCCGCCACCACCTGGCCGCGCGGCAAAGCGTCGGGCTTCACGCCCTGATTCAGCTTGGACTTGAACGTCCCCTGCGCTTGTTGATGCGCATACCAGTTACCGACTTTCCACAACACGGCCATTGCCAACACCGCGGCCAGCGCAAACCAGGCCACGCTGCCCTGCCCGTTGGGAATCACGATCAGCGCTGTGAGCAGCGGTCCCAGCGCGGTTCCGGCATTGCCGCCGACCTGAAACAGCGATTGCGCCAGCCCGAACCGCCCACCCGAGGCCATGCGCGCCACGCGCGACGATTCCGGATGGAAAATCGATGACCCGCTGCCCACAAGCGCCGCCGCACACAGCAGGCCAGGATAGCTCGTCGCCATGGCAAGCAGCAGCAGGCCCGTCAGCGTGCAGCCCATGCCGAACACCAGCGAATACGGCTTGGGATGACGATCCGTGTACATGCCCACCAGCGGCTGCAACAGCGAAGCCGTGGCCTGGAAGGTAAAGGTGATCAGCCCGATCTGGGCAAAGCTCAGGTTGAACCCGCCCTTGATCAGCGGGTACATCGCCAGGATCAGCGACTGCATCATGTCGTTGAGGAAATGCGAAACGCTGATGGCTCCCAGCACCCGGAAGGCCGTTTCGTGTTTTGCCACAGCCGATTCACTGCTTTGCGTCATTTTCCATCCTTGCAAAACGCCAGTTTTAATGGGTTCGACGATACGCCCTGCCTCATCGCCGGACAACGCAAATACGAACCAAACTCCCCGCTCCGTGTCAGGCTACGGAGTGGGAAACAGACAAGATTTGTACAGAATGGGACTTACGGACAATAATAAGCGGATTCCATTCGGCAACCGGTTATGGTCGTTAAAAAGTTCTACGGAGCCACCACTCGAGATGCGCTGCGCCAGGTTCGTGATGAACTGGGGCCGGATGCGCTCATCCTGTCGAACCGGCAGGTAGCCGGGGGCGGGTTCGAGATCATGGCCGTCGCGGAAGCCGACGTCGCGATCCTGACCAACATCCAGTCCGGCTCCTCGGCCCCCAAGCCCACGGCACGCGCCACGCAAAACGGCGCGCGGCTGGTGCAATCGGCGCAAAGCCAGCCACCGGCCGCTCGCGCGCTGGCACGCTCCTACGCGATTCCCGATGAAGACCACGATCCGACGCTTGACGATCTGCCGACCGAGATGCCTCCGGTCATCCGCAGCAACCGCCAGGCCCCGCCGCCCGCGCCACCCAAAGAACAAGCACGCTACGAAGCAGAACCTGAACCACAGCCGGTGCGCAGTGCACCTCCGCCGCGCCGCGCCGTAACGCCCGCAGCCCGGACCATGCCGATCCTCGACTTCGAGGAACGCACGCCTCCCGCACCTTCGTTGCAGGAGCAGGAAGTCGCCCAGGATATCGCCCGCGAGATCCGCCTGCTGCGCGGCCTGCTGGAAAGCCAGATGGCCGGGATGGCCTGGAACGAGCTCGCCAAGCACGCCCCGGAAAAACTGGAAATCCTGCGCCAACTGCTCGGGGCCGGCTTCTGCCCGGCGCTTTCACGCCAGTTGATCGACAAGATGCCGGCCGGATTGAGCATCGAGCAGGGAATCGGCTGGGTCAAGGCCGCGCTCAAGCACAACCTGCCCACCCCCGTGCCGGGCGAGGACATCATCACCCGCGGCGGCGTCTACGCCCTGATCGGCCCGACCGGCGTGGGCAAGACCACCACGGTCGCCAAGATCGCTGCGCGCGCGGTGCAGGCCCACGGCCCGCAATCGGTCGCGCTCCTGACCACCGACAGCTACCGGATCGGCGCGCACGACCAGTTGCGCATCTACGGGCGCATCCTCGGCGTACCGGTTCACGACGTGAAGGACGAAACCGATCTGGAACTGACGCTATCGGACCTTTCCGACCGCCATCTGGTCCTGATCGATACCGTGGGTATGGGCCAGCGCGACCAGCGCATCGGCGAGCAACTGGCACTGTTCAACCTGGAAAACATCGGCACGCTGCTGCTGCTTTCGGCCAACGCGCAGGCATCGACGCTCGACGACGTGGCGCGCCGCTACCGCAACAGCCACCTGACGGGCTGCATCCTGACCAAGCTTGACGAAACCATGGCTTTCGGCGGCTGTCTCGATGTTGCCATCCGCCACCGCCTGCCGCTGCATTTCGTCACCAACGGCCAGCGTGTTCCGGAAGACCTGCACGGCGCAAATACCGGCTACCTGATCGACCGCGCTTTCCGCACCCAGCAAGACAGCAACGCCTTCCAGCTCAAGAAAGACGAGTACCCGATCTTCATGGGTGCGCAAGACATGCCGCTCGATTTCGACCTGAACCTCGGAGCACCCCGTGGCTAGGATGAAGCGCGGCCACGATCAGGCGGCCGGGCTGCGAGAATTGTTGTCCACCCCGGTCTGCCGCAGCGTCAGCCTTGCGGGCGGGCGCGGGGAGGCCGGATCGACCACGCTGGTCATCAACCTTGCTGCCGCGCTGGCGCAACGCAGCCGTGACGTAATCGTGCTCGACGAATTTTCCGGCACTGGTAACGTCTGCAACCGGCTGCAAGTCGCGCCCCACCACGATTTTGAATCCGTACTGCGCCGCGAAGCGAGCCTGGGCGATGCCTTGGTCGATAGCGGCTACGGTTTTTCGGTGCTGCCGATTGCCGCCCGCGCGCAGACGCTCGCAAGCCTCAACGAGCTGGAACAGCGGCGGCTGGCGCATGAATTCGAACACCTGGCGCAGGGCGCGGACTTTCTGCTGCTCGACACCCGACCCGCAGCCAACAGCGACGTTCCCGGACTGAGCCTCGCCGCCGACGACGTGGTCGTGGTGCTCACCAACCGCGCCGAGTCTCTGACCGATGCCTATGCCACGATCAAGTTGCTGCATACCGAGTACGGCCGCCACGAGTTCCGCATCCTCGTCAACCGTGCGGAAACGCTCGACGAGGCCGCTGCACTGTTCGGACGCATCCGGCAAGTGGCACGCCAGTATCTGGGCGAAGGCATCCACCTCAAGCTGATCGGCTTCGTCCCCGAAGACGAAAAACTCAACCGTTCCGCGCGCCTGGGACAATCCGTGCTGGAAGCCTTTCCCGATTCGGAATCGGCCATCGCTTTCCGGCAACTCGCCGACGCGATGCTGCGCTGGACCCCGCCGCGCCATCCGGCTGACACGCCAGCGGTTTTCGTGCACCGCCTGATCGAATCCAGTCGTTTGCTTTCCGAACAGTTGCGCCACTGATCATGGACACTACACCGCCCTTTGCCTCGCTCGATGCTTGCCCGCCGGGTTCGGACGCCGATTTCGCACTGTCCGGCAGACTGGAGCTGTCTACGGTCAGCGCGCTCTGGCAGGAAACCCGGCAACGGATCGCCGGCCCGACCCGCATTGATGCCAGCAAAGTCAGCGCTTGCGACGGCGCGGGGGCCGCGCTGCTGTTCGATCTCCACCGCCAAGGTGCCCGCATTGCCGGCCTGCGCCCGGAGTTCCAGCGTCTGCTCGATTCGCTGGAGCCGGACAAACCGTTCGCGCCGGGCAAATTGGCTCACCGCAAGCCGCTCTTGATCCGCGCCGGACAATTCCTGCACGACTGGCTTCTGGAATTGCGCCAGCAGATCACCTTCACCGGAGCGATCGCGGCCGATCTCGCCGACCTCGTGCGTCATCCCAGGAACCTGCGCTGGCAGGATTTCCTGCGCCAGTGCGAACTCACGGGCGCCAACGCGCTGCCGATCATTTCGCTTATCGCCTTCCTGATAGGCGTGATTCTTGCCTTCCAGTCCGCGCTGCCGCTGCGCCAGTTCGGTGCGGAAATCTTCGTCGCCAACCTGCTGGGGTTGTCGCTCGTGCGCGAGATGGGACCGCTGATCACCGCGATCCTGCTCGCCGGACGCACCGGCGCGGCCTTCGCCGCCGAAATCGGCACCATGAAAGTCAATGAGGAGGTCAACGCGCTGACGACCTTCGGCTTCGACCCGGTGCGCTTCCTGGTTCTGCCACGCCTTCTGGCCGGGCTGCTGATGGCCCCGCTTCTGACTGCCTGCGCGGAAATCGTCGGCCTCGTAGCCGGCGCACTGGTGCTCGAAGGCTTCGGCATTCCGTTCAACACCTTCTTTCACCAGGTCGCCAGCAGCACCAATCTCGCCGATTTCGTCGGCGGCATGGTCAAAGCTGCCGTTTTCGGGCTCGAAATCGCCGCCATCGGCTGTCTGCGCGGGCTGGCCACGGGGGCTGGCGCAAGCGCCGTGGGCAGCTCCACCACGCGCGCGGTCGTGCAGACACTGGTCATCCTCGTCGTCACCGACGGCCTTTTTGCCATGCTCTACTACTACCTGAAAATATGATTGCCCCTACCATCCGCGTCGAAAACCTGCGCTGCGGCTACGGCAAGCGGGTCTTGCTCGACGACATCAATTTCAGCATTGAGGCAGGCGAGGTCGTCACCATCCTCGGCGGCTCAGGCTGCGGCAAATCGACACTGCTCAAGCACCTGATCGGCCTCTACAAGCCGATGTCCGGCCGCATCGAGATCGGCGGCGACGATTTTGTAGGCGCCAGCGGCGCCCTGCGCGAACGCATCCTGCGCCGCTTCGGCGTGATGTACCAGTCGGGCGCGCTGTTCGGCTCGATGACGGTGCTGGAAAACGTGCGCCTGCCGCTGGAAAGCTTCAGCGATCTGGACGAAAAATCGATTGACCTCGTCGCGCGCCTCAAGCTGCGCCAGGTCGGGCTGGAAGACTTCGCCGCGTTTCTGCCCTCCGAGTTGTCCGGTGGCATGCAGAAACGCGCCGCGATTGCCCGCGCCATGGTGCTTGATCCTGCTATCCTGTTTCTGGACGAACCTTCGGCCGGTCTCGATCCGGTCACTTCTGCCGGGCTCGACGCGCTGATCCGGCGGCTGGCAGAAATCCAGGGCATGACCATCGTCGTGGTCACGCATGAACTTGCCAGCATTGCGGCGATTGCAGACCGGGCGATCATGCTCGACCGCGACGCCCAAGGCATCATTGCCGTGGGTACGCCGGCAGAACTCGCCGAACACACCGACCCGCGGGTACGCCGCTTCTTCCTGCGCGAGCCGGAAAATCATTTGACGGGATCTTGAGATTGGGATCATGACCGAACACAAAACCCATTACCGCCTGGGGCTGTTTGTCCTGGCCTCGCTGCTGATCAGTGCCGGCCTGATGATCGGCTTGGGCGCCAAGAAATGGTTCACCACCTACACGATGCTGGAAACCTACTTTGACGAATCGGTCCAGGGCATCGACATCGGCTCCAAGATCCGTTATCGCGGTGTGGTGGTCGGCGAAGTCAGCGAACTGGGGTTTTCCCATACCCGCTATGAGCAGGACAAACCGGTCAAGGATCGTTACCAGTACGTCATGGTACAGGCCAAGATCAAGAACGACGTGTTCGGCGATCCCAAGATCGCCACGCCGGACCAGGCCACACTCAACGAAGGCATCGCGCGCGGCTTGCGCATCAAGCTCACGCCACAGGGTCTGACCGGCACCAGCTATCTGGAAATCGACTATGTCGAATCTGGCCAGAACCAGATCCTTCCCATCGACTGGAAGCCGAAAAATCTCTACATCCCGTCCACCAAGAGCACGGTCAAGCAGTTCGTCAACGCCTTCCAGGATACGCTGGGGCGCCTGCAGCGCATCGACATCGAAGCCTCGCTCACCCGCCTGAACCGCGTACTGGAAACCACGGAGCGCAAAATCGAGGCAATTCCAATGGAGCGCATCGGCCAGAATGTCGAGCGATTCTCGGATCAGCTTGCCAAAGCACCGGTCGGCAAACTGGCCAGCGAGGCCAGCGCGTTGGTCGCGGAAGTACGCGACAGCAACCGCCACCTCAACAAGCTGCTGGCCGATCCAGCACTGGCTTCCGCGCCGGCCGACATCGCCGCCAGTGCCAAGCGGGCGCGCGAGCTGCTGGAAAATCCGGAACTCAACCAGACCGTCGCCCGTCTCAACCAGTCGCTGGGCCGCATCGACCGGCTGCTCTCCAGCCGCGACCAGGAAATCTCGGCGCTGGTCGACAACCTCAACGAGATCAGCGCCAACCTCAAATCGCTATCCGAAAACGCCCAGCGCAACCCGGCCGGGCTGTTACTGGGAGCACCCCCGAAACCCTACGAGCCGCCACGATGAAAACGCCAGCCATTCGCACCTTCCCGCTGCTCGCCGCCCTGCTGCTGGGCGCGTGCAGCCTGCAAACCGCCGCGCCGGAAAAAACCGTCTACCAGTTCGGCGCCGCGCGTTCCGCATCGAAAACCGGCGCAGCCCAAGCCCGCTTCGGTCTGTTGCGCGTGCAGGATTTCCGCGTCACGCAGGTCAACCGCACCTCCAGCCTGGTCTACCGCGAAACCGACCAGCGTTACGTCGCCGATCCCTACCGTATTTTCGTCGCCCCACCCGCCACGCTGGCCGCCGAGCGCACCCGCGCTTGGCTAGCCGCCAGCGGCCTGTTCCGCGCAGTTGCTCCGGCCGGCAGCCTGCTGGCCGCCGACCTGACGCTCGAAGGCGAACTCGCCGAGTTCTACATCGATGTACGAGAACCCAAAGCGCCGACCGCCGTCGTTGTCCTGCGCGCCTGGCTCGTCGGCAGGAACGATGCGCTGGTCCGTCCGGAATGGCGCTTCAGCAAGCGAATCGCGCTCGATTCACCTGACGCCGCCACGGCTGTCGCGGGCTTCGACCGGGCGCTGGCCGAGGCATTGAGCGATCTGGAAATGACACTGGCAAAATAACGGATTATTTTGGGGAGTTTCGTCTTTCCGGACAGTCTGCTTCGGTAGGCATAGCCGCCTGATGAAATAGGCTCTAAACTGAAAGGCGTTTATTCAAGACCTCGTCATGGCCAGTCCGCGCGCACTTTCGCTCTATCAATCCACGCAATCCACCGCCGAAGGGGATCGCGTCGCCCAGTACATGCCACTGGTACGGCGCCTGGCCTACCATCTGGTCAGCCGCCTGCCGGCCAGCGTGGAAGTGGACGACCTCTATCAGGTCGGCCTGATAGGCTTGATGGATGCCGCGCGCAATTTCGATCCCAACGCCGGCGTGCAGTTCGAGACCTATGCCTCCCAGCGCATCCGTGGCGCGATGCTGGACGAACTGCGCAACTCGGACTGGCTACCGCGCCAGGCACGGCGCAACATGCGCGCAATCGAAAGCGCCGTTGCCAAGCTGGAACACCAGTTGGGCCGCGCGCCACAGGAAAGCGAAGTCGCAGCCGCGATGCAAGTTCCGCTGGCCGAATACCAGGGCATGCTGGCCGACGCACGCGGGCACCAACTGGTACATTACGAAGACTTCGAGGAAAGCGACGAAAACGACCAGCTCGACCAGTACGCCGCCGACCATGAAGCCGACCCCGACAGCATCCTGACCGACGCGGCCTTCCGCAAGCTGCTGATTGAGGGCATCGAAGCGCTGCCGGAACGTGAAAAACTGATGATGGCGCTCTACTACGACGAGGAACTCAACCTCAAGGAAATCGGCGCCGTGCTCGGCGTGACCGAATCGCGCGTCTGCCAGCTCCACAGCCAAGCCGTGGCGCGGCTACGAGTCCGGCTCAAAGACTGGCTGGGCAAGTAACCAGCATATTTTCAGGATATTGAATGGACAAGATCAGCATCATCGGCATCGCACTGGGGTTGGCCGCCATCCTGCTCGGGCAGGTACTGGAAGGCGGGCATCTGGGCTCGCTGTTACAGCTTACCGCCTTCCTGATCGTGATCGGCGGCACCACGGGCGCCGTGATGCTGCAAAGCCAGACACGACACTTCATCGCCGGCGTGCGCATGCTGGGCTGGATTTTCGTTCCACCGCAGCTCGATTTCCGCAAGGTACTCGCCACGCTGATGAACTGGGGGCAACAGGCGCGTCGCAACGGCTTGCTGGCACTGGAAGCCTACATGCACAGCGAAAAAGACCCCTTCGTGAAACGCGGCCTGACCATGGTGGTCGACGGAGCCGAGCCTGCAATCGTATTGCGCGCGATGGAGCTCGACATCGAATCCTACGAGGAACACGCCCGCGCCGCAGCGCGCATCTGGGAATCCGCCGGCGGCTATTCGCCCACTTTTGGCATTCTGGGCGCGGTGCTCGGTCTGATCCATGTGATGGAAAACCTCTCCGACCCCTCGCGCCTCGGCGCCGGCATCGCCGTCGCGTTCGTCGCCACCATCTACGGCGTGGGCGGCGCCAACCTCTTCTTCCTGCCGATAGCCACCAAACTCAAGTACTACATCGCCCTCGAAGTCCGCCGCCGCGAGATGCTGGCCGAAGGGCTCTACTCCATCGCCAACGGCGAAAACCCGCGCCTGCTGGAAAACAAGCTGGCGGGGTATTTGCATAGTTAATTTGATGCAGAACCGATTCAGCCTCAAGCTGCTGGTCGCTGCCATTTTGTCTATCCCGCTACTGGTCGCGGGGGACTCATCTCAACTAGTCCTTGGCAGTCTGTTCAGTTATCGCCTGAACCGGATTGAAGTGCCGACGCAACTTTCGGCCTTGACTCCTTTTGACTGGAACGAGGTTTGCGCTTCACATCCCTACGATGGAGACTTCCGGCACCCCGTGACCGGGCGAATCTATCCCGCTCCGTTGGAGCATGCCCACGACGGCACATGGGTTCTGCTTTTTCTAGACGCGAAGGGCGAACCGCGTCATCTGACAGGAAAGAGCCCGTTTATCGAGGATTTCTCTGGTTGTATTCTGCGGCGTCACGCCATCATTTCGCCTTCTGCCGCTGGCCGCCAGAGCAAGACATTCAGCGTGCAATCATCTGCCTCTCCACGAGAGTAAACTGGCGCGGCATTCAAACAGCAAGCGCTGCTTACGCAATTGCCACGGGAACAGCGAACCGCGAGGGATACAAACGTGGGCAGCTATTGTTTCCATTGCAGACGGTTTTCCTTCCCCTCAGCCAGCGCCGAGGAAGCGGAGCGAGACAAGTTTGTTTACAAAATTGGCTCGCGACCGACCGAGGGTAGCCCGGAGGGCCGCCAAGCGGGGGCGCCTTCTTTTGGTTTCTTTTCTTGGCGAGACAAGAAAAGAAACTCGGCCGCCGGGACGAACTCCCGGCATTCAAACCAGCGCGCCGTCAGGCGCATAACACCATCCGCCGACCCCGCTTCGATTCGCGGATTTCATCCGCTCCCACAGCCATCCCGTCGCTGGCGAGCAAGCCCGCGCTGGACACGCATTGCCGTTCTATAGCACCATCGCTGTCTGGCGGCTCCATCCTTGCTGATTTTCTTTGAAAGAAGAGAAACCATGCCTTTGCACACTCTCTCCCCTCTTCTCGAGCGCCGGAAGAAACGGGGCAAGAGCTTGCATCTTTCCCGGCTCGCCTGCTGGGGAGCCTTGTTATTCTCGCCGCTGGCTGCGGCCTCGCTCGAAGCCGGCAAGCTGATCGACCTGCCGCTCGAAGAGCTGCTCAAGATCGAGGTCGTCAGCGCATCGCGCTTTGCGCAGTCCACCACAGAAGCCCCCGCCACGGTTGCTGTAATCGAAGAAGACGAGTTGCGCCAGCACGGCTACCGCAATCTGGCGGAAGCGCTCGTCACGGTGCCCGGTGTCTATTCCAGCAACGACCACAACTACACCTACCTCGGTGTGCGCGGTTTCAACCGTCCGGGCGACTACGGCACGCGCATCCTGCTCCTGACCGACGGCGCACGGCGCAACGATCCGCTCTACGACCAAGCCCTGTTCGGCAATGAAGCGCCCATCGAGATCGACTGGGTCAAGCGCCTTGAATTCGTGTCCGGCCCGGCTTCGGCCGTCTATGGCCCGAACGCCCTGTTCGGAACGGTCAACACGGTCATGCTCGAAGGTGGCGACATCAACGGCGCCCGGGCATCGCTCGATGCCGGGACCTGGAACACCCAGCGCTTCGGCCTCGTAGCGGGGCAAAAGCTGGAGGGCGAGCGCGACTGGTTTCTGGGCCTGGCGGCCTACCAATCCGGCGGCGAGAACTTCTACTTCCCCGAATACCACAACGGCACCAGCAACGGCCGCGCCGACGGCCTCGACGGCGAGCGCTACCACAAGGCGTACGCAAAATTCCGCTGGGGCAACTGGCGGCTGGCCGGCAATTTCAGCTCGCGCACGAAAGACCTGGCCACCGCACCGTGGGGCACGATGTTCGGCGCGGACGGCACCTGGAACCGCGACACAACCAGCCTGATCGAGCTGCGCTACGACGGCGACAACCACAAGGGCTGGCAGCCGAGCTTCCGGGCGTATCGCGGCGGTTACCGCTATGACGGCAGCTACCGCTACGAAACTTCGCCCAACTCGAAAGACCGCGCCACAGCCGAGTGGCTGGGCAGCGAGTTCCACCTGGCCTATACCGGTTTCGCCCAGCACAAGCTGATGGCTGGCGTGGATGCGCAGTGGAATACCCGCGTCGAGCAGGTCTATTACGAGACCGATCCAAGGAGCGCGATCCTCGACACCAACAATCCGTCGCGTGTCGTCAGCGTCTTTGCCCAGGACGAATGGCGTTTCCTCCCGGAATGGCTGCTGAACCTGAGCTTGCGCCACGACAAGCACAGCGACTACTCGGGCGTCACCTCGCCGCGGGCGGCGCTGATCTGGAATGCCACCCCGCGTCTGGCCCTGAAGGCCATGCTGGGCAATGCCTACCGTTTCCCCAATGCCTACGAGCGTTTCTACCACGACGGCAACGTCACGCAATCGGCCAACCCGAACCTCAAACCGGAGCAAATTCACAGCCGGGAGTTGTCCGCCACCTATCGCATCGGACAGGGCGGGCGCGTCGGTGCCAGCTTTTACGACAACGACATCCGCAACCTGATCGACCAGGTAACCGATTCGTCCGGCGTTTCGACCTATACCAACCTTGGCAAGGTCCGGGCTCGCGGCGTCGAACTTGATGCCGAAAACCGCTGGAGCGGCGGCTACCGCCTGCGCGGCAGCGTGAGTTGGCAACGCAGCAAGCTGGAAAACGGCGGGATACTGGCCGACTCGCCCAAATGGCTGGGCAAACTGGTCGCCGACGTTCCGTTGCCCCATGGCTGGATCGCGTCCGGGGAAATGCTCGGCGTTGCAGCGCGCGATGGCAACAACGGCGCAGTTCCCGGTTACGGCATCGTCAATCTGAAGCTGTCGTCGGCCAGAAGCAACAAGCTCGGGCAGGTCAGCATTGCCGTCTACAACATCGGCAACCGGCGCTACTACGCGCCCACCAACGCCTATCTGGTTCAGCATGCCGTCGAACAACCCAGACGCCAGTTCATGCTGCGCGCAACATTGGGGCTCTGAGCGGAAAAATGGTTTCCTTCCGATCCAGCCTTTCACGGAAAGCCTGCGCCATAGCGCTGCTGGCACTGTATCTCGCCGGCGCCCCGGCCACGGCCAGCGCCCAACCCCGAGCATCCGAGCCCGCGCTCAAGGCAGCGATCATCGTCAACATGCTGATGTTCGTCGACTGGCCGCAATATCCCGGGTTGATTTCGAACCAGCTGCGTATTTGCTATCTTGACAGCAGTCCGGTAGCGGAAGCCCTCAACGAGGCCAACGGAAAATCGATCAGGAACAAAACCGTGCAGGTGCAAAAGAAAAGTATCGATACGCTTCGGAGTTGCAACGCGATCTATCTGTCTTCGGCAGATCAGCCCTTGCTACCGGAAGTCTTGGCCTTGGTTCGCGACCAGCCTGTTCTGCTGGTCAGCGATTCGCCGGCCTACCTCCAGCAAGGAACCATGCTGAATCTGGACGTGGCTGCCGGCCGTATCGTTTTCGACTTCGATCTGCGCGCTGCCCGACAAGCCAAACTGCAGGTCAGTTCCAAAGCGCTACGGCTTGCCAGACGCATCATCGAATAGACCATGGAAATATTCGCCCTCACACGCGACACCAAGCGCCTGAACCTGCTGACGACATCGGTATCGGTGCTGGTTGCCTTCCTGCTCTTGATGACCCACCAGTATCTCTCCGGCCACAAGCAGATGCAGGAAGAGCTGCAAACCCAAGCCGCCATCGTGGGCGCGAACAGTGTCGCTGCACTGGTTTTCGACGACGGCAAAGCCGCACGCGAAAGCCTCGGGACCATTCTGCTCAACCCCCGCATCCTCGGCGGAGCGTTCTATCTTGCTGACGGCTCGCTGTTTATCGTGGCCAACGACACCGACCGGATTTTCCCGGATCGCATCGACCCGCGCGCGCAGAACACCCCGCCAGTTGGCAAGACCGAACTGCAGCGTTTTACCGGCTTGCTGCGCACCGAAATCAGCCAGGACGGCAACCGGATCGGTTCGCTCGTGTTGCATGTCAGCCACAGGCAGCTTTACCTGAACCTGCTGGAATACGCGGTCGGCCTGGCTGCCATCGGGCTCGTCGCGCTTTTGCTTGCCCGCCGCTTCACCGCCGGGCTGAGAAACAAAATGGCACTCACTGAGGGCCAGCTTGAGCAGATGGCTCTTTACGACCGGATCACGGGCTTACCCAACCGGCGCTTCTTCGAGCACGAACTGAAGAAAGCCATGATTCGCATCAAGCGGGAAAAGGAAAACGCGGCGCTGTTCCTCATCGACGTCGACGACTTCAAGAAGGTCAATGATCTTTGCGGCCACCATGCCGGCGACGAAGTACTGGGGATGATTGCCGATCGCTTGAAGAAAAGCGTTCGCGACGACGACATCATCGCCCGCATAGGCGGCGACGAATTCGCGGCGATCCTGTTCAAGGTCGGCGATCCGCGCAATGTCGAACGTGTCGCCCAGAAAATGATCCAGGCCATGACAGAGCCGTTTCCAACGCAGCCCATCCCGAGCCACGTCGGCCTGAGCATTGGCGTGACGATGATGCCCAACGACAGCGAAGATCCGGCCACATTGATCCGCTGGTCCGACATGGCCATGTATGCAGCCAAGGCCCAAGGGAAAAACCGCGCCCAGTTTTTTTCCGAAGAAATCAACCGCAAGATCCGCAACGACCTGCAAATCGAGGCCGGGTTACGCCAGGCCATCAAGGATCCCGGCAGCGGCTTGTATGTTGCCTATCAGCCTCAAGTCTGCGCCACGACCCGCGAAATTGTCGGGGTTGAAGCATTGATCCGCTGGCGGCAGGATGACGGCAAATCCGTTTCGCCCGGCGAATTCATTCCCGTCGCCGAGAAAACCGGCCTTATCATCGAGATCGGTGCCTGGCTGGTCGGCCGGATATGCCGGGATCTTGCCCACATGCGGCAAAGCGGCATTGAGTTGCCGAAGATCGCGATCAACGTCTCGCCCAAGGAAATGACGCGCGGCACCGCGATCGTGGGCAATGCCTGCCTGACGCTCACGGGGTTCGGCGAGAGCGTGGAGCGTTTCCAGTTCGAGATCACGGAAAACGCCCTGATCGACGAAAATGCTTCGGACGTACTGAAAGCCTTCCATGACGCCGGATTCACACTGGCCATCGACGATTTCGGGACCGGCTACTCATCGCTCGGCTATCTCAAGCGCTTCCGGGTCAGCACGCTGAAAATCGACCAGCAGTTCGTGCAAAGCCTCCCCGGCGACAACGAAGATGCAACCATTGTCTCTGCCGTGATCCAGATGGCCCAGGCGCTGGGAATCACCGTCGTGGCAGAGGGCGTAGAAACGGAAGCGCAGGCGGCGTTCCTCACCGAGCACGGTTGCGACATTCTGCAAGGCTACCATGTCGGCCGGCCGATGCCCGTTCATGAGCTAGTGACGTTCATCCACGGGCAACACACCACGTAGCCCGATACCTGCGACCGCGGCAACGCCCGCCCGCGGCAGCCCTTGCACCGTTACACACTTTACCCCTTACTGCGCCCCCGCCGTTATAATCGGGCAAACAATCAGGTACATACATTTTATTCAATGGCCATCTTCCGCAAGAAAAACGTCGCCAACGTCTCCAGCCGGGCCGCACTGCCGCCGCAGCTCGCCAACCTGCTGCGTGAGTCGTGGTGGCTGCTTCTGGTCGGCCTGGTCATCTATCTCGTGCTTGCACTCGCCACCTACAACCCGGCCGATCCCGGCTGGTCGCACAGCGCCACGCGCGGTTCCATCTACAACCGAGGCGGGGCGTTCGGTGCCATCATCGCAGACCTTCTGCTCTACCTGTTCGGACTTTCGGCTTGGTGGTGGGTTGTTTTCTGCTTTGGTGCAATCCTCTGGGGCTATCGCCGCATCGACCGCGTCGAAGACGAATCGCGCCACGTGGTGTTCTTTGCCTGCACCGGTTTTGTCATACTGCTCCTGGCCAGCAGTTGCTTTGAGGCGCTGCGCCTGCACAGCCTGAAAATCGCATTGCCGCTCGCGCCGGGCGGCCTCTTCGGGGTTGCGCTCGCGGGCTGGCTCAACACGCTGCTGGGTTTTTCCGGCGCCACGCTGGCACTGGTCGTGGCATTCGGCCTGGGGCTCTCGCTTTTCTCCAATATCTCGTGGCTGGATGTCATGGAAAAGGTCGGCGGGGGTCTGGAATTCACCTTCTTCAAAACCCGTAACCTGATTCAGGCTGCGAACGACCGCCGCATCGGCCGCCAAGCCGCGGTCAAGCGCGAGGAGCGCGTGGTCGAAGAAAAGAAAAAGCAGGTCGACAAACCGCCGGTCCGCATCGAGCCGCAACAACTCGAAGTACCTGTCGCCAAAGCCGCCGCCAAGGCGTTCGAAAAACACGCCGAGGAAGAAAAGAAGAAAGCGGTTCAGCCCACGCTGTTCGATTTCGGCGACATCCCCCTGCCAACCGGGGATTCCATGCTCCCGCCGGTCACATTGCTGGCCCCTCCGCTTGCAGCCCAGGAAACCATCAGTCTGGAAACACTGGAATACACGTCGCGCCTGATCGAAGCCAAGCTCGCCGAATTCAACGTCTCGGTCAAGGTCATCGCCGCCTACCCCGGTCCGGTCATCACCCGCTACGAAATCGAGCCTTCCGTGGGCGTCAAGGGCGCGCAGATCGTCAACCTGATGAAAGATCTGGCGCGCGCGCTGGGGCTGGTTTCGATCCGCGTCGTGGAAACCATACCCGGCAAGACCTGCATGGGTCTGGAACTGCCGAACCCCTCCCGCCAGACCATCCGTCTATCGGAAATCATCTCATCCGAAACCTACCACCAGCACCACTCCAAGCTAACCATCGCGCTCGGCAAGGACATCACCGGTCGCCCGGTCGTCACCGACCTCGCACGCGCACCGCACATGCTGGTCGCCGGCACCACCGGCTCGGGCAAATCGGTCGGGGTCAACGCCATGATCCTGTCGATGCTCTACAAATCCACGCCCGAAGAAGTGCGCTTCATCATGGTCGACCCGAAGATGCTGGAGCTTTCCGTCTATGACGGCATTCCGCATCTCCTGGCGCCCGTGGTCACCGACATGAAGCTCGCCGCCAACGCGCTCAACTGGTGCGTGGCGGAAATGGAAAAGCGCTATCGCCTGATGAGCCACGCCGGCGTGCGCAACCTCGAAGGCTACAACAAGAAGATCCGCGAAGCCGCCAAGGCTGGCCAGCACCTCACCAATCCGTTCAGCCTGACGCCGGATAACCCCGAGCGCTTGGATCCGCTGCCGCTGATCGTGGTCATCGTCGACGAATTCGCCGACCTGATGATGGTCGCCGGCAAGAAGATCGAGGAACTCATCGCCCGTCTGGCGCAGAAAGCGCGCGCTGCCGGCATCCACCTGGTGCTCGCCACCCAGCGTCCGTCCGTGGACGTAATTACCGGCCTCATCAAGGCCAATATCCCGACACGCATGGCCTTCCAGGTCTCCAGCAAGGTCGACAGCCGCACCATCCTCGACCAGATGGGCGCCGAAGCCCTGCTCGGCCAGGGCGATATGCTGTTCCTGCCACCGGGCACCGGCTACCCGCTGCGCGTGCACGGCGCTTTTGTGGCTGACGACGAAGTGCACAAGGTCGTGGAATACCTCAAGCAGTTCGGCGAACCGGAATATGAGGAAGGCGTACTCAACGGCGGTTTCGAAGCCGAAGCCGCGAGCGGCGGCAGCGGCCTGCCATGGGAAAGCGGTGGCAGCGGAAACGACGAATCTGACCCGCTCTACGACGAAGCCGTGGCGTTCGTCCTCAAATCACGCCGCGCCTCGATCTCTGCCGTACAGCGACAGTTGCGCATCGGCTACAACCGCGCCGCGCGCCTCATCGAGCAAATGGAAGCGGCCGGCCTCGTCAGCTCGATGGAGACCAACGGCAACCGTACGGTGCTGGTTCCGGCGCAGGAGTGATTGGGCGCCTTCGGAACTTGGGGAAGCTCTCTGCAATTGTTCAGCGCCTCCCTAAACCTTGATGAACAGGCGGCCAGCCAGTGCCTGATCCGTGGACCGGCGAGCAATGAGCCGCCTGTCGTTTCCGGTGCGGGTATCAAGCGGACCTTTCCGGCCCAGCTGCCGGCGGTCGCCGCTACGTCGCTCCACGTTGTTTCTGCGCTCAACCCCATCCCACCCGGTGCCGGCAAGGCTTTGCAAACCATCCGATACCGGTGATTCCTTCGAGGACGTACCTGTCGAACCTTGAGGTAACACATCAGTCCGCGCGGCCGGCTTGGCCGGAGTCACGGCCCGCTCCTCAATGGAAAGAAGTTGAAGGATATCCACGATTTTTCCGAAAAATCATTGCATTAGGAAATTGATCGTCAAAAATGGAATAAGCTTTAGGCGTGATACTTTATCGACCGACGAAAGGCATTCCGGCGCACCCCCGTTGAAACGCAGAGCATGCTGGCACACCAAAACACCCTTTCCGCCCCGAACGGGAGAGGGCAATTTCAACAAGCACTTGAACAGACTTGCAAATCCGTGTTATAAATTCGCCCTTTCTAGAAGTCCAAGCAGGAAACTGAATCATGGCACGAGTATGCAAAGTCACCGGCAAGCGTCCTGTGACCGGGAACAACATTTCCCACGCGAACAACAAAACCAAACGTCGTTTTCTCCCGAACCTGCAATCCCGCCGTTTCTGGGTTGAGAGCGAAAACCGCTTTGTGCGTCTGCGCGTTTCCAACGCCGCCCTGCGCACCATCGACAAGGTGGGCATCGAGGCCGTTCTGGCCGACCTGCGCGCCCGCGGCGAAATCTAAGTTAAAAGGCAGCCATCATGCGTGACAAGATCAAGCTCGAATCCAGCGCCGGCACCGGCCATTTCTACACCACGACCAAGAACAAGCGCACCATGCCGGAAAAGATGGAGATCAAGAAGTTCGATCCCGTCGTCCGCAAGCATGTGATGTACAAGGAAACCAAGCTCAAGTAAGCCGTTTCCGGTGACGCATACTCGAAACCCCGCAGCCGCAAGCTGCGGGGTTTTTTATTGCGCGTCCGCCATGAAAAATCGCCGGAAATTTTCTATGCTGAAAAAGGTGCGGCCGGGAGCCTTTTTGCCCCCCCCAAAAAAGAGTCTTTACAAACCATCCAAGCCATCTCTTGAGTGCACCAGCAAACCTGTGAAACGCGCAGCCTTGGAGATGACTTGCCATGCCCCCCAAAACCCCGCAACTCCGCAAAACACCATCGTTTCGTCAAGCTCTGGCATTCTTGCTCACAAGCCTTGCAGGACTCTCCCTCTCTGCCTGCTCCGGGAAGAAGCCCGTTCTTGTCGGTTTCGTCGCCCAGATGACCGGCACACAGGCTGAACTGGGCGTTCAGGAACGCAACGGCGTTCAACTGGCCGTGGAAAAGATCAATACGGAAGGCGGCATTGCGGGGCGCAAGATCGAACTGGTCATCCGTGACGATTTCGGCATACCTGAAAAAGCCCAAGCCGCCGACGAAGAACTCATCAAGGCCGGCGTCGTCGCCATCATCGGGCACGCCACCAGCGGGCAAACCATGGCCGGACTGAAAATTACCAACCCGGCCAAAATGGTCATGATCAGCCCGACGGTATCCTCCCCGGCACTGAGCGGGCTGGATGACCATTTCTTCCGGGTCTACCCCACATTCAAGGACAGCGCACAGGCCTTCGCGGAATACGTCTACAAAACCGGCGGACTGAAACGGCTGGCCGTCATTCATGACACAGACAACGCAGCTTATGCCAAAACGTACAGCACGACGTTTTCAGAGAAATATGTCGCCTTGGGCGGCGTCATTTCGGGCGAAGGCAGCTTCTCGTCGAAAGCTCGCCCCGACTTCTCGCCCCTGCTGACGCGATTGCGCGGCGGAAAGGCGGAAGGACTACTCGTCATCGCCTCCGATATCGATACGGCGCTCATCGCGCAAAAAACCCGCATCATGGATTGGAAAATTCCCCTGTTCACCTCGGCCTGGGCGCAGACGGAAACACTAATCAGCAACGGGGGCAAGGCTGTGGAAGGATTGAAACTTGAGCAATCCTATGCGCTGAGCAGTTCGACTCCCGCCTTTGTCGAATTCAGGAACAGCTATCAATCCCGGTTCGGCAACGCGCCGTCGTTCGGCGCGGCATTCGGCTATGAAGCCGCCATGGTATTGGCCAAGGCGCTGAAAAAAACGGGGGGTTCGTCCGCCAAACTCAAGGAAGCCCTGCAGGAAACCAGGAATTTCCAGGGCTTGATGGACAATTTCTCTCTTGACCAATATGGCGACGTTCAACGGCCTTTTTACTTGAGCGGCATCGAAAACGGGAAATTTGTGATTCTCGGCAAACTGAATTGATCCTGCCTGCGCGGGCTGCACCATGACAAAAGACGGGCTACTTCCTCCACTCAGGCACGTATTTTTAAGCCTGATTCTGTTCCGCGTATTCCTGCCGCTGCTTGCAACAGGAATCGGCGCAGTTGCGGGAATGAGTTATCTGGGCCTGAAATTTTTGCAAAATCAGCAGCAACAGGTCGTGCAATCCCTGTCCCGGATCGTGGATCATCATCTCGATCATGGCGGAAGAATCCTGGACGCCGTTGCCCGCATGGCCGAGGCCTCGGGCGAGAAAAACCTGCAGGTTTTCATGAAGAGCACATGGGAAGCCTACGGTTACTTCGACACCCTGTACCAACTGGACGAAAACGACAACATCGTTCTGATCATGCCGCCCGAGCCGAATTACGCGGGCTTGGACATGTCGAATCTTCCGGACTTCAAAAACGTCTCGAATAAGAATTACAGTATTTCCCGCCCCTTCATTTCGGTCCGGACCGGCGCCCCGACCGTCTACCTGGTCCGAAAGCTTGCCAAAGGCGGCAGCGTGGTAGGGGAGCTGAACCTCGGCGTCTTCCAGAAAGAGATCGACCGCATTTCCAGCGGTCTTGGCAAGGATTTCGTGTTCATCATGGATCAAAGTGGCACCCTGCTGGCGCACCCGGACGCGGCGCAGGTCAAGCAGCAGACAAACCTGAGCAATCTCGGGATTTTCCACAGCATGCTGACGGGAATATCCGAAGACTTCTATGCGTATGGCCAAGAAAAAGTACTGGGAAGCGCTACGCGGGTGGAAAAAACCGGCTGGCTGATCGTGAACCAGCTCCCCCTGTCCGTTTTCATGGTCTCATATGCTTGGATTTTTGCCCTGATTTTCAGTGCATCTCTTGCGATATGGATCACACTGGCCTGGAACCTGCGCAAACGGATACAGAGGCACTTCATCGCGCCGCTGGAGCAACTCAGCCGGAGCGCCAACTCGCTGGCCATGGGCGATTTCAGCCAGGTCAATACGCTCACAACCATCCCTTCGTCCTTTGCTGAATTGCGCAAGCTCGCCAGCGATTTCCAAGCCATGAGCAGCATTCTGCATGCCAGGGAAACGGACCAGCAGAGCGCCCATGACGAACTGGAAATCCGCGTTGAGAAAAGAACGGAAGAGCTTTTCGTCATCAACAACAACCTGCAGGCCACCACCGCACGCCTTCAGCAATCCAACCAGGAATTGCACAGCGAAATTGCCGAACGCAGGCGGGCACAAGCACTGCTGGCGCAAAAAGTAGTGGAAATCGAGCTTGCGCATACCGAGCTGAAAAACGCCCAGTCGCAAATGCTCCAACAGGAAAAAATGGCCTCCATCGGGCAACTGGCCGCCGGGGTGGCCCATGAAATCAACAACCCCATCGGCTTCATCAACTCCAACCTGGGAACGCTCAGGAACTATGTAACCGAATTGCTCGATGTCGTCGATGCCTATGCCGGCTGCCACTCCTGTCCCCCGCAAGACATGCCGGCATTACTTGGGCGAATCCAGGTCATGAAGCAGAACATCGACTTCACATTCCTGCGCGAGGACATCCGCAAGCTGATCGACGAATCCATGGATGGAGCTACACGGATCAAGCGAATCGTTCAGGATCTGCGCGATTTCTCCCGCATTGGCAGCAGCGAATGGATATGGACGGATCTGCATGCCGGCCTGGACAGCACGCTCAACGTATTGGGCAGCGAGATCAAGGATAAAGCCGTGGTCGTATGTGAATATGGCACGCTGCCACAGGTGGAATGCATCCCGGCCCAGATCAACCAGGTATTCATGAACCTGTTGCTCAACGCAACCCAAGCCATTACCGGCCAAGGACGGATCACCATTCGCAGCGGCTCCGACGCGGATGAAGCATGGATATCGATCACCGACAATGGCAAGGGAATTCCAGCGGAAGCTATCGCCAGGATTTTCGATCCCTTCTTCACCACCCGGCCCGTAGGCGCCGGAATAGGTCTGGGGCTGTCGGTGGCGCACGGCATCGTCAAGAACCACGGAGGAAAAATCGAAGTCATGAGCCAGGAGGGACAGGGATCGACATTCATCATTCGCCTCCCGATCCGGCACTTGCATACAACATAAAATTTCAGAAAACACCGTTCAAAAAAAACATCACGCACGCCGCACGTGCGGTTACAAATACAGTCAGCTAAACTGGCGAAAACCATCCAATCTGCCGGGGTTACCATGCGCCCACGCCTTGCCCTTCTTTCCACCGCATTCGCTCTGACCATCCAACCCGGTTTCGCCGCCCGGATTTCATCGCTCACGCCCCAGGGGGAGGTCGCGCAAGTGCGCCAGCTCGTGACCCGCTTCGATGAGGCGATGGTGCGCTTTGGCGACCCCAAGGCGCCCGCACCGCTAACGGTAGAATGCTCCGACGCCAAAGCCGCGCAAGGCCAGGGGCGCTGGCTGGATGACAAACGTTGGGTCTTCGATTTCACACGCGACCTGCCTCCCGGGGTCAAATGCAGCGCCAAACCGGTCAGCGGTCTGAAAAGCCTTGCCGGCAACACATTGCAAGGCCCCGGCGAATACCGCTTCAACACCGGCGGCCCCTATGTCACCCATACTCGCCCGTACGACGGAGCGACCATCGACGAAGAGCAGATCTTCATCCTGCAGCTCAACGGCCCCGTCAAGGCAGAAAGCCTGCAGGCCAACGTCTGGTGCCAGGCCAAGGGCGTGGGTGAGCGTATTCCCGTGCAACTGGTCGATGGCAGCGACCGCAAGGCTTTGCTGGACCGTTTCCGCCTGAACAAGGAAGCGGAGCGTGTGGCCATGGCGCGCTGCCAGCAGAAACTGCCGGCGGGGGCAGCCATGCAGCTCGTGTTCGGCCAGGGCGTCGCCACGCCTTCAGGGGTCATCAACAAGATCGAAAAACGCTTCAGCTTCACGGTGCGAGAGCCGTTCAAGGCCACCTTCAGTTGCGAGCGGGAAAACGCCAACGCGCCGTGCATTCCGCTGCGCCCGATCACGCTGCAGTTCAACGCCACGATCAGCCGCAAACAGGCCGAAGGCATCGTCCTGAAAACGCCGGAAGGGAAATTCAAACCTTTCCTCGACAAACGAGAGGAAAGCGATTCGCTCACTTCGGTCCAGTTCAAACCGCCGTTCCCGGAGAGCGTCGAAATCAGCGTCGAGTTGCCAAAGAACTTCAAGGATGAAATGGGGCGCCCGCTCGTCAATGCCGACCAGTTCCCGCTCAAGAGCCGTACCGGCACCATGCCCCCGCTCGCCAAGTTCGCTGCGGCCCCCTTCGGCATCGTCGAACGTTTTGCCGAAAAAGACATGCCCCCGCTTTTGCCCGTCACGTTGCGCAGTGTCGAAGCCAGCCTGGGGATCAAGAACCTTCACGCCAGCCGGGCATCCGACCTGAAAATCAGCAGCGATGCCGAAATCATCCGCTGGTTCAAACTGGTCCACCGGTTGCATGAAAGAAGCTACTCGAAGAAAACGCTCTCCGAGATCATGGCCGGCAAGGGTTCGGACAATGAGGGCGAAGGCGATCCCAAGAAACTGGTCGAAACCCGCACCGTTTCGCTGCTGAAAAAGGAAAAAACCGCCCAGTCCATCGCGCTGCCCAAACCGGAACAGGGCGACAAGCGCCCGTTCGAAGTCGTCGGCATTCCGCTACAACAGCCGGGATTCCACGTTGTGGAAATCGAATCACCGATGCTCGGCAAGGCGCTGCTCGAACGCAACGCATCCATGTACGTGCGCACCAGTGTGCTTGTCACCAACCTCGGCGTGCATTTCAAGCGCGGGCGTGAAAATGCGGCGGTCTGGGTGACCACCCTCGACAAGGGCCGGCCGGTCGCCAACGCCGAGGTACGCATTTCCAACTGCAACGGCGACGAGCTGGCCTCGGGCAAAACCGATGCGCAAGGGGTTGCCTTCATCGACAAACCCCTGCCGGAGCCACGCAGTTGTCCCGGCATGAACGGTTTCTTCGTCTCCGCCCGCGCCAAGGATGCCAAAGGCGTTGAGGACATGGCCTTTACCCTGTCCGACTGGAACAAGGGCATCGAATCCTGGCGCTTCAATGTCTCGACCGATTACTCGCTCAAGCCCACGCTGCGCAGCCATACCGTGCTCGACCGCACCTTGCTGCGCGCCGGAGAAACCCTCTCCATGAAGCACTTTGTCCGCGCCGAAACCGGCAAAGGTTTTGCGCTGCCGACAAGCTTCCCGGACAAGGTCATCATCGAACACGTGGGAAGCGGCACGCGCTATCAGCTTCCACTGACCTGGCGCAATACGGCCTCGGGAGGCAAAAGCGCCGCAAGCAGTTTCACCGTCCCGCCAGCGGCCAAACTGGGGCAGTATGAAGTCCGCCTGCCCCAACGCAGCGACGACGGCTACGGATCGGGCAGCGTGATCTTCCGCGTCGAGGAATTCCGCCTGCCCGTACTCGAAGGCAAGATCGCACCAGCCGGAGGCGCCAAGGCAGCACCGCTCGTCAACGTCAAGGAAGCCCCGCTCGACGTGCAGGTGAACTACATCTCCGGCGGCGGCGCAGCCAACCTGGCCGTGCGCGTTTCGGCGCTCGTGCGCGCCAAGTCGCTGATGCTCCCGGACTATCCCGGTTTTTCATTCACCCCGCCCAGCGAATCGCGGCGCGGCGGCGAAGAAGAAGCTTCGGATGAAGAAAGCCGCGATCCCGAACAAAAACTCGTGGCCGACAAGCTGCCGCTCACGCTCGACAAGAACGGCACCGGCAAGCTCAAGCTCACCGCTCTGCCCAAGGTCAAAACACCGAAGGAATTACTGCTGGAAGCGAGCTTCAGCGACCCGAACGGCGAAGTACAGACCATCCGCAGCCTCGCCACCCTCTGGCCTGCCGGTGTAATTGCCGGCATCAAGGCCGATAGCTGGGTTTCCGTGCGTAGCAAGCTGCAACTGCAAGCCATAGCGCTCGATCTCAACGGCAAACCGCAGGCCGATGTGCCGCTGGAAATACGCGCCCAGGCCAAAGTCACGACCACCAACCGCAAGCGCATGGTCGGCGGTTTCTACAGCTACGACAGCAAAACAGAGACCAAGGATCTGGGCAAGCTGTGCTCCGGCAACAGCGATTCGCGCGGCCTGCTGCTGTGCGAGGTCAAGCTCGAAGACGCCGGCAATATCGACCTCGTTGTTGTCGCACGGGACAAATCCGGCAATGCCACCAGCTCGGCCACCTCGGTCTGGGTGACCAAGCGCGGCGAACTGTGGTTCGGCGGCGAAAACCACGACCGCATGGACGTACTGCCCGAGAAACCCGCCTACAAGCCCGGCGAAACCGCACGCTTCCAGGTGCGCATGCCGTTCCGCCGCGCCACAGCGCTGGTTTCCATCGAGCGCGAGGGCATCATGGAAACGCAGGTCGTCGAGATTTCCGGTGACGACCCGACCATTTCGCTCAAGATCAAACCGGAATGGGGCCCGAACGTGTTCGTTTCGGTGCTGGCCATCCGTGGCCGTGTCGAGCATGTGCCTTGGTACTCCTTCTTCACCTGGGGCTGGAAGAAACCGGTCGAGTGGTGGAAAGCCTTCCGCGACGAGGGTGAGGAGTATGCGCCGCCCACCGCCATGGTCGATCTGGCCAAGCCGGCATTCAAGCTGGGCGTGGCCGAGATTCGCGTCGACAGCCCGGAATACAAACTCGATGTCGACGTGAAAGCCGACAAGGAAAGCTACCCGATCCGCAGCAAGGCCAAGGTTCGCATCCGGGTGAAACTGCCCGACGGCAGCCCTGCAGCCAACGGCGAAATCGCGCTGGCCGCGGTGGACCAGGCCCTGCTGGAGCTGATGCCCAACAGTACCTGGAACATTCTCGACGCCCTGTTGCAGAAACGAAGTTGGGGCGTGGAAACAGCCACCGCGCAGAGCGAAATAATCGGGCGGCGCCATTACGGCAAGAAAGCCGTGCCCGCCGGTGGGGGTGGCGGCAAGGCACCGACGCGCGAACTGCTCGATACCCTGCTGCTTTGGAAGTCCGACGTCCAGCTCGATGCCAACGGCGAGGCCACGGTCGAAGTGCCGCTCAACGACGCGATCACCAGCTTCAAGATCGTCGCCATTGCCGATCACGGCGTCAGCCGCTTCGGCACCGGGCAGACGACGATCCGCGCCACGCAGGATTTGCAGGTCATCTCCGGCCTGCCGCCACTGGTGCGCGAGGACGACCAGTTCCGTGCGCAGATCACCCTGCGCAACTCGACCCAGCGCGCCATGAAGGTCGAAGCCCGCGGACGCGGCCCGGTCGAACTCAAATCACAGACCGTGGACATCCCGGCCGGCGAGGCCCGCGAAATTGCCTGGCCGATCACCGTTCCCGCCAATCTGGGCCAGGCACTCAGCGGCGAGCTGGTCTGGAATATCGAGGCAAGGGAAATCGGTGGCGGCAATGTGGCCGACCGGCTCAAGGTCACGCAAAAACTGGTTCCCGCAATCCCGGTTACGGTACAGCAGGCCACGCTAATACGGCTGGACGGCAACCTCAAGTATCCGGTCCAACAACCCGCGGACGGACTGCCGGGCCACGGCGGATTGCGGCTGGCCCTGCAACCCCGTTTGGCCGAGGGGCTGCCCGCCGTGCGCGACTGGTTCATCCGCTACCCGTTTGTCTGCCTGGAGCAAAAAACCAGCAAGGCCGTGGGCCTGCGCGATCCGAAGCTCTGGCAAACCGTGGTCAACCAGTTGCCAACCTATCTCGACAGCGACGGGCTGGCGAGCTACTTCCCGCCGCGCGACGGCGAAACCCGTAGCGGTAGCGACATCCTCACCGCTTACCTGCTATCCGCCACGGACGAGGCCAGGAAGCTCGGGCTGAACTATCCGATTCCGCCAGCGGTACGCGAGCAGATGGAAACTGCGCTGGTGAACTTTATCGAAGGTCGCATCAAGCGCGAGCACTGGTCGCCCGCCAAGGATCTGGACGTGCGCAAGCTCGCCGCACTGGAAGCCCTGTCGCGCTCGGGCAAGGTCGAACCGCGCCTGCTCGGCTCGATCACGCTCACTCCCAACCAGTGGCCCACTTCGGCGGTCATCGACTGGTACGCCGTGCTGCTGCGCACGCCGAACCTGCCGCAACGCGAAGCAAGGCTCAACGAGGCCGAGCAAATCCTGCGCAGCCGCCTCTCCTACCAGGGAACACGCCTCGGCTTCAGCACCGAGAAGAACGACTACTGGTGGTGGCTGATGGTCAACGGCGACGTCAACGCCGCGCGCCTGTTGGCGCTCGTGCTTGAACTGCCGCAATGGCAGGACGAAGTGCCGCGTCTGGTCACCGGCATGATCGGCCGCCAGCGCAACGGTACCTGGCACACTACCACCGCCAACCTCTGGGGCGGACTGGCGCTGGAACGCTTCTCGCAAAAATTCGAGAGCGTCCCCGTCGCCGGCACCACGCGCGCCATACTGGAAACCGGCAAGGCCAGCGGCAGCGTGGACTGGAGCCGCGTTGCCAAGGTCACACCGGCGGAAGGCACCGGCCCGGCCGTGATCGGCAGCAACCCGACGCTGAAGAACAACACCATCGCGCTGCCGTGGCCTGCGAAGGCTGACAACCTGTTGGTCCAGCACGCGGGCAGCGGCAAGCCGTGGCTCACCGTGCAAAGCACCGCCGCCGTGCAACTGAAGCAACCCTTTGCCAGCGGCTACCGCGTCAAGAAAACCGTCGCAGCCATCGAACAAGCCACCAAGGGGCAATACACCCGCGGCGACGTGCTGCGCGTTTCGCTGGAAGTCGACGCCCAGACCGACATGACCTGGGTCGTAGTCAGCGACCCGATCCCGGCCGGCGCCACCCTGCTCGGCTCAGGGCTGGGCCGCGATTCGGAAATCGCCACACAGGGCGAAAAACGCGAAGGCTGGGCCTGGCCGGCCTTCGAGGAACGCAGCTTTGAAGGCTACCGCGCCTATTACGGCTACGTTCCCAAGGGCAGCTTCAAGGTCGAATACACCGTGCGCCTGAACAACGCCGGCGAATTCAACCTGCCCCCGACCCGCGTTGAAGCGATGTACGCGCCGGAGATGTTCGGGGAGACGCCGAATGCGAAGATGAAGGTGGGGGTGAAGTAATGAGGGCACGCGGGGTAATGTAGAGGTAATTCCGTCATTACCCCGCTCACTTGAATTGCCGCGCCCGGCGGATTGCTTCGCTAAGTCTTGCCATCCCCCGTAAAACCGTCAGACGCATAAAATCTTCAGGATTCCGGTTGCGCCACAACAGCACAGCATCCAAAGTATACGGACGCAGATTCCATGCAGACACCAAACATGAAACGCCTTCTCCCCCTCTTCGCCACACTGCTACTGCTCTCGCCCCAAGCCTACGCCTGGGGCCGCAAAGGCCATGCGGCGATTGCCGATCTGGCCACGGCCAACCTCACCCCGGCAGCACAGGCCCAAGTAACCGAACTGCTGAAAGGCGATCTGGATGCCGAGGGGAAATTGTCCGGCCGCACCACGCTGGCCGAAGTCGCTTCCTGGGCCGACGAGATCCGCGATGTCGCCCCCAAGGGGACTTACAAAAGCTGGCACACGCGCAGCAACCCGGTTTGCGGCGAGGGGCTGGGCGGTTGCAAGCGCGGTGAATGCGTGGACCGTAAACTCGTCGAATACACCGCCATTCTCAAGGATCGCAGCCAGCCGCACCGTGCCCGGAACGAGGCATTGAAATGGGTAGTTCACCTGATCGGCGATCTGCACATGCCGTTGCATTCGGGCAGCAACAAGGATAGCGCCGGGCAGAAAATCGAGGTTCGACTGGTCAATCTCAAAACCGGCAAGAATCCTACTTTGCATACGGTTTGGGATAGTGAACTGGCCGTTCTGGCGCTCAAGCAAGGCCCGCTTGCGGCCAAACTGACGACATCTGCCTCTCTCACGGAAGACGCCCCGGAACAATGGATGCAGGAAAGCCGCGCCATCGCCCGCAAGCATGCCTACGACCCGCTCCCCGGCTTTGCCTGCGGCAATCCATTCTCCGACACGGTCGAACTCGACAAGCGCTACCAGCAACAGGCCATCCCGGTGATTCGCGAACAGATGACCAGGGCCGGATTGCGGTTGGCACAGTGGCTGAACCAAACCCTGAGATAAGCAGACAGCCCGGAGAACAGACATGCCGCTTCTCGACTGGAACCCCGATTACTGCATTGGAATCCACACCGTCGACAAGGACCACCAGTATCTCTTCCTGCTGGTGAACCGGTTTCACGATGCCTACAAAGCCAACCACGACAAAACCCAGATCCTCTCCCTGCTACGCAACCTGATTCTCTACGCCGAAACCCATTTCCGGCATGAGGAAGAGTACATGGATCAGATTGCCTATCCGGAAATCGAAGAACACAAACAAGCACACAGCCAATTCATCGAGCAGGTTTTCCGCTTGCAGGACGAATACGAATCCGGTGTACTGCGCCTTTCCGACGACGTGATGGATTTTCTCGGTACATGGTTGATGCGGCACATCATCGAAATGGACCACAAGCTCAAGAACTGATGGCTTCAAGCGCCATTACGAAACAACCCATTTAACGGAGAAGAAACATGAAGAAAATTTGGTTCGCTACCCTGCTGCTGTTTTTTCTCAGTCATGGGGCACAGGCCGCAGACAAAAACCTGAGAGCCATTACCGAAGATGGCCGCAAGGTCATTTTGCGCACCGATGGACAATGGCTATTCGATACCACGCAGGACAAGTCGCTCCCAAAACCAAGCAATGTGTACCAAACCAACGTTCCCGGCTTCTCGGTTACCTATGACAATACAAAGTGGAAGCCACAACCCAGCGATACCAACGGCCTGCAGGTATTCCGGCATACCACCTACCCCCTCTTCAGCATGGCAATTTCGGATGAAATGCCGGCCACGGTGGATGCCATGAAAGGTGTTGCGCTCTACCACGCAAAAAAGGCCGACCCCAACGCAAAAATCATCACCGAAGAAATGCGCAAAATCGGGGGGAAAGAAATCCTGACCCTGAAATTCATGGCCAAAATCGAGAACCTGCCATTCTTCTATTACGGCAACTATTACGCCAACCAGAGTGGCAATGTGCAAGTAGTCTGCTATACATCCCAGCAGCTTTTCCACAAGTATGAAAACGAATGCCAGCAATTCATCGATGGCCTGAAAATAAAGTAATGCCCATGCGCCCCCCCTTCTTTGCCCTCAGCGCCACTCTCGTCTTGCTGCTTTCAATTCCCGCACAGGCTTGCACCCTCTGGGCAGCGGCCGGACCGGATGCGGGGGGTGGAACATTGCTGTCAAAAAACCGCGACTGGGCACCGGATCACGTCCAGATTCTGAAGTACGAACGCCCCTTCGGGGGCCATGTCTTCTTCGGCCTGTATGCCGAAGGCAACAACGATCCGGGAATCAAGAACGGCATCAACGAGAAAGGGCTGAGCATCGTCTCGGCTTCGGCCAGCAGCATCCCCAAGAAAATGCGCGCGCACCAGCCGGGCAAACGCGGCGTGATCCGCACGATCCTGTCGCGCTACGCCAGCGTGGATGAGCTGGCAGCCGACGCCGACAGGGTGTTCTCCGGCGCGCGCGCCAATTTCTACCTTGTTTCCGACCGGAGCAAGGTGTTGCTCGCCGAGGTCGGGCTGGATGGGAAATTCAGCTACCGGGTCGTCGACAAGGGCGTGCAGACCCATACCAATCATTACCTCGATCCCAAACTGGCCGAGTTCAACGTATCCATCGGTCAGAGCAGCAGCACCCGACAAGCTCGCATCAACGAATTGCTGACCCAGTCACCGCGCCCTTTCACGACTGAGAAATTTGCCGCGATCAGCCGCGACCGCAACGACGGACCAGACAACAGCTTGTGGCGCAACGGCAAGCAGCACACGGTGGCATCGTGGATTGTGCATTCACCCGCCAGCGGGCCGCAAAAGCTGCGCGTGGTCCTGGCCAACCCCGACCAGCCGGAAGCGCTGCACGAATACACGCTGGATGAAGCGTTCTGGAAGAAAAATTGATGCCAGATAGTTCATTGGAGCCGAACGGATTCCTTCCCCCTTGCAGGGGGAAGGTCAGGATGGGGGTAGAGTCATGGAATTCCATCATTTCTACCCCCTCCCCAACCCTCCCCCAGCAAGGGGGAGGGGGAAAAGAGGAGAGCCGGGGTAAAGGGGAAAGCCTTCCGGGTGCGCGAAACAATCACCCTCTTTCCTCCCGGTTGTTGCTGGCACTGCTTCTGCTCGCCCCCCTGCCCGCCCAAGCCCTGCCCAGCTTTAGCGAAGTCAAACAGGGCTACCATTCCTCCGACGCCATTCTGCTCGACCGTCACGGTGAAGTGATCCAGCGTCTGCGCATCGACAAAACTGTACGTCGTGGCGACTGGATGAAACTGAACGAGATTTCCCCGGCCATGCGCCTGGCGCTGATCGTTTCCGAGGACAAACGCTTCTACCGGCACAGCGGGGTGGACTGGCGCGCCGTCGGGGCCGCAACTTGGGGCAACCTGTGGAACAGCAAAACCCGCGGCGCATCAACTATCACCATGCAACTGGCCGGGCTGCTCGACGAAGACCTGCGGCAAAAAACCGGCGGGCGTAGCGTCGGACAGAAAGTCGGCCAGGCCGTCTCCGCAAGCTGGCTGGAGCGAAGCTGGCGCAAGGACCAGATTCTGGAGGCCTATCTCAACCTCGCGCCGTTCCGCGGCGAATTGGTCGGCGTATCGGCGCTGTCGCAGCGCCTTTTCAACAAATTTCCGAGCGGGCTCAACGAAGAGGAATCCGCGCTCGCGGCGGCACTGGTTCGTGGTCCCAACGCCACACCCGAACAGGTCGCACAGCGTGCCTGCGTCGTGCTGCGCGAAATGCAGCCGCCCAAGTCGCCGCCCCCGGATTGCAGCCGCCTGCCCGACATCACGCGCCTTTTGCTGACCACGCCGGCCACACCGCAACGCGATGAAGGCATCGCCCCGCATTTCGCACGCCGGATGGCTGGCAACCTCACGGCGCCCGCCACGATCCGCTCCACGCTCGACGCCCGTCTGCAACGTTTCGCTGCGGACACCCTGCGCCGCCATCTGCGCGAACTGGTCCGGCGCAACGTGGAAGACGGGGCGGCCATCGTCATCGACAACGCCAGCGGCGAGGTGCTCGCCTGGATCGGCTCCGGCGGGCCGCTTTCCTCCGCTGCGGAAGTGGACAACGTTCTGGCCCGGCGGCAGGCCGGCTCCACGCTCAAGCCTTTCCTCTATGCACAGGCGATAGCGGAAAAGCATCTCACCGCGGCATCGCTGCTCGAAGATTCGCCGGTCAACCTGCCCACCGGCAACGGGCAATACATTCCGCGCAACTACGACAACCGTTTCAAGGGCTGGGTGAGCGTACGCACGGCACTCGGCTCCTCGCTCAACATCCCGGCCGTGCGCACACTGGTCATGGTCACGCCGCACCGCTTCCAGAAAACCCTGGCCGGGCTGGACCTGCCGCTGGAACAGAGCGGTGATTTCTATGGCTACAGTCTTGCGCTGGGCAGCGCGGACGTCACGCTGGCAAGCCTCGCCAACGCCTACCGCGCGCTCGCCAACGGCGGCAAGCTCACCGCGCTGAAACTGCGCCCGGAAGACAGGTCAGGCTCGCCCCGGAAGGCACTCGACCCGCTCGCCACCTTCGTCGTGACCGACATCCTGGCCGACCGCAATGCCCGCGCGGCGACTTTCGGCCTCGACAGTCCGCTCGCCACGCGCTACTGGTCGGCAGTCAAAACCGGCACCAGCAAGGACATGCGCGACAACTGGTGCATAGGCTTTTCACGCCGCTACACCGTGGGCGTATGGGTAGGCAACGCCAGCGGCGCGCCGATGTGGGACGTTTCCGGCATCACCGGCGCAGCGCCGGTCTGGCACGCGATCATGGACCGGCTGCACGCCGGCACCCGCAGTCCGCCGCCCGCAGCACCTGCCGGCCTGAAACAAGCCCGGATCAGCTACGAGCAGAACATCGAGCCCGCGCGCAACGAATGGTTCCTGCCCGGCACCGCGCAAACCCGCATCCGGCTGGCGCAGGCCAGCGCACGCCAGCCCGGTATCGCGCGCATCAGCCAGCCGCTCAACGGCGCGCTTTACGCGCTTGACCCCGACATCCCTCCCGCCAACCAGCGCATCGCCTTTACCAGCGACAACCCATCTGCCGTCTGGAGGCTGGATGGCAAGCGCATCGGCAAGGGGCGCAAGATCGACTGGCCGCTCTGGCCGGGGCCGCACAGGCTGGAACTGCTCGACGAGAAAGGGAAAGTCGTCGATACGGTGCGTTTTGAAGTACGGGGCGCAGGCGTGAAAGATAACAGGAATAAATAATTATTCTCACCCGGCCAGCTCATGACATTGGCTCTAGAATGGTGCTTATCGAAACCGCAACCTGTAGTGGCGAGGTCAGCCATGATCAAGAAAATTCCTGTTTCCAGCCTCAAAACCGGCATGTATCTGCACGACCTGAACGTGGGGTGGATGGATCACCCGTTCGTGCGCAGCCAGTTCACGATCACGACCGAAGCCGAAATCGCCAAGATAGTTCAACTGGGCGTGCGCGAACTCTACATCGATACCTCACGCGGGCTGGACGTGGGCGATGATGCGCCGACCGCGGCCGAGGTCAAGGCCGAGATCGAGGCCCAAATCATCAAGGCCGCCGAAGAACCGCTACTGATCCGCGTTTCGGCCGCAGAGGAAATGGCACGTGCGCGTAAAGTCCACCAGCAGGCGCACAAGGTCGTGCGCTCGGTCATGAACGATGTCCGCCTCGGGCAAGCCGTGCAGATGGATCAGGTGGAAGAAGTGGTCGAGGCCATCACCGAATCCATCCTGCGCAATGCCGGCGCCCTGATCGGGCTTTCCGGCATCAAGGACAAGGACGAATACACCTTCCTGCACTCGGTCAGCGTCTGCACACTGCTCGTGACCTTTGCCCGGAGCATGGGCATGGATGCCGAATCGGTCCGGCTGGCCGGCATCGGCGGGCTGTTGCACGACACCGGCAAGATGAAGGTGCCCAATGAAATCCTCAACAAGCCCGGCCGCTTTACCGACGAAGAATTCGCCATCATGAAAACCCACCCGGAAGAAGGCTGGAAGATCATCCGCGAGATTCCGGGCATGCATGAAGTACCACTCGACATCACGCTGCACCATCACGAGCGCGTCGATGGCAGCGGTTACCCGCACAAGCTAAAGGGCGACGAGATCAGCCAGTTCGCCAAGATGGCGGCTATCGTCGATGTCTACGACGCAATCACCTCGGACCGCTGCTACCACAAGGGCATGCCCGCGCCCGAAGGGCTGCGCAAGCTTTGGGAATGGAGCAAGTTCCACTTCGACCCGGCGCTGGTGCAGGCTTTCATGCGCACCGTGGGTATCTACCCGGTGGGCTCGCTCGTCAAACTGGAATCCGGCCGGCTGGCCGTGGTCATCGACCAGAACGAAGGCAGCCTGCTCACACCGAAGGTCAAGGCCATTTTCAGCACCAAGTCCAATGCCTATATCCCGCCGCTGGAAATCGATCTATCCAAGCCCATGGGCAAGGGCGGCGCAGACAAGATCACCGGCCACGAAGACCCGGCCAAGTGGAAGATCGATACCGGCCGCTATCTGGGGGCACCGACCTGAAACCTCTGTTGAACCACAGAGGCACAGAGAGCACGGAGAAAAACAAGTCGCTGCGCCTTGAGATTGCCCACTCCCGACGGGAGAGCTAGCGTAGGTCTGATAAGCCGTAGGCGCCATCCGACGCATGACAGGCAAATGTCGGAAGGCGCTACGCTTTTCCGACCTACTCGTTGGTCAGCGTAGCCGATCTCCGAAATTAACCAACAAGACCCCGACTAGAACCAGCATCGCCCCGATCAAGCGCGGCGTGGAAATCTCGCGCACCGGCAATCCCAGCCAGCCGAAGCGGTCGAACAGCAGCGAAGCCAGAATCTGCCCGCAGATGATGAGCGCCAGCATCACCACGACGCCGAGGCGGGGCGCCAGCAACGTGGTACCGAACACGAACAGCGCGCCCATGAGCCCGCCGGTCAGATGCCACCAGCTCGCTTGGCCGATTTGCCCCAGCCCGCTCCATTTCTGTTGCGTGAACACGGCCACGACAGCCAACGCCAGCGTTCCCACGGCAAACGATACAAATGCCGCCAGCACGGTGCTGCCGCCGATCAGGTGCTTGAGCTGGTTGTTCACGGCCGATTGCAGCGGCACAACCAGGCCGATAGCCAGTGCAAGCAGAAGATATAGCGGGTACATCCAGAGCCTCCCCTAAGAACCTGTTCATGATCTGTCGCGAGAAGCCGTCAACGGGGTGAAGAGCAGCGCAAAAACCGGAGTGTACAAGGAGTACATGAGGATTTTGAGCAGCGCATGAGCCCCGATCACGGCTTCGCAGCAAGATTGTAAACAGGTTCCAAGTTGAAAAAACGGCACGCCTGCGCGTGCCGTTCAGGCTGCGGGCAACGGGGCATGACTGTTTTTCAAGCTCCGGCAAAGCCGGGCCGGTCTTGCAACCCATTGATTCGCAGCCATCTTAGATCTGCTCCCACCCGTCCTGAAGGAATGACCCGCATTGCGGGTGGGTTTGTCGTTCTGCCCTGTCGCAGAAACATCAACTGCGATAATCAGCGTTGATCTTTACATAGTCGTAGGAAAAGTCACAGGTCCAGACCGTGGCATTTTCTTGCCCGCGATTCAGTTTCACGGTGATCGTAATTTCTTCTTTCTTCATCACGCGCTGACCGTCTTCTTCGCGATACGAAGCCACGCGGCCACCGTCCCTGGCAACCAGAACGTCATCGAGCCAGACTTCGAGCGTGTTCACGTCCAGATTCTCGACCCCGGAATAACCGATCGCGCAAAGAATGCGCCCCAGGTTGGGATCGGATGCAAAGAACGCGGTCTTGATCAGTGGTGAGCGGCCGATGGCATACCCCACGGCTTTGCATTCTTCGCGGGTCTTGCCACCTTCGACGTTGATCGTCATGAACTTGGTCGCGCCTTCGCCATCGCGGATGATGGCCTTGGCCAGCACTTGGGCGATTTCGGTCACGGCATCGCGTAACGTGATGAAATCGGCGCTGTCGGCGGCGGCGATCTCGGTGTTACCGGCCTGGCCGGTCGCGATCAGGATGAAGGAATCGTTGGTCGAGGTATCGCCGTCGACCGTGATCGAGTTGAACGAGCGATCCGCCGCGTACTTCACCATTTTCTGCAGCAACGACTGGCTGATCGCAGCATCGGTCGCCATGTAACCCAGCATGGTCGCCATGTTCGGGTGGATCATGCCCGCGCCTTTGGAGATGCCGGTGATCGTCACGGTCTTGCCGCCGATCACGACCTGCTTCGATGCGGCCTTGGGCGCGGTGTCGGTGGTCATGATCGCGCTGGCAGCAGCCGCCCAGTTGTCGGCCTTGAGATCGGCAATCGCCCCCGGCAGCGCGGCGATGATTTTTTCATGCGGCAGCGGCTCCAGAATCACACCGGTGGAAAACGGCAGTACTTGCTCCGTGGCCAAGCCCATCTTTTCAGCCAGCGCGGCGCAGATGGTGCGCGCGCGGTTTTCGCCATCCTGCCCCGTACCCGCATTGGCATTGCCGGTATTGACCACCAGCGCGCGGATCGCCTTGTCGCCCCCCAGAAACTCGCGGCACAGACGCACCGGCGCTGCGCAAAAACGGTTCTGCGTAAACACGCCCGCAGCACGAGTGCCTTCCGTCAACACCATCACCAGCACATCCTTGCGGCCGGGTGTCTTGACGCCGGCAGAGCCGATACCCAGCGTCACGCCGGGAACGGGATGAAGTTGGGCAGGATCGAGCGGGGGAAGATTGACGGGCATGGCTTAACCTCTTGAAACGGCATGTCAAAAATGAAGCGGGCAATTTTACTCCCGCATGGGGCTTTGCGGCACAAAAAAACCGGCTTTGAACCGGTTTTTTTGTGCCGTTTGCCGCGCTCAAAGCCTGAACTTCGCCGCAGCCTGATTGAGTTCCCTCGCCAGTTCATCGAGCTGGCGCACCTGGTCGTGCGCAGCCTGCACGGCGGCGTCGGATTCTTCGACCATCTGGGCGATGCGTTCGACGTTGCCGGCGATGCTGTTGCTGACCTGACTTTGTTCCTGCGCGGCATTGGCGACTTCGCGGGTCTTTTCCAGGGTGGCGCGGGCGCCTTCGTTGATGTCGCGCAGGGCCTGGGCGGCCTTTTCGGCGAGTTCGACGCCGAGGGTGACCTGATCGCGGACGCCTTCCATGCGGGCGGCGGCGACGTCGGTGTCGCTCTGGACGGCGCGGATGGTGCGGGTGATGTCTTGCGTGGCGCCGCC
>NZ_FOVE01000010.1 GCF_900115065.1 Formivibrio citricus | reverse complement strand
CATGGGTGGCGAGTTCGGCGGCTTGCCGGGAGTTGCTTTCGGTTTCCCGGGCGCTGGAGGAGATGTGGCTGATGCTGACGGTCATCTGTTCCACTGCAGCAGCCGTGGAGGCGGTGGCTTCGGAGGTCTGCTGGCTGCCGCGGCTGATCTGTTCGGTTTCTTCGGTCAGTTGCTGCGAGGCAGTGGCGAGCGTAGTGGAGGCCTGGTTGAAGCGGGCGACGATGTCGTGCAGCCCTTGCTGCATGACGCGCATGGAGCCCAGCAGGCTGTCGGCCTTGCCGTGGGCGTCAATGCTGCGCGAGAGGTCGCCGTTGGCAATGCCTTGGGCGATCTCGGCGGCGTATTGCGGTTCGCCCCCGAGCTGACCGAGGATGCTGCGCATGGTGCGGATGGCGAGTAGGCCAACCAGCCCGAGCAACAATCCACCTACGACCACCATTTTGAGTGCCTGATTCCAGAATAATCGATCAATGTCGTCCGTATAGAACCCAATACCGGGAATCCAGCCCCATGGTTCGAACTTGATGACGCCGTTCAATTTGGGGTACAAGGTTTTGTCCGCGCTGCCGGGGCGGGCGGTATACGACAGAACAAAAGCCTTGCCATCCTTGCTGCTTGCCAAACCTTCCCTGATGACTTGAACCGCCGTGCGTCCATCCGGCAACTTGGCCCCCGGATCTGGCTTGCCCACGCGCTTGGGGTCAGCATGGAGAACAAAGGAATCATCCGTCATGCTGCGAACGAAGTAATAGGAATCACCCACCCTCTGGGATGCCAATGTCTCTTTGGCTCGCGCCTGCGCCTCTTCCCGCGTCAATTTCCCGCTGGTCTCCTGGGCATGAAAATGCTTGAGCGAGGCATTGGCAAACTCCAGCAATTGACCGATCTGCGCCCGACGCTCTGCATGCATGCTTTCGCGCATTTGGTATAAACCGCCAACCGCCATCACCGCCATCCCCAGCAGCGCCGCGGCAACGATAATCAAAATACGGGTTCTCAATTTCATGGCGCCCACTCCTCAAAGCAATATAATTATTTGATTTTTATATAAAAATAGATTAAATCCGCTCTTTGCCATCGCGGGCACTTGCTATATAAGCAAATACTAATATATCAGTGCCGCGACGAAACGAAAAACGCTGGCTCATGCCTAATGCCGCTCACTTAAGGATTTTTACGCGCCTACGGGGTTCCCTGCGATGCTCGGCGCCTTCCAGGGCGGGGTGTGCTGCATGCCGCGCTGTTCAAGAAAAATGCCGCTCACTTGGCTTCAGTGAACGGCATTACTGGCTCATGCCAGCGTTTTTCGTTTCGTCAAATCCATCCCGTTAAAGCCTGAACCTCGCCGCCGCCTGATTAAGCTCGCGCGCCAGCTCATCCAGTTGCCGCACCTGATCGTGCGCAGCCTGCACGGCGGCGTCGGATTCTTCGACCATCTGGGCGATGCGTTCGACATTGCCGGCAATGCTGTTGCTGACCTGGCTTTGTTCCTGCGCAGCGTTAGTGACTTCGCGAGTCTTTTCCAGCGTGGCGCGGGCGCCGTCGTTGATGTCGCGCAGGGCCTGGGCGGCCTTTTCGGCGAGTTCGACACCGAGCGCCACCTGTTGACGTACAGCCTCCATCCGAGCCGCCGCGGTATCTGTGTCGCCCTGGACAGCGTGGATGGTACGGGTGATGTCCTGGGTTGCGCCACCGGTACGCTCGGCGAGTTTGCGCACTTCGTCGGCGACGACGGCGAAGCCTCTTCCCTGTTCGCCGGCGCGGGCAGCTTCGATGGCGGCGTTGAGTGCGAGCAGATTGGTTTGATCGGCGATTTCCTTGATGACGGCGCTCATGCTGTCAATTTCGCGTGAGCGTTCGACCAACCCCCGGATAAGATCGGCCGTCACCGTAATATCGCTGGCAGTTCGATTGATTTCAGTTGAAGCCTCCTTGGCCCGCTGTTCGCCTTGGGAAGCCAACTCGTTGGCTTGTCGGGAGTTGCTTTCGGTTTCGCGGGCACTGGAGGAAATATGACTGATGCTGACGGTCATTTCTTCAATGGCCGCCGCTGTGGATGCCGTGGATTCAGAAGTCATCCGGCTGCCCTGGCTGATCTGCTCCATCTGTTCGCTGAGTGCCCGGGAAGAACTCGCCAGCATCGCGGAAGCCCTGTTAAAGCGCTCGACCATATCGTGCAACCCTTGTTGCATGACGCGCATGGCACCCAGCAGGCTATCGCTGCGCCCTTGGGTATCGATACTGCGCGAGAGGTCGCCATTGGCAATAGACTGGGCGATTTCGGTGGCGTATTGCGGCTCGCCCCCGAGCTGGCCGAGGATGCTGCGCATGGTACGGATGGCGAGAACCGCCACGACCGCAATCAGGATGCCCCCGATAACCAGCATCTTGATAGCATCCGCCCAGAAAGCTTTTTCAATATCGTCGGTGAAAAAGCCTATCCCCGGCATCCACCCCCACGGCTCGAACTTGAGAACACCATTCAATTTCGGATACAAGGTCTTGTCGGCGCTGTTAGGCCTTGCGGTCTGGATAACGATAAATGCCTTGTTGTTCTTGCTCTTGGCCAGCGCGTCCCGATAGGCTTGGGCCGAGGTTCGCCCATCCGGCAACTTGGTGCCGGCATCGACCTTGCCCACCCGGCTGGCTACGGGATGGTGAATCAGAATGTCTTCGGTCATGCTGCGAATGAAGAAATAATCGTCACCTTTGCGCTGCGCGCCGATGGCCTCCCGGGCTCGGGCCTGCGCTTCCTGTCTTGTGAGCTTTCCGCTGGTTTCCAGGCCATGGAAATACTTGAGTTGCGCTTCGGCAAAATCCAGCAATTGGGCAATCTGTGTTTCGCGCTCTTCCAGCAGGCTCTGACGCAATTGAAGCAAGCCACTCGCCCCCATCACGATCATTCCAATCAGGGCTGCTCCCACGATAATCCAGATGCGTGTTTTGAATCGCATGGCCTTTCCCTCCGAGATTACCTGCCTGAATCAGGCATTTTTGTCGTGAATTACTCCAGCTTAGACCAGTAATCGGGCAAAATACGGGCTCTAATGAACCACCGTGGAAACAACATGACCGGTCTGACCTCCACCCAACTCAAAAGCCTGAAGAAACTCTATGCCGGCAAGGTGCGCGAACTGTACGAGATCGACGAACGGCGCATGCTGATGATCGCCACGGATCGGCTCTCCGCGTTCGACGTGATCCTGGCCGAGCCGATTCCGGAGAAAGGCAAGATCCTGACTGCGATTTCCAACTTCTGGTTCGACTTTTTCAAGAACATGATTCCCAGCCACTTCACCGGCGAAAAGCCTGAAGACGTGGTCAGCGCCGAAGACCTGCCGCAAGTGGAAGGCCGCGCCGTGGTCGCCAAGCGGCTGAAACCGGTTCTGGTGGAAGCCATCGTACGCGGTTACGTGGCAGGTTCCGGCTGGAAGGAATACCAGCAAACCGGGACGATTTGTGGCATTGCACTCCCGGCCGGCCTGCGGGAAGCCGACAAGCTGCCCGAGCCGATCTTCACCCCTTCGACCAAAGCCGCGATCGGCGACCACGACGAGAACATCTCCTTCGAGCAATGCGAACGCATCCTCGGCGCCGATCTCGCCGCGCGCGTTCGCGATGCCGCACTGATGCTGTACAAGGCCGCAGCGGAATACGCGGCCACGCGCGGCATCATCATCGCCGATACCAAGTTCGAATTCGGTCTGGATGCGGATGGCACGCTGTGCCTGATGGACGAAGCGCTCACCCCCGATTCCAGCCGTTTCTGGCCGGCGGACAGCTATGAAGCGGGCAGGAATCCGCCTTCCTTCGACAAGCAGTTCGTGCGCGACTGGCTGGAATCCACCGGCTGGAACAAGCAGCCGCCGGCTCCGGCACTGCCGCTGGAAGTCGCCGAAAAAACGGCAGCTAAGTACCGGGAAGCGCTGGAGCGGCTTACCCGTTAACATCAAGTGCAAAAATCGACAAAAGGCCGGAACATTCCGGCCTTTGTCTTTTTCTTGGGGCCGGTTCAACCAGGAAGCTGTTCTAATATTAGAGAGCAAGTTGCCCTCCCCCGGAGCTTTCCATGTTCAAGCGTTTGCGCGCGCTCATTTTCGGTTCAAAGGCACCGGAGCCGTCCACAGGAACGGCCACGGCCGCCCGTGCTGCGGACGAGCCTGCCAGCTTCACCCCCGAAGCGCTCTCGCATCTGCTTGCGGTAGAAACCGTCGTCGACCGGAATGGCCGTTCGGCCGGAAAATTCATCCGCTTGCGGCAACACGGCGCACATCCGCACGTTTCCGTACATTCGCTGCACGAAGACGCCATCCTGCTGGAATCCATCCATCGCTTGCTGGCCCCGTTTTGCACCTCCGATAACCGGATATTGCTGGTCGAGCTGGGTGCAGCCAGCCTGCCGCACCCGATCATGGACGAACTCGCCGCCTGCAAGGCCGTGCTGCTACTGGCGCCTGGCGGCCTCAAGCCCGATACGCTGCAGCGATTGCAACAACTGAAAACCGAAGGCTTGCGACTTGCGCTCTGTTTGCCTTGCAGCTGGCCGCAAGAACTACTGGCACTGGCCGACGGCTTCGCATTTTCTTTCGATGGCCATACCCCTGTCGAGGCCGCAGAGTTCGTTGAAACCTCCCGACGCATCTCTCCCAAAGCCTCGCAGATCGTCATCGACATCGGCTGGCGCGAAGAATATGCCTGGTGCCGCAGTATCGGCTGCCATTACGCAGCCGGCCGATTATTCCGCAACCCGGATTGGCCGGACGAACCGCTCGATCCCGGATTCGTCCATGTCCTCGACATTCTCAACAAGGTACGTCAGGAAGCGGAACCCGCTGAGATCGCACGGGCCATGAAATCCGACCCCCTGCTGAGTTTTCGTCTGCTGGCACAGGCCAACTCGGCATCCCAGGGATTGGCGCACAAAGTGGAAAGCATTGAACAAGCGGTCGTGGTGGTGGGACGCTGTCGGCTTTATCGCTGGCTGGTTCTGCTGCTCTATGCCAAGGGCAAGCACCCGGAAGAAGGGCTGATTCTGCAAGAAATGGCGCAAGTGCGCGCCGAACTGATGGTGAGGCTGGGGGCTCGTTATTTGCCGGGCGAAGACGAAGGGCTTTATCTCACCGGCCTGTTTTCAATGCTGGAACCGCTGATGCAACGGCCGCTGGCACGCATTCTCGCCGATGTCGACGTCCAGACTCAGGTACGCCAGGCATTGCTGGAGAATTCCGGTCCCTACGCACCTTTCCTGGCGCTGGCCGAAGCGGCGGAACAGGCCGAACCGCCCTCGCGCGATCTCCTGGCGGCTTGCGGCATCGCGCCCCACGATTTCAACCGTTGCCTGCTGGATACCCTGATCGACACCGAATCGGCCGAGCAGGAAACCATCGAGCGGGTTTCAACTTCCCCCCGGTGCGTCTGATCCGGGTTCAACAGACTTTCGCGGCACACGTCTTGAGGTTGCGAACAGCATCTGCCATCCCGCCACCATCCATGACCCGGCGGTAGCCCATTTTTTCCAGCGCCTCCCGCGCTATCGCCGAACGGCGCCCGCTACGGCAATACAGCAGGATCGGCCGATCCACGCTCGCCCCCGGCACGGCGCGGATTTTCCCGGCGATCTGTTCATATGGAATATTGATGGCTCCATCCACATGCCCGGCGGCAAATTCGGCAGGCGTTCGCACATCGATCACCAGCGAGGTTTTGACGCCGTTGAACATCCAGTCCCCCGCCTGTGCCGACAGGCAAAACAGGGACGCCAGTATCGTCAGGCATATGCGCTTTCTCATTTCATCCCCTCGAATCACCGGAACAAATCAAATAGCAACTTGGTCAGCAGCGTCAATGCCAACCCAAGAAACAGCCTTCTGACCCACAGGTTGCCGCCCTTGAGCGCCAGTCGCGTCCCGACCTGCGCTCCGGCGATATTGGCCAGCCCCATCGGGATAGCGATGCTGTAGAGCACCAGCCCCGCCGGAACGAAAAATGCCAGCGCAGCGAGGTTGGTCGCCAGATTGACGACCTTGGCACACGCCGAAGCGCGCAGGAAATCGAAATGAAAGAAGCGCACGAACAGGAAAATCAGGAAGCTGCCGGTACCCGGCCCGAAAAACCCGTCGTAGAAACCGATACCGGCGCCGATCAGCAGGCCGATACCCAAGTCGCGCCGGGTCAGGGGGCGGCCGGCATCTTCCTGGCCGAACTGCGGCTTGAACCAGGTATAGGCCAGCATCACGACCAGCAGCACGATGACCAGCGGGCGCACAGCCTGCGCAGACAGCAAATGCACCGCCCGCGCGCCAAGATAGGAACCGCAGAACGCTGCCGCAGCCGCAAACAGCACCATCTTCCAGGGCAACTCGATTCGGCGCGCATAGCGCCAGGTCGCCGATGCGGTGCCCATGATCGAGGCAAATTTGTTGGAACCCAACAAGACCGCAGGAATTTCACGCGGCAGGATCGCAAACAAGCCGGGCAACTGTATCAGACCGCCTCCGCCTACCGCCGCATCGATCAACCCCGCCATGAACGCAATGGGCAAGAGCAGCAACAATTCATGAGACATGCGAATCAACCAGCCAATCGGAAAAGCGGGGAGTCTACTCCGGGAAAAGCCAGTGGAAAACGAAAAAAAGCCCGGCCAAAGCCGGGCTCAGAGGCATGCACTTGCTGCTATTGCGACAAGTGCATGGGAGGAGCGAATTATTCGACGCGCTCGCCGTGCTGGGTAAGATCCAGCCCTTCGCGTTCTTCCTCTTCCGGAACACGCAGGCCAAAGACCACATCGACCGCCTTGAGGATGACGAAAGTCAGCACGCCGGAGTAAACCACGGTGAACAGCACGCCCTTGAGTTGCAGCAGCACGTTGCCGTCGACACCGCCGATATCCTTGACGGCGAAGAAGCCGGTCAGGATGGCGCCCAGGATACCGCCGATGCCGTGTACGCCGAAGGCGTCGAGGGAATCGTCATAACCCAGGATGTGCTTGAGGTGAACAGCGGTCCAGAAGCAAACCGCGCCGGAGAGCAGACCGATGATCAGAGCACCCTTCACACCGACGAAACCGGCAGCCGGAGTGATTGCCACGAGACCCGCCACGGCACCGGAGATGATGCCCAGAACGGACGGCTTGCCCTTGTTGATCCACTCGGCGAACATCCAGGACAGCGCTGCTGCTGCACAAGCCACATGGGTCACGAGCATGGCCATGCCGGCACGACCATCGGCCGCCACGGCGGAACCGGCGTTGAAGCCGAACCAGCCCACCCACAGCATCGCGGCACCAACCAGCGACAGCACCAGGTTGTGCGGCATCATGGATTCCTTGCCATAGCCCACGCGCTTGCCCATGACGAGTGCACAGACCAGACCCGCGACACCGGCATTGATGTGCACCACGGTACCACCGGCGAAATCGAGCACGCCCGCAGCCGCCATCCAGCCACCCGGTTCCCAGACCATGTGGGCCACCGGCACGTAAACAGCCAGGAACCAGACGGTCATGAAAGCCAGCATCGCGGAGAATTTCATGCGCTCGGCGAAGGCGCCGCAAATCAGCGCCGGGGTGATGATCGCGAAGGTCATCTGGAACATCACGAACACCGATTCCGGGATCGAAGTTGCAAGGTGGCTCACGGACAGCTTGCCGGCTTCCTTGAAGAAGGTCACGCCTTCAAGCATCACGCGCGAGAAGCCGCCCAGGAACGAGCCGCCCGGCGTAAACGCCAGCGAGTAGCCGATCACGACCCACAACACGGTCATCAGTGCGGTGATCGCGAAAGACTGCATCAGTGTGGCCAGCACGTTTTTCTTGCGGACCATGCCGCCATAGAACAGCGCCAGACCCGGAATGGTCATGAACAGCACCAGGGCCGTGGAAATCAGCATCCAGGCTGTATCGCCGGAGTTGATGTTCTTGGCTTCGGTTTCAAACGGTGCGGTCGGGGCCGGAGCAGCGGCAGGCGCGCTGGCTGCCGCGGTATCGGAAGCGGTCACGGCAGAAGCGGTTACAGCCGCGCTGGCAGGCGCGGATGCATCGGCAAAGCACGGCGCCGCCAGTGTCATCGCACCAAACAGGGCGATCAGGGCTAGCAATTTTTTCATCTTGAGGTTCTCCTTTGATTATCTTTTCGCTCAGATGGCCGCATCGCCGGTTTCGCCAGTGCGAATCCGGACAACGTGCTCCAGGCTGAAGACAAAGATCTTGCCGTCGCCGATCTTGCCGGTATTGGCAGCCTTCTCGATGGCTTCGATGGTGGCTTCGAGCTGGTCATCGGTGATGGCCACTTCGATTTTTACCTTCGGCAGGAAATCGACGACATACTCGGCGCCCCGGTACAGTTCGGTATGCCCTTTTTGACGACCGAAGCCTTTTACTTCGGTCACGGTCAGGCCGTGAACACCGACTGCAGACAGCGCTTCGCGGACTTCATCCAGCTTGAACGGCTTGATGATCGCGGTAACGAATTTCATGGAAAGACTCCTTCGCAAAGATGGATAACAAACGCGCACCGTTCATTGAGCATAAAGCATGCCAGACCTCAAAAAGGCTGTTTTCCAGCCATTCCGGCCCGACCGGGCGGGGGTTTGCACCATCCCTGCGCTCCGCAAACCTTACGCACCGACACGACGCACAACTATGGTGCTCTCCTATCAGGGAAATCCCGTAAATCGGTTGGTTGGGTAAACGCGCGTTTCTGATAAACTGAAAATAGAACCACCCAAGGAGTCTTGTCATGCTGAAAGAAAAGTTTTTCGATGAAATCGCCGGCAAGATTGCCGCAGCCATTGCCAACAGCCCGGCCAAGGACGTGGAAAAGAACGTCCGCGCCATGATGGCCAGCGCCTTCACCAAGCTGGATCTGGTCACCCGCGAAGAATTCGAGATCCAGCAAGCCTTGCTGGTCAAATCCCGGGAAAAACTCAGCGAGCTGGAAAGCCGCATCGCGGAACTGGAAAGGAAAGCGGGCGGAGACAACCCTCAGGATGCCCTGTAAAGAAAAAATTTGTGCCGGGGTGAACTTTCACAGTTTTCTCCGGTCATCAATCTTGTAATAATTGAATCACCCTCCGAAGGGGAGTAGCTCACCGGCGCAAGCCGGATTCATGGTCGTCACTTCGAGGCATCGCCTCCGGCCATGTAGACAATCCAGATTGTCGAGCAAGACCTTTGCCGCACCGGATATCCGGAAGCACCGGCACAGGTTGCCCCTCTTCCAATATCCGGTGTCTGAGGTTTTTTTACTCAAGCCAAGGAGCCGGACATGGAACTCGTTACATCCTTCTTCACCGCCGATTTTTTCTCGGCACTTCTCGCCATCATCGTCATCGACCTGGTTCTGGCAGGCGACAACGCCATCGTCATTGCCCTGGCGGCGCGCAATTTGCCGGCGCACCAGCAAAAGAAAGCCATTGTCTGGGGCACGATCGGGGCCATCGGCGTACGGGCGCTGATGACGCTGGCCGTAGTCTGGCTGTTGAAAATCCCGGGGCTGTTGCTGGCCGGCGGCGCGGCGCTGGTCTGGATTGCCTTCAACCTGCTGGCGGACGCCAAGGACGAACATCATGACGGTCAACAGCACGCCAGTCTCTGGAGCGCCATGAAAACCGTGATCATCGCCGATGCCGTAATGGGGCTGGACAACGTACTGGCCGTTGCAGGCGCTGCTCATGGCAGCTTCGCGCTGGTGGTCATGGGCTTGCTGATCAGCGTGCCGCTGGTGGTCTGGGGAAGCAGCATGGTCCTCAAACTGGTCGAACGCTTCCCGTTGATTACCTATCTGGGCGCGGGGATTCTGGCCTGGACCGCCGCCAACATGATCGTCAGCGAACCGCTGTCCAAAGCCTTCTTTGCCGAACATCCCTTCATCAGTATCGGCCTTTATGCCCTGATCCTGGTGGCCGTGCTGGGCGGTGGCCATCTGGCCAAGCTGCGTACCGCAGCAACTCGCTCCAGCAAGGCCGTCTCGGAAATCCGTCTGGTCAAATAAAGGATCGACCGCCGGTACACACAAAAAAATTGGCGCTGCTGTTCATCCGAACAACAGCGCCAAAGTTTATTTGAAATGCGAAGCCGGCCGGTAAGCCGGGTTCTGTGCGGCGGTTACCCGCCGTGACAGCCATTCCTCTAGGCCCAGTGTTGCCACTGGGCTCCAGCAACACACCCGCAAGCTCGGTGGGCCACGTCAACGCTTGCTGCTTGGTCTTGCTCCGAATGGGGTTTACCCTGCCGTCCGTGTTGCCACGTCCGCGGTGCGCTCTTACCGACAGGCTTGCGCCTGCTCCTCTTGCGAGGTACACCTTTTCACCCTTGCCTGATCCCACTACCGAAGTAATGAGCCATCGGCGGTTCAGCTCTCTGTTGCACTTTCCGTCGCCTCGCGGCGCCCGGCCGTTAGCCGGCATTCTGCCCGATGGAGCCCGGACTTTCCTCCCCCCGCCAGAGGCGGGCAGCGGCTGTCTGGCCTGCTTCGCGGAACGGATTATCCGCCCGATTCGCTCTCCAGGGCAAACGGCAATCCCGTGAGGCGTGCCAGCTCCTCCGCCTTGGCCTGCGCAGCGGCAATCTGCGCCACCGTCGCCCGGTAACGTGCGAATACCAGCGGCGGCACGCCATCCTTGCCCTTGAACAGCAGCCATACGCTGTCCCGGCCGAACAAGCCCGGTTCCTGGTCCAGCGCGATTCCGGAAAAATCGCCGACGACATGACACTGGCTCCAGATTGGGGCCACTCCAAACAGGCAATACCGGCGCTCGATATGGCTGGCGGTCACGCACTGTTCGGAGGGGAATGCCCAGAGAACAGCACCCAAGGCCAGCATGGAATACCAGAACAGGCCGAAAAAGTGGTTTTCCAGTTGCGGATTTTCCAGCAGCGGCAGGCCCCACCAGGCGGCAAATGCCAGCCCGGCCCCAAACAGCCACCAGGCCGGCTGGCCTGCGGTGCGATGAACGATGACGGTCATGTCAGACGCCATGCCATCGTTTCGCCCGCGCGCAGCGGAACCACGCTATGCGAGCCGAACGGGTATTCGGCCGGCACAGTCCAGCTTTCCTTCGCCAGAGTCACCGTGCCTTGGTTGACCGGCAAGCCGTAGAACGCCGGGCCGTTGCGGCTGGCGAAGGCTTCCAGCTTGTCGAGCGCGCCGGCAGCATCGAACACCTCGGCATACAGCGGCAGCGCGGCGTGCGCGGTGTACATGCCGGCGCAACCGCACGGCGCTTCCTTGGTGTGCTTGGCATGCGGCGCGCTGTCGGTGCCGAGAAAGAACTTGCTGCTGCCGCTCGTTACCACTTCTACCAGCTTGCTGCGGTGCGTTTCGCGCTTGAGCACCGGCAAGCAGTAATGGTGCGGGCGCACGCCGCCCTGGAACAGCGCGTTGCGGTTCATCAACAGGTGATGCGCCGTCACGGTCGCAGCGACATTGGCCGGCGCGTTCAGCACAAATTCGGCCGCTTGCGCGGTGGTGATGTGCTCCATGACGACCTTGAGCTGCGGCAGGCGCGCGATCAGCGGTTGCAGCACGGTTTCGATGAACACGGCTTCGCGGTCGAAGACGTCGACCGCCGGATCGGTGACTTCACCGTGCACCAGCATCGGCAAGCCCATTTCGGCCATCTTTTCCAGCGTCGGCATCACCTTGTCGAAGCTGGTCACACCGCTGTCCGAATTGGTGGTTGCCCCGGCCGGATACAGCTTGAGCGCATAGATGAAACCGCTGGCCTTGGCTTTTTCGATCTCGGCAGGCGGGGTGTTGTCGGTGAGGTAGAGCGTCATCAGCGGCTGGAAATCGCTGCCGGCAGGCAGGGCGGCGAGGATGCGCGCGCGGTAGGCTGCGGCATCGGCTACGGTCAGCACCGGCGGGCGCAAATTGGGCATGATGATGGCGCGGGCGAATTCGCGCGCCGAATGCGCTACCACGCTGGCCATCAGCTCGCCGTCGCGCAGGTGCAGGTGCCAGTCGTCGGGACGGGCAATCGTAAGGGTCTGGGTCATGGTCAGCGCTTCCTGATGAGAAAAATGAATCGGTCGGCTTCCTGCCACTGTTCGACCAGGTCGTTGCCGGTTTGCTTGCAGAAAGCCGCAAAATCGGTCGGCGTGGCGGGATCGGTGCAGGTTACCTGCAACAACTCGCCGCTTTGCATGGGCGCGAGCGCTTTCTTGGTGCGCAGGATGGGCAAGGGGCAATTCAGTCCGGAAAGATCGGTTGCCTGGTTTGGCTGCGGGCGGGCGGGCATGGGAAGCTCTCACAAACGGTCCGCAGCTATTTTACCCTGTTTGACGGGCTTGAATCACGGCGCGACAAGCCCTAAGCTCCGCACATTGTCCAGATGGAAATGAACCATGTTGCCTCGCCGTCTTGTCTGTCTGACCCTTTTTCTTGCAACAGGCTTGGCCTGTGCCGCCAACAAGGAAGAAAGCGATGTCTCTTCCTGGATCAAGCGCGACAAGGAAAACGCGCCGCCGCCCCCGGAACAGGAATTCACGCTGCCGGATCTTGCCAAACTCAAGGAATGGCGTGCCTACAAGATCGGCAAGAACATGGGGGAAAACCGCGTGGAAATCGCCGCCGACTCGGTCACCGTCGGCAAGGACGATATCCTGCGCTATGCCGTCGCCATCGTCACGAAAAGCGGCGTACGGAACGTATTCTTCGAAGGGCTGGATTGCTATTCCGGCCGCTACCGTAACTATGCGTGGGGAACAGCGGAGCAAACCTGGAAGAACACCGAAGGGGTCAGATGGAAAGTCGCCGATCTCGGCGTGCGCAATGCCTGGCAAGGCGAGCTGATCAAGGATTTCTGCAGCTTCAATGGCGGGTCTTATCCAGCCAAAACCATCGTCGACGTACTACGGGGCGGCGAGTTACCCCAGAAATTCAAGTAACCCATCTGTGAAAAACAAGACCCCTTGTCATCGCCGATGCAAGGGGTTTTTACTATCCGGAAGAGCCGGTCAGAGGATGATCAGATTGTCGCGATGGATCAATTCCGGCTCGTCAATATAGCCGAGAGCCGCCTCGATGCGGTCGGTTGGAAGCCGCAAGATGCGGCGGGTTTCATCGGCACCGTAGTTGATGAGGCCGCGCGCGATTTCCTGCCCGGATTCGTCGATGCAACTCACCACATCGCCGCGCAGGAACTCGCCATCGACCGCCGCCACACCGATCGGCAACAAACTGGAGCCCTGCTGCTGCAGTGCCCTGACCGCACCGGCATCCAGCGTCACGCGCCCCTTGAGCTGCAGATGGTCGGCGATCCATTGCTTTTTGGCTGCCAAAGGCGAAGTCTTGGCTACCAGTTGCGTGCCGATCGATTCACCGGCCGCCAGACGGCACAGCACGTCCGCCTCGCGTCCGCAGGCAATCACCGTCGCCGCACCGCTGCGTGCCGCGCGCTTGGCCGCCAGAACCTTGGTCAGCATGCCGCCTGTACCGACACTGGAGCCGGCGCCGCCGGCCATCTCTTCCAGCTCCGGCGCCCCGGCTTCGGCTTCGGACACCAGCTTCGCCGCCGGATCCTTGCGCGGGTCGGCGGTAAACAGACCTTTCTGGTCAGTGAGGATGATCAGCGCATCGCCTTCGATCAGGTTGGTCACCAGCGCGCCCAGCGTATCGTTGTCGCCAAACTTGATTTCGGCCGTGACCACCGTATCGTTTTCGTTGATGATCGGGACCACGCCCAGATTGAGCAGCGTCAGCAGCGTGGAGCGGGCGTTGAGATAGCGGGTGCGGTCGCTGAGGTCTTCATGGGTGAGCAGCACCTGCGCCGTGTTGAGGCCATGGGCACGGAAGGCGCTCTCGTAGGCTTGGCACAGGCCCATTTGCCCGACGGCAGCCGCAGCCTGTTTTTCGTGAACCGCCGAGGGCTTCTCCTTCCAGCCCAGCCGCGCCACGCCTTCGGCAATCGCGCCGGAAGACACCAGCACCACATCCTTGCCCTGCTGGCGCAGGCGCGCAATCTCGGCCGCCCAGCGCGACAGGGCATGCAGGTCCAGCCCCTTGCCGTCATTGGTCACCAGACTGGAACCCACCTTGATCACAATGCGGCGGGCGGATTGGATGATGCTTTGCGCCATGTTTTGTCCCCGAATAAGGCCCCCATTATAGCGGGAATAGGTCTACGGCAAGCTCGCGGGATTTTGTCGCAAAACCTACACTACACTGCTGGACGATTGGCCGAAATCCGCTCTAGCCATGCACCCGGACGCAGTGTAATCTTCGCCGGAATAACGAGTTACCGGATTTATTTCCATGACCGCAGCACAGCCCGGCTCGCCCTACACCTTGCAGCAGATCCTTGATCTGGCGCTGACCGCCGGAATCCTTTCCCACCAGTCCGGCGGCGATACCGCCCGCACCAGCGCGATCATTCGCCGGGTAGCCACCATATTGGGTGCGCAGAAAGCCGATACGGTGATTTCCTCGATCAACATCGGCGTGACCGTGGAAAAAGACAACCTGCGCGAAACGGCCTTTCGCAAGGCCCCGCACATGGGTGCCAATTTCAGCATGCTCACCGCGGTCGAACATGCGGTTTCCGACATGGAAGAAGGCCGCATCGATATTGCCAATGCCGAAGCCGTTTTTGCCGAGATCGCCAAAACGCCGCTGCTGTACCCGCGCTGGCTGGTTTCCGCACTGGTCGGGCTGGCTTGCGGCGGCTTTGCCGCGCTCTTCGGCGGCGACGTTGCGGCTATTCTCTGCACCACGATCGGCAGCGGGCTGGGCATGGCCCTGCGGCTTTTCCTGCACAAACGCCATTACGTGCCGTTCATGTTCGCCACCGCATCCAGTTTCGTCGCCATGCTGGTCACCGGACTGCTGGCGAAGCTCGTGCAGACTCCCGCGTCCGAAGCGGCGATGGCCGCCTCGGTTCTGTTCCTGATTCCGGGCGTACCGTTCATCAACGGCGCAGCGGATCTCTTCCACACCAATTACCTGAACGGCATGGTGCGAATCATGATGGGCGTGGTTTTTGTCATCGGCATCGGCGTCGGCGTCAGCCTGGCGCTGCGCCTTTTGTGAGGATCGCGCCATGAATGCCTGGTTGCTTGAACTCTGGGCCGCGCCGGCGGCATTGGGCTTTGCGCTGCTGTTCAACGTTCCCAAACGTTCGCTCGTGGCCTGCTGCACGCTCGCGGTGCTCGGCCATGCCGTGCGCAAGGGGGTCGTCGACTTCGGGGGCGACATCGTGCTGGGCAGCCTGTTCGGCGGCATGGTCATCGGCTTCGCCGCCCTGTGGTGGGCCTCACGCCACCGCATGATTCCCACCGTGTATTCGATTTGCGCCGCGATTCCGATGGTGCCCGGCACGCCGATGTACAAGGCTGTCCAGGCCCTGTTGAGCATTGCCAACCTCACCAGACTGCCAACCGACGCCGCCCACAGCGTGGCACAACAACTTCTCGTCGAGGCGGGTGTTAACGGCGTGAAGGCCTGCCTGATCCTCGTGGCACTGGTATTCGGGATTGCGTCGCCGATCCTGTTCATGCCGCATCGAAGAGATTAAGGTAGGCGAGCGAGCCAAAGCAGGAGCGGGAAGGCCGGCGAATGTACTGATGGGTGCATGAGGATTCCGAGCGCCGCCCGCCCCCCAGATGCAAAGGCGCAGCCGCCTACCTCATTTCAATTCAAAAACGACCGTCTCTTCCAACTCGGCCTCCGCCGGCTCGCCTTGGCGCAAGGCGGGCTGGCAACGCCAGCGGAGCAGGGTTTTGCGCGCGGCATCATCCAGGCGCCCATAGCCGCTCGATTGCATCACTTTCACCGAACGAACCACGCCATCCGTTCCGATCAGCAAACGCAGCCTGACTTGGCCTTCTTCGCCCAGCGAACGGGAAATTGCCGGCAATTCCGGCTTGGGGTCGCGCCGGCAAACCGGGGGGCGGGTCACGCCTGGAGCAATTTTCCCGTAGCTTGCAGCGCTGGTTGAAGACGGAGACGGTATCGTGGTGCCCGTGCCTTCAGTCACAAGCACTTGAGAAGACTCCGGCCCGCTCGGCAAAGGCAGTAATGGGGGAGAAGAGGGTATGGATTTGCTTGTTATCGGCTCGGGAGCCGCCTTGGCGCGCCCTCCAGCGGGGGCGGCGGGAACCGAAAGAGGCTGCATGGTAGATCGTTGCAGCCAGACTTCCGGCAGGGACGGAGATTTTTCCGGCTTGGACTGGAAAGGGAAGGGCAGCGACAGCAGCAGCAGATGCAGCAAAATTGCTGCAAGTGCGGCCAAAATCAGTCGCCCCGCTCCGCGCATCAGCGATAGTGCGTAGGATCCGGAACACCCGCGGCTTCAAAGCCGCTCTTGCGCAGTCGACAGGAATCGCAGACCCCGCAGGCCCGGCCCTGATCGTCGGCCTGGTAGCAACTGACGGTCATTCCGTAATCCACGCCAAGCGCCACTCCGCGCTCGATGATCTGTGCCTTGGTCAGGAAAATCAGCGGCGTATGGATGTGCATGGGCGCGCCTTCCACTCCGGCCCTGGTTGCCAGCCGCGCCATGACCTGGAAGGACGAAATGAACTCGGGCCGGCAATCCGGATAGCCGGAATAATCGACCGAATTCACGCCGATGAAGATATCCGACGCTCCCAGCACCTCAGCCCAGGCCAGCGCATAGGAAAGCAGGATGGTGTTGCGCGCCGGAACGTAGGTCACCGGGATCGCATCGTCCTTCACGCCTCCCGTCGGCACGGCGATGCGCTTGTCGGTCAGAGCCGATCCACCGAATGCCGCCAGGTCGATATTGACGATGCGGTGCTCCACGGCCCCCATCGACTTGGCCAAACGCGCCGCGGCTTCAAGTTCGGCGTTATGCCGCTGCCCGTAGTCGAAGGACATGCAATAGAGTTCGAACCCCTTGCTTTTTGCAATCGCCAGACAGGTTGCAGAATCCAGCCCGCCCGAAAGCAGGATCACGGCTTTTTTCATGAAAAAATCCTTTCGAACCAAATGGTTTGGTTTTCGGCAACACTATACCCCAGGCCGGTCGCCCCAGAGTACTTTATGCAACTGCACCTGCATGCGCACCGGCAGATGATCTTCCAGCACCCACTGCGCAAGATCAACCGGAGGGAGGGTTTCCCAGACGGGGGACAAGCTGACCGGCGCAAGCTTGAAAAGCTCGCGCTCAAGAATCAGGTCACGTGCCCATTCGTAATCACCGCGACCGCACAGGACCAGCTTGATTTCGTCATGCGGTGTCAACAAAGCCAGATTTTCCCAGTGCATCTTCGCGGCCTCGCCCGAGCCCGGCGTCTTGATGTCGACAATACGCGAGACCCGCGGATCAACCTTATCCACCGGCAAAGCGCCGCTGGTTTCCAGGCTGACGGAGTAGCCGGCATCGCACAGCGCCGTGAGAAATTCCGGCGTTGCGGCTTGCACGAGCGGCTCGCCCCCCGTCACGCAGACGTAGTGCGCGCGGTAACCGGCCACCGCAGCCAGTATTTCGGACAAGGACAGGGACGTCCCGCCGTTGTAGGCATGCTTGCTGTCGCAATAACCGCAACGCAGGGGGCATCCGGTCAGGCGCACGAAAACCGTGGGCAGGCCGATGCGGCTGGTTTCGCCCTGCAACGAATAAAAGATTTCGCTGACGCGAAGGGAAGGGGGCTTTTTCACGGGATTCTCCCTACCGGAATACAGTCCAGCGGAAACAAAGCGGCGCCGGAATTTCCCGACGCCGCGGACAGGCACATGAACGTCAACAGAGCCTAGTTGGCCATCAAGGCTTTTTTCGCGGTAACCGCGGCTTCCGATTGCGGATATTTTTCAACGATCAGCAACAGGTACTTGCGGGCACCCTTCTTGTCCTTCTGCGCCATGGCAACCGAAGCCAGGCCCAGCAGCGCATCCGGCGCACGCGGATCGTCCGCAGCCTTGTTGGCGACCTGGCCAAATGCCTGGTTGGCTGCCTTGTAGTTCTTCATCGCTGCATGGCCGGCACCCATCCAGTACAACGCTTCGGCATGCTTGGGGCTATCCGGATTGTCCTTGGCAAATTTGGCCAGGATGGCGATGCCTTCCTTGTTCTTGCCGCTTTTCACGAGCTTGACGCCGGCATCGAGCTGCTTCAGTTCGTCGGCCTGGCGCTCGGTCTTCGCTTTTTCCTCTGCCTGCACGGCCTGCTGCTTGGCCAGTTCGATATTGCGCACGCGTGTATCCAGATCGACATACAGATCCTTCTGGCGCTTGACGGCCTCATCCTGGTTGAACTGCAGCACCTCGATCTTGCCTTGCAATCCGGCAAGATCTTCGCGCAGTTTTTCCAGCTGGTTCAATAGTTCGATGCTCTGCTTGCTGACGGCTTCAAGCTGCGTGAGGCGCTCTTCAGTCTTCTGCGCCTGGACGCGCAGTTCGTTGATCTGCTGGCGCGCTTCGTCATCCGAGAAGAAAGCAGCATGGGCAGAAAATGCCATGCCGGCCAAAACAATCGCTGCGATTCGTTTCATATACTAGTTCTTCCAGAAGAACGGGCTCCGCGCGTTTGCTGCAGGAAGCGGATCCTGCAGCCACGCGGTGGAGCCCGTCAGTCACCCCCGCCACTCAGGACGGGGACGTTTCCCGCTCGGCAGAATTACTGCTTCGGGAACTTGGCTTCGCCGGAGTAAACGATTTCGGTACGGCGGTTCTGAGCCCAGGCAGCTTCGTCATGGCCTTGGGCGACCGGGCGCTCCTTGCCATAGCTGATGGTTTCAACCTTCTTGGCATCCACGCCATAGGCGGTCTGCATGGCCTTCTTCACCGCATCGGCACGGCGCTGACCCAGCGCCAGGTTGTATTCGGCAGTGCCGCGCTCGTCACAATTGCCTTGCAGGGAAACGCGGGCAGCCGGAGTGGCGTTGAGGTAACCGGCATGAGCCTTGATCAGGGCAGTGAATTCTTCCTTGACGTTGTACTTGTCAAAGTCGAAGAACACGTTGCGCTGCGACAGGATGTTCTTCGGATCAGTCAGCGGATTGTACTTGCCGGCAGTATCGGCACCGGACTTGTCTACGACAGCTTGGGTCTGCGTCGTCGGTTGTTGCTGGGTGGCTTGTTCTGTCGTCTGCTGGCTGGCGCAGGCGGCAAGCAGGCTGGCAACCAGAAGGCTGAGGCCAATCTTTTTCATCATTCACTCCTTGCTAATTTGAGTTATAAAAGTTCGATCAACACAACCGGGCCACATTCGCAGCCCTTTTTCCAAAGGCCGCGCTTACTTCAGCAGCGGCCCCCACGCCGGCTGTCGAACCTCGCCGGCCAACGCCCGCAGGCGCTGTTTCACACGACCATCGCTCGATACTACCGCGAGAGAGCGCTTACGGTCTACCACAGCTTCGTACAGGATCATGCGCCCGTTCGGGGAAAATGACGGCGAATCGTCATCCGGCGTATCCGTCAGTACCATAACCTGTTTTGTAGCTACATCCATGACCGCCACGCGGTAAGCCCCGTTGTCGCGGGCCACGAAGGTCATCAGTTTTCCGTCCGGCGACATCTTGGCGGAGGCATTGTAACCACCGGTAAAAGTCATGCGTTCCGCACCGTTGCCGAGAATCGACTGGCGGTAGATTTGCGGGCTGCCGCCGCGATCCGAAGTGAACAGGATTGCCTTGCCATCCGGCGTCCAGGAAGGCTCGGTGTTGATTTCGCCGCCAAAGGTCAGGCGCCGCGCCGCGCCACCGTGGGCATTGATGAGATACACATTGGTTCCGCCGTCCTTGGTCAATGCCACGGCAAGCTGGCTACCGTCCGGAGACCAGGCCGGGGCGGAATTGTTGCCCCTGAACGCCGCCACGGCCACGCGCCGGCCGCTTTGCAGGTGATGGGTAAACACCACCGGTTTTTGCTTCTCGAACGAAACATAAGCCAGCGTCGAACCGTCCGGAGACCACTTCGGTGTCAGGATCGGCTCCTTGGAAGTCAGGATCGTCTGGGCGCCGTAACCGTCGGAATCGGCCACCTGCAATTCGTTGCGACCGCCATGCTTGATCACGTAGGCAATGCGTGAATTGAACGCACCCGGCTCACCGGTGATTTTTTCGTAAATCATGTCCGCGATCTGGTGTGCCGTGCGCCGCAATTGCTTGGCTTGCGCCGTAACTTCCATGGCGATCAACTCGCGGCGGGTCGCTGCTTCAAGCAACCAGAAACGGATCTTGTACCCGTCTGCGGCCTGGCCGACTTGGCCCACCAGCACCGTTTGCGCGCCGCGCGCCGCCAGGGCTTGCGAATTGACCTCGGAGGGCTGATAGGGAACGGGCGCCATGTCGCCAGCGTTGATGACGCGGAACAAACCCGACAGGTTCAGGTCATTGCCGATCACCGAAGTCAGCGACTGGGGCAAGCTGACTTCGCCCCGGAAGGGGGCGATGGCAATCGGGTATTGCTGGCTGCCCACGCCCACGATCTCGATCGCGATGTCGGCACGGGCAGCGCCCGTCAGCAACGCCATCGAAACCAGCAAAAAACGGAACCATTTCATGATTTGCCCTACCCTCATTCTCATTTTGATTACAACTTGCATTCCCGGATGTCTTCGCGCGCACAGAAGGTCAGTGTCCATTCGCGCATGCTGCTGAAGGATTTCCCTCCCGGCAGGGGCGGGAATTTCTGCGTCGTGATCACCGCCCGCCGCGCCGCTTCCGCATAGGCCGGATCGCCGCTCTTCTTGACGACCTGTGCTTCCCGCACCGTGCCGTCCGGCAACAGGAACACCTTGACCTGGGCTCTGGAGTCCGTCTGCTTGTTGCCTGCATAAACCGTGTTCGATTTGATCAGCCGCACGACCTGACCCAGATAATTGTCGCCCGGTCGGCCACCACCGCCAGCCCCGGCTCCCGCATTGTTGGTCACTGCCTTCGGATTGGTTCCGGTGCCGCCCGGCCGGCCGTTGGGGCGCGCGTCCCTGGCCTTGCTGAGATTGGCCAGATCCAGCAGCCCTTCCATTCCCTGTTCGGCCGGCTTTTTCTTTTCCGGCTTCTTCTCGGCCTTGACCGGCGAAGCAGGTTGGGGCTGCGGCTTTTCCTTCGGCTTGGGTTTGGCCTTTTCCTGGACGATATCCGGCTTCCTGACCGGCTCCGGTTCGGGTTCCGGCTCCTTCACCTTGGGCTGCGGCTTGGTTTGCTGAACCACCACACGCTCCTGCGCGGGCGGCGGGCCGCCCCAGAGTTCGACATCGACGGATTCGACACGCTGGGTGCGCCATTGCACCGAAACGAACAGGAACACGACCAGCAACAAATGCACCGCAAGCGCGAGCACGAAGGAGACCCCCCTTCGTTCGTCGCGCTCAAAAAAACGGTGTTCGTCGATTGCCTGCATGGTTATTTCGGCTGTACCAGCAGCCCCACCCGTGCAACGTTGGCTTTTTTCAGCGCATCCATCGCATTGATGACCAGTTCATAGCGTACCGACTTGTCGGCTGCAATCACTACCGGACGCTCCGGCTGCGCCGTAAGTTTTTCCTGCACGGCAGCAACCAGCGCCTTGGCATCGGCCAGCGGGCGGGTATCGCTTTTGTCGACCAGCTTGAACAGACCGTCCGCACCGATTTCCACGCGCAGCGGCGTAACATTGGCTTCGCGATCGGCCTTGCCCACGGTGGGCAGGTTGACCACGCCCTGCTGCATCATCGGCGCAGCCACCATGAAGATCACCAGCAGCACCAGCATCACGTCGATATAGGGAACGACGTTCATCTGGCTCATCGAACGGCGGGGACGACGGGACATGACCTGTCCTTAACGCGCCGCCTGGCGCTGCAGGATGTTGGAAAATTCTTCCATGAAGGTATCGAAGCGATTGGCCAGCTTGTCGACATCGTGGGAGAAATGGTTGTAGGCCACCACCGCCGGAATCGCGGCAAACAGGCCGATCGCGGTCGCAACCAGCGCCTCGGCAATGCCGGGAGCGACATTGGCAAGCGTGGCCTGGCCGACGTTCGCCAATCCGCGGAAAGCGTGCATGATGCCCCAGACCGTGCCGAACAGACCGACATACGGCGAAACCGAACCCACGGTCGCAAGGAAGGAAGTGTGGGCATCAAGATGATCGAGCTCGCGCTGACAGGCGGCGCGCATCGCGCGGCGCGTACCTTCCATCACGTTGGACAGCTCCATGCTGCCGCGCTGGCGCAGCTTGAGAAATTCGGAAAAACCGGCGTGGAAGATTTTTTCCATGCCCTGTCCGCCGTTCTTGTGCCGGACACCTTCGTACAGGCCATTCAGATCCGCGCCGCTCCAGAAGCGGTCCTCGAAATCGTCGGTATCCCGAAGTGCGTGGCGGATGGTGAAGAACTTGCTGAAAATGTGCCACCAGGAAAGGAAAGAAAGCAGCAGCAACAGCGCCATGATGAGCTGCACGACGAGACTCGCGTGCAGCACCAGATTCAGAATGGAAAGATCCTGCGATCCTGCGGAAACATCCACGGTATTTTTCTCCCTCTTGGCCAGAGCAAGGCCGATATTGTAGTCCTGTCAGCGACTACACTTCTGTAACCGCCTGAAACAAGCTCAGTTTTCGAACAATCCACCCGCGCCGCGTGGTTCCAGCCCGAAATGCCGGTACGCCGCCAGCGTCGCCACCCGACCGCGCGGGGTACGCTGCAGCAAGCCTTGCTGGATCAGGTACGGCTCAAGCACATCCTCGATCGTATCGGCCGCTTCGCCGATCGCTGCCGCGACGTTGTCGAGCCCAACCGGGCCGCCATCAAACTTGTCGATCACCGCTCCCAAGAGCTTGCGATCCATCACGTCGAGCCCCGCGTGGTCGACATCGAGCATCGACAGTGCCGCATCGGCAGTTTCACGCGTCACCACACCATCGGCGCGCACTTCGGCATAGTCACGTACACGGCGCAGCAAACGGTTGGCGATGCGCGGCGTGCCGCGCGAGCGGCGCGCGATCTCGAAAGCCCCTTCGGGAACGATCTTCACTTCCAGCAACGCGGCCGAACGCTCGACGATGCGGGTCAGCTCCTGCGGCGTGTAGAACTCCAGCCGTGCCACGATGCCGAAACGGTCGCGCAACGGATTGGTCAGCATGCCTGCGCGCGTGGTGGCGCCGACCAGCGTGAACGGCGGCAGGTCGAGTTTGACCGAGCGCGCGGCCGGCCCCTCGCCGATCATGATGTCGAGCTGGAAATCTTCGAGCGCCGGGTAGAGGATTTCCTCGACCACGGGCGAGAGGCGGTGGATTTCGTCGATGAACAGCACGTCGTGCGGTTCGAGGTTGGTCAGGAGCGCAGCCAGATCGCCGGCGCGCTCCAGCACCGGTCCGGAAGTCTGGCGCAGGTTCACGCCCAGTTCGCGCGCGACGATGTGCGCGAGCGTGGTCTTGCCCAAGCCCGGCGGGCCGAACAACAGCACGTGGTCGAGCGCTTCGCCGCGCTTTTTCGCCGCTTCGATGAAAATCTGCAATTGCCCGCGCGCCTTTTCCTGGCCGACATATTCGTCGAGCACCTTGGGGCGCAAGGCGCGCTCCTGCGCTTCTTCGTGCGACGAGAGTTTCTGCGCCGTAATCAGGCGCTCGGGCGGGGAGGAGGAGAGGGAATCGGTTTCGATCATCGCTTGTTATACCTTGGCCAGCGCCTTGAGCGCCAGCCTGATGCCATCGTTCACGCCCGCATCTTCCGGAACCAGCTTCAAGGCCGCAGCGGCTTCGCGCTCGTTGTAACCGAGCGCCAGCAGGGCGTGCAGGATATCCTGGCGCGGGGAGGGCGCAGCCACAGGCAAGGCTTTGCCGACGGCAGGAACACTGGCCGACAGGCTGCCCAGTTTGCCGCGCAGTTCCAGCACCAGCCGTTCGGCGGTCTTCTTGCCGATTCCCGGTACCTTCGCCAGTCGCGCCGTATCTTCGCCGGCAATCGCCAGCGCCAATTCGTCCGCATTCATGCCGGAGAGGATCGCCAGCGCAATCTTGGGGCCGATACCGGAAATCTTGATGAGTTCGCGGAAGGTATCGCGCTCGCTACGCGTGGCAAATCCGAACAGCAGGTGGGCATCCTCGCGGATGGCCTGGTGGATATACAGCGTCGCCTGCGCACCCAGCGCCGGCAGTTCGTAGAACGTACCCATCGGCACATCGACTTCATAACCGACGCCCTGTACATCGAGCACGATCTGTGGGGGCTGCTTTTCGATCAGGGTGCCGCTCAGACGACCAATCATGTTTAGAACCTTGGGAGTGGGAATAGGGAGTGGGGAGTGGTGTGGTTTTTTCCACTCCCAACTCTCCACCCCCTGCTCCCGGATTTAATCAGGCCAAGCGGCCGCGCTTGATGCTCAAGCCATGCAACGCCAATTGCTTCATCGCACCGCTGCCATGCTGGGCATGCGTCAGCGCCACGGCAAGCGCATCGGCCGCATCAGCCTGCGGCGCGCCGTTCAGGCGCAACAGGCGCTGCACCATGTGGCCAACCTGCTCCTTGTCGGCATGGCCGTTGCCCACCACCGCCTGCTTGACCTGCAGCGCGGTGTATTCCGCCACCGGCAAACCCGCCAGTACCAGCGCCGAAATCGCCGCGCCGCGCGCCTGACCCAGCAACAGCGTCGATGCCGGGTTAACGTTGACGAAAACCTGCTCGACTGCGGTCTGGTCTGGCCGGTAGGTTGCCACGACCTCGGCAATACCTTCCAGAATGACCTTGATCCGGCCGGGAAGATCGCCGCCCGCAGTTTTGATGCAGCCCGACGCAACATACGAGCGGTTCTGCCCGGTTACGTCGATCACACCAAAACCCGTGACGCGCGAGCCGGGGTCGATGCCGAGGATGCGCATCAATTCTTCAAACCCAGCGTATCGCTGCGGCCAAAAATCCAGGTGCGGGTAATAACCAGAACCGTGGCCGGCTTGCCCGATGCGTCCACCATGTCCTTGGGCAGATCAGGGAATTTTCCTGCCATGCGCAGGATGCGCAGTGCTGACTGATCCAGCTCACTGTTGCCCGAGGAACTGTCGATAAAGGCATTGATGAGATTGCCTTGGGCGTCGATTTCCGCCGTGACCCGCATCTGGCCACGCAACTTGTTGCCGCGGCCATCGACCGGATAAGCGTAGGTGCCGATTTTTTCGATTTTCTGCAGCCAGGAATCCAGCCACATGGCAACGCTGGTCTGCCGCGCCCGTGCACCGACAAAAGCCTTGCGGGGCCTTTCCTGGTAGGCGTTGTAATCTTTGCTGATCTGACCTGCCACTCCGGTCAACTCGCGCACTTGCTGCCGAAGTTGCTCCGGATCAAGGGCCTTGCCGTCGTTCGCCTTCGGGTTTGGTTTTTCCTGGCTGCGCAGTTTTCTGTCGGCACGCAGCTGGGTCATCAATTGTTCCTGGCGGTTTTCCAGCGCTTTTTGCTGCTCTACTTTTTGCTGGAGAACAGGATCCTGATTGTCTGCCGGTAATGGCGACTTGGCACGGGCCTGTGCATCGGTATTGCCGCCCGCATCCAGATTAGCCTGCGCCAGCACATCCGCCTTGGCGGGTGCGGACAGGGTTTTCAGGTTCACCAGAGCGACTTCCAGCGGCTCGGCGGCAGGATTGCGTTTCGGCACAGGGGCCATGAAACGGAGGCCAAAAATGGGAATGGCATGGGCGAGCGCGGATAAAAGCGCGGCGGTCACCATGAAACGTTGTGCCCGGTCCATCGTCAACGAAAAACTCTTTTTACAATCAGGCGAGTGTAGCACAGCCGTCGCAGTATGGTCGGCAGATGCGCTCGGCGGGCATTGCATTAGCGGTTCGACAAGCCTACTGTTCATATACAGGGGGTCTTGCTGTGTTGCATTACGGCAGCAAGTTAGATTAAGCTGCCTCCCGCATTGGGCAAGCTGTTTTTTTTACGGAAATCGGCATTGACCGATTCGATGGAGCGAGACAAATCATGGCCAAACTCTCGGAACAAGACATCCTGAACTGGAAAGGTCCGGAAGACGATTACATGAATCCGGATCACCTGGCATTTTTCCGGGATAAACTTCTTCAGATGAAGGAAGAATTGCTGGCAAACGCCGACCTGACCAGCCAGCACCTGCAGGAGCAGGAAGCCACACCCGATCCTGCGGACCGCGCCACCCTGGAAGAAGAATACGCTCTGGAACTGCGCACCCGTGATCGCGAACGCAAGCTGCTGCTCAAGATCGACGCAACCATCCGCCAGATCGACGACGGCAACTACGGATATTGCGCCGATACCGGCGAACCTATCGGCTTGGCCCGCTTGGTGGCCCGCCCGACAGCTTCGCTGTCACTGGAAGCTCAGGAACGCCGCGAACGTTTGAAGAAGCAGTTCGCAGACTGATTGTGGTATCCGGCTGGTTGCGCTGACAGGCGCATGCAAAACGGCGGGCTTTGGCTCGCCGTTTTTGTTTTTGCATTGCACTATTCACTATTTCTCCGCGTTTGCGCCATCTGTCAATAGCGGATAACCTATATGACTTTCATTTCCCAGCTGGCCGGAATCAGCGCCAGCGCAAATCCAGTAGAGATCCGCCATGCACTATCAGACTGACGACCTTCGTATCCAGGAAATCAAGGAACTGCTTCCGCCCATCGCGCTGCTGGAAAAATTTCCCATCACCGATGCGGCTTCGACGACCGTTTACGAGGCACGCCAGGCCACTCACGCCATGCTTTCCGGGCAAGACGACCGGGTGCTGGTCGTCATCGGCCCGTGCTCGATCCACGACACCGCCGCAGCACTCGAATACGGCCGCAAGCTGAAACCGCTGCGCGACGAGCTGAAAGGCTCGCTCGAAATCGTGATGCGCGTCTACTTTGAAAAGCCGCGCACGACCGTCGGCTGGAAAGGCTTGATCAATGATCCGTTCCTCGACGGCAGCTTCAACATCAACGAGGGCTTGCGCATGGCGCGCAAGCTTCTGCTCGACCTCAACGATTCCGGCATGCCGGCCGCCGGCGAGTTTCTCGACATGATCACACCGCAATACATCGCCGACCTGATCAGCTGGGGCGCCATCGGCGCGCGCACCACGGAATCTCAGGTTCATCGCGAGCTGGCTTCCGGCCTCTCGTGCCCGGTCGGGTTCAAGAACGGCACCGACGGCAATCTCAGGATCGCGATCGACGCGATCCGCGCTGCCGCAGCGCCGCATCACTTCCTTTCGGTCAACAAGTTCGGTCACTCCGCCATCGTTGCCACCGGCGGCAATCCCGATTGCCACATCATCCTGCGCGGCGGCAAGGAACCGAATTACGACGCCAGCCATGTACGCACCGCCGCCGCCGATCTTGCTGCGGCCGGTTTGCCGGAAAAGGTGATGATCGACTATTCGCATGCCAACAGCCGCAAGGATTACAGGCGGCAGATGGGAGTCAACCAGGATGTTTGCACCCAGATCGCGGAGGGCAGCACCCATATTTTCGGCGTCATGGTGGAAAGCCACCTGCACGAAGGTCGCCAGGATGCCAAGCCGGACCAGTCCCTCAACTACGGTCAATCCATCACCGACGCCTGCATCGGCTGGGATGACACGGAAAAGCTGCTGCGCGACCTGGCGCAAGCCGTTGAAAAACGGCGCGCAGCTTGCAAGAAATAATTCCGCTACCGTAGTTTGAATTGACGCCTCGCAAAATTGCGAGGCGTTTTTTCTTTCCGGGTTGTTCCGCAGGGTTAATGCGCGGAAAATCTTTCATACAATCAAGACACGGATTGCCCATGTTAGCCAACCGAGTTTCCGCTCCCCGCATCGCCAGCTACCTGCTGGCCATCCTGGCATTGTTCCTGGTCCTGCATTTCCACCTGATCGCGCCACTGCTCGGTGGATTGCTGGTATTTGAACTGGTGCAACTCGTTTCTTCACGCACCCACCTCAATCGTCTGCCGGACAAACGGGCGCGGCTTATTGCGCTGGTTTTCATTGCCGGGATGATCGGTTTGCTCTTGTGCATGATCGGCGCCGGGATTTTCTGGATCTTTCGTGGCGAAGCGAGCGCCGTGTCTGACCTCATCAGGCGCGCGGAAACCATTCACGAAACACTGTGCCAGGATCTGCCGAAATGGATTGCCGTTTACCTGCCGCAGGATCTATCCGGCTGGAAAACACTCCTCAACAACTGGACGGCCAAGCATGCAGCCAACCTGCAATCCTTCGGCAAACATACAGGCCATGTCCTGGCCCAGCTTTTGATCGCCATGGTCATCGGCGCGCTGATCTCGCTGCATCCGCGCATCGAATCACGCGGCTCGCTGGCCTTGGCCCTGCAGGATCGCTGCCGGCATCTGTCTGCAGCATTCCGCAACATCGTTTTCGCCCAAGTCCGCATCTCGGCCCTGAACACGTTTTTTACCTGGTGCTACCTGGGGATATTGCTGCCGATGTGGGATGTCCATCTGCCACTGACCAAAACGCTGATCGCCGTGACCTTCCTGGCCGGCCTGCTGCCCGTGATCGGCAACCTGATTTCCAACACGGCCATTTTCATGACCAGCCTGAGCATTTCGCCGGCCGTAGCCGTCGCTTCGCTGACTTATCTGGTGGTGATCCACAAGCTGGAATACTTCCTGAACGCACGCATCGTCGGCAGCCGCATCTCAGCCAAGGCATGGGAACTGCTGCTCGCCATGCTGACACTGGAAGCTCTATTCGGTCTGCAAGGGCTGGTTGCCGCTCCGGTGTTCTATGCCTACGTAAAGGATGAGCTGAAGGCTGCCGGTCTGGTCTAAACCCAAGAACCTGTTCATCCTTCTACTGGTTCTGAGGTTTCCTAACCGCTCAGCACCGCGTCCAGCTTCAGATCCCAGTGATCGACGGGAAGATGGCTGGCCTTCTGGCATTCGAATCCCAGACCGATCAATCTTGGCTTCAGCCAGTATTTGCGCAAGCGGCGAAAGGCAAACGTTGCATCGTAATAGCCGCCTCCCTGCCCCAATCTGAATCCTTGGTCGTCATAGCCCACCAAGGGCAGAAACACGGTGTCGAGCCGATGCGGCAGGCACGTTTTCTCATGGGATGGCTCGGGAATGCCGTACGCCCCGGCGCTCCAGGAAGTATGCTGGTCCAGGCGCACGAATTCGAGTTGTTTGCCGTTCTTGGGCACCCTGGGAACGTAGACTTCTGCGCCCAGTTTCAAGGCAAGCAACATCAACGGCCAGGAAGAAAACTCGCTGCCGACCGGGATATACGCCGCAATGCGTTTACCCGGCTTCAGCCACCCGTTGCGCCGCGCCTGGAGTGCAGCACCCAATTCGGCCTTCCTGCGCTCTGCCGCAGTCATGGATCCGCGTTTGCCGCGCAGCTCGTGCCGCAATGCAATCTTGTCGTGGAGTTGTTGAACCGAGTGGAGGGAAACTTCGCGCACTGGCCGGATTTCCGGAGAGGGAAATGAGGGAAGGTTTCCCGCAAGCGCCGTCCGGCTCGCATCTTGAACCCTGAGGTTCAAGGGGTCGCCGGCCTTGGCCATCAGGTTCGTTCGACGGGGAACGTACACAACAGGCCTTGTATGGCTGGCAACCGGGGTCTGCTTATCGGTTCAAAGAATATGAGCCGTAACGGACGCCGCAGGAAAACTTGAAACTTTGTCGATCAATGCGTCGCTCAGAACAACGCACGCTGTTCCTGCAAAGCGGCATCAATCGTTTCATTCATACTATGAATTTTACGCTGTATTGTACCGATGTCAAAATCGCCGCTGCCAACGCGCACATGCAGCAGTTCGTGCGCGATGTTGAGCGCAGCCATGATGGCGATTTTTTCCAGACCCACGACCTTGCCGCCGGCACGAATCTCATGCATTTTTTCGTCGAGCATCTGTACAGCCTGCAACAGGGCGGGCTCTTCCTCTGCGGGGCAAGCCAGACGGAACTCGCGCCCCATGATGCTCACGTCGAGCTGCTTGATCTCGCTCATCAGGCATCCTCCGGCAATCTGGCAAGTATCGCTGCCACGCGCTCGGTCGCGCCCTCAACCTTCTGCTTCAATTTCAGGGCCTCCTGCTTCTCTTCCAGCAATTGCTGGCGCAAGACCTGATTTTCCGTGCGCAGATCAGTGCACACACGGGCCAGCAGGTTCACCTTTTCTTCAAGACGCGCAAGTTCGGCTTCCATAGTGCCATCCAAGAATGCGGTTGCGGCCAATTCTAAGGCATTTTTGCGCTGCGCGCCCGATCGATCAAGCGGCAAAGCATTTCCATCCCTTCCGGAAGGCGCGGACCGGGACGCATGAGCTCGTCGTTACCCAAGAGATGCAACTGCCCGTTCTGCACGGCGGGAAGCTGCCTGTAGCGTTGCCATTGCGCCAGTGATGCCTGGCCCGACGTCGTGACGATGATTTCCGGGCGGTGGACCAGTACCGCTTCCAGGCTCACCAGCGGCGCGGCGGCCGGTTGGGAAGCAAAGATGTTTTCGCCACCACAATCTTCGACCATTTTCCCCAGGAAGCTGCGTCCGGACACTGTCATCAGCGGCTTTTCGCTGACCTCGACAAAAACCCTGATGCGCTCTGCAAATTGATAGCGCTGTTTCAAGCCGGCAAGACGTTGTTCGTAACCGCTGGCCAACGCTTGAGCGCCCTCATCCACCCCGAGCAATTTACCCAGCTTGCGGATTTCATCCGCCACACCGGCAGGTGTCTGCGGTTCGATGGCAAGCACTTTGATTCCGTACCGATTCAGACGTGCGGCAAGCCTTGCCTGCTGCCGGGAAGTCCAAGTAATGACCAGATCGGGGCGCAAGGCCAACAATGCTTCCGTGGAGGGCTCGGGATAGGCGCTGACACGCGGCAAATGCCGTACTTGCGGCGGAAAGTTGCTCGCGCCATCGACCGCCACCAGGCGGCTGGCATCAAGTACCGCAACCAACTCCGTGGCATGGGGGTACAGGGAAACAATGCGCCTTGGATAGTCCGCGCAAGCCAGTGCAGGCACCAGCAACAACAGACATCCCAACCAACCCGGTTTCATTCCGCTGCCATTTCCTCGTCGCCTTCCATCTCGATTTCCTCGGGAAGCGGCTCGCGGATATCGTCCGGTGTTTCCAGCGTAATGCGCCCCAGCGTGCCAGAGCGGAAGTCAGTCAGAATCAGCTCGGCCGTCTTCTGCTCATCCACCCGGCCACCAGACAACATCGCGCCCCGGCGGCGGGCTATGGCGGCAAACAGTTCTTCCACCGGTTTGTCGAGGTCCAGCGCACCGTAACGATCCAGCAACGCCTGCGGATAGCGCTCGCACAAGGTTTCAATGGCAAACCAGGCTACGTCCACCTGATCGTAGGCATTGGTCCCGATCGACCCCGCCAGCGCCAGGCGATAACCGCACTCCTCGATTTCGACCTTGGGCCACATCAGGCCCGGCGTATCGTAGAGAATCGTCCCACCCGGCAACTCGATACGCTGCTGCGATTTGGTCACCCCCGGCGTATCAGCCACGTTGGCAATCCGGCGCTTGGCAAGATGATTCATCAAAGTCGACTTGCCCACGTTGGGGATGCCCAGAATCATCGCCCGCAACGGTTTCTCGACACCCGTGCGGTGCGGTGCCAGTTGGCTGCACAACTGGGAAATGCGCGTAGCGGCTGCCTTCTTGTTGTCCTCGCCCAGCAACAGCGCCTCCACGCCCGATTGCGACTTGAACCAGTCATACCAGACCCGGCTGAGCTTGGGATCGGCCAGATCCTGCTTGTTCAGAATCTTTAATGCCGGGCGCTGCCGATGTTTGCGCAGGTTTTCGATCATCGGATTGGTGCTGGACCACGGCAGGCGGGCATCAACGATCTCGATCACCACATCCACCTTGGCCATCGTCTCCGCCACCTGCTTGCGCGCCGCATGCATGTGCCCGGGAAACCACTGGATTGCCATCTTCATACTCCTTGTGAGGAGCGGATTATAGCGTTAATCCACAAAGGCATTGGTAAATCAATGGGTTGGGTTGTGGAAAACTGCCTGCAGAAGCTGGGACAACAACGTCATCGTGAACGAACCGGAAAAAACAACCAAACTGTCCACAGGCACAACATGAATTAAACACAACAGCAAACTGTATATAACATATTGTTTTATAAGAAAAAACACAGTTATCAACATAAAACGTGCATGCTTATTATCTGTTCTTAACCTTTCTTCTTTAATACAGTTGAAAACTGAGTAACTTCTGCAAGAAAAACTGTGCTTGTTGAAGTCACTGACATAAAAAATTACCAAAAATATTGTGTTATATTTTTATTTAATATACTCAGTTTTAATTTCTATTCTCTTTATATAATTTACAAAATCTCCATTCTTAAACCCAGGAGTAAATTTTACTTTATAAAATGAATTTAGAATTTTTTGAATATTTATTTCCGATATATTTGATTTTATTATTTCAATTTTTTCTATTCTACCCTGCTTATTTATATATATGTCAAATATTAGAATTTCATCTCTTGTGAACAAATTGCCATCAATCAAATCAATATCTGGATTTCCAATAATTTGTGGTATTTCATCAACTTCATTAGACCTGTAATAATTATTATCCTCATTATTTCTTGAACTGACCACTTCTGTTGGGCCCTCTTCAGAGGATTTGGTTACTGATTTTCCATTGTGTTTATTATTTTTTATTATTATATTTTTATTTAAATTATCTACTTCAGATATATTATTATTTTCATTGACATAAATATTTACTTCGTCATTTGTTGCTCTTTTTACTAAGTAAACTTCAATGTTTTTATCTTGTTTTATTTCATTGTTCAATTCTTTTCTTTCCAAATAAAAAAAACATAGGTGTATAAATAATGATAATACTATTGATATTTTTAAATATTTGCTGTGCATATCTGGTGCCATTTTACTTATGATGTGTCGTGCCAAAACTAATGGCCCTGTTTGAGCATTTTTCAGCATGATTTGGTAATGCGATTTTTCGCCACGTTACCAGAATCTCTCAATGCCGTTAATATAGTTGTAGCCTCTGGTAAATTCATTGTTCAAGTTGTCAATGCAAAATTGCTTGTCGTACCAATATCGACCAAGCCCTCAACGAAAAAACGCCTATATAGATCACGCTATCGAGGGTGAAGTGGTCTCGCATTATGGCTTGCAGCCTGGTTTTTCCACAGATCTGGCACGATCCGGATATATACTTGACCTTGTTGTTTTACCAAGCCAAAACGATCAATTTTCCGTATGTGCCGCGTTCAGAAGAAGGATTTGTACTCTTCGATTTCGCCCAGCAGAGGTGACTGCAGTTCGCAAAAATCGGCAATGCCTTCGCACACCACCTTCAGGTAGCGCTTGGCTGTGTTGCGGCTCAGGATGATCTGAGAGGCATCCTGATCGACAGCAAAACGGCTGGGTAGCCCGCAAATTTAGCCTCTGAAATTTTTGAACAGTAGACACTTTTTTTGCTGGCATAGCAGCAGCTTAGACCATTATCCAACCACATATTCTAGTCACGACCCTTATCTAAACCTCAATTCTAATCATGAAAAAAAACCCATCAGGAGATGGGTTTTTTATTTTTTACTGAATCAGTTCACGCCATATAATCTTTTTCTTCATGAACTGTAAAGATTGTTGCCCAAATGGTATGCCAGGCATAACTGTTGGCGTAGGATTAGTTGAAGTAATTATGGAAACAACAGGCTTTTTGTTAACATAGATAATATTAACCCCTACTATTGGAGATGATACCTTTGTACCTGACAAGGTTGTACCTGTCACATAACCACCTGTTTTATAGTTCAAATAATTTAACCAGCTGTATCCACCTGGAGAGCAAGCTGTACTTGTAGGTACAATTGTTGGGATCAATATTGTTCCTGATTCAAGAATCGGGTCTACATTGGCTCTTTCTCCCGAATCAGGAAAATCTGCAAACCATCCCCGTTTGCTGGTCAGGTCAACAGGATTACTGGTGACTGTTCGCGAAGTTCCTGAATTTGTCATGGTTTGCTGAACCATGAATGAACGCGGATTAGTCAGTGCGGTAGATTCACCATTATCCGTTATTGCATAGATACTTTGAGTATCAGTGTTTGAAAGATCACTTTGCTCAAGATATTTTCCGGTCGCAACATAAATGACATGCTTTCCTGAAACCAAACCAAGCTCTGGCCGGGTAGTAACGGGCTGCGTTGTTCCAGAAATATTCAGATTTGCCAAGAGTGTTGCAGTGTTGGCATTGATATCAAAACGCCATACATTCCCCTGCAAATCTCCACCATACACATCCGTAGCGACGTTATTTTTGCTTGCCTGGTCAGCCCAAGCGGCAATTCTTCCCAAACCGCTGGGTGTTGTGGCTGACCCTGTGTTAGTGGATATTGCTGAAATTTTAGCACCGGTAATGGCATTCAGAACAAAGAGATAGCCTTTTCCATCACCTGCCGGCGAATTGGCAATCTCTGTAATCGGGCTGGTTGTATATGCGCCGCTGCCCGTACCGTTGTTATAACCGGAACTTACCAATACAACCCAAGTTCCATCTGCTTTCTTGGTTATGACAGGGTAACCGAACGTGAATCCCAAGTTTGAATCGTTCGCAGACGTGAATTCCCATAATAGAATGGGAGAAGACGGGGTTGTAACATCCAGCGCGTAGTAGCCGCGCCCACCGCCATTAAGCCCGCCAACCAATATGGTTCTCCAGTTTGTACCGTCAAAAACATCTGATATGACAGGTGAGCCATTCACATAGTTTCTGTGATTGGTGGAATACATATCGTCGGCCAGCCGCCAGAGATTAGGAATCACTGGTGTGGGTATGAATGTCCATAACTCATTGCCTGTAGCAGCATCAAAAGCATGCAACATGCCATCGTTTGCACCGACGAAAATGGTTCCCGATCTTGATGCATGAGTTGCTTTGAATTCTGTATAGCCAGCATCAATGTAGGAATAATTCGGTTTTCCCAAATAAACAGGCTGAGACTCCACGATATCGCCAAGTGTTCCTGCCCTCATTCTGAATAGTTGATTGTTGATTTCATTACTTGGGCGCATATCGTAGCCATACTGCCCACGCAAATAAGCAACCAGTTTTTCCCCTGAGAGTGCATTGAGCTGGTCACTCGAAAGTGTTGAACGCTGGCTCAGATTGTTTCTCAGGAAAGTATTGCTGTAATTTCCCGACAGGCCTCTTGATGTAATATTTGAATAAGTGAATGACTGCAGGCTGCTGCCCGAGCTCATGTAGATGGTTCTTGTGTCATTAAAGTCAGCAACTTTTGATTGCAGCGTTCCAGTACACGACGTTGCCATTTCTACATCCGGACCGGTGGGTGGACGGCAAACATAAGTAGAACTTCCGCCGCTGGTAACAGCAACAACCGTTGAGGGGGAAGAACACGTATCGCCGGTGATGTTTTCCACACACCATTGCGCATCCAGAGCCGTTACGCCCGTATCGGTATTGATGGTGCGGCGCTCAAGGTTGCCTGTCCATTGCACAGTGGTATAACTTGCGACATAGCTATAGTTGTCGCCCGTTGTCGGGTTTAATGTACTGGTTGCAGCAGCAGCTCCGGCACCAACCTTTTTATCGATCTGACCCAATGCATCCTGCAGACTCTTGATCACTTCAGTTGGCGATTTGGCACTAAAATAAATGCCATCCGAATTGACTGCGGCATGCCACAAGTCATCGATACGTGCAGGAACCTGACTGGAACTACTGGTTACTTGTGGGTTAGGCCAGTTGACGCCCCCGGTACCATTTTTCAGATTGTAATAATCTCCGGATGTAGCCGTTCTGTAATCAGAGGTGTAATCCAGAACACCCGGAACACCCAATGCAAGACCAAAGGTGGTCATGCGTTGATTACCCCAGTCATTGCTGCATACATCACCTGTAGAACCGTCTGAGCGTGTTCCGCCTGTGCAGTTATTTAATGCATCAGTACGCAAATCGGTAGTGTAGTAATAACGAGCAATATCCGCCAAGGAATTGGATGAAGCGGTTGTTCCTTCATAGTAGGGACGCTGTGTACCACTTCCATCCATATTTCCAATGTCGCTGCTTCCTCCCAAATCTTTTCCTGTTCCGCCATTCCAGTATCCATCCGTGGCAACAAAGGCATAGTTTTTTTGACAGGAATATTGCATGGGATCTACAGCCGAAGAGCTATATTTGTGGGCATACAACCTTCCAACCTTGGATAACGCAACGCGTGTTGGTGTTCCTCCAGAAGCTGGCATGGCAAACAGTGAATCCAATATGTTTTTCTTGTGTGAAAATTCATATTTGTCAATATTACGGAATTGATTGGTGCCGCTGGTATATCCAGTGTCGCTTTGACGCGTGATCCCGACACGATAGCGCGCATCAACATCCTTGAATGCCAAACTGACCGCTGTCTTGATCATTTGAGTACGCGAACGATAATAAGCGAACCAATTGGCGAAATTGGTCATTTCTTCGTTACCGGTACAGTAGGTACCGGCGCAATCTGTACGCGTAGGGGCTTTGGCTATGGAGCTGGCACCAGGATAAGTCCCTGGATAAGGGTAAACTGCACTTGTTCCTGGAATGATGACTCTGAGCAGCTTGTAACCTGGATATGAATTGCTGCTGAAATTGCTAAGAGCGGCTGAAGTTGTAAATGTTCCACTCTTGGTGATGACAGGCGTGGCCAATGTGCCTTTGCCGCCCGTGATGGTGACGGTACTGCCCGAGAGGGTGGCGCCAAAACCTTCAACTGTACAGTTTCCGGTAGTTATGCCGTTGCAGCCATTGATTCCATCCACAATTAGCTGGGCAAAAGCTGAAGTTGATGTGGAACCGGCAGTGATCGTAGCCGGTAAAATTTCCAGTCCATTGACCGTGATACTGCTGATGGTTGCACCTGATCCGACACTGTTTACAGTGAAAGATGTTGTTCTTGCAGAAGGCGTGCGAAGATAAGAGAAAGTGGAGGTTTGTACAGCCTGGCAGGTACCGGCTGCTGGTGTGGCAGCTGACGCATTGGCTGATGAATTACACCAGCGTAACGGAGCTGGGTATTTATAGGTTGAAGTCGGTGCGCTCAGCGTCTGGCATGTTTTCAGAGCATGGTCAGAGCAATATTCACCCGGCTCAACTACATAAACAACTCTGTTAAGCAAGTTGGTAATCAAGTTGCTAGTGCTGCTTCCTGTATATGGATCAGATTTAACGGCTGTCCAGTTTGAGGTATTGTCTGCGGTTTGTGATGGATACTTGGTTGTATTTGATGATCCGTCTGCATTGAAATAGGCCGGTGGTAAATAAGTAATGGCAGGATCGTAATAAATACTGTTGTAGGAATTTGCACGATGCTTTTTTGGATCGCAGGACGAAGTATTGTTGTTTGCATCCGATACATTTGTATTATTGAATCCACAGCCAACCGTACCAGCCCAATCCGGTAAAAATTCCCAATCCATACTGCCGGAATCGTCGATGATCAGCATCAGATTCGGTAGTACCTCTGCCGCTACAGCGGTATTGGCCATTGGTGAATTGGCAAGCGCTACAGATCCTGCATGAACTTGAGTAAACATCAGGGACAGGCAGGAAGCTGCAAAGATACCTTGCACGAAGCGTTGAATATCAGACGTGCTCTTCATGGCGCATCTCCTAATAAACGAATGTTTGAATATAGCTGACCGTATTTCGCGGGCCGACAATCCTTGCGGTGATGCGATAAACCGGTGAGCCTGCAGTTGGCGGTGGACCTTCACCGCCAGCGCCACCAGCACCGATTCCACTTACCTTGCGCGAACCTGTACCTGCAGGCGCGGCACCTAGCAAGCAGTGGCTTTCATCTGCTGCACCAGGATTTTTGCACATGCGCTCGATAATGTAGCGAATTTGATTTCCACTGCAATCGATGTTCGTCGTCATATTGCCATAGCAGTCAGCTACTAGTGCCCCTGCACTTTTTCCTGCCGCCCATGTTGCATCATTGCTCATCATGGAATAATGACTCATTGATGCCGAGTAGCCATTTGTTGTGGCCATGCTACTGGTTGTTGCATAGAAACCGTTTCCAGGCATGTCTGCAGTTGGTAAATTATCTGTGATCCATTTGTTTGCCTGGATAACTGCATTCTCACCGGAGGTTGTTGCTGATTGCTTGAATGCCAGATTTCCGGAAATTATGGTTGCCGTATCGACGGTTCGTATCAATGCGGCAGCTGCAAGAGAGATAACGACCAGAGCAATCATTGCAATGAGAAGCGATATCCCTTGCTCCTTTGGATGAATGCGATGCAGAGGTTTCATTGAATAGCCTCCCTTGACCACACAACATTTCTCAAAGGGACAATGGTTTCAAAAACACGATATCTGTAATGTCCCCAATCTCCAGAAAGGTTGAATTGCGATCCACCAAAATAGGTGGGTTTATCATTGGTAACAATATCTTTTTCATAAAGATTGTTTCTTGCCAGTAAAGCTACACGGATTGATTTAATTCTATTTTTGTCCGTAAACGTACCATCAACCCAATCAACAATTTTATTATCTGTAGCTGAACCTGAAATTCCGTATTGTGCTTTTATCGCAATAATATCGTTTCCTACAGGCTCACCATTTCTTAAGAGTTTGTTTGAACTGATGCTGAAAACGGATTCATTCCACGCGCCAAGGCAGAATAATTTTGCCGGTATGGTTACTGTTGGAGGGGCAGAATTAATTGTTAGTGCAATTGTATTTGTTGCAATAGGTTCGTTATTACCATTTTCAGCAAAAGTAGGTATTTTTGTCATTAAACAATCTAACGAAGATGAGGGTATGATTAATACAGAATCACCGGGTTTGCAGCCAAGTGTGTTGTCTACGTTGGCGATGTTTCCTGCAAAATTGGCGAGTAAGGAAGTTGGAATTCCGCCAAAAGGCGAATTTCCATACCGGATGGTAATGACATCGCTATCTACACCTGAAACAATTGTTACCGGAAATGTGTTGACAGCAATAGGGGTGTTTTCTGTGTAATTTGTTGTGGTATTGCATTTTAAAGCGGAATAATTTGGATTACTTAGAGCATTGGTATCATTAAAAGCAATATTAGGCATTGCAAAACCAGCCATTTCTGCATCTCGCTGCAAGGCATAGAGTGCCAGACTACCGCTGGTTTGTGCATCTGCTGTACCTGAAGTGGTACGCTTGCGGCCTTCATACACTGAAAGGGTCTGGCTAATTACCAGCGTGACCAGCATGCCAATTACCAGCGCAACCATGAGTTCGATCAGGCTAAAGCCATATCCATATTTTCTGGATGATATATTTCGCAAACGATTATTCATGGTTTAACCCCCGGTAATGCTTGCGCTATTTACAACGCGGTGTGTTTCTGTTTCACCTGGGACCTGCCAGGTAATCGTTACAATGGTTTGATCAATGTTTTGCGTGTTATTGCATCCAGCAGGGGTGTTGCCTGAAATCCAGTGTGTTATTGATAATTTTCCATTTGGTAAATTGTACGGTGCCCCGGATATATCCTGGTCCGTTACGGAATATGCAGCCAGATTGCATGGGTCTGCCCATAATTTACCCAATTCCTGTTGGGCAATGTAGTTTGCCTGGGAGCGGAAACCTGCATCAGTGGTACTTCTTATCACGCTGGCCTGAAGCCCTACCAATGCCAAAATGCCAATCGAGAATATCAATATCGCAATCAGTGCCTCAAGAAGTGCGACACCATTTTGTGATGAATGATTAATAAATTTATTATGGCGTTTCATTTCAGCCCCTTTATTAAGGACAAGCGCCGAGAGCCGGTGCTGACAATTTTGTATCGCACAAACTCGCACTTCCGCCATTGTCCAGAATAATACGCAATGGGCGGCTGTCGCTAGCTGATAAAGCCGTATTGTCTACGGTTATTTGCCCTGAATTAGCTGGTCGGCCAAATTGATCAAATATGATTTTGCTGGTGCCGATCGTTGAATTGAAACTGAAAGTTGCGCCTGCGGCAGATTCAGCAGCAGAACGCTTCTGTATTTTTTCAGGGCATGCGGCTGTAACGGTATTGCAGCCTACAATCCATAGAGAGCCGGTATCACTTGCCGGTTGCAACTCGAAAAATACATTGGTATTTCTCTTTACAGCTTCTGATCGGGCATATTGCATGCCTGCCAGTACCGATTCTGCAGTCGCCCGGGTTTTATTATTTTGAACCCAGGCTATGAAGCTTGGGATTCCAATCGAAGCAAGAATACCAATGATGGCAACAGCCACGACCAACTCGATCAGGGTTAATCCTTTTTGTTGGCGGGCAAGACGGCTTTCCCTAAAGAAAGATTTTTCCGTCAAAAACGCTGTACTTTGCATTAGCAACCTCCACCTTTGGTCTTGACCCAACATGTATTATTAGTTGACCAACCAGAGCCTGCAGAGGGTGTAGCCATGTTGCCGGCTTCATCAACCGTATACTGAAACCCTGCCATGGGACCTGTCCCATCAGCCGTGAGTGTGTATCCAGTTGCTGTCAAGGCACAAGCGATTGAAAAGCTTGATGTAGTTACCGTGGCTGGGCAGGCGAAGGCGCGGTTATCCTGGAAAGTTTGTTCCATGCGTACACGCATTGTGGCAAGCCCGGATGTAGCTTCAGATACTCTGGCACTGATGACGTAATCCCGGTATGCCGGCAAGGCAATTGACGTCAGGATGCCAAGAATAGCGACGACGATCATTAGTTCGACCAAAGTAAAGCCGGTTTGGGTCTTTTTCAACATGGCGTTCTCCTTCGCATGATATGAGTTAAGTACTTTCCGCTTGCTATGGCGAGTCTGGTAGATGGACGTACTGTTTAAGCCAATAAATGGCTATGTTGATTTCAGTCATCCATGCTGCATGACTCATCGCTTGGCATGTTCCAAGGCCAAGCGGGCTGTTGAAATCGTGGCCATGATGGTAGCCCCGCTATGGGCTGCAGACACAAACCCCGCCTCAAAAGCAGAAGGCGCCAGATACACGCCTTGTTCCAGCATATCGTGGAAGAAAGCGTTGAAACGCGCCCTGTCACTGTTCATCACATCGTTGTAGTTGTCGGGAACCTGTTCTGCAAAGTAGATACCGAACATGCCTCCGACACTTTGCGCGCAGAAGGGGATGTTCAGTTCCCGACCAACGGCATTGAAGCCCTCGGTGAGCATGCAGGTTTTGGCTGTGAGTTCTTCAAAAAAACCGGGTTTGCGGATCTCGTTAAGCGTGGCGAGTCCTGCCGCGACGGAGAGCGGGTTGCCGGAGAGCGTACCAGCCTGGTAGACCGGGCCCAGCGGGGTGAGCTTGCTCATGACATCGGCACGGCCGCCGAATGCGGCGAGTGGCATGCCGCCACCGATGACTTTGCCGAGTGTGGTCAAGTCGGGGGTGATGCCGTGCAGTCCTTGTGCGCATTGCAGGCCGACGCGAAAGCCCGTCATGACTTCGTCGTAGATCAGGAGCGCGCCGTGTTGTTCGGTCAGGCGGCGCATGGCCTGGACGAATTGCGGGTTGGCCCGGACCAGGTTCATGTTGCCGGCGATGGGTTCGACTATGATGGCCGCGATTTCGCTACCTTTGGCGGAAAACAATTCTTCCAGCGCTGCGACATCGTTGTAGGGCAGCACGAGGGTGTCGTTCGCGACGCCCGCCGGGACGCCGGCCGAGGAGGGGTTGCCGAAGGTGAGCAGGCCGGAGCCCGCCTTGACCAGCAGACTGTCGGCATGGCCGTGGTAGCAGCCTTCGAATTTCACCAGTTTGTCGCGCCCGGTGAAGCCGCGCGCCAAGCGGATGGCGCTCATGGTGGCTTCGGTGCCGCTGGAAACCAGGCGCACCTGTTCCAGGCTGGGCAGGAGTTCGCAGAGCAGGTCGGCGAGGTCGATTTCGGCTTCGGTCGGTGCGCCAAAACTCAGGCCGTTGCGTGCGGCGCGCTCCACGGCCTCGACGACGGCGGGGTGGGCATGGCCGAGGATCAACGGTCCCCACGAACCCACATAATCAATGTAGCGTTTGCCGTCGGCATCCCAGACATAGGGGCCTTCGCCGCGGACGAAGAAGCGCGGCGTGCCGCCGACCGAGCCGAAGGCGCGCACCGGGGAATTCACGCCGCCGGGGATGTGGCGCTGGGCGCGGGCGAAAAGGTGTTCGTTGTTGGACATGATTTTCCTTTACCAGCGGCAGTAGGGGGTTTGCGACAGCATGCTGTTGTAATAGCGCACGTCACCGGTGACTTCCTGTCCCAGCCAGTCCGGTTTTTCAAAGGGTGTATCGATGGCGGGGAGTTCTAGTTCGGCCACGATCAGGCCGGCATTATCGCCGTGAAATTCGTCGATCTCCCAAGTAAGATTGCCCTGGCTGATCAGGTGGCGAGTCTTGTCGAGAACGTTCGGGCACAGGTTCAGCAGTTCCAGCGCGTCTTCCACCGGGATCGGGTATTCGAATTCGGCGCGGCTGATACCGTCCGCGCTCTTGCCCTTGATGGTAAGAAAACCCGTTGTGCCCTTGACCCGTACCCGCACGGTGGGATCGGTGGCCAGATAGCCTTGGGCGATGCGGGTGGAGTGCTGTATCTGGCTGCGCCAGGCGTCGTTTGCCAGCAGGAATTTGCGTTCGATTTCGATGGCCATTTGAATTCCGGAATGCGGGTTCTTGAAAGAGGTAGAATCCCATTTTAACCAACTAGCAGACTTTATGAGCATGAGTACCAAACCGCCCGTGGTTCTTGTTTTTGCCGGTAACGATCCTTCCGGGGGCGCGGGGCTGGCGGCCGACATCCTGACGCTGGCTTCGCTGGGTTGCCATGCGCTGCCGGTGGTCACGGCCATCACGGTGCAGGATACGGCCGGAGTACAGGAATTCATGGCGGTGGAGCCGGATTGGCTGGAAGACCAGGCACGGCAGGTGCTCGAAGACATGCGTGTCGATGCGATCAAGGTGGGCATGATCGGCAGTGTGGAGAACCTGACCGTGATTGCCGAGATCGCCTCGGATTACCCGGATATCCCGCTGATTCTTGATCCGGTGCTGGCCAGCGGGCGCGGCGATGCGCTGGCCGAAGAAGCGCTGATCCAGGCCATGCGCGAACTGCTGTTGCCGCATACATTCCTGGTCACGCCCAACAGCGTCGAGGCACGGCATCTGGCTTCCGACGACCCGGACGAGCAGGAAGACCTGCCGCTGGACGTGGCTGCCGCACGTCTGATCGAATGCGGCTGCGAATATGCGCTGATTACGGGTACGCACGAAAACACGCCCCAGGTGGTGAATACGCTTTATACCCAGATGGGCAGGGGTGCTTCGGCAGCCTGGACGCGCTTGCCTGGCAGTTACCATGGTTCCGGATGCACGCTGGCATCCGCAGTGGCCGGGTTGATTGCCAGCGGTGCGGATGTGGCTACAGCCGTGAAGGAAGCGCAGGAATACACCTGGCAAGCGCTGTCCAAAGGGTTTCGGCCGGGAATGGGGCAATTCATTCCGGACCGCATGTTCTGGGCGCGCCCTGCCGAGAATGAAGACGAGGACAAACCGGAATGATGCGCGGACTGTATGCCATCACGCCCAACCTGAAAGATACGGCCGAATTTCTGGGCAAGGTCGAGCAAGCTTTGCAGGGCGGGGCGGCGATTTTGCAATACCGCAACAAGCAGGCCGATGCGGCCTTGCGCCTGGAGCAGGCTCGGGCCTTGCGCGCACTGACGAAGCAATATGGCGCCTGCCTGATCATCAACGACGATGTGCAGTTGGCCGTGCAGGTCGGAGCCGATGGCGTGCATCTGGGGGGCGAGGACGGCGATCTCATAGAAGCGCGCGCCAGGCTGTCTCAAGGGATGCTGCTCGGTGCTTCCTGCTACAACGATCTGGCGCTGGCGCATGCGGCGGTAGCGGCTGGCGTGGATTACGTGGCGTTCGGCGCGGTGTTTGCATCCGGCACCAAGCCCGAAGCGCGGCGAGCGAGTCTGGAGCTGATCAAGCAGGCGCGCGCGGAAATTACCCTGCCGATCGTCGCCATTGGCGGAATCACGCCGCACAATGCCGCGCAGGTGGTTGCGGCTGGGGCGGATTGCGTGGCGGTGATCGGAGCATTGTTCGAGTCGGGCAATATCAGGCAAACGGCGGAGCGATTTGCTGAATTATTCTGATTGACCCGATCCATAAAACAAGGCCGCCCGGAGAGGCGGCCTTGTTTTATGGGGATGGGAAGTTTCAAAAACCGGGGAACTTCAAGCCGGCATTGATCGGTTTCCCTTTCCGGGCGCGCTTGCCTATATAGGGCGCCATGTCGTTGGCGTCCAGCGTCAATTCCACCGCCTTGCCGCCGCGCCCCGTTCCGGAAAGCTTCAATACCTCGCCATCGCTGATTGTGATCGCCGAGAGCGCATCCTTGTCGTCCAGTGCCATGGTGATGACACCCTTGCCGCCGCCAGTGAGCTGCTTGAATTCGGCGAGCGGGAACAGGTGCAGTTTGCCCGATTTGGCCAGGCAGGCCACCAGCGATGTTTCACGTGGAACATAGCTCGTGACCTTGAGCAGCGTTTCACCCGTTTCCAGTGTGATGAAGCTCTTGCCGGCCTTCTGCCGCGAGAGCAGGTTTTCAAACTGGCAGGTGAAACCGTATCCGGCGCTGTTGGCAATGACCAGCCAATCCTGCGGTTTGGCGGTGAACATCTGCGTGATGCGGCTCTTGGCGACGAGATCGACCAGCGTGGTAACGGGTACACCATCGCCGCGCCCGCCCGGTACGCTGGAAGCGGCAATCGTGTAAACGCGCCCGTCGCTGCCGAACAAGGCAATCTGGTCGACGGTCCGGCATTCGATCGCAGCGAGCAGCTTGTCGCCATCCTTGAAGGCGAGCGATTGCAGGTCGATGCCATGCCCTTGCCGGCTGCGCAGCCAGCCCTTGTCGGAGAGGATGATCGTGGTGGGTTCGTCCACGACGGCGACTTCGACCACGGCGCGCTCCGCTTCCTCGATCAGGGTGCGGCGCGGGTCGGCGTACTTCTTGCGGTCGGCCTCGATCTCCTTGACGACCAGCTTCTGCATCGCGGACGGGTTCGCCAGCAAGTGCTCCAGGTCGTCTTTTTCCTTGCGCAAATCAGAGAGCTCCTGCTCCAGCTTGATGCCTTCGAGGCGTGCCAGTTGCCGCAGCCGGATCTCCAGGATGTCTTCGGCTTGCCGGTCGCTGAGGTTGAAGCGGGCGATCAGGGCAGCCTTGGGCTCGTCCGACTCGCGGATGATGCGGATGACCTCGTCGATATTGAGGAAGACAATCAGGCGACCTTCCAGGATATGGATGCGGTCGTTGACCTGCCCCAGACGGTGTCGGGTGCGGCGCGTGACCGTGACGAAGCGGAAATCGATCCATTCGCTGAGCAGCGTCTTCAGCGATTTCTGCGCCGGACGCCCGTCACGGCCGATCATCACCATGTTGATCGGCAGGTTGGTTTCGAGCGAAGTATTCGCCAGCAGCAGTGTCATCAACTCGTCCGGATTCTGGCGCGAGGATTTGGGTTCGAAGACCAACCGTACCGGACAATCCTTGCCGGATTCGTCGCGCACGCGGTCGAGCACCGAGAGGATCAACTGCTTGGTTTGCAGTTGATCCTGGCTCAGGGCTTTCTTGCCCTTCTTCACCTTCGGATTGGTGAGTTCCTCGATTTCTTCGAGCACCTTCTGTGCCGAAGCGCCTTGCGGCAGTTGGGTGACGACGATTTGCCACTGGCCGCGTGCGAGGTCTTCCTTTTCCCAGCGGGCGCGCAACTTCAGCGATCCGCGTCCGGTTTCGTAGGCGTTCTGGATGTCGCGGGCAGCCGAGATGATCTGCCCGCCGCCCGGCAGATCGGGGCCGGGAATATAGGACATCAGGTCGGCCGTGGAAAGCTCCGGGTTGCGGATCAGGGCGACGGCCGCATCGGCGACTTCGCCGAGATTGTGCGAAGGAACTTCCGTGGCCATGCCCACTGCGATGCCGGTTGCGCCGTTGAGCAGCAGCACCGGCAGGCGCGCCGGCAGCAGCACCGGTTCCTCAAAAGCGCCGTCGTAGTTGGGGATGAAATCCGTGGTGCCCTTGTCGATTTCCGAGAGCAGCAGTTCCGCAATCGGCGTCAAACGCGCCTCGGTATAGCGGTATGCCGCTGCGCCATCGCCATCGCGCGAGCCAAAATTGCCGTGGCCGTCGATCAGCGGGTAGCGCAGCGAGAAATCCTGCGCGATGCGCACCAAGGCATCGTAGGCCGACTGGTCGCCGTGCGGGTGATACTTGCCCAGCACGTCGCCGACAATCCGCGCGGACTTCATCGGTTTGGCGCCCGCCGTCAGCCCCAGGCCGTGCATGGCGAAGAGAATGCGGCGCTGTACCGGTTTCTGGCCGTCCTCGACCTGCGGCAGGGCGCGGCTCTTGACCACGCTCATTGCGTATTCGAGATAGCTCTTTTCCGCATAAAGGCCGAGCTGGACCGATTCGCCATCGCCGGGCTCAGAGGAAATCTGGGCCTGGATGTAGCGAAGATTCCCTCCGTCGTCGGCAACAGGCGGGTCGGCTTCCGTAACTTCTTCAGCGAGATTGAGTTCTTGGGGTTCGAATTCTTGGGTCATGTTTCACGTGAAACCAAAGTTGGATCAGGGCGGTTTGTGAGATCGGCAAGCAGTTGTTGCGCCATTTCGTGCAGGGCCGCTTCGGGTTCGTTCTGGTAGCTGACACCGGCTGCGGCTTCCCAGAGCATCAGGTTGAGCGGGGCGGCAAAGTCTTCGACGTTCATTCCATCGGCGTCAATCCAGCCCGCAGGAGTCTGCCGGCAGGGTACGCGCTGGCGCAACTCAATCCCCGCTTCGCAATCGGGTAGCCAGAGCCAGACCGGTTTGCTCAGTGCGTGGGCAAAACCGACTTCAAAGGCGGTGCCGGAATCCGGCTCGCTGGTGGAACGGAAGGCACGCAGGTCGGCAAAAACGGCGTCGGCCTGGCGGATCAGCGCGCAATTGTTGGCAAAGATCCAGAAGCGCTTCTCGGCGACTTCCGTGAGCCCTGCGGGAATCTCGCCATCGAGTGGGTAAAGCCCTTCCAGGCCGTTGGCGGAGCAAGCGGCTTTGAGGCGTTCACCCCAAGCGGCACAGTCTGCGCGGAAGACGCCAGGGCCGGCGAGGTAGATCTTTTTCATTTAGATGTCGGCCTCGACCTCGTTGCCGCGCGCTTCCAGCCAGGCCCGGCGGCTGCTGGCCTCGGATTTGCCCATCAGCATGTGCATCACGTCGCGCGTGTTGGCCGAAACGTCCTGCGGGATTGAGACGCGCAGCATGCGGCGGGTCTCCGGGTTCATGGTGGTTTCGAACAATTGCTCGGCGTTCATTTCACCCAGGCCCTTGAAGCGGCTGATGCCCCAGGCACCCTCGCGGATTTTCTCGGCGCGCAGCTTGTCGAGGATCGCGGTGAGCTCGCCTTCATCCAGCGCGTAGAATTTGCGTGGTGGCTTGTTCTTGCCGCTGCCCGCTACGTCGACGCGATACAACGGCGGCTGCGCTACGTGCACATGGCCGTGGGCGATGAGTTGCGGGAAATGGCGGTAGAACAGCGTCAGCAACAGCACCTGGATATGCGAGCCGTCGACGTCGGCATCGGACATGATGATGATCTTACCGTAGCGCAGACCGGAAAGATCGGCGGCGTCGTCGGGCTTGTGCGGGTCGACGCCGATGGCCACGGCGATGTCGTGGACTTCGTTGTTGGCGAAAATCTGGTCGCGATCGACTTCCCAGGTGTTGAGCACCTTGCCGCGCAAGGGCAGGATGGCCTGGTAGTCCTTGTCCCGCCCCAGCTTGGCCGAACCGCCAGCTGAATCCCCTTCGACGAGGAACAACTCGCAGCGTTGGGATTCGTCGCTGGCGCAATCGGTGAGCTTGCCGGGCAGCACTGCCACGCCGGAGGATTTCTTCTTTTCGACCTTCTGCGCATTCTTCTGCCGGGCCTGGGCTGCGCGAATCGCGAGCTCGGCGAGCTTCTTGCCGAGGTCGACGTGTTCGTTGAGCCACAGCTCGAACGGCGATTTGACCATGGCCGAGACCAGCTTCAGTCCGTCGCGGCTGGTGAGTTTGTCCTTGGTCTGGCCCTGGAATTGCGGGTCGAGCACCTTGGCGGAGAGCACGAAGGTACAGCGGCTGAACAGGTCTTCCGGCAGCAGCTTCACGCCCTTGGGCAGCAGGCTGTGGAAATCGATGAAGGTTTTCACGGCCTGGAACACGCCGTCGCGCAGACCGGATTCGTGTGTGCCGCCCGCGAGCGTCGGAATCAGGTTCACGTACGATTCGCGGCTGACCGGGCCGTCCTCGGTCCAGGTCAGTGCCCAGGCGCAGCCTTCGCCAGGCGCGAAGGTTTCGTCTTCGTCGCCGACATATTTCTCGCCCTTGAAGATCGGAATCAGTTGCGTGAACCCCGCGACGAGTTCGCCCACGTAGCCGGTCAGCCCGTCCGGGTAGCACCACTCGCGCGCAATGAATTCGCCGCTGGCCTGTTCGATCTGCAGCGTGACGACCAGCCCCGGCAACAGCACGGCCTTGGATTTGAGCAGGTGTTCGAGCTCGCCGACCGGGATCGTGGCGCTGTCGAAATACTTGGGATCGGGCGCGACAAACACGGCGGTGCCGGTGTCTTTCTTGGCGCACGAGCCGGAGACCGCGAGCGGGCTGACGACTTCGCCGCCGCCGAACTCGATACGGTGCTGTTGCCCATCGCGCTTGACCTCGACGATCAGTTGCGTGGACAGCGCATTGGTGACCGATACGCCCACCCCATGCAGGCCTCCGGAGAACGCATACGCCCCGCCGGATTTTTTGTCGAACTTGCCGCCGGCGTGCAGTTGCGTGAAGACAACCTGCACGGTCGGTACGCCTTCTTCGGGGTGGATACCGACCGGGATGCCGCGACCGTTGTCGGCCACATGCATGGTCTGGTTGCGGTAGAGCGTAACTTCGATCTTGCTGGCGAAGCCGGCAAGGGCTTCGTCGGCCGCATTGTCGATCACTTCCTGGCAGATATGCAGTGGATTGTCGGTGCGGGTGTACATGCCCGGACGGTGCCGGACCGGATCAAGGCCTTTGAGAACCTTGACCGAGGATTCGTCATACTTGGGTGCAGCAGCCATGTTTCACGTGGAACAGTGTGGTTCGAGTTGCAGGGGAGTCTACAAGATTCGGGCAGAGGCTGAAACAAGGCTTTACGAACCGGACAATGTTCGCCGGTACTGGATGGCCTCGGCAATGTGTCTTGACTGTATGGCAGAGGCATTGTCCAGATCGGCAATCGTGCGTGCCATGCGCAGGATGCGGTGGCTGGCGCGCGCCGACAGCCCCAGTTTGTTGATGGCGGCGCTCAACAGGGAGAGGCCGGCATTGTCCGGAACGCAATGCATGTCGATGGCCTTGGGTTGCAGGGCGTTGTTGGGGTGCCCCTGGCGGGTTAGCTGCCGTTCGCGGGCTTGAGCGACGCGCTCGCGCACCGTCGCACTCGATTCGCCATCGGCGGCGGAGAGCAGCGCCGATTCCGGCAGCACAGGGACTTCGACGATCATGTCGATGCGGTCGAGCAGCGGGCCGGAAATTTTTCCGCGGTATTTGCTGACCTGATCGGGCGTGCAGCGGCAGGCATGCCGTGGGTGCCCCAGATAGCCGCAAGGGCAGGGGTTCATGGCGGCGACGAGCTGGAAGCGCGCGGGGAACTCTGCCTGCCGGGCGGCGCGGGAAATCAGGATGCGCCCGGATTCGAGCGGTTCGCGCAGAACTTCCAGCACCTTGCGGTCGAACTCCGGCAGCTCATCGAGGAACAATACGCCGTGATGTGCGAGGGAAATCTCCCCCGGTTGCGGGTTGGCGCCGCCTGTTAGAAGGAAAATTATTTGCGAATCAAGAACGATAAATGCGACTGAGGAACAGTATTTGCGACTAGACACCACTATTTAGCCATCTAGAAACCGACATGTATATAAGATAAGTGGCGCCGTGCGCGCCCTTATCAGGTATGAGCCATGAGCCCGCAATGACCGGTGTAGTTTCGCAGTCCTTCTCCTTCTCAGCCAATCAGGCCGGCGATGCCGCAAAACTCAAACCGAAAAGAACGTCGAAACTATTGCATTCGACGGGGAAGCCCTTGTAGTAGAGTTAACCGGCGCGGAGCCGGCCTTATCAGCGGAGCTTCCATGTTATACACCTGAACTACCTACTGCAGCCTTAATTGACGCTTCGAAATATTGCGTTCCTGTATATCCGAGAATAGCTCCAACAACAAAAGCGCCGTAGAAGTCTTCAAGCGTAACGAACCCTTTCGACGATTCCTGCCGAGACAAAACGATGGCAAGAATCATGGCCATTACGATGATTCCAAGCACGCTAACAATTGACGCGGCTGCTGAAAACTCAGAGGAAAGAATGCCTTTATTCAACTGCCGGGCGAGCCATCCGAGAATGCCACCGGAAACTGTGCCGAGGACAATCGACTTCACGGGCGGTTGAACAGATACCGTGACTGGAACAACTTGGCTGCGCGGTTCATCACCAACCCTGAATCTTATGAGCGCATATAAGTCGAGCACTTTTGGTTTCACCAATAGCCAATGAGCAGTCTTCAACTCAAACGAAGCCAAGTCTTCCTGATGAGGCGGAATTACTCTCTCTTTACTGTCTCCGGGATCGGCTTTTGCGTCAGGAGTGTCGAACACGACCTCTGCGCCCTCGGCATTATTGATATGTACGTTGTCATTAGGACCAAACGGGGTTTTCACAGTCAGCTTTGACTGTGGCTCCATGTTTATGTGGAAATGCCGCCCTCGTGGTGCCGGAAACTCCGCAGTAAGTGGGCCGACGCTAATTTCCTTTACCTTAAACATGACGAAGGCTGAAACAAAACTTTCAAAAAAACCCGGTTTCTTGTCCATTCCGTGAGACGACTTTTCGTCCTCTCCAACTTGCGACGGAAGCAATGGGGCTGACGATGGCGCTTGAATTGACTCGATGACAACCTGTTCCGAAAACGGATTTCGAATTATCAAACTCACTGTCGCAGGGGTGCCCGCTACTATCGGGGAAGCCTTCACCTCGACGGACAGTAGTCCCTTGGCTTCAAAGTTTTCCATCAATAGACCTTTCGACAGCGACTAGTTAGGTGCATAACGTCTGAATTCACCGGACTGCGCGGCTTTTCGCGCAGGTCCGGTGGAATGATGGGTTCGGCCTCGGATGACAAGCCAAGAGGATTAGCTCCCGCAGGTTTGGCTAACGTTTGCCCACACGAAAGTACAGTTCGGCTTGGACGTGAACGTTTCGCCGTGTTTCCCGTTGTGTTCAGCGCACATGGGAACAAGATAGGAGTGAGTTTTGTAGTCTTCGTTTTTCGCGGCGGGCCTTGTTACATGCGCGCCGAGGGTTGCATCGTTGTTGCAGCCTGCAACTGAACATTTGCCAGGACTCTTTTTGCTGTATTTTTTCCAATGATCGATCCAAGCCCCGCAACTGCATTTGGGGCGTTGCGATGTGCCTACCTCGTTCTTGATCTTGACTTGCTCTGCTACTGAATAAACCGTGTCCATTAAAAAACTCCTGTGATGACGTGGATTTAGGCCGAACGAATAGCGTTTATCCGCCGCAGCGGAAATGGTTGATGAGATAGCTGCATCATAGCGGCGGATAAACGCTATTCGTTAGGACACATTCTTGCGAGAGCGATACTTGAGTAACTTCCCATGCTCGCGAACAAGACGCTTAGCAAATAAGTCGTTAAAAAGCCAAACGAGTTCGAAGATAAGAATTGGCGAACCAGCGACGAGCCCCACAAATATTGACTGACCGAGGATTTTCCTAAATGTCTCGGAAACAAGTATTGCACCGATGTAAAAAAAACACATTAAGAGGAACGCAACGAACTGCGCATTTGCATTCCCGATAACGTAGGCGATTTCCATTGGGTTTTGCCTTGCCGCCCGTAACTTGCGATGGGCGCTCAAGCGTTTGGTACGTGAAACGCCTCGGATTTGGCTTGGAAGTACGCTAAACCATTTGTAGATAACTGTGGCGACTAAACTGAACAGAATGCCGCTAACCCAAGCGCCTGGGTCTGATAGGGTCTTAATTATTGATTCCATATTTCTCGATCATTGACTGGATTTGTGCACAACCACCCGAGTTAAGCCAGGCCGCCTAGCCGCGTCGGCTTGGACGGAATTGTTAGGTTGCATTTCTCACTGCCTAATAATTTTGTGCTGAATCGCGTAATGCTTACCCTTACCTGTGAGACGAATATCTCTGTCAGGGTCTTGAGTAATTAGGCCTTCTGACTTGGCTTCCTCGATATATAAATCAAACATAATTCTGGACATCGGAGCATGCCTGACGAGTGATCCATAGTTAATGTAATCGGTCGATTGACTTTCAAATTTGGCGACGACTAGCTTCATAACTACCAAAACCCCATCTCCTGTGCGATTGGGCGGGGTTTCCGTTACTGGGGTGAATGGATTGTTCGCAATGATAGGCTTCTCGTAGAGAGGTGCATTGTGCAATGTACGAATCAGTTCATCAAATGAGAATTCGAATTGATCTGGGCGCGAAAAATCCAAGAACAGTTTTGAACGAAGGAAGGTCGGAACGTTGTGGCTCCCGCTTTGACGAATCAATGGAATGACCTTATTTGAATCGATCGTCTTTAGTAGGTCAGCCGTGACGATCATCTTTTCATATCCGACTCCGCCAGCGCCCGCGTTCGCTTTTTCTACGTATTTATCTGTGCAGACCATGAGCACACGATCCGCAGCTATCAACCCCTGCTCCATGAAACGAGGGAGGTCATCGCCAGGCTTCAAATCCCATTGATCTAGGATGGCGTCAATGCCGTTGTTTCGAAGGCGAGTGGCAAGGTCAAGAACCCATTTTTTATGATCCTGGGAATCATGTGAGTAAGAAATGAACGCTTTTGGAATCGCCATCGTGGCCCTATGTATGAAGTTTTGATGGTCGTTGCAAATGACTGATGCAACCTAACGAATAAAGGGACTTCCCCGTCCCGAGGCTGCGGCGGAAGCCGCTGCGGCAACGAAGTGCCATAATGGAATTTCCAGATTTCATCAAATCGCTTACGGAAGGGGAAATCCATAGCTATTATCACCGCTGGCTTCCATCTCGCCAAGAATGTCTTTGCAGTGCATGGCGTGAATGAAACAGGCAAGGCGGAACTCATTAAACCCAAGATACCACGTAGTCAGTTGCTGGATTTGATCGCCTAGCTGCCTCCCTGCCTGATCGGGCTGGAGTCCTGTTCCGGCGCCCATCACTTGGCACGGCTGTTTTCCCGGGATGTCCACACTGTTTTATTTGCGAATCTTCGTCCGACTTGATGCCATTTGCTGCTTGGCCTCACGTTTTGCCTGATTCCGATCCTTCCGACACAAGACGCAGCCACAGACCAAAGCCCCGATTCGCACTTTTTGCGGCCCATGGCGGGGGCATATAAAAAGCGCAAACAAGGGGTCCGACGGGTCTCGATGAACATCGAAGCAATCAGGGGTGGATGATTTTGCCATCCTCCGTTGCAGGACACTATCGCTCAGCCGTCTTTTATGGCCTTCATTTTCTGGCGATGGATAGCTCGTTGCCTGACTGGCCTCTTCTCCGCACTTTGGACAAGCGTGCGTGGCGAGCAGCACGTTGGCCGCTGAAGATGCTTTCACTTCCCCATGGATTGGGCAGTGAAGATAGACGGGCTCACGGTAACGCGTGTACCGCTCGACGGTCACTGGGCTGCCGGGATGGGCAACCTGAAAACAATGTCTGTACCCGTGGATGCTAAAGATCATGGTTTCCCCGGATTTCGGTCATGTAAATCACATCTTTTCATTCACGAAATTTGCTGAATGGCATGCTTGGCGAGATGGAAGCCAGCGGTGATAATAACCATGATTTTCTCGTTTCGTAAGCAATTAAACAAGGCATGGTAATTATAAGAATTTGCACTTCGTTGCCCATGCAGCTTCGACCGTAGTATCGACACGGATCACCCCTTTTTGCGAGTACGCACATGAACCGACTGATCGCCCTGCTTTCACTGATTGCTCTTGTTCTTTGCGGCCCAGCCGTTGCCTTGCCTCTGAACCCGACTGACGGCCCATCCAGGGTATTCGAAGTGGTCAGCGCCGATTTCGGCCTTTTCAATTCAGCGGAATCCGGAAGACCTCTGTTCGAGTCCGTGAAAGTAGTGCCCTTAACACCAGACCAAAGCTACGGCTGGGTCATTCTGCTTCGAACGAACAAGCCTACGATCAAATGGCGGGAAGAGTTCACCCTTCCTACCAAGCCAGACACTTGGGGAGCCCCCGAATCGCAAGGAACTCGCTCGGTCTCGACCGATGGACGCGTCTCGATAACAGAGCGGGAAGTTTCCCCGGAGCGCGGCATTATTTTCAATTCTTGGGCCGTAGCTCCGGGAGACCCAAAGGGACGATATGTCATTCGCGTTTTTATCGAAGGGTCTTTGGCACACGTTTTTGAATTCGATGTGCAATGAGCGGTGCTGCACATCGCCCCAGTTGCCCACTGGAAGATGGATCGTTCACGTTTTTTATAAATGAGGGGATGTATGCGTAATTTTCTGATTGTGCTTCTTGTTTGCTTTGGTCTTGCTTCTATGCCGGCAGAGGCTCGCGGCAGCCGAGGTGGCGGCAAATCCCACGCCAGCAAGTCTTACTCGAAGAAATCGTATTCCAAAAAAACATACCCCAACAGAGGCGGGCATTATGCCGGGGGTAAAGGTTCATCCCACAAGGGAGGGAAGTATAAAAACCGTCGGACAAATGATCACTATACCAAGCGGCGATAAGTCATGATGTTCCGCCTTGCCATCGTTTTCGCGCTCATCTTTCCCGGAGCGGTTATCGCCCGCGTTCCGCTCTCTGACGCCCAGATAAAGCAGCTAATCATCAAGGACTCCATCGCGAACTATCCAGGCAACTGCCCGTGTCCCTACAACACAGATCGGGCTGGGCGTAGTTGTGGAAAACGCAGCGCGTACAGTCGACCGGGTGGCTATGCCCCGCAGTGCTACCCGAAGGATGTGACGAAGGCAATGGTTGCGGAGTGGAAGACGGGGAGACAATGATTGGAATGGACGATAAATCGTATTTGGATACTTTTCTACAATAAACACTGGGGGCGTTGATGAAGTACACGATTGAGAACGAGTCTGAAGCTTTCTTGCTGCTAGAGGATGCCCTTGGCGGAAAGATTGGCATGGACGCGCTGGAACTGGATTTTAAAGGGTGGCCAGTCGTCAACATCCGGGTGTGTGGCGAAGGTTACGATAGTACAATCACCCCAGAGATGGCTAATGCAATCATTGAGCTACAGCATGCCATTCACCGTTCTTATGCTCGCATTGTCCACAACAAAAGCAACGCCAGATGCTTGAATGGAACTGAGAAAGATCAACTGCGCCTGAAGGTTAAAGTCCAGAAGGGAAGCACAAATCTGCCAGTTGATTTAACTGAGTATCTCAAGACCGTGACCACACAGGTGATAGACAAAGTGACTCCGGAGCAAGTTGTTACGATGGTGGTTTCCATCGCGCTGATCGCAGGAGGATGTTGGGCTTACAAGGCATTTCTTAACGCACGAGTGCGTGAAAAAGAAGTTGATGCGGAAACGCATAAAGCCATCGCCCTGTCTGAGCAAGAAACTAAACGATCTGAAATTATGGCAAAGGCACTTAGTCGCGATGAGCGGCTATTGCACGTAAAGAGTGATTTTGATCAGGCGCGAAATGAAATATTGAAGGGGACAGCGGACGCAAAAATGATACAGGTCGGGGACCTGACGCTGTCCGGAGAATCTGCTCGTAAGCTTGCTCATTCTGCCCGAGCAGAATCGATTGATGTCCAATTGAATGGTAATTACATCATCATTGAGGTGCACCACAGTCATCCTGATGAGGTTCGCTTGAAATTGAATCGTTGCAGTGATGGTAAAGAGTTCTATGCGAAATTCAGGGATGCAAGCCTGGATCAGGAACAGATCAAGATCCTACAAAGAGCTGAGTGGGATAGAAGCAAGGTGTATCTGAGTATTAATGCTACGGAGTTGCGCGGAGAGGTTACAACGGCGACGGTTGTCTCCGTCACGCTGCAGCCGTAGCCCAAAAGTCGCACGACAAACCCGGCCTCGGTCGGGTTTTTCTTTATCCGTACAAAGCCTCAGTCCTTCTTGACTGAGTCTCAAGAGATCGCTCGCCTGCACAACAGTTTAAATGAACTGATCGTCAGGACGAGGTAATCGGGATTGCGGTGCTCTACCTTTGTGAGCGAGCTAAACTGGGCTTTTGCCCTCAGAGGTATCCGGGGATGGATTCTTTGTGTGTACGCAATCCAGAAATTGAAGAGGTTTTGAACCTAGAAACAGGTCAATTATTGACGGCGCAGGCTGCCATCGGCACAGATTATGGCGTGGCAGAGCAATTTCGAATGCGTCTTGCGGAAGAAAATGCCACCGATAGCCACCAAGTCATCTGCCCCATATGCCGGGTAGGTGTCTATCTGTGCGTGCACAAAACCAAGGAATTCGGGAAGCGCTTCTACTTCAAGCATCGTATTGAGGATGGAAATTGCCCAGCCATCACGCGCGGGGCCTTGAATAAGGACGAGATTACCGCCCGGAAGTACAACGGGGTGAAAGAGAGTGCTGCGCATTTCCGGATGAAGGAAATCATCGCCGAAAGCTTGGCACAGGACCCGCGATTTTCCAGCAGCCCTATCGAGATAGAACAGGTCTGCAAAGGCGACGGTGGTGCGTGGCGTAAACCAGATGTGCGCGCGGTCTTGGATGGAAAAATCCCGGTAGTCTTTGAAATTCAGCTGTCGACCACTTTCCTGCATGTAATTGCTGAACGCCGGCTGTTTTATCGCCAGTATGGCGCCTTGTTATGCTGGGTGTTTCAGTCTTTTGACCCGACCGATGCCCGGATGACCCAGGACGATATTTTCTACAACAATAATCGGAATCTGTTTCTGGCCTCGGAGCAAACGCTCGCCCTATCTAAGGAAAGTCAGGCATTCATGCTGGATTGCCACTGGCAAGAGCCTCGTTGGACGGCAAGCGGTATAGAGGACGTCTGGAATAACGCTTTTGTCACCTTGCCGGAGCTGCACCACGACATTGACAATTACCGGGTATTTCACTTCGACTATGACCAAAGCCGAGCCCAGCAAGCCCAGGACGGAGCAAAAATCGATCTGAAGCAGCGCTTTGTCCAGTGGTGGTCACGAAAGAACCATGACCTGGAAACCTGGCGCCGATTTCAAACAGAGTTCTTGCAGTATGGCGTATTGCTACCACAGTGGCCTGACGACGCCCTTGGCCTACTTAGTGCGCTATTCTCGGCTCAGGCTGGGAAACCCGTGCACTGGAGACACGCCAAGTTAATCTCTGCCGCGCATACCGTGGTAAACGACTATCCGGAAGTGTTACAGCCTTTCCTGGCCGCGATAGCCGTCTATGGTCGACGGGAGCAGCTTAAACAAGAGGATACCCGCGACGCCCAAGGGCTGAAATGGGAAAGAAAAGAGAAAGAATGTCGCGAAGCCAAAGCCCAGGGAGATGCACGGTTTAACCGGGACCGAGCCAAAGACCCGGTCACCGCTTTTCTGTTTCCAGAGGTATGGAGAAAGTTACAGGCTTGGGATGCCTCCGCCGCCCAAGCCTCTTGCTGATTATTGGTAATGACTAGCAATCCGATAAATTGCCGCCATTATTGATCCCTTGTTGCAAGCTTGGCAGGCCGCAAAGCAGCCTAGCAATAGCGTCCTCGATACTTAGTCCTTCCCGGATTCCTGCAGCGAAAATCGAGAGCGATTGCGCCCCTAACTTGTAGTGGTGAATACGCTCGACCAGCACATCGATCAATCCCTTTTGGACAATTTCGCTTTCCAAGAATGGGTCGTATGCGGGAGGCGCTGGACTGGCAAATATTCGCATAGCCTCAGCACCTGGCGTCGATTCATTCAATCCATAGCGCTCGTAGAAAAGTTCTCCTAGTGTGCCAGCAGGTTGCTGTTGCGGCCGGGTCCATGCCTTAAGAGGCAACCGTTGTTTTTTGCGTACGGTTTCGAGAAGGCGTTGTAACTTCCCTGGCATCGTGGCTGTCGCTTTGGTCACGTTGTAGAACTCGCGTTTGCATAGGGATGCGGCATCCTTCACGACTATCCATGTGGCACACCAAAGTTCCTGAATGCTGTATTGGTCAAGTGCGACCCTGATCTGACTGGTGATGTTGTCGACGTCCTTTGATTCTGGATTAAGCGAATATCGACCACACTGGTTTAAAAAATAAGTGATGCATTCGGCAGTCGCATAATCCAGCCAAAGTGAACGCAACTCGTCATTCTTGTCCCACGGGCGATTATCGAGGTAGGTCAGTGCATCCTCGCTTGCCCCATAGGTTCTGTCTGGCACGAGAAAATAACGGGCTTTTGCCATATTGAACCAGAGTTCTCCGTCCTCCAACCAATAGGCACCAGATTGGGAGAAGGCGGGATCGTCGGAGATGACATTCGCATTAATAAGTCGCTCGATCAACGGGGACACGGGGCCATTAATGAGAGAGCGTAAATCGGCCGTCTCAAAAACTCCCTCGACCAATTTGGGACAGATGGCACGTTCCAACGCAAGTACGATCAAAGCGATGTCATCCGGTAATTGGCCGTATTCGATCTCAAGCATCCTCGCCGAATCGGAGGCTTTACGCATTGCCTCGGCAAGCGCTTCCTGCTCAACAGCCAAATTTCGCGCTCGGTCCCTTGCTTGTAGCTCTTGGCAGTGATTGCAAGGGGATAACCTGCGGAGTTTCTTAATTGCAGGATCCGTGCGGCTACGAACGGATATGTTGTCCCCGCAGATAGGACAAAAGTTGTCTGGGTTCCATGCTCTCGACTCGCCGCTGATGAAAGTAAGGAGTTTGGGGGTGGTGGTAATTTCGCGGAATGGCAGCAGGTCGGCCACATTATGGAGGTATTTGCCGTTATTGTCGGTGCTCCAGTATTTTTCCACGAGTTCGACGACCTCCGGGTCGTCGCTAAAGACTTCAAACTCAATCATGCTAATCCCTTTTCTTTGCGCAGGTCGCCTGTTCGACGTTAGCTGAATCGGTGGCCGTTAATCGGGCCTACAAGAACTGGTGTTAGAAGCGGCAACTTCAACGTTTGAAATAAGCAGCCTCGCGCAGCTTTTCGCGCGAGGTTCGCTCGATTGATGGGGTGGACGTCACGGGCATGACCGGTACCAACGGCGCTCGCCGACAAGTGCCGGATAGCCGCCGATTAGTCGATAGGCGACTTCCGCAAAGTCCTGTTGTTTCTGTTCGAGCATGAGCCCCCATAAAGTCTGATGCTCTGGACCTGACGCTCGGCGGTCGACAGACTTCATATGAATGACACGGTCGCGAATGGTTTTTAATTCCTTGAACCCTTGCCAAGCCTTGGTTCCTGCAGGGCTCTTAATATTGTGGGCCATCGGGAGAACGCGCTTCAGCTTTTCGTCGAGTTGAACGAACCGTTCGATGTCAGCGCGGGAAAGCTGCTTCACTTCTTTCGCGTTCTTCCATAAGTAGATGAAGTTCGCCGGAATCGACTCGTTTGCAAACGCTTCAATGGCAGTGAAGGAAAAAATGACTTCAGCGATAAATAGCTCAAAGAAGTCGAAAAGAACTCGGTGATCTTCAGGCCAAGTTCCCTGTGGTTTGGGATGGCTGACAAAGCACATATCAACGTCGATTGCGACGCGGCGGGCATGCGCATTGCGCGCCAAACTCAAATAGAGTGCCGGTGCAGAAGGCAGGCCAAAACTGAGATGCCGCTTAGCTAGCATCTCTGTTGTGGCAAGTATGCCGAGTCCTGTTCCGGTGGCATCGATTGCATGGAAGCGCCAGTCTTCCTTTTCCAGTAGATTGGCTTGATGAGGTGTCATTGTGATGTGATGCCCAATGTTAGAAGGAAGTTAAGCGTGGTCTATTTCATGGGCGCGGGCATCGATTTCAAATGGAGCATTGTGATATCCAACGGTAGCAATTTGTTGAAGATACGTCGGGAGAAATGCCGCAATCGAGCCAGCCTGCTCATACTGGAACGAATGGCGAAATTCATGGGACAGAAGTCTGATAGTGCTTTGCCCTCGACATATGTAGATAGCGTAACCAAAAGTCATTCCAGTCATATGTGGACCTAGTAGTCCAGTTGCGATGGCAGCCTGTTGCAACGCCTGATCTTCTGGCAAAGGAAGCTGAGGGACTTCAGCGACGCGAATAAGCTCTGGACGCATTACTCCGACATTTCGTGCAACGGAAAGCAGAGCATCATTTAGGGGCTGGCCAATCTGCCCAATGAAAGAATTTTGGGCTTCTGCCCATGCAATAGCCTTTGGAACTAACTGCGGCAACGCTGAACGAAGATCGTATTCCATGGGTATACCTAACGTATGATCGGGGCTTCCCCGTCCCGTAGCCGCAACGAAGTGACATAACAGGATTTCCAAATTGCATTGGATCGCTTACAGAATGGGAAATTAATGGTTATTATCACCGTTGGTATCGCTCTCGCCAAGAATGTATTTGTTGTCCATGGCGTGAATGCTTGCAAGCAAGGTTGAACTCGCCAAACCCAAGGACACGCCTCATGGACACGGTCTAATTTCCCGGCACAACCACTGCGTTACTGACATATACCAGTTAATTTCTCTGGAGATTCAACTAGCAAATTCCCCTCACCCTGCCAGCGACTGACCCGTCTGTTTCGCTCAATCTCCCACGCATCCACCGGGTAGGTTTTAGCCCACGCACACCAGAGATTTTTGTCTTGGTTGCTCATGCTGAGGTTATAGCGTGTGTGCATGTACAGACTGATCCGGGCGACTCTCCCCCGTACTTCTTCTCTTGGCTGGAAACGCCGGTTCTTAAAATCTGGCACACTTTTGCATTGCCCATAGACCGGAGTCGGGTTGTTGGTCCAAGCGCCATAGCTCATATCACCCCGATCTCCGTTAACTTCGCCCACGGCTGGCACCAAGTTATTGAGGTCGCCTTCCATCTGATCAAAGAGCTGGTCTTTGCCGCTGCAATTTTTCCGGCCACCGTCCTGCCAACATTGGCGTTGTGAACCAAGGTGTTTGGCCGGAACCACATGCTCCCATTCGATTCGCTGGGCGCGGTTTGCATTCTTGCGCGGCACATACCCGCAGGACGCGAGATCCACGTCCTTGCCTGTGTATTTGCAACCGCAATAAATGTCTTCTGCCAGTCCGGCATAGACCTCAGGTAGGATTTTTTTTGCCGAGCTGAAATTACGATGCCCGACCTGTTTTTTGCTGGTGACCAGTTCAACGGCCATCACCGAGTTAGGTTGAGATTCCGGCGGAGTTGCCACAGCTTGCTGGGCAGCAGGAGAGTCTTTACAGCCTGCAAGCAGTACCGCAGAGAACAGCAGTGTAGAAAACAGGTACCGCATAAAAATCCTAGTGGGTTAAATTGGACGAATTCTCGCCAGTCGAGTCATCTGCTGCTCAATACCCTGCTCGCAATCATCGATAATCTGTCGATCGACACCGCAAGCCAACATGGTTTCCGGCAGTTGATGGATCATTCCGTAGAAGCTGCGCAGGGATACCATCACCTGCCGTTTGTCTGAGTCGTCGATCTGCAGCGCCCCGACGATATCCCCCCAGTCCGTCATTTCGTTCTTGCCCGGTAGCGCCCAACGGCAGCCACGGGTGATCAGATCCTTATCCAGATACATCGGCGCGAAGTCGTAAAACGGGGTCAGTTGTACTGTGCCATCGGGCAGAATTTGCACGGAGGTATTCCGGGCGTGGTTGTCCGGGTTGCGCATGGCGAGGTTGAGAATATCGCGCCGAATGAACTCGGCGACTTCCTGTGCTGGATGGGTCACGTGCGGGATAAAAGCATTTACCAGGTCGAACTGGGAAGTGCGCAAGCCGCTATCACGCAGACCGGCCAGCGAGGCGAGCGTTTCCTGATGCAATCGGCGCAAGCCGTCCGGTAGCACCTGCCGATCGAAGCGCGGCACGAAGAGCATGTTGCCGGCGAGGATCGGTTCGCCGGCGCAGCGCAGGCCACAGCGGGCGGCTACGCGCAAATATGCCGCTTCGTTGCGAAGCACCTTTTGGTCCGACTCATCTGTCCCACGGGCAAATTTGACCAGCCAATGTTTCTGCGCTTCTTCATCCGGCAGTGCGGCATCGGCATGCCACAGCCCATCCTTACTCTGAGTCAGCATAAACTTGGGAGCGGCACCTTGGACGCCGGTCGCGCCGGCGGCGAGCATCAGATGCTGCCAGACATACTCGGCAAACGAGCCATCCGGCCGGGTAATTTCTTCAAAGGTAAACCCGCCCGTGCGAATGCCAGGATGTTCTTTACGGTGCTTCTCATAGAACGAAACTGCCGTGTTGATCCGCAGATTGCCGATCGGGTTGAATGCCCCGTACTGGGCGAGCAACAAATCGGCAGCATCCTCGCGCGCCTTCAATCCCAAGTGATTCAGCAAGAATTTCCGGCCGCGACCATGGGGCACCAGGTCGATCAGGGAAGAAGGACACAGAGGCGCTTGTTCTTCGAAATAGCCCAAACGCTCATCGCTGACCGGTAGATTCAACGAAAGCGCCGGCAACGACTCATCGGCATATACATACTCCGGCAAATATTCGAAGGTTGCCGCGTGCGCGACAGCACTCAACGGGCTGAATTCAGCCGCAGGCAGCCACAGGCCTTTATGGTGAATTTCAATCGTGCTGCGCATGAGAAAGCCGAGATTGGACGGATACCATTACTGTGCCATACCAAGACAAGACCGCCCACCCCATAACTATTCACCTTTGCTGGGCACTCAAAGGGAGCCTGCGAATTGCCGCATCCGTGGGATAAGATGAAGAATTGTCTGCGAGCATTTCCATGGCACCATCGCAGGAAATGCCAAGGTCGGCGAAGCAAACTCAAAGCGGAGAAAAATAGTGCTCCTGATCATTGATCTTGAAGCTACCTGTTCTGACGATGACTCCATTCCGGCCGAAGCCATGGAGATCATCGAAATTGGCGCATGCTGGGCAGATATCGATGGAACGGTCATCGATCGTTTCCAGTCATTGGTCCGTCCGCTTGAGCGGCCCCAGCTCACCCCCTTCTGCACCGCTCTGACAGGCATCCACCAAGCAGATGTCGACCATGCAGCGCTATTCCCTACTGCAGCGGGGGCTTTGCGCGAGTTCGTTGCGCGGCACCGAACTCCAGATTCGTTCTGGGCCAGTTGGGGTGCCTATGACCGCAAACAGATCGAGCGGGAGTGCGCTCGCCACGGGATCTCTGACCCGATCGGCATGGAACACATCAATGCAAAGCGCATGTTCGCGAAAAAGCAGAAAATCGGAAAAGAAGTGGGCATGGCCAAGGCCTGCCAGCTGGCAGGCCTGATACTCGAAGGCACACACCATCGGGGGCTAGACGATGCGTTGAATATTGCACGACTGATGCCGTGGGTTTTCGGGGAGCGCGCGTTGCAACCGATTGTTACTTAAGATCTCGATCAGCACATAATAGGCAGACTATGAAAATCGAAGCTCTCAACCAAGACGATCGTCCTTGGCGGATCGATTCGATTGGTGACCTCGCTTACCCGAACTTGTCCTACCGGCGCACACAGCCATCGTTTCAGGTGGCCATGTCCCCTATCTTAGTCGACCTAAACGATACTCAGGCCTTGTTATCACCTACAGCTACCGATATCAGTGAACAACGACGACCTTGGTGCTCACTTGGCATTTTGCCATTTCTTCGAGTTGGAGATATCTGGAAATCTGGCAAGCTCCTTCGCCAGCCAGACTACCAGCTTCAAACCTTCGTAAATTTGGAGATCAATCAAGACACAACCGCCTTGATCAAAGCGGGGCTGAGCACAGAAAACAAGCAGTTCCTACTGCCTTTGCGAGAACACCCTTGGCATCGGTCACATACCCAAGCATATTGTTTGAGGATCCAACTGCCGGATGATCACCAGATCGTTATTCCTTGTTGGGAACTGATTCGCTTCTACTTTGGCTCCTCTAGCCGCCTTATCCATACGATTTTTCAGTACACCCTGAAAAAGGAGATGCTGTTTACGGATAACATCACCACGCACGGAGGGCATGGACTTCATCTTGTTCTGGCCGATGGCATACCAGGGCGATCTGCCGCAGATATTGGTCGAATTGCCATGAGTAATGTCGCGTGGCGTTCAGTTCTACGCGTAGCTTCTTCTTGCTTGAGAGCATCAACACAAGGCGAGCTAATTTATCCGAACACATTTTTCCCATTTGAAGGAAAAACGAATCTAGTTGTGGCTGGGAAATGGCTGCCTCTCGGCAAACAGGAAAATATGACCTTCATGGTCTTTAACATTCGATCCTGTTCTCACCCGTTCCCTTTTGAATCACTGAAATATGAATGCTCGACTCAGAAGAACCCGGCAATCGCACAACAGAAAGAGTCTTCCTCTGAAACCAAGCCATCCATAGCGCGTACGTCGCAAGAAAACGAAAACATCATTCTGAAAAACGTAGACCCGGGGAAAAATCTGAGCTCGGCCCTAACCTCCCATGGAAACGATATTCGATTCCCGGACCTTGAGAATAAGGAAGTCTGGCGAGCCGCCGAAATCGATAAATCTGACCATGGAAGCGTGGCGCTTATTCATGCAGACAATAGTGTAGAGGTCCACGCAACAGGCACGCCTGTTGCCTATGACTCGATCCGCGCAGTTGAACTGACTTTGGGTAAAGGCATGCTCAGTACAATCAGGCAAGCAACACTCCCCCGTTTTTTGAGAGAGGCGCTGAAAACTCTACAGGAGAATGGAAACTTAAAGATTCGCTTGCTATATCCCGATAGCTCGCGCTCCCCGGTAATAATCGTCCCCAAGATAATCAACGACGAAGGCGAAATCCACTTAGGCTGCCATTTCCAGTATACAAATGGCTCTCGCCGACCAAGAAAGGCCGCCGTCCTGATAGTGGCTAAACCTTGCCAGACAGATTATGTGGTTGTACTCGAAGGTTCGACACGAGAAACACGCCTTCAGATCATCAAGATCGATGCGGGCAAAGATGGTACGTTCTCAAATAATATAGATATACAACGTGTTGTGGCACTGGCAATAGTCCAAGCACCATCTATTCCGCAATATACCCCTTGTTGAGTATCTGCGCGAAGGATGTGCTTGCCTCTTTGGTAGATATGATGAAGGCACGAACTAATTTCAATACCATCAGATCAAGTTACACATTCGGTTTTTATATTTAAGAGTAGACTCTTTTTGAATCCAGCAAGATATCAAAACAAAGCCCCAAAGTTTCTTGATTACTATGACGCCTAACCAAGTTATACTGAATCTCGAGCCGAATCGTGTTATCTATTGTCGTCACATCAATATCAAGAAGATTGTATGCAAACGCCAAGGCGGCCAAATAATTAAGCTGCAAAATCGCCTTGTCATCAGAAAGACACTCCGGGATATGCACGATACTCCATCGACTCAAACGAAATGCATAAACGCCAGCAACTTTTCCAGGTGAAATACTATTTGGGAGTCTTCGCGCCGAAAGCATTTGGAGATCTTTTGAACACTCCAAAATTGCACTCGAAAATGCTTGCTCAGATATGACAATATCTGCATAACCAGCAGATTTACCGACTATTTCTATTACTATATCTTTGTAACGGTCAAATAAAAACTCTACATCTTCTCTCGTATTAATAAATTGCAACTTACTAATATCAATATTTGACGGCATCTTCCAAAAGCACTCTAGCGTTTATTTTAGAAATAGAATTCACTCGAAACTTTCCAACAATTTCTTGAGCATTCTTAAATCCATTATTCATGGACGTTTTTGCCCACGCCTCTATATCTTTCTGATAATAATCAGCTACAGTAGTTGCTGCTTTTTGTGCGCCTTGAGACGTTTCTAAGTCACGCAAAGTAGTCATTTAAGCTACACACCTTTTTCTGAAGCATTTTTGGCTCGGCGAGTAAAATACCCCTCAACCTAAGAAAAAGAGGTCTTGGGGCCTGTTTACTTACTAAGGAGTGAAATAATACGCAAAAAAAACAACTCTGCCATCATTCTGGCACTAAATTTTTGCTCTTAAGAGCAGACCAACACGCCTCAGCCGATAATCGGCGCCCAGTCAATACAGATGTAAACAAGCATGCTTCTTTAAGATCAGGTCGAAAATGAGGACGAACGTTCTCCCAAAACCACACCATCCACGCTGCAGCCTCTCTCTTTGACCGAGGCTCCGTGTAAAAGCTAGCTTCCGGTATTTCTGGCACCCACTGCCGCACATCATCCATCGTGAGCAAAATCACTTTTTCCTGAGACAACTTGAACTGTCTTGCCGCCGCAAACATAAACTTGGTGCGCAGATAGAGCAGCCGTTTCCGCTCGTTCAAAGTCCCAGCAATGCGGTGATCAATGTCCACCATGAACTGCTCGTATTCTTCATCGGTCATACGCTTGCGTCTATTGAATCCCTGCAGGCGCGAAAAATCCCGCCCTGAAAATTCTCTCAGAGCCTGATTTGTCGTGGGCTTTCCTTGCTTGTACGCGGCATCGTAAATCGCGTATGCCTCATTTTCTGAGAACGGTGTCGAACGGCGTGCAAAGCTCGCCATGACTGAGGCATACCAAAACGGAGGGTTGGTGGCGGAATTCGTTAGATCGGAACACCTGATGTGATACTCGGAAACGTACCTCTTAAAAACACTTGGCCACTCGTGGAGCAAAGAGGCCATTTTCCCCATCAACATCTGCCTATCTGCCAACGCCAAGCGCTCGATCTCTTTCCCGCTAAGGTGCGCAAGTTGTTGGTCTCTCTTGGACACCATGCGTCCGGTCAGTATGCCGGCCAGCATCGACCGCAGCCCGTTGAAATAAAGAACCGAATGCAGATTGGGATTGCCAGCCCAATCCACGTATCCCGTCTCAAGAATTGCTTCCAGGTCTCGCTGGAAAACGATTAACGACGGATCAGCAGAAGTGACGGGGGCACGCAGCAACGATTTTGAACAATGGTGACATGAAACCAGCATGTCCTTGTTCGGGAATATCCGCCTCGTCGTCATATCCGTTCGATGCGGTTCAATGGCGGCGCCACAGAAGGGGCATTGATCCAGCAGCAAACATCCATGCTTTGTGCAGACAGTTGTCCAAGCCAGTCTCCATTTGCGCCGATAATATCTGCCATCAGGCTCAGCAAGACATTGTGGACAGAACAGCAGACTTGGCCGAGTCCGCTCACGGTGATACACGCCAAGTGGCAATATCCATCTGCTGTTTCCATGGCGGTTTACTCTTTCCGACAACCATCCTTCGTAAGCGGGTAATGTGGTATTCCATGCCTGCTCTGGCGTGGCGCCAGTTACTCGACACAATCCTTCCAGAAGATAATCAGGAGCAAGGCGATCAATATCCCTGTTCCAAACTGGGGTATACCGCTTGAACAACATGGTGCAGACGGTTTCAGCCTTGATGCCATGCGCGTGTGCAAACCGAATTAGCCAAGAACTCAGCAGCTCGTCGGGCCTGGGCTTGGGGTGGATGGGCCAAAGCTTGCCGGAAAGGCCAGGCTGAAGCTCAAAGCTTTTCTGGGTTAAATGTCTGCCTGTTGACGACGTGGGGGCACTCATCGATCACCTCTTCGGTAATCTGTTCGACTCCTGTTTTTATGGCATGCTGCGCGGCGCTGCGCAGTGTTTTTGCGAGCTCTCCAATCATGCCTTCGCTGACGCCATACAACTTTTTGGGCAACATGCCTTTATGAAGTACTGACGGCTTTTTGAGCGGTAAAACGGATTCAAAACTGACCAGTAAGCGCCTGAAGTCCTCGCCTTCCTGCCAAAGGTTGATCGGTCGTACCGGAAACCGGCTTTCGATCTGGAGATCGGTCTTCATCGCATGAACTGCATCCAGAGTACCGGCCGCAACAATCGAAATTTTCAGCTCGTTGCTGAGATACTTGAGCATGTTCAAGAAAAATCGCTGCTTTGCCACGCTCCCCGCCAGTAAAGCGTTCACCTCATCAACCAGAAGTACCTTTGTTTCAACCATTCGTAGGATTTCAAGAACCTGCAATAGCTTCCGATCTGCCGCCTCGTTGGTACTTGTCATCATTCCCAAACTACCCAGAAGCATGTTCAAAAAAATATGTTCGCTGGGACCTGGTGGTGACTGGATATACACCACAGGGACGTGGGCTGTATCAAAATCTGCGCGCTCTTCCGCAGGATGGCGTTTCAAAAACTGCCGGAGAATTTCGGTTTTGCCATTGTTGGATCGGGCAACAATCAGCATGTTGGGCATACGGTTTGTTTTCGGATGGAGAAGTAACCCCTCCATTTCCTCCAGCAACTCATTTGCTCTCGTGTAGGGAATGAAAATCTGCTGGCCAATTGCGGCGATACGCTCATCATCTGAAGCATCTAGCAGTTTCAGGGCACGCTCGGAAAGTCTTCTGGATGGGTTTGAAGCAGTCACGTTGGTCAACCCTCGCTGATGCCCTCGAAAGGCTCAATATCGCCATCGTCATGATCGATAACTGGCACTGGTTTAGGTCCCGGTACCGCTTTGGGAGCAACTGGTGCGTCCGATTTTTTTCGACTGCGTTCCCAACCTTTTTGCCGCTGCCGCATACGGCGGGCACTTTTGGTTTTCTCGGACTCCTCGACCACCAGCTTGCGCATACGATCAATCGTTCTGAAGATCAGTTCTTCGTTGGTCGATTGCTTTGAGTCTTCACGTAATCGTTTCTTGGCCTGTCGCACCTCCCACAAACTGACCGGCGGACGAGTCAAATTACGATACGGCACTTCAATGTACTGGCTGCTGTCTTCGTCATAGAGCCATAGCTTGGACAAGTCACGCGGATCGTAGCGGCAAATAAACTGGCGCTTCAGCTTAGCTGTTTCGTTGTCCCGAGCATGGATAAACCGCCGTAACGCGTCGCACCAGTAATAGATTCCTTCGAAAGCAATGCCATACTCCTGAACCGTTCTTTCCACATACGGGGAGAAATCCAGAAAAAGACGATGCTCATCAGGAAATCTCGCAGGAATTCCGCGTGCGATACCGTTTGCTTGAGGATCCCCAAGAATACCCCGTTCCCATTTGACGATCGGAGGAAGCCCATCGTTTCCTTTATGCGGACGCTGGTGGTACACGCCCAAGATAAACATCGCGAACCATTTTTCCAGTGCATCCATACTCATCACGGCCCGACCTTCAGAATCGTATTCAAGCCGTTCTTTTGGGTTGGAAAACGTTGTTCCGGGCAGTTCTCCGTGGATTTCACTCATGTATGTGCGGAATGCGCGTTCTACATGACCACCGTACCGTGGACGTCCTCTCGGTCTGCGCTGCGCGATGATTCCATATTCTCTAGCCGCACGGCCCAACATCGTTCCCCGGAATTCCTTGGCATTATCGGTATGAATGACACGCATCATGCCCCAGCACGGCCATTCTAAATCCTCAAGATCAAGCCTTTTCAAGAGGCGTTCTTTGCCCAAAATAGCCCGAGCGATACAAACGCCTGTGGCCATGGCACCCGGGTTGTCCAGGGATATAAAAAATCCCACGACCATTTTGCTGTACACATCGATGGCAATCGTCAAATAGGCCCGGCCAATCGGGAGGCGATGAATATCGTCAACGGCGATCACATCCATCGGGGAATGGTCGATCTGCACGACTGCGAGCGGCTGTTCTGCATCCGGGAACGAGCCGTAAATCGGGCTAAATTGTTCGTCCGCAGCTTTGTAGCCCTTGCGTTTACGGACTTTCAGGGCGTCATCTATTGCGTCGATACGCGCAGATACTGTCGCAGGATCAGGGGGAGTCAAACGCTCGTCCTTGCAGCGTTTTCGGACTTCTTCCGCCGTTTTTGCAACACTTCTACACTGATCGCTGAGATAAAGTGTATCGATGCAATCTTTGATGATTTGCTCAACGCGTGCGTCGAGCCTGTTTACACCCTTGTCGCTTCGCGGTTTACGAAGCAAGCAGGAAAGCACCCCTGTTTTTTCGTACTCCTTGAGCCATCTGTACACCGTGGCACAGTGTTTCTCCAGTAAGTCAGCAGCAGCTTCAACTTCTTGTTTCGTACGTTTTTTCGGTCCTAGCAGGATCAACGGCTTTAGTACTTCGACGATTTGGCACACACGATCCCAGTCTTCTCTCGGAACCAATGCCAAATCGACAAGTCGGTTGGTTGGGGCAACCTCGCCAATAGCTAGGTCCGTAACCTTGCGCTTCTTGCGTTTTCCTTCAGCGTTTTCGACCAAAACAGTTTGCGTATCCAAGAGATCAACAACCACATAGGAGCCGTCGACATCGGTGACGTGGGATCCTGGAATAAGGCTAACTCTGTCCAGTCTGGTCATCTCTACTCCTGATCACTCGGTACCCAAATTGAATTCTTCGGATTCCGCTGAATCTTGCAGTCCATCGCAAGAGGTACATGGAGATCGCAGACGATTTCCCGCCTCGCGACCATACACCACAATGTCCAAATGCCCTCACCGCGCCCCACGCGATCACGGGAGCCATAACAATGGTCAAGCAACCTGTTGATGCTGGCCTCTTCCATTTCGCTTAATGCTTGAAGCAAGCGCTCATGGTGTGTTTCGTACAGAGGGCTATACCGGTAAGACCAGAGAAACTGAATATTGCGGAAGTAAGGCGTTCTGATGCGGTCTTCTGTGAAAATTTGAAAGTCCCAGCCCTGCTCATTGGCATACGCCTTGGCCGCTTTGAACTTTGGCTTGAGCTCTTTCCAGTTCCTAGCCAATTCTTCCCGATATTTCACTTCGCAAAGGATAGGTTTACGATCTGTTTCGGGCTTGGGATTTCGAAGAAAGTGAACCAGCAGGTCTGGCGTATAACTACGGCGATTGCCGTTTGGGTTGGTGTATCTGATTTTGACCGGCTGAACCTGAAACCAGTCGATGTCTGCGTCCCATGCCATAAGCATGATCAGGTCGCGCTCCAGAGAAGACTCAAACTCTTGGCCGAGCACTTCCCCGGTCAGACTGACCGTGTTGATGGGGATTTTTCGTACTGCTTCAGGAGTACCCACGTTGAGGATCCATGACATCAGTCGCATTTAATTCTCCTGCAAAACGTGTCCGTTCGCAAATAGCGTTCGGTTTTACACCGCCGCCGACCAGGGCGACGCCGGATGAAGTGTGATGGGGTGCCCTGAAATTGCGGATACCGTACGCGCGGGCATCCAGCCCCTTGTTGCCGATCGATTGTACCGTTGCCGCTTCCAGTGCCTCTTCGGCGGTCATCGGCGGCAGCAGGCCCGGCAGGCGTTGCGCCAGCATGGATTTGCCGGTGCCGGGCGGGCCGATCATCAACAGCGAATGTCCGCCCGCGGCGGCAATTTCCAGCGCGCGCTTGGCCTGCTGCTGACCCTTGACCTCGCCGAGGTCGGGATAGTGCCGGGTTTCGGGGGAGGGGGGCGCTTGGCCGGTCGGCAGCGGATCAACGCCCAGCAGGTGGCGGCAGACCGCCAGCAGGTGCGGGGCTGCCAGTACCGGGGTTTCGGCAATCAGCGCGGCCTCTGCAGCGCTGGCTTCGCTGATGATGAGCGTGCGCTTGGCCATGCCGGCGGCAATGGATAGCGCCAGCGCGCCGCGGAAGCCGCGCAGCTCGCCGGTCAACCCGAGTTCGCCGGCAAATTCGTATTCCTTGAGCCGGTCGGCGGGGAGTTGCCCGCTCGCGGCAAGGATGCCGATGGCGATCGGCAGATCGAAATGCCCGGCAGACTTGGGCAGATCGGCCGGCGCCAGATTGACGGTGATGCGGCGGTTGGGAAATTCGAAGCCGGAAACGGCCAAGGCCGCACGAACCCGGTCACGTGCTTCGCGCACTTCGGCTTCGGGCAGGCCGACGATATTGCAGGCGGGCAAACCGTTGGCGAGATGGACTTCCACCATTACCGGCAGGGCGGACAGGCCTTCCAGGGCGCGGGATTGGACGATGGCCAGTGACATGATGGCTATCCGGAAAAATTGCTTATAGTGATGTTAAATTGTTGCATGCCCCGATCACCGGACTATTCTGACAAATAATGAATAATACAAAAAAGATTAACGCAAGGATATGCGATGTTTCGTCCTGACGATACGCCAGCAAGGCTGCCCGACTTCCGCAATGTAGGGGTGATCTCGCGCGCCTTGATCGGGGTCAATCTCGGCATGATGTTTCATTTGCTGCTGATCGTTCCCGACTGGCCGAGCTGGCGTGACCGCCTGTTTGCCGCGGCGCTGTGGTGCGAACCGATGCTGCTGCTGACGCTGGCCGTGCTGGCCGTGTTGTCACCGTGGTTGGCCAGGGCGCCCTACCGGCAGGGTGTACTTTTTACCGTGCTGCTTGCGATGCTGAGTGCCTGGGCCGTGCGGGTTTTCTACGGCGATATTTCGGAAGCGCTGGCCGGCCAGTTGCCGTGGCGTTACGAGTTGAGTGCCGGTGCCTCGGCGCTGGGGCTGCTTGCCTATTACCGGCTGTGGATGCGGGCGCTGTCGCCGCGGATTACCGAGGCGCGGCTGGCGGCCCTGCAGGCACGGATCCGTCCACATTTCTTTTTCAACAGCCTCAATGCAGTGTTGTCGCTGATCCGTTCCGATCCGCGCCGGGCGGAAACCATGCTGGAGAACCTCTCCGACTTGTTTCGTGTGGCGATGGGCAAGAAGCAGGGGTTGTCGACGCTCGCGCGTGAAGTGGAGTTGGCGCGCGGCTATCTGGAAATCGAGAAGGTCAGACTCGGAGAACGGCTGAGCGTGGAATGGTTCATCGACAAAATGCCGTGGAAAGCAGCCATTCCGCCCTTGATTTTGCAGCCACTTCTTGAAAATGCCGTCTATCATGGAATAGAGCCCTCGCTGTTTCCCGGCGTGGTGCAGGTGAACATTTTTCGCGTTCGCGACGAGGTGCACATCGATATCCGCAATCCCTTGCCCAAGGGCGGCGATGAGCGAGCCCGCCGCATCGGCAATGGCATGGCACTGGAAAATGTGCGCGAACGCTTGTTGTTGCATTTTGACGCGGCAGCAACGCTGACTGCCAAGACCGTGGGCGAGCATTACCAGGTCCATATCGTGCTGCCCTATCAGGAGATCGCCGATGCAGAAACCATTACGCCTGTTTTTGGTCGATGATGAAATCCCTGCCCTTAACCGGTTGAGGGATGTCTTGGCCGATTGCGCCGCAGCTTGTCCGCATGAAGTGGTTGGGACGGCAGCCAACGGCATGACGGCGCTGGCCCAGCTTGCAGAAGCGCATGCCGATGTCGTGATTCTGGACATCCAGATGCCGCAGATGAGCGGGATCGAAGTGGCGCGCAAGTTGCTGGATTTTTCCCAGCCGCCGGTGGTTATCTTTGCCACGGCATTCGAAGACTACGGTGTGGCGGCTTTCGACGTGCGCGCGGTGGATTATCTGCTGAAACCGATTCGCCAGGATCGCCTGATTGCCGCCTTGCATCGCGCCGAGGAGATGCGCTTGGCACGCCCGGCCCAATCCGGCCAGATGGTTGGCGCGCGTACACATTTCAGCGTGACCGAGCGTGGCCGGGTGCACCTGATCCCGGTACAGGATGCGGTCTATCTCAAGGCCGAGCAGAAGTACATCACGTTGCGGACTCTCGCGCGTGAATATCTGCTGGAAGACTCCCTGACGCGTATCGAAGAGGAATTTGGCGCGCGTTTTGTGCGTATCCATCGCAACTGTCTGGTGGCGTGTGATGCGCTGGTTGGATTTGAACGTGAGGTACAATCGGGTGGCGATGCCCACTGGGTGGCGCTGCTACGGGACCTGCCCGAGCGATTGCCCGTGAGCCGCCGCCAACAGCATGTCATCAAGGATTTTGGAAAACCGGAACACGATGGATAGTTTCAGCATTACTACCCCTTCTTTGCTTTTTCCCGCCATTTCGCTCTTGATGCTGGCGTATACCAACCGGTTTCTGACCATATCCAGCATAATACGCCAGTTGCACGAAAGTCATCGGCGCAGCCCGAACGAAGGCAATCTGCTGCAGATCGACAATTTGCGCCGTCGTGTCTGGCTGATTCGCTGGATGCAGGCGGCCGGGGTGATGAGCCTCTTGGTCTGCATCGTTTCGATGGGCTCGTTTGCCTTTCATGCCGAACAAATGGCTTTCGGACTGTTCATCGTCAGCTTGTTGCTGATGGTGGCTTCGCTGGTTCTTTGCCTGATCGAAGTCATGCTGTCCGATACGGCACTCAACGTGCTGCTGGCGGACATCGGCGAATTGCCCCCGAAATAGTCAAATCGCTACTGCAACGATCCACATCAGGCCCAAATTGGTCAATCCGACCAGTTGCGCAGCGCTACCCAAATCCTTGGCGCGCTTGGCCAGGGCATGGTGTTCCAGCGAGGTGTGATCTACTGCTGCTTCGATGGCCGAATTGATCAGTTCAACAGCCAGCGTTGCCATGTGGCTGGCGATCAGCAGGGCGCGCATCCAGAGCGGAAAAGGCAGGATCAGGCAGAGCGGGATGCCAATCAGGGCCAACAGGGAAATCTGGCGGAACGCTGCTTCGTTGCTCCACGCGGCATGCAGGCCGTCGAGCGAATAACCCAGCGCGTTGAGGATGCGCCGGATGCCGGTTTTTCCCTTGAACGGACTATTCTGGTCGGGAGGAAGGTTTGCAGAAGGATTATTCATGTCAGTTTTGCAATTGGGGACAAGGCAGTATAGCCCCGGAAGAATAGCGGTGAATGGTAGACAAGTTGTGACGAAACGATGAAATTTGCATGAAAAAACGGCCGACGGAATATTCCGCCGGCCGTTTTGCCTTCAAAGAAGGAACGATCAGGCCAGGTTCTTCACCGCAGCACGAGCGATCATCAGCTCTTCGTTGGTCGGGATGATCCATACCGGGATCTTGCTGTCCGGAGTGGAAATCTTGCGCGGTTCGCCGGAACGCTTGTCGTTGGCTTCCAGATCGATCTTCACGCCCATCCAGCCCAGTTGCTTGCAGATTTCAGCGCGGGCGATGTTGTCGTTTTCACCGATACCGGCGGTGAAGACCAGTGCATCGAAGCCTTCCATGGCTTGGGCCAGGGAAGCGGCTTCGCGGGAAACGCGGTGGCAGAAGAAATCCACGGCCAGCTTGGCGCGCGGGTTGGTCGGGGATGCAGCGTGCAGGTCGCGCATGTCGGAGGACACGCCGGACATGCCCAAGAGACCGGATTGCTTGTAGATCAGGTCTTCGATCTGCTTGGCATCCATCTTCAGGTGGTTCAGGCAGTGCAGGATCACGCCGGCGTCGAGCGTACCGGTGCGGGTGCCCATCGGCAGGCCTTCCACGGCGGTGAAGCCCATGGTGGTAGCCTGGCACTTGCAGTCCTTCAGGGCGGCCATGGAGGAGCCGTTGCCCAGGTGAGCAACCACGGTGCAGCCCTTGGCGGCCTTCGGATCGAGTTCCGGCAGGACGCTGGCGATGTAGGCATAGGACAGGCCGTGGAAGCCGTAGCGGCGGATGCCTTCCTTCTGCGCGAACTCATACGGCAGCGCGAACATCTGGAACAGTTCCGGCTGGGTGGTGTGGAAAGCGGTGTCGAAGCAAGCCACTTGCGGAACGCCCGGCAGCAGATCGTTCATGATCTTGATCGGGGCAATGTTGTGCGGCTCGTGCAGCGGGGCCAGCGGGATCAGGGCTTCCAGTTCCTTGATGACTTCCGGAGTGATCAGTACCGGCTCGGAGAACTTGGTGCCGCCGTGCACAACGCGGTGACCGATGGCGGAAATCTTGCCCCCGTGGGTCTTGTCCTTGAGCCAGTCGAGGATGTGGTGCAGGGAGGTGTCGTGGCCCTTCGGCTTGTCGGCCGGCAGCTTTTCGCTGGCGAGCTTGTTGTCGGCAGCATCCTTGGCGGTGAAGGTCGGATCGACGTAGATACCGTCGATCTGGCCCTTGTACAGCACGGCCGGATCGGTAGCGGCGTTTTCGAACAACTGGAACTTGATGCTGGAGGAGCCAGCATTGATAACGAGGATAAGTTCTTTCATTTTCAGACTTTCTTTCCTGAGCGGTTAGCGAGGGCAACAAGAGCCATCACGGCGGTAGAGGCCATGCGGGTCTTTACATCATCCGCACGGCTAGTGAGGACGATCGGTACGCGGGCGCCGATGACGATACCCGCGGTTTGGGCGCCAGCAAAGTAGGTCATTTCCTTCCCTACCATGTTGGCGGATTCGATATTGGGCATGACCAGGATATCGGCCTGGCCTGCCACGGGAGAACTGATTTTCTTGGTTTTGGCTGCGGCCATCGAAATGGCGTTGTCGAATGCCAGCGGGCCGTCGAGCACGCCACCGGTGATCTGGCCACGGTCGGCCATCTTGCACAGCACGGCGGCATCCAGCGTGGAAGCCATTTTCGGGTAGACCGTTTCCACGGCGGAGAGAATGGCGACCTTGGGACAATCGATGCCGATCACGTGCGCGACGTTGATGGCGTTCTGCACGATATGCACTTTGTCCTCCAGTGTCGGCGCGATATTGATCGCGGCATCGGTCACGAGCAGCGGGCGGCCATAGGCCGGCACGTCCATGACATACACATGGCTGATCAGGCGTCCGCATTTCAGTCCGGTACTGGACGATACGACCGCGCCCATCATTTCATCGGTGTGCAGCGAGCCTTTCATCATCGCTTCGGCTTTGCCTTCGCGGCACAATTCGACCGCTTTGGCGGCGGAGGCGACGCTGTGCGGCGTGTCGACGATGGTCGCGCCGGAGAGGTCGATGCCTTCCTTGTCCGCCAGTTCGCGGATGCGGGCTTCCGGGCCAACCAGGAGGGGCACGATCAGGTTGGCTCGGGCCGCTTCCATGGCGCCGGTCAGCGATTCGCGGTCGCAGGGGTGGACGACGGCGGTGGGAATCGGCGGTTCCTGGTCCACGCGGTCGCGCAGTTCGGCAAAGACGCGATGCTGCACCAGCGTGAGCTGCGGCGGCTCGGCATAGGTGGCGGCATGCTTGCGCGTCGGCGCGATGATGGTCACGGGGCCTGAAACCAGCACCTCGTTGTTCTGGTTGCGCAAACGCGCATCAAGCACAACCTGCTTGGAAGCCGCGTCTTTTTCTTTTACAGTGAATTCGATTCCGAGCGTGTCGCCGTTGCGGATCCAGCCGTGCGAATCAAGATGGTGATCCTTCACGACCGAGCCGTTGCCCGGGAAGAAATTGATGGTGGATGAGGAAATCAGCGGGAACGCGCCGACGGCGGGAACACGCGCATCGTCGCCTTCGCCGTCCTGGCCTGCGAGCATGGCGAACAGGGCGAAATCGTTGGGCGTGACTATGTGACTGCGCTCGTAGGACATTCCCGGCGCGATATCATCGAAAAGCAGGTTTTCGTCGGACATCTCGTGACTCCTCGTGCAACCGTGATCAGCGGTTGGGTTCATATTTTGGAGCGGGCGCGATTATAAGTGCCTGATGTTGCGCTGCAATGCAAAAAATTACGCCGGCGCGTATCTTACAAGGGTAACTGTCGGCAATATTTGGTTTAAATCAACGCGATACGGTTTTTCTGACAATGAATACACCATATACCACGCATTTGATTTGTGCGCCGCAACTAAATGGTGCGGCGACGATTGGCGCCTTGCTGGCAACGCCTGGCGAGAGTGTTGTAGCGGATACGCCGCTGGTGCTGTTGCACGTGGATGGCCAGGCGCAGGAAGTTTGCGCGCCGGAAGCCGGTCTCGTCGGCAGTTTTGTCGTCGAGCGTGACGAAGCGGTTTCTTCCGGCGACCTGTTGCTGACCATGGAAATCGAGGAAAAAGCCATGCAGCTTTTTCCCTTGCTGGACGAAGAGCCCGGTTTCGCGCCAGCGTGTACCTTGCCTGAGGCCAAGCCCGCGGCCGTTGACAGACAGAACGGCACGCTGACGGTGGCGCCCGAAGCCGCAAGCCTCGCCGCCAGGCTTGCGCTCGATCTGGCGGAAGTCCCGCCCGGCCCCGACGGCGTGGTCGACGAAGATGCCGTGACCGACCATGTGCGCGACATCCTGATCCGCTGGCGCAAGCTCAAAAGGCTGGTTGTGGATTGATGGGATGTAATAATCCCGATCTTCGCACGACCACACCACTCAGCCGTATAATTCCTGCCAATTCCATACCCGTTTTCCCGGATACCGCCATGCTGCGTCGCCTCGATTCTTCCCTTCCCGAATTCCGCCAACAGCTTGAAGCCCTGCTGGCTTTCGAAACCTCGCAAGACCCGCAGGTCGAGGAGCGCGTGGCTACGATTCTCGCGGACGTCAAAACCCGCGGTGATGCCGCGGTGCTGGAATACACCAACCGCTTCGACAGCATGAATGCGCAGGTCATGTCCGAACTGGAACTGACTCAGTCCGAGCTGAAGGCCGCTTTTGACCGCCTGCCGGTTGCGCAGCGCGAGGCCCTGCAGGCAGCCGCCGAGCGCGTGCGGCGCTATCACGAGCACCAGAAAATGGCCTCGTGGCAATACACCGAAGACGACGGCACGGTGCTGGGGCAGCAGGTCACGGCGCTCGATCGTGTGGGTATCTATGTCCCCGGTGGCAAGGCGAGCTACCCGTCGTCGGTGCTCATGAACGCCATTCCGGCGCACGTAGCCGGCGTGGCCGAAATCATCATGGTGGTGCCGACCCCGCGCGGGGAGAAGAACGATCTGGTGCTGGCTGCGGCCTACATCGCTGGCGTGAGCCGTGCGTTTACCGTCGGCGGCGCGCAGGCCGTGGCGGCGCTGGCCTACGGCACCGAAACCATCCCGCCGGTGGACAAGATCACCGGGCCGGGCAATGCCTACGTGGCCGCCGCCAAGCGCCGCGTATTCGGCGTGGTGGGGATCGACATGGTCGCCGGGCCGTCGGAAATCCTCGTGATCTGCGACGGGCAGACCGATCCGGACTGGATTGCCATGGATCTTTTCAGCCAGGCCGAGCACGACGAAATTGCCCAATCCATCCTGCTCTGCCCGGACGCCGCTTACATCGAAAAAGTGCGGGCCAGCATCGAGAAACTGCTGCCGACCATGCCGCGCCAGGAAATCATCCGCGCCTCGCTCTCCAACCGCGGTGCGTTGATCCAGGTGCGCAGCCTTGAAGAAGCCTGCGAAATCGCCAACTGGATTGCGCCGGAACACCTGGAATTGTCGGTCGCAGAGCCGCAAGCCTGGCTGCCGCAACTCAGGCATGCCGGCGCCATCTTCATGGGCAAATACACCTCGGAATCGCTCGGCGATTATTGTGCCGGCCCGAACCATGTGCTGCCGACCGCGCGCACGGCGCGTTTTGCCAGCCCGCTCGGCGTGTACGACTTCCAGAAGCGCACCAGCCTGATCATGGTCTCGGAAACCGGCGCGCAGAAGCTGGGGCAGATTGCCTCGGTGCTGGCGCATGGAGAAGGCTTGCAGGGGCATGCTCGCTCAGCGGAGCTGCGTCTGAAATAAACACTTGCTGCGAAGGCGCATGACTGCGTCGCGCGGTGCTCGAAATCCTCATGTATTTCACATACATTGCGGTTTCTGTGCTCCGGGCTCCTTGTCCTGCACCTTCTCGCTGCGTGTTCCTCCCAAACAAGGAGAAGCATCATGGCTATCAATCCCCGCCAACCCGCTGGCGTCCTGCTGTTGCGTACGCTTGCCATGCCCGCCGACACCAACCCCAGCGGCGATATTTTCGGTGGCTGGATCATGGCGCAAATGGACATGGGCGGCGCGATTCTTGCCAAGGAAATGGCGCGCGGGCGGGTCGTGACCGTCGCGGTCGATGCCATGACCTTTCTCAAGCCGGTGTCGGTCGGCGACGTGGTGTGCTGCTACGGACAATGCGTGCACATCGGCAACACCTCGCTCAAGGTGAAGCTCGAAGTCTGGGTCAAGAAGGTGGCGAACGAGCCGATAGGCGAGCGTTACTGCGTAACCGAAGGCGTGATTACCTATGTAGCTGTGGGCAAGGATGGTCGACCGCGCACCCTGCCGCGAGAAAATAACCCGGCGTTGTCGGAAAATGGCGGAGCAGGTTGCTGCGGTGCACCGTTCGAGGACGGCTGACACAGACTGATTTCTTGTTTACGATGGCTGTTGCTAGTCATGTTTTTTGCACGTTCAACCTGTTTGAAGAGGCGAGGCAGAAATGGATCAACAGCAACAGAACCCCTATGCAGCAACCCATCTGGTCCTGAACGAACCGGGGCCATCCGAAGAACTTGAACTGGCCGACCGCGGCGTCCGGCTCGGCGCCGTGGTGATCGATATCCTGTGCTTTGCCGGTATCGGCATCCTGATGGCGATTTTCATTCCGATGTTTGGCAAAGGGGGCGGCAAAGCCGCAGCGGCCATCATCGGGTTGCTGATGGGCGGCGCCTTTCTGGCCCTGCTGATCTACAACCTCGTCCTGATCCATCGCAACGGGCAAACCATTGGCAAGCGCCTGCTGAAGATCAAGGTGGTGCGCAGCGATGGCAGCCGTTGCAGCGTGGCGCGCTACTTTTTCATGCGCTACCTCATCACCGCGATTCTGGGCGCGATTCCCTTCCTGGGGGTTGTCATCTCCCTCGTCGATCCGCTGCTGATCTTCCGCGAATCCCGCAAGTGCCTGCACGATGAAATCGCCGACACCATCGTGGTAAAGGCTTGATGACATCGATTCTCGATGGCCGGCTGGAGCTGTTGACACCCGAAGGGGTCAGTCTGGCGCTGACGCCGGCCGGTCCCGCGCGCCGGGCCATGGCCTGGGCGGTCGATACTTTTCTGTGGCTCATTTCCATCAGCATGCTCATGGGGATACTCGGCGGTAGCCAGGCCGGGCGCGGCATCATGCTGCTGGTGCTGTTCGTGAGCTACTGGGGCTACCCGATCCTGTTCGAGGTCTACGGCAAGGGCATGACGCTCGGCAAGCGCTGGATGGGCTTGCAGGTGGTGCGCGCCGACGGTCTGCCGGTGGGGTGGCGTGAATCGGTCCTGCGCAACCTGTTGCTGGTCGCCGATTTCCTGCCTTTCCTCTATGGTGTTGGACTCTTCTGCATGCTGCTCGACGGACGCTTCCGCCGCTTGGGCGATCTGGTGGCCGGAACGATGGTGATCTATCGCGACCCGCCCGCCAAACCGGCCAGGATCGAAGACGGGCAGCCCCAGCCCTTGCCGTTTCCCCTGACGCCCGACGAGCAGCGCGCGCTGCTGGATTTTGTCGGGCGTGCGCCGCGCCTGTCCGATGAGCGCCGGCTGGAGCTCGCCGATCTGGCCGAGCCGCTGACCAAGGGCATCGGCCATGCCTCGCTGGCCAAGTTGCTCAACTTCGCGGCGGGGCTGACGCGATGAACCTGAATTCCTCACCACAGAGACACAGAGACACGGAGAAAAGCGAGAAATCAGACTTTCGCGCGTGCTGTGCAGTTCACTGGTCGGGTGTGGCAATTTCAGAGCGTAGCGGCTGGTTTTTCTCTGTGTTCTCTGTGCCTCTGTGGTTCAACGGAGGTTTTTCAAGATGAAGCAGAGCCTGTTCGAGCAACAACACGCCGCGCTCTGGGCCAAGATCGAAATGCTGCTCGCCGACAAGCCGCAGGGTGATCGCAAGGAATTGCCCCGCCTCTACCGTGCCTTGTGCCAGACGCTCTCGCTGGCGCGCCAGCGCGGGTATTCACCTTCCCTGACCGAACACCTGCACACCCTGGCGCTGGCTGCGCACCGCCAGTTGTACGGCGCGGCCATCGAGCGCCCGGCGGTCTTGCGTCATTGGCTGACCAGCCGGTTTCCGCGCCTAGTGCGCGAGGAGTGGCGCCTGTTCCTGATTGCCTCGCTGATTTTCTGGGGGGCAGGGCTGGCTGTCGGTCTTCTGGTCTGGTTCTATCCCGAATGGGCCTATAGCTGGGTTTCGCCGCAGGAGCTCGCCAAATACAAGCGCATGTACAGCCAGGCCGCCGCGCGGCTGGGGCGCGAAGGCAGCGGCAGCGATCTCATGATGTTCGGCTTCTACATCTGGAACAACGTCTCGATTGGCTTCCGGACCTTTGCCGGCGGGATTCTTGGCGGCGTTCCGGCGCTCTTGAGTCTGGCCTTCAACGGCCTGCACGGCGGTGTGATCGCGAGCTGGCTCTCGCGCGACCCGGTCACGCGCGAGGCGTTCTGGTCTTTCGTCATCACCCACGGCGCGTTTGAAATCACCGGGCTGATTTTGTCCGCCGTCGCCGGGATGCGTCTGGGCCTGTCGCTGATCAGCCCCGGACGCTACAGCCGTCATCATTCGCTGCTGCGCACCGCGCAGCGCATGTTGCCGATGGTCGTCGGTGCGGCGCTGCTCACGGCGCTGGCGGCGTTCTTCGAGGCGTTCTGGTCGGCCATGCCCGGGCTGGCGCCCGCGATCAAGTATGCGGTGGGCGGGGGCGCGTGGCTGCTGGTGCTCGCCTATTTCACGCTGGCGGGGCGCCATGAAGCTTGAACACCTGCAACTCGACCTGCGCCCGCGCCCCTACTGGCAGGCCATCGACCTCGGCTACGCGCTCTTGCGCCGCAATGCCGCGACGACCTACGCCGCCTGGTGGGCGCTGTGGGGGCCGCTGGCGCTCGCGATGCTGGCCCTGACCGCATTGCTGCCGCTGGACTGGAACTGGGTGCCCATGATGCTGATCTGGTGGGTCAAACCCTTGGTCGAGCGGATCGTCATTTACGTGCTGTCCCGTGCGGTTTTCGGCGAGGCGGTTTCCTGGCGCGAGGCGGTGCGCGCTTGGCCCGGCCAGCTTTCCGGCGGCTGGTTTCGCGTGCTGACCTGGTGGCGGCCGATCATGCTCGGTCGCGGCCTGTACCAGCCGATCTGGCAGCTCGAAGGCGCGCGCGGGGCATTTGCCAAGCAGCGGCGTCAGGCTTTGGGGCGGCGCGGCGCATATGGGGCGGCATCGTGGTTCGGCGTGGTCTGTGCGCATTTCGAATTCGTGATCGAACTGGGGTTGATTGCCCTGTTGGGCCTGTTCATCAGCGACCCCGGCGCGGCCAATCCGTTCACCCTGTTCGCGATGAATGCCAAGAACGAAAACTTCTGGTACCCATTATTGATGTTGGCTACCTACGCGCTGGCAGCGGGCATGATCGGGCCGGTGTATGTGGCCGGCTGTTTCACGCTCTATCTCAACCGCCGCGCGGAGCTTGAAGCGTGGGATATCGAGCTGGCGTTCCGCCGCCTGGCCGAGCGCTGCGGCAGGTTCGGCAAAACCCTGGCATCGGTGCTGTTCGTCACCGTGGCGGGTTTGTGTTTCATCGCGCCCGCCCCGCAAGCTTGGGCCGTCGAGTGCGAGCCACCGGCGCATGTCGCCAGGATGCTCAAGGCGCGCGGCGAGCCTCAGGATGCCGAGCAGGCGCGTATCCGTGCGCAGGTGGACGAAATCTATGCGCGCGAAGAGTTGCGCAGTTACGAATGCAAGCAGGGCTGGGTGCCGAAAAAGAAAGACGAAGTTGCCAACAAGGAAACCGCCCCGTTCTGGAAAAGTGTTTTCGACGTGCTTTCGGCGCTGGGCGATCTGCTCAACTCGGCCGCGGGTCTGATCAAGTTGCTGCTGATCATGGCAGCGGCTGCGCTGGTGTTCTGGCTGTTGTATCGCTATCGCCATGTACTGGAAAAGATGGGCCTTCTGCGCAAGAAAGCCCTGCCGGAGTTGCCGCAGGAAATCGCCGGTCTCGACATTCGCCCGGAAACGCTGCCCGACGATGTGGCGGCGGCGGTCTGGCAAGCCTGGCAGGCCGGCGAGCAACGCGCCGCGCTAGCCTTGCTCTACCGCGCCAGCATTTCGCGGCTCGCGCACCGGCACGGCATCGCCTTGCCCAAGGGCGCGACCGAGGGCGAATGCCTGCAGACCGCCCAAGCGGCACTGCGCGCCATGCGCCTGAATGAGGCACGCTACCGGGTCGTGAAAAGCGTCACCGAGGTCTGGCAGGCCGCGGCGTATGCCGACCGCTGGCCGGACGGCGAGAAGGTCAGGGCGCTTTGCAAGCACTGGCAGGCCGATCTTGACCAGGTTGAGGCTGCATCATGACCCGCACCGTGCGCTATCTGCTCTGGTTTATCGCCGTGGCGGCGGCCGTTTACGGCGCGTGGTGGTGGTTGACCCACATGGAGCGTCGCCCGGTGGCGATGCCGCGCCAGACACCGGAAGCCGCCGCCAATCCGCTGCTCGCCGCCGGGTTGTTCCTGGAAAAACAGGGAATCAAGACGCGCACCGTGGACATGATGGCCGAAGGCACGGCGCAGCTTTCGTCGGCCAGCGTGCTGTTGCTGCCGTATCGTTCGCTGCGCCAGGGCGACAAGGATTCCGCAGCGATCCGGCGCTGGGTGGAGAACGGCGGCGTGCTCATTACGGGGGCGCTGCGGCTCAAGGACGAGGAGAACGATCCGCTGCTGGATGCATTCGCGATCCGGCGCGATACCCCGGTCAAGACCCAGGACAAGGCCGGCAGCGTGCAACCGCCCGGCTCGCCGCGCGCGCTGGCCATCGAAACCCACTACGCCGACCGGGTGCGCCAGTTGCCGGACGCCGTTGCGCCGCTCTGGCAGGATCAGAGCGGCGAATACCTGCGCGCGTTTGCTGTCGGGCGCGGCCAGATCGTTGTGATGGGCGATCCGGATTGGTTCACCAACAAGTGGCTGCAACAGCGTGACCACGCCGAGCTGCTGTGGCGGCTGGTCGAGCTCAACGGCCCGCCGTCGCAGGTGCTGATCGTCAGCTCGCTGAAAATGCCGCGCTGGTATGTGCTGTTCTGGAAGAAAACCCCCTTGGGCTGGGTGGTGTTGCCGTTGCTGCTGGGGCTGCTGCTCTGGCGCGCCGTGCGGCGTTTCGGCCCGCTGTTGCCGGAGCCCGATCTGTCGCGCCGCTCCCTGCTGGAACATATCGATGCCAGCGGGCGCTGGCTGTGGCGGCAGGAGGGCGGCGCATTCCGACTGTTGCAGGCAGCGCGGTTGGTGCTGCGCCAGCGCATGCTCGCGCGCATGCCGGAATGGGCGCGCCTGCCGCAACATGAACTGGCGCAGCGCATTGCGCGCCGCTTCAAGCTCTCCGCCGACGAGGTGGACCGGGCGCTGAACAAGCCGGTCAGCCAGAATCCGCATGACTTCGCCTCCCGGCTCCGAATCTTGCAATTCCTGAGGAAAAAATTATGAGCGATACCCCAGCAACGTCCGAGCGCTTTACCCAGGCCGTGGAAATCACCCGCCGCCTGCGCGACGAGATCGGCAAGGCCGTCGTGGGCCAGCAGGCCATCATCGACCATGTGCTGGCTACGCTGCTGGCGGGCGGGCATGTGCTGATCGAGGGCGTGCCGGGGCTGGGCAAGACGCTGCTGGTGAAAGCGCTGGCCAAGACCTTTGCCGGCGATTTTGCGCGTATCCAGTTCACGCCCGATCTGATGCCGGCCGATGTGATGGGCCACGCGGTTTTCGACCTGAAGAACCAGAGCTTCACCCTGCGCAAGGGGCCGGTGTTCACGAACCTGCTGCTTTCCGACGAAATCAACCGCGCCCCGGCCAAGACGCAATCGGCGCTGCTGGAAGTCATGCAGGAGCGCCAGGTCACCATCGAAGGCGAATCGCACCCGCTCGCCGCGCCGTTCATGGTGCTGGCCACGCAGAACCCGCTGGAGCAGGAAGGCACCTATCCCTTGCCGGAAGCGCAGCTCGACCGCTTTCTGGTCAAGGTGCTGATCGACTACCCCTCGGCGGCCGAAGAACTGGATCTTCTCAAGCTGACCACGGTGGGTTGCGTGGGCGATGCGCTCGACGTAAGCCGCGTCGGCACGCTGATCAAGCCGGAAACCGTGCTCGCGCTGCAGCAGATCGTGGCGAACATCCGCGTGGACCATGCCGTGGCCGAATACGCGGTGCGCATCACCCGCGCCACCCGCGACTGGCCGGGCATCGCCATCGGCGCCGGCCCGCGCGGCGCGATCTCGCTGGTGCGCGTGGCGCGCGCATTGGCGCTCCTGGCCGCGCGCGATTTCGTCACGCCGGACGACATCAAGGCCGCTGCGCTGCCGGTGCTGCGCCACCGCATCACCCTGAGCCCGGAAACCGAGCTGGAAGGCTTGTCGACAGATCGGCTGCTGACCAACCTGCTCGAACAGACCGCCGCACCGCGCACATGAACGTCATGAAAGGATTTGAACCACAGAGGCACGATTGGAGTAGGGTGCGCTGTGCGCACCATTCCTCCGGAATTCGGACCGCGTGCGCAACAAATTGCACCCCCTGCGACGCTGCGGCAAAGGGCTTGAAATGATCCCCTCCCGTCTCCTCCTCTGGCTGGTCGTACTCTGGGCTGCGCTGGGCTTTGCCGCGGGCTGGTTCGCTGTGCTCGTCGAACTCTGGTGGGCCGCCGGCGCGCTGCTGCTGGTGCTGGCAGCGGGCGATGCCAAGCTGGGCCGGCAGGTGCCGAAAGTGCGGCTGGAGCGCACGCTCAACGGCGTCTGGCCGCTGGGGCAATGGCGCGAAGTGGCGCTGACGCTGCACCACGAAGGCGGGCGGCCTTTGCGGTTTTCGCTGTTCGATGGTTACCCGACCGCGTGGGAAATGGACGGCTTGCCGCATGGCGGGCAACTCATGGCCAGGCGCTTCCTGACGTTCCGCTACCGGCTGCGTCCGCTGGCGCGGGGCGACGAAACCTTCTCCGCCGCGCATGTGCGCGTCGAATCCCCGCTGCGTCTGTGGCAGCGGCAGGTGCGCTGGGGCGAGAGCCAGCGCGTAAAGGTCTTCCCCGATTTTGCGCGCGTGCTCGGCCACAACCTCATCGCCACCGACCAGCGCGTTCCGCAGGCCGGCACCTTGCGCAAACGCCAGCGCGGCGAGGGCACGGACTTCCACCAGTTGCGCGAATACCGTATCGGCGACAGCCTGCGCTCCATCGACTGGAAAGCCACGGCGCGCCAGCAGAAACCCATCAGCCGCGAATATCAGGAAGAGCGCGACCAGCAGGTGGTGTTCCTGCTCGACAGCGGCCGGCGCATGCTCGCGCGCGACGGCGAGCTGGCGCATTTCGACCACGCGCTCAACGCCATGCTGCTTCTGGCGTGGGTGGCGCAGAAGCAGGGCGACGCGGTCGGGCTGATGACCTTCGGCGCGGAAACCCGCTGGCTGCCACCGCAGAAGGGGCGGGTGGGGCTGGACCGCTTGCTGGCCGGCGTCTATGACCTGCAACCCTCCGAAGTCGCCCCCGACTACGCGCTCGCCGCCGAAGCCCTGCTCGGGCGGCTGCGCAAGCGCGCGTTCGTGGTGCTGCTGACCAATCTGCGCGACGAAGACGACCAGGCCCTGGCCGCCGCCGTGCGCCTGCTATCGCGCAAGCATCTGGTGCTGTGCGCCAGCCTGCGCGAATCGGCGCTCGACGCGGTGCTGGAAACCCCGGTGACGCAGTTCAACGAAGCCCTGCGGCTGGCCGCCACCCACGATTACCTGACCCAGCGCAGCGAATCCAGCCGCCGCCTCGGCCTGCGCGGCGGCATGCTGCTGGACGTCACCCCCGACCAGCTCCCGGCTGCGCTGGTGGACCGGTATCACGGGATCAAGGATGCGGGGGTGTTGTGATGGCGGGTGTGACTTTAACTGATTAAATGTGAATATATTTCACTATTGTTCAGTAGAGATTGTCGTGTCACTGTGAGGTTAACGACGGTGACGTTTTCTCCGAATATGCCACCAGTGGTGGCGATACCCCGTTAGCCAGCGAACAACCGATGGAAAATTACACATCGCCAGATATCGTCGTTACTGAAATACTGCGGGCGCTGTCATCTAAAAGCGCCGGTCTAGCCGCGTCGTTCGCACATCCGAGATTCCTGGATGATTTCAAGCGGCGACAAGTTTTCGCTCTTGAGGCTCAGTCGGGAAGTAACCCGACAATTGGCAAGAAAGATTTGGGAGCTAAGAATATTTCGGAGGCTCGCATTCTGTTACGTGGATCGCTTTCGCATGTGTTCGGCGTAGAAAATTTAGCAGAACTCAAGGCCTTATCATCACTAGATCTATTCACGAGAGTCCTAGCTGCAAAGATTTGGAGCGCGCCCCCGATGCTTACTTGGGGACGTTTGGTGGGCGTTGTACACGTTAGAAACGACGAGGCTCATGCGGTGATTGATACCAGACCTGACAACTATGATCGTGACCTATATATGCTTCCATACCATCACGTACGGGCAATGACGCTTTGGAAAGACGACGGTAGTTGGTCCAGTCTATTCAACGGCGGCCTACCTATAGATCTAAGCCACGGTATTCAACTTGGAGATTTTTCCTCTTCGCAATATCAGTGGACCGGCGGTGAAACTCATGGTTAACCCAGCACTCAACCCGTTCGCTTCGTTTTCTGGAGCCGGCGTCAAGTTTAATAAGCACAACACCCTGGACAATAGGGGGCAGACCACGGTTTGTGTAGTTTCCCAGAACGAATCTTCCACAAAATGGTGACCGCTAATCACCTCTTGACCCACGGCACAATGATGCGAATTGTCCAAGAGAAATCATGACCGAAATCACCCAACCACCTCGATTTGAATCCTGCCTGTCCCGCTTCGACGCCGCCAACGCCGAAGACCCTCGCTCGGAATTCGCCGAAGGGCGCAACTGGCCGAAGGAGTTGCTCTACGGCCGGCGCATGAGTGCGATGCTGGCGCGTTTTGCGCCGCAGGCGGGCGAGGCGGTGCAGTTGGCTTGCCGGGCGCAGCATATCCGGCGCTGGGCGATTCCGCGTCAGGATTACCCGATGACGCGCGAAGGCTACCTGAGCTGGCGCACCGCGCTGTACCGCTTCCACGCGCAAACCGCCGGCGAGATCATGCGCGAGGTCGGCTACGACGCGGCCATGATAGAGGCCGTCGGCCAGATCGTCGGCAAGCGCGGGCTGAAGGTGAACCCGGATACCCAGTTGCTGGAAGACGTGGCGGCGCTGGTGTTCCTCGAATCGTACATGGCGGGTTTTGCCGAAGAAAAAGCCGACTACTCCGAAGAAAAGTGGCTCGGCATCATCGGCAAAACGTGGAAAAAGATGTCGGAAGCCGGGCGGGTGTTTGCGCTCTCGGGGCAGATCGCCTTGCCGCAAGCCTTGCTGCCGTTGATCCAGAAAGCGATTCAGGCAGGCTGAATCAAACGGCCAAGGGTTGCACATCCACGGCCCAAACGCCCGGCGTGATTTCGGAAATGTCGCCGCGTACGGGCAGAAATTGACCGATCACGTCCAGATTGGTCCGGAGATGATCCGAGACTCGGTTTGTGGTGAAACGGCCTCCGCCGGCCAGCGCCAAAGGCAGCGCCAATTGGTCGGCAAGGTGTTCGCCGACGGCTGCGCCTCCCTCCCGATAACGCCGGGCTTCCCCAGCCACTTTTTGGGCTACCGTTTCTGCGGCCAGTGACCGCTCGCCAAAAGCCACAAACGTCTCGCAAACGTGTTCGTATGCCAGCGATACCATGACCACATTGCCCGGCCCTTCCCGTGCGGGCAGGCTGCGCAATTCGGTGTCCATTGGCCCCAACAGCGATTCAACCTGTTCCAATTCCCGCTTGGCCACTTCCCCCGGTACGCCCGCCACAATGGCTACGGCGCGGGTTGCCCGCCACTCTCCGCGAGACTCCAGCGTCAGCGGCTGAAGCTTGCCGGAAACCGGCGCGACCTTGGCGCAGACTTCTCCGCCCCCTGCAGGGAAAAACCCGTGTCGCAGACATTCCAGCTCGGTCTGTACCCTCATGCGCCGCATGAGAGGCAGCCAGGACTGCTGCAGAAAATCCACGGGCGGGGCAGCGGGGTTGTGCGTGCCGCCTGATACATGGACCGTAGAGGCCGCATCGGCAAACCACAGCGCGGGCAGAATGGTTTGCAAGACCAGTGTGGTGCTGCCGGCGCTGCCAATGGCAAAGCGGTAATCCCCGCCCCGAATGGCGCCGGGCGTAAACGTGAGCGCCGTCGAGCCCAGTGCCGCCCCATCCACGTTGGCCCCGCAAACGGCCGCCGCAGCGGATACCGCCGTCAGATGCTGGCGCAGCAAGCCCGGCTTGGCGCGCTTGGCCCGGATGCGGTTAATCCGGAACGGGATGCCGGTCAGCATCGACAGCGTGAGGGCGGTCCGAAGAATCTGCCCGCCCCCTTCGCCATGGGCGCCATTGAGTTCAATCATGTTCATTTCGGGTTCTTTCTGGTGTTGCGCCGGGGGAATAACTCTGGAGTTCACATTGATTCCTTCCGTATTGCGAGCTGCCGTTTCTGTTTTGCGCGGTTGAACTTGCGGTCAAAGGCTTTCCCGCGAGAGGAATGGTTGGGTTTGGCCGGTTCCGTGTTAAACAACGCGGGCTCAACCCATTTCAACCAGGATAAGTATTGCCGGGCCCGCAAGGCGATTGTGGGGTTGATGTCGCTGCTCAAGGCTTGCAAAGACTTGATCCGGTCTGGATAGCTTCGAGTGCGGAAAAGCAGATCGCAGTGCAGATGCCGCACCTCATCATCTTGCCCATTCAAGCGGGCCAACGCCTGGTGCAAAACATTTCCCGAAAGATGACTGAGCATCTCGATGGCACAAGACCGTTCCACTAGTCCCGGCTTGAAACAGCAATCGATAAGCCAGTGAGCATCGTTGTCGGACACCGCAAGGCAGAGCGCCTTGCGGATACCGGATCGTTCTCCACTGTATTGCCTGGTTTCGGCGTACCGGTGCAACAAAACAGCCATATTGGCCGGGCCGCCCCAGCTTCCCAATACTTTGGCAGCGTTGACCCGCACCCCGTCCCATTTGCTGGTCAAAGCCAGCAATACTTCATTACGGGCCGCCTCGGTTTCTGGCTTGCCTGCCAGAAACTTCAGCCGTTCGCATTGTTGCTGGAGCATGTCCATTTTTTTACCCCTTCACGCATACCACCTGCCGCAAGGTATGCACGATTTCGACCAGATCGCTCTGGGCGGCCATGACGGCGTCGATGTCCTTGTAGGCCATCGGGATTTCGTCGATCACGTCCTTGTCTTTTCTACATTCCACATGCGCGGTGGCGCGGATCTGGTCTTCGACCGTGAAGCGCTTCATGGCCTGGTTGCGGCTCATGGTTCGGCCTGCGCCGTGGCTGCATGAGCAGAAGGATTCCGGATTCCCCAGCCCGCGCACGATATAGCTCTTGGCGCCCATCGAGCCGGGGATGATGCCCATTTCGCCCTTTCCGGCGTGCACCGCGCCTTTGCGGGTCACGAAAATCTCTTCGCCGTAGTGCGTTTCTTTCTGCACATAGTTGTGGTGGCAATCCACCGGTGCGCCGTCGAATTCAATCTTGCGATCCAGCAGGGCTTCTACCGCGACAACCAGGTTATCCAGCATGGCGACGCGATTAAGCCGGGCGAATTCCTGCGCCCAGTGCACGGCGTCGACATAATCGTCGAAGTGCGCACTGCCTTCGGCAAACCAGGCGAGGTTGCGATCAGGCAGGGTGTCGAGCTGATCGTGCATGTCTTCCTGCGCCAGCCGGATAAACAGCTCGCCGATAGCGTTGCCGATTCCGCGGGAGCCGGAGTGCAGCATGAACCAGACGCGGTTTTCGGTATCCAGACACACTTCAATGAAGTGGTTGCCGGTTCCCAACGTTCCCAGATGCTTGTGGTTGTTGGTGTTTTTCAGTCGCGGATACTTGCCGGTAATGCGCTCGAACCCCGGTTGCAACTGCGCCCACAGTGCGTTCACGTTATCGGGCGGGTTTTCCCAGCTACCTTTGTCCCGGCCTCCGCGGGTCACGGTCCGGCCATGCGGGATGGCGCGTTCGATGGCTGCGCGCAGGTTGGCCAGATCGGCAGGCAGGTCTTCCGCGGTCAGGTTGGTCCGCACAGCGGACATTCCGCAACCAATATCCACACCCACTGCCGCCGGGATGATGGCGCCCCGCGTGGGGATCACGCTGCCGATGGTTGAACCCTTACCCAGGTGCACATCGGGCATCACGGCCAGATGTTTGAAGATGAAGGGCATCCTGGCAGTGTTGATCAATTGGGCGCGGGCATCGTCTTCCACCGGCACGCCTTGCGTCCACATCTTGATCGGTGCGCCTTGGGCCACGTCGATTTGTTCGTAATTCATGTTTCGTTTCCTTTCTTGCATGGTCTCCCCCGCGAAGGGAGAGACCATCGTTGTTTATGCGCCCTTGATGGTGACCAATCCGTTCAGCACTTGATCCAGCCCGCCAAAGACGGAGATCCGGTCAATGCGTTCGGCTACACGCTCCAGCGTTTCCAGTTCTTTCAGGCGTAGCGCGGTCGGGTTGTCTTCCATCACCTTGGCGGTGTTCAGCAGCGAGCGGGTCGCTGCGGTTTCTTCGCGGCGGCGGATGACATTGGCTTGCGCGGCTTTTTCGGCTTCAACCACTTGAGCCAGTATGGTCTTCATCTCGCCCGGCAGGATGATGTCCTTGACGCCAATAGCCGAAACTTCCAGACCCATACCTGCCAACTTCTTGCCGACATGTGCTGTGACGACTTCGTCGATAATCAGCTTGTTTTCCAGCAACTCATCCAGCGTGCGGGTGCCCACCGCGGCACGCAGACCAAATTGCAGTTCGCGGTAAAGATGCTCAACCGGCTTGCTGATGGTCGAAAATGCCTGCTTGATATCGGTAAAACGCCAGGACGCCGCCAAATTGATCCGCAGTGCCACCTTGTCTCGGGTCAGAATTTCCTGGCCGGAAACCTCGATGGCTTGCAAGCGGGTGTCGATCACTTCCACGGATAGTTCGCGGTTGAAGCGCCAGAAGGCATATTGCCCCGGCGACAGCAGTTCCGTCAGCTCGCCGTTGACCCGCAACAGGCCAATATTCCATTCCGGCACTTGTACGGCCAGTACTGCGTTCAACCCTTTGACGATGCGATTACGCAAAGCCTGCTGGGTCAACCGTGCCGCGAGCGCTGCAGGCAGACGGAACCCTTCTTGCAGGTTGATTCTCTCCAGTCGCTGGGCGATAAAGCCTTTCCAGTACAGGTTGCGGGTTCCCGGCGGCAGAATTTCCACCAGGATATTGTCTTCATAACGCAAGCCGACTTCGTCTTCGCTCAAATCCATGCGCAGGAAGTGTTGATCCAGTACGCCGGATTCATTCTGGCGCAGGTAATCGGCCAACGGGTTATTGAACAGCGGATCGTTGAGCGAAAACACCTCCATGCCATAGCGGTTGAACGGATCGAATGCACGGAAAACACCCGGCTCGACGATGCGGACAAAGTCGCCATCGCGCAGCAACAATCCGCGCTGATTTTTCTTGATGACCAATCGTTTGAACATAATCATTTTTTGACCTCTTCATAATTGCCGGCGGGCATCGATCCGGCGGGCTTTGCCGCGGGGCAAGAGGGGGAACGGGCTTGATTTCCTGGTTGTCCCGTACCAAGGTTCGGGGCCATTCCATCTTGCCAATTCTGCCAATCACCCGGCGTTGAAGCCGGACCGGATCGACGGTGGCGCAAGCGCCACACCGGCGGGTTTACTGCGTCCATGTTTGCCGTTACAAGGCAATTTTCGAGCGGGACTCGAACCCGCGACAGTCCACTTATTAGGCGGAGGCTCTACCCATTGAGCTATCGAAGGCGACGTTCCGGGAATCGAACCCAGGCAAAGCACCAGCAACGTCGGTACCGTTTCTTTGGCAGTGCGGCATGCGCATCGGCAACAGATTTGTCCGGCTTTTGCGCACCGTCGGGGGTTTTGAGCCCCGGACCGTGGGCGACTGCAGTTTTGCGGCAAATCATAAATAGCGAGAGGCGTGCCAGAGAAAGGCACTGGAGGGAATTGAATGTGTAATTCATTGAAAAACAACAATAAAAAATAGATATTGCATAATGATTCTGGAATTTTTGGTTATCGCAATTGTCATCTTTCTGATACGATAAAATCGTTGTTTATCTTTTTGGATAAGTCAAAATGCGCAAAACGGTGGTGATCGGCTTTGTCGGCACCGTGCTCGATTACGTGGGGAAAGGGGCGGAGCGATGGAGCAAGTGGCGGCCTACGGTTTGCCTGTGCCAGCAGGAAGATCAGATCGTCGACCGTTTGGTGCTGCTGCACGATGAGCGCAGCCGGGGGCTGGTATCGCGGATTACGCTGGATATTGCTCAGGTATCCCCTGAAACCACGATCGAGCCGCGAGAGGTGGTGCTGCAAAACCCCTGGGATTTCGAAGAGGTGTATAGCCTGCTGCATGATTTTGCAGCGACTTATCCGTTTGATCTGGATAACGAGGATTACCTGATCCACATCACCACCGGGACGCATGTGGCGCAGATTTGCTGGTTCCTGCTGGCAGAATCGCGCTACTTGCCTGCGCGATTGATCCAGACTTCCCCGCCCGTCAAACGGCGAGGGGAGACGCTGGGGACGGCGACGATCATTGATCTGGATTTGTCCCGTTACGACAAAATAGCCCAGCGGTTTGCCCGCGAGCAGGCTGAAACGGTGTCTTTTCTCAAGTCGGGGATCGCCACGCGCAATGCGGCTTTCAACCGGATGATTGAGGAAATCGAACGTGTAGCGGTGCGCTCGAAAGCGCCACTGTTGCTGATTGGGCCGACCGGCGCGGGCAAATCGTTTCTGGCGCGGCGACTGTATGAGCTCAAGCGCCAGCGCCGGCAACTTGCCGGCGAGTTTGTAGAAGTCAATTGCGCTACCTTGCGCGGCGATGCGGCAATGTCTGCGCTGTTCGGACATGCCAAAGGCGCTTTTACCGGCGCGGCGAATGAACGGGCCGGTTTGCTGCGCGCTGCTGATGGCGGTGTGCTGTTTCTGGATGAAATCGGCGAATTGGGACTGGATGAACAAGCCATGCTGCTGAAGGCCATCGAGGAAAAGCGTTTCTTCCCGTTTGGCTCGGATCGCGAGGCCAGCAGTAATTTCCAGTTGATCGCCGGCACCTGCCGTGACCTTCGCCAGTGGGTTGCCGAAGGGAAATTCCGCGAAGACCTGTTTGCACGGATCAATCTATGGACTTACCAATTACCGGGGCTGGCTGCGCGCAGTGAAGATATCGAGCCAAATATTGAATTCGAATTGGCACGGTTCGCGCGCGAGCAGGGGGAACAGGTGCGTTTCAATACCGAAGCCCGGCTACGCTATCTGGCGTTTGCCACCACCACTCAAGCCTGCTGGAGCGGTAATTTCCGGGAGCTCTCGGCCTCGGTCAGCCGCATGGCTACCTTGGCTGAGTCCGGGCGAATCACCACGGCGGTGGTGGATGATGAAATTGAACGGCTGCAGGCCAACTGGCGGCTACCAGGCAAAGCAGATGCCCTGGCTGAGCTACTGGGGGATGCCGCGGCAGAGCTGGATGTCTTTGACCGGATTCAACTGGAAGGGGTATTGAGCGTATGCCGCGAATCGACCAGTTTGTCCGATGCAGGTCGCAAATTGTTTGCCTGTTCGCGCAAAGACAAAAAACAACCCAACGATGCGGATCGGCTGCGAAAATATCTGGCCCGGTTTGGCCTGGATTGGCAGCAGGTAAGTGTTTTCAACCAGAAAGGAAAATAAACATGGCGCGCCGTAACGAATACCTCGACTGGCTGATCGAGCAACTTGCCCCGCTCGGCTCAATCCGCGCCAAGGCCATGTTCGGTGGCTACGGGCTGTATTGCGACGAGGTGTTCTTCGCCATCGTCGCGGACGACGTGCTGTTCGTGAAGGTGGACGACACCAGCCGCCCGGCGTTCGAGGCCGAAGGCTTGCAGCCGTTCACCTATCCGATGAAGGACGGTTCGGTATCGACAATGTCCTACTATCCCTTGCCCGATTACGCGCTGGAAACCCCGCATGAGCTTTGCGACTGGGCGAGGAAAGGCATCGGGGCGGCGTTGCGGGCGCGGCAGAAAACCGGCCCGCGCCGCGGCAAGAAAGCGGGTTAGCGGAGCAGTTGCAGGACGAGGTTGGGCATGCTGTTGGCTTGCGACAGCATCGCGGTGCCCGCTTGCCGCAGGATGTTCTGCCGGGTGAGGGAGGCGGTTTCGGTGGCGTAATCCGCGTCGCGGATGCGCGAACGGGCGGCCGACTGGCTTTCGATGGACGTTTCCAGTTGGGCGGCGGTGCTTTCCAGCCGTGATTGGGCTCCACCGATTTCCGCGCGATGCTTGCTGACGAAATCCAGCGCCTTGTCGAGGTCGTACAGGGCAAACTGCGGCAGGTTGACGAGATCGACGCTGTCGATTCCCAGCGCGGAGACGTTCATGGCTGCGATCGAGGCCGTAATGGTTTCGTTGCTCTTGGCGCCAACCTGCAGGGCAAAGCTCTTCCGGTCCACGCCGCCCACGCTCTGGTAATCCAGCGCGAAGCCGTCGACCTGCGTTTCGGCGATGGTGTCGCCGCGATCCAGAAGAATATCCTTGGCCGAGAGGACCGATCCCTGATCGGTGTCGTATCCGCCGATGGCGCCGGTGTCGGAGTTGGTCAGGTTCATGCCGCCGATGAATGCTCCGGCATCGGCATTGAAATCGGCCTTGAAGCCCGCCAGATCGGCAAAAGCGCCACTGCTCGCATTGGTCAGGGCTTGGGAGAGATCGGAACCGGCATTCTGGTTCAGGTAGACCATGATGTCCTTGATGCCGTCCCCGCCCGCTTCCTTGATCTTCTGGTGCATGTAGCGAACTGCGGCGTAGCCTGCCGAATAGCCGGCGCTGGCCGATACATCGTCGTTGCCGAATGCCGTGAGGATCGTTGCCAGGCCGGCGCCGCCGTTGTAATCCGTGCTCAGGCGCTCGTCTGCGCCGTGGATGAATTCGGCCGCGCCTTCCTTGAACCAGCTTGGCAGTGCGCCCACGCTGTTGAAATTCATCGATCGGCCCATGACGGCATGCACCATCTCGTGCGCGATGATCCGGTCGTTGTAGATCGGCGCGCTGCCGCCGTCGGGCAGGTTGGGCGGGGTGAAATCCGCCATGTCAACATAGAGGAAGGGATTGAGCGTGCGGCCCTGTCCGTCGGCTGTGCCGGTCAGGCTGCCGACCGCGGCCAGTACGCCGCCGGGCGAGGAGGTGAGCCCGGAGCCGACTGGTGGCGTCAGAACGATTTCGAGCGTGGCGGCGTTGTCGCCCGTGATGCCGTAATAGGTCTGGATGCGCTCGACGGATTCTTCGAGCCAGCCCAGCTTCAAGCCATCGAGTACGGCCCGTTCGGCGGCGGTGCCGCTCAGGCTGTTGCGGTTTTGCGAGAAGATTTTTTCGCCGTTGAATTCGGTTTGGCCGGCGATCTGGTCGATGTTTTGCAAGAGCTGGTTGGCTTCCTGCTGCAGGGCCTGTTTGTCGCCCAAACTGTTGGTGGCGTTGGCGGCCTGCACGGCCAGCTCGCGAATGCGCTGGATGCTGTCCGTTACCGTTTGCATGGCGCCCTCTGCGGTCTGCAGCAGGGAAACACCGTCGTTCACGTTGCGGCGCGCCTGGGTGTTGCCGCGTATCAGCGAATCCATGCGCTCGCTGATCGCCAGTCCGGCGGCATCGTCTTTCGCGGAATTGATGCGCAGTCCGGACGACAACCGCCGAAGGCTCGTATTGAGCCCCTCGGAGGATTTTTCGAGCTGGCGCTGAACAAACAGCGACGGCACGTTGGTCTGGATCTGCATGGCAGCTTATGTCTCGCAAACGTGTAAAGCCATCCCAATGACAGGGATCGCTATCGTAAGATCGGCTGTCAGCTCAAAAACTTGAGGCCATGCCGAAATTTTATGCAGAGGGTTTTGCAATGCCGGGAAGTCACAAGCCATTTCTCGGGGATAACCCTTATATTTGGCTTCACGCCACACGAATTCTGTTGGACAATCAGGGCTTAGCCGCGTTTGCGGCCGTTTCCGTTTTGAAAAAGCCATGCGCCAAGTTACCGTTACCCGCAATACGCTGGAAACCCGGATCACCGTCACGCTGAATCTGGATGGTTCCGGCCAGTCGAAATTCGATACCGGCGTGCCGTTCCTCGACCACATGCTCGACCAGATCGCGCGCCACGGCCTGTTCGATCTGGAGATCGCGGCCAGCGGCGATCTGCATATCGATGCGCACCACACGGTGGAGGACATCGGCATCACGCTCGGCCAGGCGTTTGCCAAGGCGCTCGGCGACAAGAAGGGCGTACGCCGCTACGGCCATGCCTATGTGGCGCTCGACGAGGCCCTGAGCCGCGTCGTGGTCGACCTGTCCGGCCGTCCCGGTCTGGTGCATGAAGTCGAATACAAGCGCGAGAAAATCGGCCAGTTCGATACCGAGCTGTTCGGCGAGTTCTTCCGCGGTTTCGTCAATCACGCTGCCGTGACGCTGCACATCGACAACCTGCGTGGCGACAATGCGCACCATCAGGCCGAGACGGTATTCAAGGCTTTTGGCCGCGCGCTGCGCATGGCCGTGGAATTCGACGAACGCATGGCAGGCATGATGCCTTCCACCAAGGGCACACTGGCAGGCTGAGATGAAAATTGCTGTCGTTGACTATGGCATGGGCAACCTGCGCTCGGTAACCAAGGCGCTGGAGCATGTGGCGGGCGATGCCGCCGAAATCATCCTCACCGCCGATCCGGCGGTTGTGGCCGCTGCCGACAAGGTGGTGTTCCCCGGTCAGGGCGCGATGCCCGACTGCATGCGCGAGCTCGAAGCGCGCGGCTTGAAACAGGCCGTGCTCGATGCCGCCAAAACCAAGCCGTTCCTCGGTATCTGCGTCGGTGCGCAGCTCCTGTTCGAATTCAGCGAGGAAGGCGATACGCCGGGCCTGGGTGTGTTCAAGGGCAAGGTCATCCGTTTCCCGGCCGACAAGATGCACGACGAACACGGCCAGAAGCTCAAGGTGCCGCACATGGGCTGGAACGAGATGTTCATCCTCAAGGATCATCCGCTCTGGGCGGGCATCCCCGACGGCGAGCGCTTCTACTTCGTGCACAGCTACCATTTCGTCCCGGCGGACGATATCGCCGTGATCGAAAGTGCCTACCCCTACCGCTTTGCTGCGGCCGTGGCGCGGGCCAATATTTTTGCCATCCAGTGCCACCCGGAAAAAAGCCACAATGCGGGCCTCAAACTCCTGGAAAATTTCGTACACTGGAATGGTTGCTTCTGATCCGTTCCACTTTTTTATCAATCATTTATCTGATTGCCTGAACCATCATGCTGATTATCCCTGCCATTGATCTGAAGGACGGCCAGTGCGTACGTTTGCGCCAAGGCCTGATGGAAGACGCGACCGTGTTTTCCGAAGAACCCGCCGCCATGGCCGCTCACTGGCTGGACAAGGGCGCGCGTCGCCTGCATCTGGTCGACCTGAACGGCGCCTTTGCTGGCAAGCCGAAGAACCTGAATGCCATCAAGGGCATTCTTAAGGAAATCGACGGTGAAATCCCGGTGCAACTGGGCGGCGGCATCCGCAGCCTGGAAACCATCGAGCAATACCTTGATGCCGGTATCGATTACGTGATCATCGGCACCGCTGCGGTCAAGCAGCCGGGCTTCCTGCACGAAGCCTGCGACGCCTTCCCCGGCCACATCATCGTGGGGCTGGATGCCAAGGGCGGCAAGGTGGCGACCGACGGCTGGGCCAAGGTCACCGACCATGACGTGATCGATCTCGCCAAGCGCTTCCAGGATTACGGCGTCGAATCCGTGATCTACACCGACATCGGCCGCGACGGCATGCTCTCCGGCGTGAACATCGAAGCCACGGTCAAGCTCGCGCAGGCGCTGACGATCCCGGTTATCGCTTCGGGCGGCCTGACCAACCTCGACGACGTCAAGGCATTGTGCGCCGTGGAGAAGGAAGGCATCGAAGGCGTGATCACCGGCCGCGCGATCTACGAAGGCACGATCGACTTCCAGGCCGCACAGGATCTGGCCGACCAGCTGTCTGCCTAAATTTTTTGGACCACAGAGGCACAGAGGGCAGGAGGAAAACCAGAATCGGGAGTTTTTTCAACTCTTGGGTTCTTCCGGTTTTCTCCCTTTCCCTGTGCCTCTGTGGTGAATAGCTTTTCAGGAATTTCCATGGCACTGGCCAAACGCATTATTCCCTGTCTCGACGTCACTGCCGGTCGCGTGGTCAAGGGTGTTAATTTCCTTGAGCTGCGCGATGCGGGCGATCCGGTCGAGATTGCCAAGCGCTACGACGATCAGGGCGCGGACGAGGTCACTTTTCTCGACATCACTGCATCCTCGGATGAGCGCGATGTGATCCTGCACGTGATTGAAGCCGTTGCCTCGCAGGTGTTCATTCCGCTGACCGTCGGCGGCGGGGTGCGCAAGGTCGACGACGTGCGCCGCCTGCTCAATGCCGGTGCCGACAAGGTCAGCATCAACACCACGGCCGTGACCAACCCCGAAGTGGTGCGCGATGCCGCGGCCCGCTTCGGTTCGCAGGCCATCGTGGTCGCGATCGACGCCAAGCAGGTCAGCTTGCCCGGCGAGCCGCTGCGCTGGGAAGTATTCACCCACGGCGGACGCAAACACACCGGACTCGATGCCGTCGAGTGGGCGAAAAAGATGCAGGCCTACGGCGCAGGCGAGATCCTGCTCACCAGCATGGACCGCGACGGCACCAAGATCGGTTTCAACCTGCCGCTGACCCGCGCGGTGTCCGATGCCGTGGATATCCCGGTGATCGCCTCGGGCGGCGTCGGCAACCTGCAGCATCTCGTCGATGGCGTGATCGAAGGCCACGCCGATGCGGTGCTGGCAGCGAGCATCTTCCACTTCGGTGAGTACACGGTGCGCCAGGCCAAGGAAGCGATGCGCGCCGCCGGCATCGAAGTTCGCCTGTAAATTCTTTGAACCACAGAGACACAGAGAAGGGGAGAAAACCCTCCCTCAATATTTTCTCCGTGTCTCTGTGACTCTGTGGTGAAGGTTTTGCCCATGACCTGGCTTGATGAAATCAAATTCGACAGTGCCGGCCTCGTGCCGGTGATTGCGCAGGACAAGACCTCCGGGCGCGTGCTGATGTTCGCCTATGCCAACCGCGAAGCCGTGGCGCTGACGGCGGAGAAGGGCACGGCGCATTACTGGACGCGCTCGCGTCAGAAGCTCTGGCACAAGGGTGAAGAGTCCGGCCATTTCCAGCGCGTGCACGAGATGCGCATCGATTGCGATGGCGATGTGCTGATCTACCTGATCGAACAGGAGGGCGGCATCGCCTGCCATACCGGGCGCGAAAGCTGTTTCTACCGCGCGTTCAAGGACGGCGAGTGGGTTGTGACCGATCCGGTACTCAAAGACCCGTCTGCCATCTACGCGAAACCGCACTGACCGAAAGACCGCCTTGCTCAGGCGGTTTTTTCATGGCGGCACCGGCGTTATGATCGGGGCATGACAGATCGCCGGAGCCCGCCATGCTGATGCTGATTTCCCCCGCCAAGACGCTCGACACCACGACGCCCCCGCCCGTTTCCGACCATTCCCGCCCCGATTTTCTCGACCGCTCTGCCGGGCTGGTCGGCCTTCTCAAGCAGAAAGCCCCGCAGGAACTCGCTGAACTGATGGGCTTGTCCGACAAGCTCGCGCGCCTCAACTATGAGCGCTATCAGGGCTGGAGCCCGGAATTCAATCTGCAGAACGCCAAGCAGGCGCTGTTCATGTTCATGGGCGATGTCTATGAAGGGCTGGACGCGGCCAGTCTCGAAGCGGCCAGGATCGACTACCTGAACCGGCATCTGCGCATCCTTTCCGGCCTCTACGGACTGCTGCGCCCGCTCGACCTGATGCAGCCCTATCGGCTGGAGATGGGTACGGCACTGCCCAACCCGCGCGGCAAGGATTTGTATGCCTTCTGGGGCGATACCCTGACCGATGCGATCAACGCACTGAATCCCGGCGTGGTGGTGAACCTGGCCTCCAACGAATACTTCAAGGCGGTGAACACGCGCCGGCTTGCCTGCCCGGTGATCACCCCGGTGTTCGAGGACTGGTCGGGCGGCAAATACAAGATCGTGAGCTTCCATGCCAAGCGGGCGCGCGGCTTGATGGTGCGCTGGGCGGCGCTCAACGGTGTGGAAGACCCGCAGCAGCTCAAGGGCTTCGATCTGGAAGGGTACGGTTTTGAGGCTGCGCAGTCGGATGACATGACCTGGCGTTTCCGTCGTCAGCGGAGCTGATTTAGCCGAATCGGGACAAAACCAGCGTCGCCGTAATTGCCATGAGCCACCCGATGGGGACGGCCTTGAAAAGCAGTTCGGGAAACAATCGGGTGCGGCATTCTTCGGAAGTACTGGCGCCAAGAATCAGGCTTCCGCCCGAGGAAAACGGCGAGATTGCCGAAGCTTGGGCGCCGACGACGATGCTGGCAAACAGCAGCATTTCGCTGTGGCCTGACGCTGCCGCAATGGCCGGCACAATCGGGAAGAGCGCCGGCGTGACAACGCCCAGCGTGCTTGAAAAGAGCGACATGATCGCCGCGATCAGGCACATCGCCAGCGGGATGATGGCGGCAGGAAGATGCGATCCGATCCAGCCGGACAGCATCTCGATGGAGCCGGCCTCAATGGCGATCGATATCAGCATGCCGACCCCGCAGATCATGATCAGGGTGCTCCATGGCACCATCGAAAGAACTTTTTTCTCGTCGGCCAGATTCAGCAAGAGCGCGATCACGGAAAAGATCGCCGCGACCAGGCCAATATCCATCTTCGAATAAATGAAAGTGATGCCTGGGTTGCCGGGAACCAGCATGTGCAGGACCGGAACCAGAAGCACGATTCCCAGCATGACTGAAACAAGAGCCAGGGTGGTTTTTTGTTGGGCATCGAACGGCGCCGGTTTGCCCGCTTCAAAAATCACCCGGTCTTTGTTCCCGGATAAAGCAAAAAAGCCCGTGATGACAACGACGGGAATGACGAGCGTCACGACAAAAATGCCGGTTGCGTTGATGAAGGCCGCTTCCGGCGTGGCTCCGGCAGACTGCATCAGCTCCCTGAAGATGATCCCGCTCTGACTGGTCATCAAGTTGGCGCCGGCCAGTGCGCCGTAGTTGACGGCCATGGCGCCCAGAACCCGGCTCATCCCCGTTTTGTCGCAAAGCATCAGGGTCAGCGGCGCCATGAAGGCCAATACGGTGTAAAAGCCCGGCCCCATTCCGGCGATCAGTGTGGCGGAAAAGAACACGGCGAAAGGCAGCGAATGAGGATGTTTCTGGCAGCGCAGGATCAAGTGGCCGGCCAGCTTTTCCAGCGTTCCGTTGGCAATGGCAAAGTTGTAGAAGACCGAGACCGAAAAGATGATGAAGAAAATATGCAGTGGCCAGAATGAAATGACGGTCGACGGTTCAAGATTCAGGCCAAAACATCCAATCAGATAAGCAAAAGCAATCGCAAACAAGCCGGTGTTGATCCCGGTTTTATAGCCGAGGGCGATTGAAACGACGATTGCCACGATGATCATTGCTGTCACGATTGAATCCCACCCGAGTTTGCGGCCTTGCGTTGAAAATTCGCGAGGATGCCCGCTCAAATCCGTAGTTCCCCAAACCGCCCGTCTGTTCCGGTAGCTTGTCACGTCAGGGTTTGAATCTGCAAGGCTCAAGCCCCTGATCCGGTTGGAGGCTGCTGCTCATCCGGTCGCAGATAATTCCCGATTGCGCGTCACCGACAGGCGTTGACCCTCGCTCCGAGTTGTGGCAATAATAACATATATTCGTATATATGAATTTGATGCCATGACATTCACCTTCTCCAACGACGACCGTCTGCCGCTCTACCAAAGGCTCCGCGATGAGCTGGCGGCCAACATTGCCGAGAATCGCTGGCGTCCCGGCGAGGCCATCCCGACCGAAGCCGAGTTGGTCAGTCATTACGGCGTATCGATCGGCACCGTGCGCAAGGCTGTCGACAAACTGGTAGCGGAAGGGGTGCTGGAACGTTTCCAGGGGCGGGGAACTTTCGTGCGGCGGGCCAGTTTTGACAATGCGATGTTCCGTTTTTTCCGTTTCCAGAGTGAAACCGGCGAACCGCTGGCTCCGGAAGGGCGGGTGCTGAACCGTGAGGTCGTTGAAGCGCCGGCGCAGGTCGCGCAAGGGCTCAATATCACGGCTGGTTCTCCCGTCATCCATTTGACCCGCGTGCGCTTGATCAATCAGCGCCCCCTCCTTTCCGAATCCATCTGGTTGCCCAAGGAAAAATTCTCGGCGCTGCTGGATATTCCCTTGAGCGAATTCGGCAACCTGCTTTACCCCTTTTACGAAGAACGCGTTGGCTGTGCAGTGGCCTCGGCTCAAGAGTATCTGACCGTCGAGCCGGTCGGCGCCAAGGATGCCGAGCTGCTGCAGATCGCCGAGGGCACGGCGGTGATCACGGTGGAGCGCGTGGCATTCGGGTATGACCAGCAACCGCTGGAGTGGCGTCGTTACTGTGGCTTGGCCAGCCATTTCCGTTATCACGTAGAAATCCGCTAAGGAGGCGACTGAACAAGTCGGCGAGAAGGCGCAGGGCAAGGAGCCCGGAGCGCAGAAACCGCAATGTATGTGCAAATACATGAGGATTTCGAGCACCGCGCGACGCAGCCATGCGCCTTCGCAGCAATTGTTCAGCGTTTCCGTAACCAATCTTTTGAGAGGAACGAGTTATGCAGATCAGTCGTCGAGCGTTTGGTCTTGGGGTTTTGGGTACGGCAGCCATTTCGACCTTGCCGGGATGCGCAAGCTCCCTGATGGGCTCCGGAGAGATGGCCATCGATACGCATGCCCACGTATTCAAACGCGGTTTGAAATTGGCCAATGTCCGGCGCTATGCCCCCGACTACGATGCGACGCTCGCGGATTACTTGCAGGTGCTCGATGCCAACGGCATGACGCATGGGGTGCTGGTTCAGCCGAGTTTTCTCGGTACCGACAACAGTTTCATGCTGGAAGCGCTGCGAGCCGAGCCGAGGAGGCTGCGCGGCATCGCCGTCGTGAATCCGGATATTCCCGTGGCGGAGTTGATTGAAATGGCCCAAGCCGGCGTGGTGGGTATCCGCCTGAACTGGGTTGGCGGCGTGCGTATCCCTGACTTTACCAGCGGACCGTGGCCGCGCTTCCTGGCCAATCTGGTCAAGCTGGATTGGCAGGTGGAAATACATCGCGAGGCGAAGGATCTGAAAGCGGTCATGGAGCCCTTGCTCAAAGCCGGGGTCAAGGTGGTTGTGGATCACTTCGGCCGGCCCGATGGCAAATTGGGCGTGAACGATCCTGGCTTCCGCTATTTGCTGTCCACGGCCCAAACCCGGCGGGTGTGGGTCAAGATTTCCGGGGCGTATCGCAATGGCAAGGGCGGAGCGGGTGAAGCGACAGCACTGGCCGCCATTCCGTTATTGAAAGAAACCTTTGGCCTGGATCGACTGGTATGGGGCAGCGACTGGCCGAATACCGCGTTTGAAAAGACGATCACCTATCCGGCGATGCGCAAGCAGCTGGATAGCTGGCTGCCCGATCCGGCGGAACGCAAGATCGTATTGGCGCAAACACCGGCACAGTTGTTCCGGTTCTAAATAAAAAGTAGTTATCAAAAAGTTTTATTCAATCCTGTAGGAGGAATGAAGAAATGCTAAACCGTCGCAGTTTCATCATCCGCAGTGCCGCCACCACCGCAGCCGCCACCATCGCGATCACCTCGCAAGCTGAAGCCAAGGAAGCGATTGCCCAAAAGGGCAAAGGCGCCGCCGCCAAGGGCAGCGCACCGGTCAGCATCCCGATGGATGACGCCAAGAGCAAATCCGTCATTTTCGATGCCTACCGCAAGCATGCCGCCGAACGCGCCGCCATGGGCATCCCGCCGCTGCCGCTGAACCCGACGCAAACTGCCGCGGTCGCCTTCCTGCTGCGCAACCCGCCCAAGGGTGAAGAAGCCTTCCTGATGGACCTGATCACCAATCGTGTCCCGCCGGGCGTGTCCGAATCCG
>NZ_FOVE01000039.1 GCF_900115065.1 Formivibrio citricus | reverse complement strand
GGGACAGACCACGGTTTCCTGTGATGGTTTTCTGGTAGAGTGGGAGACGTTTCCGCTATCAACTTGAACCGGGCATGGTCGATGCGATTCGCCGACTGACCAACGGCAACCTTGCGCTCGGGGATTCGCGGTTTTGCGAGGAGATCGGCCGCATGCTAGGGCGGCGCGCCCAACCGGGCCAGTCGGGGCGGACGAGAAAGCGGGAAGAGCCAGAGTCTCTTGGCTTGTTGTGATAAGAAATTGTGGTCTGTCCCCTATTTCCTTATTGAAGAATATGGGCGTTTCCGCTGAAACAAAAGCTGCGGCACTTGTGGTATTTAAGGCGATAAAAAAATGATAGATATTTTATTGGTTGATCAATGCGCACTCTCTCTGCTGGGTGATTTTGTATCTGATATTTTTGGCTGTTCGATTGATATGGTCAAGGTTTTTGAAGTTGATGAATTTAATTCTTTGAATGAAGAGTTGGATGCATCCGTATTGGATTGCGTTTGTGTATATTGCCCTGTTCGAGGTGGTGCTTCTCAATTGTTGCAGTTGTATAGATATAAATTATCTGATGCGGAAGTTTTAAAACGGATTGTTGGTGCGGCATTGAAAAACGGAATTCGTTGTTATATCCCATGTGATTCGTTTGATGGCTGGATCTATGTGGGTGAGGGTGGAATTAAGAAGCGTGTTCGTCAAGTGGAGTGCGATGATGATTGTTTTTTATTTAAACCTATTTAATTTGTAGAACCGCGTACGGCGCAATAGATTTGGCGTAGGTGTGCCGTTGAGCGACGCGAAACGCACCGGGTGGCTGACTTTCCCGGCATCAGCCAACAACGCCTGGGCGACGGCTTCTACGAACAACGCCTGATCCGCGAACAGGTCGCCCAGCTCACCGGCCGGCGCTTTCTGGACGGCTACGCCAGCGACGAAGCCCAGTACCGCGCCCTCATGGACAACGGCATCACTGCCGCCCAAACCCGCCTCAACGTCAGCGCCGGCCGCGACCTGACCGTCGCCTCTACCACCGCCCGCAACCAGAACGCCCAAGGCAGCATCACGCATCTCGACCGCATCAATTAATAGGGGACAGACCACGGTTTCCTGTGATGGTTTTCTGGTAGAGTGGGAGACGTTTCCCCGCTACCGGAGTCCCCGATGCCCCGCCGCCCACGCCTGTCGCTGCCGAATGTGCCGATGCACCTGATCCAGCGCGGCAACAACCGCCAAGCCTGCTTCTTCGCCGACGAAGATTACCGCTTCTACCTTGAGTGGCTGAAAGACTACGCAGGAAAAAACCGGTGCCGGATTCATGCCTATGTGCTGATGACCAACCACGTGCATCTGCTGGTGTCGTCGGAATCCGGCGACGGCGTCGCGGCGCTGATGAAAGCCCTGGGGCAGCGGTATGTGCAATACGTCAATCGCCGCTATCGGCGTTCCGGTTCATTGTGGGAAGGGCGTTTCCGGTCGTGTCTGACGCAGGACGAGGGCTATCTGCTGGCTTGTCAGCGCTACATCGAATTGAACCCGGTGCGCGCCGGGATGGTCGAGCATCCGGCGGAATACCGCTGGTCGAGCTATCGGGTCAATGCGCAGGGCGAGGACGATCTTCTGATCGAACCGCATGAGCTGTATTGTGCGCTCGGAACCGATCCGGCGGCGCGACAGGCGGCGTATCGCGAGCTGTTTCGCTATCAACTTGAACCGGGCATGGTCGATGCGATTCGCCGAGCGACCAACGGCAACTTTGCGCTCGGGGATTCGCGATTTGGCGAGGAGATCGG
>NZ_FOVE01000001.1 GCF_900115065.1 Formivibrio citricus | reverse complement strand
GGCATTACCGAGATCCCGCTCACGCCGCCCTATATTCGCGGCGTGATCAACCTGCGCGGTGCCGTGGTGCCGGTGCTGGATCTGGCGGTACGCTTCGACAAACCGCTCTCGCAGGTTTCCAAGCACACCTGCATCGTGATCGTGGAGTTGGAGCAGAACGAGCAGCAGCTCGATGTCGGGCTGGTCGTCGATGCCGTCTCGGAAGTCATCGACATCCCGGCCCAAGCCATCGCGCCCCCTCCCCGTCTCGGTGCACGCATCCGCACCGATTTCATGACCGGCATCGCCAACCTTGATCAGCACTTCGTGATCCTGCTCGATCTCGGCAACATCCTTTCCCTCGAAGAACTCGCCAGCGTGGCCCAATATGAACAAGCGGCAAGAACAGGGTGAAGCCAAACGCGGCGCCTACCTAGACCCGCGCTTTCGACTACCGCTCATCAGCCTGATGCCCGGTGAATTTCAGGCCGGGCGAGGCGAAACGGGATTTACAACGCTACTCGGCTCCTGCGTAGCGGCTTGCATCTGGGATCAAGATACAGGTATCGGCGGCATGAACCATTTCTTGCTACCGGACAGCGGCGATATCGATCCAACCCATGCTGGCTGGGCCAAAGCTGCGCGTTATGGCGATCACGCCATGGAATTACTCATCAACAAACTAATCGCGTTGGGGGCCAGGCGTGAACACCTCTGTGCCAAGCTTTTCGGTGGCGGCGCAGTACTGGCTGGCAGCACCAGCCTGATTGGCGAACGCAATGCCGAGTTTGCCCGACGCTATCTGGAGATCGAAGGAATCCAGGTCATGGCCCAAGATCTTGGCGGACCACTCGCCAGGCAGGCCTACTTCTTTCCCGCCAATGGTGAAGCATTTGTCCGGCGCATCACGGGAACCAACCGCGATCTTGTCATGCGCGAAATTGCCTTCGCCAAACAACTACAACAAGAAGAGACACAAGGCTCGGTGTTTTTGTTTTAAACTTCGCGCAGTTTCTTGTAATCTTCCAGAGCCCGGTTCCCAGGAAAAATCACCGCATGATGTCTCCGACATCCGGAAAAAGCCCGGACAAATTCCATCCATCCCCCCCCTTGGTCAATCTCATGCCGGGGGAATGTGGCGTCTCGAAAGGGGAACAGGCCTTTGTCACCCTGCTGGGCTCGTGTGTGGCTGTCTGCATTCACGACAAACTGCACGGCATCGGCGGGATGAACCATTTTCTGCTCCCGGCCGGCGGCAGCATCGATCCGATGCAAGCTGCATGGGACAAGACCGCGCGCTATGGCGATTACGCGATGGAATTGCTGATCAACCGCGCAATGGCCTTGGGCGCAGAAAGACGCCACCTGGTGGCCAAGGTATTCGGCGGTGCCGCCATGTTAAGCAACGTTGCCAGCACAGTGGGCGCCCGCAACGCGGAATTCGCCCTCAACTACCTGCACGTGGAAAACATCCCCATTACGGCGCAGGATCTGGGCGGGGCCTGTGCCCGCAAAGTGTGTTTCTATCCTGACAGCGGCAAAGTGGTGCTCCGCCGCATCAAGACCACGAGCCAGACGCTGCTCGTACGCGAACAGGCTTTTGCGAAAAAAATCCAGGAAGACGACGCGCAAGGCGAGATTATTTTCTTCTGATTGCCAACTCGCCATATTTGCTCCCGTTTCTCATTGTCCGTCCAGCCGACAGCGCATAAACTTTCCCTTTTTGGCTGCGAAAATTCCGATGCGCTTCTGCCGACTTTTTCTTCCCCTGTTCTTGTTGCTTTGCGCGTTGCCGGCCCATGCCGACACCGTAACCGACCTTCAAGCCCTGCTCGGCAGCCTGCGTACCATGCAGGGCGAGTTCACCCAGACCGTGGTCAACCGTTCCGGCAAGACCCAGACCTCCAACGGCAGCTTTGCCATCCAGCGCCCCGGCAAGTTCCGCTGGCACTACCGCAAGCCCTATGAACAACTGATCGTGGGCGACGGCAAGGATGTCTGGCTTCACGATCCCGACCTCAACCAGGTGACGGTCAAGCAGATCGACAAGGCGCTCGACAGCAGCCCGGCTGCGCTGCTTTCCGGAGACAACCATCTCGAAAAGCGCTATCGGATGAAAGCGCTGCAGTCGCGCGACAATCTGAATTGGGTCGAAGCCATCCCCAGGCAGGGAGACAATAACTTCAACCGCGTGCGTATCGGCTTTTCCGGCAAGGAAATCCGTCGCATGGAACTGGAAGACAGCTTTGGCCAGACCACGCGCATCGAATTTCGCATGATAGTTGTCAACAGCAAACCGGATGCAGCCTTGTTCCGTTTCACTCCCCCCAAGGGCGCCGATGTCGTCCGGCAGTGACCTTTTCGGCGCGCCGCCGGCTCACGAGCCGCTGGCAGAACGCCTGCGCCCGAAAACGATCGGAGAAGTCGTCGGCCAGCGCCAACTGCTCGCTCCGGGCAAGCCCCTGCAATTGGCGCTCGCCAGCGGCCAGCCGCATTCGATGATCCTGTGGGGGCCGCCCGGTGTAGGCAAAACCACACTGGCGCGCCTTTTCGCCCATGCTTTCGAGGCCGAATTCATCCCGCTTTCGGCCGTGTTTTCCGGGGTCAAGGACATCCGCGCCGCGATGGACACAGCCGAGCACAACCGCCAGCGCGGCCGACGCACAATCCTGTTCGTCGACGAAGTGCACCGCTTCAACAAGGCCCAGCAAGATGCCTTCCTGCCCTTTGTCGAATCGGGGCTCGTGACCTTCATCGGTGCCACCACCGAAAACCCCTCGTTTGAATGCAACGCGGCGCTGTTATCCCGCGCGCAGGTCTACGTGCTGCAACCGCTCGCTGCCGACGACCTGAAAAGCCTGATCGAACGGGCACGCACCGAATGCTATCCCGCGCTGCAATTCGACGAGGCCGCTCTGGATACGCTGGTTGGTTACGCCGACGGCGATGCGCGACGGCTCCTGAACCTCGTCGAACAAAGCGCCAACGCAGCCGAAGCTGCCGGTACCGACACCATCAATGCAAATTTCCTCAACGAAGCGCTCACACTCAACGCACGCCGCTTCGACAAGGGCGGCGATGCGTTCTACGACCAGATTTCCGCCCTGCACAAATCGGTGCGCGGCTCCAGCCCGGACGGCGCGCTCTACTGGCTGTGCCGCATGCTCGACGGCGGCGCCGACCCGCGCTATCTCGCACGGCGCATCGTGCGCATGGCATGGGAAGACATCGGACTCGCCGACCCGCGCGCGATGCAGATCACCAACGATGCAGCCGAAACCTACGAGCGCCTGGGCAGTCCCGAAGGCGAACTCGCCCTGGCGCAAGCCGTGATCTACCTCGCCGTCGCACCCAAATCCAACGCCGGCTACAACGCCTACAACGCCGCGCGCGCCTTCGTCGCCAAGGACCAATCGCGCAGCGTACCCGTACACCTGAGAAACGCCCCAACCAAGCTGATGAAGGAACTCGGCTACGGCAAGGCTTACCGCTACGCGCACGACGAACCCGAGGCTTACGCCGCGGGCGAAACCTACCTGCCCGAAGGGCTGGAAAACCTGAAATTCTACGAACCCGTGCCGCGCGGCCTTGAAGGCAAGATCGGTGAAAAACTCAAACATCTGGCCGATCTCGACCGGGAATGGCTCAAAAACCAAGACAGGAAAAAATCATGAAGCAAGCCATCACGATTCTTGACGGCGGCACCGGCCGCGAGCTCAAACGCATCGGTGCCCCCTTCCGCCAGCCGGAATGGTCGGCGCTCGCGCTGATCAAAGCGCCGGAATACGTCGCCCAAGCCCATCGCAACTTCATCGAAGCCGGCGCCGATATCATCACTACCAACAGCTATGCCGTGGTGCCGTTCCATATTGGCGAAGAACGCTTTGCCAGCGACGGTCGCCGGCTCATCGAAATCGCCGGTCAGCTCGCGCGTCAGGCGGCCGATGCAGCACCTCATCCAGTCAGGGTCGCGGGCTCGCTGCCGCCGGTATTCGGCTCCTACCGCGCCGACCTTTTCGACGCAGGCCGGGTGCAGGACATCCTCTCGGTGCTGGTGCAAGGATTGCGCCCGTATATTGACCACTGGCAAGCCGAAACGCTGAGTTCGATTGCGGAAGCGCAAGCCGTGCGCACCGCCATCGGCAACGACGGCAAACCGCTGTGGATTTCCTTCACGCTCGATGACGAGGATGCAAACCCGGCCACGCCGCGCCTGCGCTCAGGCGAAACTGTGGCCGATGCCGTACGAGCCGTAGCCGCCCTCGGTGCCGCAGCCATCCTGTTCAATTGCAGCCAACCGGAAGTCATGGCCGCCGCCGTCGCCACCGCACGCCAGACACTGGCAGAAATCGGTGCAGACTTGCAGATCGGCGTCTATGCCAACGCCTTCCCGCCGCAACGCAAGGATGCCGAAGCCAATGCCGATCTGGACGAAATCCGCGCCGACCTGACCGCACCGGGCTACCTCAAGTTCGCCCAAGACTGGGTGGCATGCGGAGCAAGCATCGTGGGTGGCTGCTGCGGAATCGGCCCGGAACACATTGCAGCGCTGAAAGCCGCATTCAGGCCATAACAAACAACTGGCCACCTCCAACTTTGTAGAATTTGAAGAGCGAAAGCAGGATTTCCTGCCCCGCTCCTCCTCCATCAACCCTGCCGAGGTGGCAACAGTCAGACTTGCGCGCAAACCAATGACAAGAGGGGCGCCTCAGTAAGAGATGTACTTGATCTCATTCCTGCCCTGCATCAGCGGCAAGGCTATTTTGCATTCTTCCAAGACTTCGTGATTGAGCCCGCCGATTGAGACCGGGTCGCCGTTGAGCTCGACCCGGTAATAGAGCCCGTTGATTTCGTCATGATTCGCGAGGGAAATGCACTGACTGAAGCTCAATTTTTTGAGCTCAACGAAAAAACAGCCTTGCGGCAGATTGTCGCAGGGGGCCGGGCCAAGCCGGATATAATCGAGCGCCAGCCATCCATCGTCAAACCAGCCATTGGTTGCTGCGGTTTTGTTCTCCAGCCCCGCATACCGCGTTGCGGGATCGTGGGCCTTGTAATGTTCCCGGATACTGCCAGTCAAGGTCAGCAACTCTTCTGGATTGGAGATGATAGCCCGATACAGATCGAAAGCGCTTTTGCCATGCATGGCTACTTCTGCCACCTGCAGCACTGGAATGGCACAGGCAGTCAGCAAGCAAAGAAAAGCTGCCGTCATCAATCCGCGCACCAACTCGCTCTCCACCCATCGCAGGAAAATGCTTCAGCCACACCCAAGCCGGGAACGGCGGCGAGTTGCCCGTCAAGCCAAAGCAAAGGCGTCGTATCCCGCAGCCATGGCGCAATACCAGCCTCTTGCCACAAGTGCTTGACCAGTCGACTCGGACCACCAGGATGAAGGCGCAACCGCTCCCCGCCAGCACGCGGCCGCAATTCGATATTGGCCGAGACAAGACAGGATTCCGCGATCCCTCCCTGCTCTACCTTTTGCCAGTTCAAGCGCCCATGCCAAGACGGCACCGCCAAGGTTTGCCCTTCTCGCCATGTAATGGAAACCACCGGCCCCGCCTCTTGGTGAGCTGACGTAATGAACAGGTAATTGCGGTAGCGGCGAACCGCCCGGTCGCGCCAGACGAATACAGGTTCGGCATCCCTGCCGGAGCTCTCCATCATGCGCAGCAGATCATCGAATGCACGGGAATCCAGAACCAGATTTTCCTGACCGAGCCAATGCCGCAGCGCGTTGCGTTTGCGGGCAACAGACAGGTGCGCGGCACATGACAAATCAAACCCGCCCTCAGCCACGCAACGCGTCAAATCCAACTCTGCCAATTCCGCCAGCAAACCGGCGCTTTCCGCCGCATGGGCTGCGGCACGGGGCAGAGTTTGATTCAGGCCAGGAAATACAACAGCCAATTCCGGCAGGATGCGATGACGCAGAAAATTGCGGTCATAGGCGGTATCGGCATTGCTTTCGTCTTCGATCCAGCGCAAGGAATGAGTGCGGGCGTAATCCAGCAAGGTTTGGCGCGATTCATCCAGCAATGGGCGCACCAAGCGTGCGCCGCTATCCAAAAACCGGGAATGCGGCATGGCGGCCAAGCCATTCAGGCCGCTGCCGCGCAACAGATTGAAAAGAACCGTTTCGGACTGGTCGTCGCGGTGATGAGCAAGCAGCAAGGCATCGCATGCCTGCTGTTCGAACACCGCATACCGGGCCTGCCGGGCCGCAGCTTCGACACCACGGCCATCCTTCGCCACACTCACCTGTTCGACCAGGCAATCAACACCCAGCGCAGCCGCCGTTTCCTGCGCAAAAGCAGCCCAAGTATCGGCATTTTGAGAAAGACCATGATGGACATGCATCGCGTGGAGCGCAAAACCATGTTGTTCGCGCAAGCCGGCAAGCAGATGAAGGAGGACGACGGAATCAAGTCCACCGGAAAAACCGACGCACAGACGGGCATCAGGAGACAGATCAAGAAAGCGGGCAAGGCATTGCCTCACCCGCTCAGGAAGATCAAGCGGTTTCTTCCTTGAATTTGCCATAGCTCATCAGCCGCTCGAAACGGGCATCAAGCAATTCGTCGGTAGATTTTTCATGCAAGGATTTAAGCGCGTCGGCAATCGACTTCTTCATGGTCAGCATCATTTGCTGTGGATTGCGGTGTGCGCCGCCCAGCGGTTCGGTAATGACCTTGTCGATCAAACCCAGCGTTTTTAGGCGGTTGGCCGTAATGCCCAGCGCCTCAGCAGCCTCGTTAGCCCGCTCCGCTGTCTTGAACAGGATGGACGCGCACCCTTCCGGCGAAATGACCGAGTAGGTGGAATACTGCAGCATCTGCACTACGTCGCCCACGGCAATCGCCAGCGCCCCGCCCGAGCCGCCTTCGCCGATAATCGTACAGATAACCGGCACCCGTAGTTTGGCCATTTCGTACAGGTTGCGGCCGATTGCCTCCGACTGGCCACGCTCCTCAGCGCCGATGCCGGGGTAGGCTCCAGGCGTATCGATAAAAGTGATAACCGGCAGGTTGAATTTCTCGGCCAGTTTCATCATGCGTAACGCCTTGCGGTAACCCTCAGGGCGAGGCATGCCGAAATTACGGTACTGCCGCTCCTTGGTATCGCGCCCTTTCTGGTGCCCGATCACCACCACGCTCTGGCCATTGAAACGCGCGACTCCCCCAACGATAGCTGTATCATCGGCAAACGCACGATCCCCGTGCAGTTCTTCAAAATCGGTGAAGATGTCGCGAATATAGTCCAGCGTATAGGGACGTTGCGGATGGCGCGCCACCTGAGAAATCTGCCAAGGAGAAAGCTTGGCATAGATGCTCTTGGTCAGATCCTGGCTTTTCTTTTCCAGATGACTGATTTCGACAGAAATATCGACTGCGGTATCGTCCTGAACAAACCTCAATTCCTCTATCTTGTTTTCCAGATCGGCAATCGGCTGTTCGAAATCAAGGAAAGTCGTTTTCATGCACTGCTGCTCCATACTGCGCCAGATGCGCTACGCCGGCAATGAACCATGCGCGGATACAAACCTTAGGTTGTAACCGGTATGCACAGCCCAAGCCGGCGCGGTTGGCAAAATCAGGCAGATCATACAGTATGGCGCGGCAAGCGCAAAACCATCCTGTCCACCAGGACGCAATCAGTTCAGACGTTCCTGAATACGACGTCTGCCCTTACCCCCGTTTTCTGCAAAGCCCTGCGAGTGCGCAGATTGAGCACGAACGGTGCTTGGGTATTGGCCTCGATTCCGGAGCTACCTTCTTCCTTGCGTCGAAGAACCAGCAAAAGCTTGGCCTCATCGCCATCCTGCATGTCAATTTCGGCACATTCTTCATCAGACAACGTAATCTGGTAATTCAACCCCAAAATTTCGGAGTCGATCACATTAAAGAATACCGCCATGTCATCCAGCGACTGCAGCCACATCACCTGAGGGTTGGGTTTATCCTCATGCAGCAACTTGAAACGCTTGCAAGCCGGCAAACCGGGCAAGCCGGACGGAAAAGAAATCACGGTTTCCGGGTCGACCTGAATCTCGCCGAAGGGGGTGTTGTAAGTTTCCATATCTACTCCTTGTGGCACCAGACTTCAGCATAAACAAAGCGCCGCCAAACCCCAACCACAAACCGCAAAAAAACTTGCCGCCAAGGCTCAAGAAGCCCGCGCCACGGCCGATAAACACGTTATACTGCGAATGTATAGCGCGTGCATGCACTCGACGGTATCAGGAACCGGAGCCATACCATGAAGATCGACAACTCGGCCAAACCTCTTGCAGGGTCAGTCGCACGTCCCGCCTCAGGACGCGCCTCCGCCAGCAAAACCTCTGACAGCGCCCAACAAGAAAGCGTCAGCATCAACCCTTTGGCAGCAAAGCTTCAGGCCATGGAGGCCGGCAGCGCAACCGCAACCTTCGATGCCGACAAAGTTTCTGCTATTCGCCAGGCTATTGCTGAAGGGAAATTCTCCATCCGGGCCGACGCTATCGCCGACAAACTCGTCGCCAGCGTCCAGGAACTACTGCAGGAGTAACCATCAATGGTGGACATGGCGCTTCATTCTGCACTAAAGGATGAACTCGCCTGCCTGGAGCAGGTTGTTGCGCTTCTGAAGAAAGAGCAGGAGGTTCTCGCGAGCGCACGCATCGACCAGCTCTCGGATATCACAAACAACAAGACCAGACTGGTTGCCGAACTGGAAAACTTCAGCGCTGTACGCCTCGCTTTGATGCAAACCCACAATATCCCGGACGATGGCAGCGCCATCGCCGGATGGCTTGCCACCCATGCCCCCTCTTCGCTTGATCTCTGGAAAACCCTGATCGATTTGGCACGACAAGCAGCCGCCTACAACCGAAGCAACGGTCAGCTACTCTCCGGCCGCGAAGAAGCCAACCGTAACCTGATGCGCATCCTGCTGGCCGAGCAAGACGCAGAAACAGGGTACAGCGCCGACGGCCGCATTTCGCACAGCTCCACACGCCGCCCGCTCGACCGCGCCTGACACGGCGACCACCTTCGCGGATTTCATCCGCCCCTACCACTTACAAAATCCCTACCGGGCATTCATTGCCAGCAAAGTCCGCCCCCCCTCATAGCGCTGGGCAAAATACGGGGTCGCCAGCGACTCCACGCGGATTTTCCCGCGAGAGGACGGTGCATGCACGAACTTGTTGTCCCCCAGATAGATTCCCACATGGGAATATGAAAAACCGCGCGTATTGAAAAAGACCAAGTCTCCGGCCTGCAACTTCTCACGCCCAACAGGTTGCGATATCTGCGCCAGCGCCGCAGCGTTATGGGGAAGATCAAGCCCCGCAGCTTCCTTGTAAATGAAACGCACCATGCCGCTACAATCCAGCCCGGCCTCCGGATTGCTTCCGCCGAACTGGTATCCCACATCCAGCAGCCCCAAGGCGAACATCACCACCTCGCGGGCGGCGCCTTCGGCCTCTATTCTGGAAAGTGAAACAGGTTTCCCCTGCTTCGAACCCACTGCCGCTTTCGATTGCTTTACCGTCGAAGAGGTGCCGCAAGCATTCAATAAAAAGGGCAGCAAAATAAAGCCCATGGTTAAAAACCGCCGCATGATCGCTCCAGCATTTTGTTTCAACATATCCTGATCGCACTTCAGTTACCCGGAGGTTTTCCAGGGACTTCGAGCTGGGATGTCAACAGCGCGTCCAGATCGGGCGCGACAGCCTCTCCTCCTTGTTCCAGCAGATAAATGAACGCCAGCAATTCGGCGACAGCACGGTACAACTGCGGAGGAATATGCTGGTCAAGATCGACCTGCATCAACAAGGAAACCAGTTCTGGCGATTCATGCACGAACACGCCCGCATCACGAGCCCGCTCGACAATCCGCTCGGCCAGCAGACCCTGACCCTTGGCAACGACACGCGGTGCACCGTGGCCTTCCTGATAAGCCAGCGCAACCGCTTTCTGCCGATTGGCGTTTTTAGTTCCCGGTTTCATCGACATGATGATGCACCTGACTCATGACCAGCAGCAAACCCGCCGCCTCAAACCGGCCAGCCAGTATGGACTGACTGCGCTGCAGCAAGGAAACCGTATTCTCGTTACTTGCCTCAAAGCGCAACGTGAATTGACCTCCGCGCAACGTCGCCACCACGCCTACCTCGCCAAGACGAGGCAAGTTCATGTCCAGACGGGTTTGCCAGGTACGCTGCGGCTCCCCCTCTGACTGGCCAGCTTCGCGCTCGTTTTCCACTTCCAGTTGCCATTGAAGCGTCTGCCCCGGCCAAGCCTGGCCTTGCCATACCAATGGATGGCTTTCCAGCAACTGCACTTGTTGTTGGACAATATGCCTTACCGTTTGCTCCGGTTGCCCCTGCAATTGCGCCGGCTGAGGCATCACCTCAGCCTTAAGCGTTTCTCCCCCTTTTTCCTGCAAAGCGAAGGAAGCCGTATTCCCGAACTGCGCTACCTGCATTTGCTTCGCGGCATTCGTTACCTGCGCCGCATCGAGCGCTTTACGCTCTGCGAATTGGGCTTGGGGTTCGCGCAGCAAGGATTGCAGGGGGCGCTCTCCATTAACCCATTCAGCCTGGTGCGATTCATAGAAAAGCCCACTCTCAGCCAAGCGCGAAGCTAATTGTGATGCCAGCTTTTCAGGGTGAGGGATGTCTTCGAACAGGGGGGCAGACTGTTGAACCGTCGCAGCCTTGTTGCCGACCTGCTGTTGACCGACGAGATCGCCCAACAGCCGTGCCGTCTGGCTCAGCGCCACGCCTGCCGGTTGATTTTTGATTTCCGTTTGCAGCGACTGGGAAAGCAAGAAGGTCAGGCGCGGTTCCTTGCCTGCAACGACCAACTCCAGTTGCTCGCCGGGCTGGGTATTGCGTGGCAGATTGAGATCCAGCAACTGATCCTTGATCAAGACGGCAAAGCGGCCATTGGGCAATTGGTCCGTAACCGTCGCTTGGACGCGCTCGCCCACCGTCAGCAACAGTTGATCGGGGGTTGGTTTTGCAACCTCGATCACCCCTTGCTGGGTGCGCAGGTAGTTCTGAACCAGACTCACTGCGGGGTTGCTGGGAAGCATGATGGCCTGCTCAGGTTTGGGAACGGTAAAGCGCAACGATCAAATCAGCTTCCCCGCGCGAAATACCGCAGCCGGCAGCGACTTGATCGGCATCCGCACCCGACTGGGCCATGCGAATGGCCAGGTTATACGGCGTTGCATCTTCATGAAGAGCTTCTGAAACAAACCCGGTCTGAACCTCTTCTTCCTGCGGCTCGTGCCGTATCTGCTGAATTTGGAGAGATGCGAGGCGCACCTTCAAGCTTTCCATCTCTTGGCGCAGCGCGGCAATCTCTTCCGCCTGTGACTCGAGCTGCCGGCGAAATTGTGCTTCCCGGGGTTTGCCTTGTGAAGACTTGCGCAAGAACAGCAGCAACTCTGCTGCATAGAAAAGAACCAGAATCAGGCCAAGATAAAGAAGCTGTGGCCAAGTAATGACAATGCCGTCCATTGATTGCCCCTTCCGTTTCCCGGAGCACACGGGACACGGCAATTACATGCGGTACGCCTTTCCAAGTTTATTCTCGTTGTGCAGGCTGTGCAGCTCGCCAGCAAGCACGCCTTTGCGAGCTTCGGAGCACTGAACCAGCTCATCCTGAAGAATTTTCAACTCTTCCAGGATTCCTGCCAACTGTTTTTGCTGCGAGAGGGAAAGACTTGCCCAATCCACTGCCTGCAATTGCGTCACGCAAGCCATGTATTCGGGCAACGCTTCCGTGAACGCATCCCAATTTTCCGAACGCGCCAATTCCAGCAACCCGGAAACCAGCGAACGCGCGCCCTCGTAGGCAGAAAAACTATCAGACGCGCCCATAGCTCAACGGCTGCTCATCGCGCTGGACATTGCCCGGGGCCGGTTGCGCTGCAACTTGCTTGGCCGGGTCAATGCTCTCCCAAGCTTCCTTCAGATCTGTCAGCAAACGCAGCACCGTATCCAGCTTGGCTTCATCATTGCGAAGATTGCCTTCCAGCAATTCACGGGCCATAAAATCGTAAAGTGCATCCAGATTCTCTGCCAGCTCGCCGCCTTTTTCCTTGTCCAGGGAAAGGCGCAAGCCCTCTTCGATGATGGCGATTGCCTTTGAAACGGCAGCTCCCTTTCCGGCTACCGCGCCACTTTGCATATGCAGCTTGGCGAGATTCACCGCCTTGATGGCTCCTTCATAGAGCATGATAATCAGCCGGTGAGGAGAAGCAGCTTCTACTGCTGCATTCAGGCTGTTCTGGTTATAGGCATTCAGCGCCTTGCGAGCTGCGATGCTCATTCATATCTCCTTGCCTAATCAACCAGAGCTATAGCCCGACAAACTTGCCAAGCTGGCAAGCTGCTGGGTTAAATAGCTACTGGTCGATTTCATTGTGGCAACCGTCGTATCCAGTGCCGTGAATTGCTTTCGATAACGCGCTTCAGTATCTTCCAAACGGGTTTGCAAGCGTTCCATTTGCGAATCGATCTGCTTCACGCTGGCATTCAAGCCATCGACACGCGCGGCAATCGGGCCGGAGGTCGAAAGCAGGCTATCCAGCGTTTTGTTGAGCTGATAGGCGAAACCGCGATTGAAAGCTATCGTACCGCGATATCCGGTCGTTGTCCCCTGCACCGTTAGCTTCAACCCCGTCGCAGCACCTTCAGTCGAAGTCAATGTTTGACCACTGCCGGTAGCGGCTGTTCCGCCAATCGTACCGGCCACATCCAAGCCATCCGTACCTGCGCCCATGCTCAAGCCAAGCGTCGAGGTTGTATTGGTATCGAGCGAGGTAATCTCGACCTTCGAGGCCGAGCCGTAACGATTCGATACGACTTCAAGACGGTTCGAGGTGGAATTCCATGTCACGGCCACCGTCACACTGGATGCCTTGAGCGCAGAATCGCCGTTGATCTTGGACTGCAATTCCGCAGCCAGTTGCGCGCCGGTGTAAGAACCTTGCGACAGGGTAATACTGTTGGACTGCACGCCGTCTATTTCGAATTTCAGGCTGTCATTGTCAGAATCGACGGTCACGGGCACGGTAATCGCCGCGCCATTGAGCGTTCCTTTGGTAGCAAGCTGGGTGAGATTGACCGTGTAGTTACCGATTGTGGTGTTGTCGCCAGCACCGGCATAAGTAATGCCCGCATCCGTGGGAACACCGTTCGCGGAGAAAAGGCTCGCCACATCAGCCGCGTTATTCTTGACTGCCGTGCTCAACTTGGCCGTATCCACAGCCAGCGTGCCATCCTTCTGGAAAGTCACCCCCACTTGGGACAAGCGGGTGTAGGTACCACCACCAGACAACACACCGTTGAGCGTACCGCGCAATTGCGTCTGGATGGACTTCAGCGCAAATTCACCCTGCAAGGCACCAGCATCGGCGACCTTGGTATCCTTGTTGTAGGAGTAGTGCCCCAAATCCTTGATGTTGGCATTCAGGGTATTGTAAGCCTTGACGAAATCCTGTACCGCCTTGGTTACGGTGTTGGTATCGCGCGAGATGGAGATGGTGACCGGTGAATCGGTTTCCGTTTTTTTCAACAGATTGAGCGTCATGCCGGAAATGACATCCGTCACCGTATTGCTCGACTTGGTAATCGACATGCCATCCAGCGTGAACAGGGCATTTTTTGCCGCCACCACCTGAGAAATATTGGAAGTACCGCCAGTCGAGGCATCGTAAATCAGTTCGGACAAGCCGCTGTTGTCAGTATTGTTGCCATCGTCATCGGTGGCTGTAATCCGCAAGCTGCTGGATTCACCTGTGGAACTTGACGTCAACACCAGACGGTTGCCGCTGCCATCGTTGACAATCGAAGCCGATACGCCCGCATCTGCCGCATTAATGGCATCGCGCACACCGGACAACGTATTCTGCGAAGAGCTGATGGTGATTGTTGCTGCCGGCTTGTCGGCGTTGGCGGTAAACACGCCAGCGCTATAAGTGCCGAACTGAATCGACAACGTTCCCGTTCCGATTTCGTCGGTCGTATTGGTATACGCTGCAGATTTCAACTTGTGCGCCGCAGCCAGTTGCGCCACTTCCAGGCTATAGGAACCTGTCTGTGCCGTGCTGCTTGCAGAAACCGTGGCAATCGTGGAATCGCTGACACTGGCCGTGGCCTGCTGGAATTTGGACGAATCGGTCAGCGACTGAACACTGGATTGAAACGTTGACAAGGCACTCTTCAGCGAACCCAAAGCGGAAACCTTGGCCTGAATCTTGGCCTCTTTGGTTACCAACTTGGTCAACGGCTGCTGCTCGACCTGCATCAACTTGCTAACCAGGCTTTCCAAATCCAGACCGGAACCTGCGCCTAACGAAGAAACCGTGGCCATGACCACACCTCCCGGGACCGCAGCCGCGATCCACTGACAAAATTCAAGCTTGTTCGCGCAACAAAATGCCCTGCAACTTATCCAGCCATTTGGAAATCTGCACCACTTCTTCGGTGGGAATCTGACGGATCACTTCCCGGGATTCCGTATCGACCACCTTGACAATCTTGATATCGGTGTCTTCATCCACGGAAAACTCCAACCCGCGATTCATGCCGGACACCATTTCATTGACCTTGGCCACAGCTTCTTTCACTTCCTCATCCTGCGGTGCGGAAGAAGTAGCCTGTACGGCCTGTTGAGTTGCAGTCTCCACCGGTTTGGCTGAATAGGCTGCCAAGGTTTCCGGGGCCGATTTTCCAGCCGCATGGTTCGTTGCCGATGCCACAGGCAAACTCGCAGCCACCGCTGTCGTTTGTTGAATCTGCATGATCAGTCCCTCCTTGGAGTAGCGCCCCGGCAGGCTGTTGCCTGGCCGGGGCTGACTGTTACTTTACCATTCTACTGCCAATTTAGCCTTGCAGCAGACTCAGCACCTGGTTCGGCAGCGAGTTGGCTTGCGCCAGCATCGCCGTACCGGCCTGTTGCAGAATTTGCCCCTTGGTCATATTGGCGGTTTCTGCCGCGTAGTCGGTATCCAAGATACGGCTGCGCGCTGCGCTCATGTTTTCCGAAGTCGTCTGCAGGTTGCTGATCGTTGCTTCGAAGCGGCTTTGCAGGGCACCGAACTTGGCGCGCTGGCCGCTGATCGCAGCTATGGCGCTATCAACGATACGCAGGGCGTTGGTGGCGTTGGCCACGGTCGTTACATCCAGCCCGCTCACTGCGGACAGAGTCGAACCCGAAGCCGTCGTTCCAGAGGCTGCTACACCTGCCGCAACTGCGCCGGCACCGAATGCGAAACCTGAAGCCTGAACCGAGTAGGATTTATCGGAATCCAGCGTCAACTGCCCGCCAATCCGCATGCCGGTACCGCTCGTACTGTAGGCGCCGGACAATTGCATTGTCGACCCGCCAGACACCGCGATGGAACCGCCAGCAGCAGAACCGTTATCCACCAGGTAAACATCGGAACCATCAGCACTGGTCAACTGGATGTTCGCGTTGTTGTTAACCAGCTTGGCGGTAATCCCGGTCTGACCGGACTTGTCGTTGAACGCCGCAACAGCCGCATTCAAGTCATTATTGCTAACCGTAAAGCTGATCGTAGCCGAGCCATTCCCCGTCACCGCCAAGGAATAAGAGAAGCCGTTCGCCAGAGTAAGAATCGACTCGTTCTTGGCATCCGCCTTGATACCCGTACCTGCAGCATTGATCTTGGTGGCAACATCCTTGGCTGAGTCGTTACCATCTACAGCAACCGTTGCTGAAGTAATGGCCCCATTCAGCACCAAGCTACCTGCCGTGCTACCGGTAACAACCGTACCTGAGGACGAAGCGGTGGCAAGCGCGCTGATAATCCCAGATTGGGTAGTACCACCGGTTGACATCGTTGAGGCATTTGTCGTCGCGTTACCCAACTGATAGGAACCATACTGACTGGTACGGAAGTTAGCCGTCGTAGCGGTAATGGTCTGGTTGGCATTGGCGCCGACTTGGTACGTTGCCGAGCCAAACGAACCATCAAGCAGTTTCTGGCCGTTGAATTCGGTGGTTTGCGAGAAGCGATCCAGCTCGGAAACAAGCTGCGTCACTTCGGAATTGATAGCCTGACGATCAGTCAGGGAGTTCGTAGCGTTGGCCGACTGAACAGCCAGTTCACGAACACGCTGCAGCAAATCGCTCATCTGCGACAGCGCACCTTCGCCGGTTTGCGCCAGGGAAACCCCGTCGTTGGCATTGCGCTTAGCCTGATCCAAGCCCTTGATTTGCGAAGTAAAACGCTCGGAAATAGCCAAGCCAGCAGCATCATCCTTGGCGCTATTGATGCGCAAACCCGAGGAGAGACGCTGGAGAGAGGTGTTCAAGCTGCTCTGAGACTTGCTCAGATTACGCTGCGCCGTTAACGACGGTACGTTTGTATTGATAACTGATGCCATGATCTTCTCCTTGGGAGAGTTGAATTATCCAGACCGGCACAAAGCCAGTTTCCTACTTTATATCGTCTGCACCTGGAATAACTTTAGGGCAGATTTTTCAAAAATCCCGGCGCAGTTACAAAACTCCACGCTTGTCCGCTATTTCGGCCTGCCAGCCGAAAACTTTAGACTTGATTGTGGGGGAGAAAACATCCCTGTCGGAGTGAATCCGTACATGGACTCCCCCCGACTTGCAAGCATTTCACGTTTTTGACTGTAGCCTCGACTGCACACGTATATCCGGACTCTGGGGAGGGCTTACTTGCCCGTGTCATAATGGGCCGTTCGCGCGTCCGGTCCTGATCGCCCTAGCGTGCTCAAAGGCACTGCGGATTCGCAAGGTTTTCCAGACACCGGTTCGACCTGTTTGCCATCAACATTTCATGCTTCGCAATCTCGAAGACTGTTGCTTTTTGATCAACCCGTCAGAGACAGGGCTAGCTTGCCTGGTCACGGCTCAGGCAAGGGAATGCCCCCCCTCCCGAAACGGCATCTGAGTGCCAGACTGGAAGTGTCAGCGACCAGTCGGCCATATTTTTGAACGCCCACCTCGGCGCAGGGCCGGGGTCCTGTGGGCTTGCCGCAGTTTCGTCGCAGGATACCGCTCTGCGGCGATATGACGACAAAAATTCAAACTCATCCTGGCCGGACCAAGTAAATCAATCCAGCCATGCCCTCACCCATTCATCCAGCTTGTTCTCCAACAGCCAATGCTTGATCACGTGCTCGCGCAGGCTATCGCCCATGCGCGCGCATTCATCCAAATCTGACACATGTTCGCGGATGGTTTTGGTCCAGAGCGTTGGATCGTTTCGCAGCCGGGTGACAGGGAAATCGCCCTGGTACGGCAGGATGTCGGTACAGATGACCGGGTAACCCAGAATGCCGTATTCGAGCAGGCGCAGGTTGCTCTTGGCTTCGTTGAACGGGTGAATTTCGAGCGGGGCAATCGCCAGATCGAGATTCAGCGAAGCGAGCTTTTGCGGATATTGATCGATCGGGATGCCCGGATGGTATTCCTTGACATAAGGCCGAATGGCATCCGGGCACAGGCCGAAGAAGATCCAGTCCACTTCATTGGCCAGCTCCTTGACTACGTCCACGATCAGCTCCAGATCGCCGGTGTGGCTCACCCCCCCACCCCAGCCGACACGCGGCTTGCGCGAGGTGCGGCGCTGCGGTTTGAGATCAAGCCACTTGGCGCCATAGACCGTGTTGTTGACTACACGCACGTCGTCGATCATATGGCGGTACTGTTCGGCCAGGTAATCGGTGGTGACGATGAAGCGGTCGCATAGCGACAGGGATTCGGCCAGCCAATCGCCCACTTCCTTGGGAATACCCGCGCCATGCACGTTTTTCTTGGGCAGGTTGGTGATCAGGTCATCCAGCTCGAACACAATTTTGCAGGGATGGATTTCCTTGTAGCGCTTGAGCAAATCGCGCTGTCCCGGCATGAACTGGCGCTGCAGGTACCAGGTATCGACCTCGAAGCGCGCCATTTCCGCCGGCATGAAATAGCCAAAGCTGTAACTCCCCTCAATCTTGCCCGCCAGCGTGGCTGCGGACATGGGCTCGATTACGCGATAGTGGCCGCACCCCATATTGTCGCCGGTGTGGGCCAAAATGCGCGGCAACGGCCTCCAGGTCAGCGGATTCCAGGTCAGCGCCTTGCGCTGTTCCAGATTGCAGCCTTTCTCGCGCAGGGAAAGATTAGGGTTGTAAAACGGGTCACGTGCCAGCGCCGGCAGATTGAGGCGCAGGAAATCGGTCTGGTTGGCAACGATACGCTCCTGCAAGCCCGCGGACAGGCTTTCATCCCGCATGGTCGCACCGGCGTCGTGCATCAGCGACGCGTGCGGCGTCCAGAGGATGCGATGGCCAACCTGGCGCATGCGCAGGCAGAATTCGACATCAGCATAGGCCACATCGTAGCGCGTATCGAAACCGCCGACGGCCTCGTAGGCATCGCGCCGCACCAGCATGCACGAGGCCGAAACAGCCGTAACCTCTTGCACGGTATGCGCGCGACCAAGGTAACCGGGGTCTTCGTGGGAGAGGTTGAAGAACGGCGTTTCCGCGGCACCTTCCAGCCCCAACACGAAACCGGCTTGCTGGACCTTGCCATCGGGGAACAGAAGGCGCGCACCGACCGCGCCGATTCCCGGCTGGGAAAGCTGGCTCACAAGCTCGGTCAGCCAGCCTTTATCGAGCGGGGCCGTGTCGTTGTTGAGCAGTAGCAGGTATTCGCCGCGCGCTTCGCTTGCGGCCAGATTGTTGATGTCGGCGTAATTGAAATCGCCCGGGTAGTTGTAGACCCGCAGCGATTCGCTATCGAGCGCAATCAACTGGTCGAGATAGGCGCGGGCTTGCGGCGTCTGGCTCTGGTGATCGACGATCAACACTTCATAGTTGCCGTAATCGGTACCGTCCAGAATGCCTTCCAGACAGCGCTGCAACTGTCCCGGCTTCTCGCGGGTCGGGATCAGGATCGAAACCAGCGGCCGGCTATCCAGCGCATATTTCACCCGGTAGCTGCCCGGCAGCAGGCCGGATTCGACTTGCGCCTTGACCTGACTGCGCGCCAGATGGGCCCTGACCGCAGCCATGCCGCTATCCACCAGCAACTGGGTCGGCAAATCGTCGTAACGTTGCAGGTGTGCGCGATGGAACAACACTTCCGCCACATGGCCGATGGCCTTGGCGCCGCCCTGTTCGTACACCCTCAGCATGCGGTCGTAGATTTCGTTGCCGGGATAAGTGGCATCGAAACTGCCCGGTGCCTGAGCGGCGCACTTGAAGAGCACGAAACTGCCCGCATATGGCAGGCTGCGCAGATAATCGATGCTGAAATCCGGCTTGAACAGGGCATTGCCGGCATTGCCGTAGGCATCCAGCGCGTCTTCGTCGCCGTAGACGGCCTGCCAGTCGGGATGGGTGTGCAGCGCCTCGCTCACGAACAACAAGGCATGCCGCGCAACCTGATCCCCAGCCGACACCACGCCGCACCAGTCGGCATCGGTTTCGGCAAAGACACTGTTGATCTCCGCGAAAAGTTCACCCCTCGTTTGCCACCATTCCAGTTGCCCTTCTGCCAAACCGGCCGGAGCAGGCTGATCGGATAGCACCGTCAAGCGCACGTTGTAGTAGTACTGCTCCGAGAACGAGCGGATGGTTTGCAGCAGCGCTTCGCCGGGCAGATTGTGGGCCATGATTGCGAAGTGGTAGCGGGGATGATGCGGCCACTGCGCCATGCGCAGTTCGAACTGGTTGGCCTCGACCGGGCTCAGCGAGTGATCCTGCAGGTAGCGGGCGTAGGCGCGCTGCTTGCTGTCATGCACAGGCGCCTGTGCCTGCTCGTCCGCGGGCTCGGCCACCATCCAGAACTGCAGGCTGCACAGCTCGCCCAGTTCGTCGATGCTGACATCCTTGAGCACCATCTTGCCGGTATCGATCGTGGCCGGGCAAACGTCCTTGTACTGGTGGTAAAGATCGCGCAGGCGGTCGTCGATACCCCACACGTTGTGCGCCACGCGATAGCCGGTTTCCTGGAAGAAACGCACCATTTCGGCATAGGTAAAAAAGCGGATGTGGGTAATGTCGAGCAAGCCCCATGAATCGTAGCGCCAATTGCCACGCGCCAAGTCTTCCATCAGCGCCAGGTTGCGCACGTTCGGGATGCTGACGATCACTTGCGCCTTGGGCGAGAGATACGGGCGCAGCCGGGTCATGACCTGCCAAGGGTTGTACATGTGCTCCAATACGTCAGCGAGAATCACCACGTCGACGCTGCCCTTGGCGATGCCTTCGAGTTCGAGATCGAAATCCTCGAACTTGCCGACCAGTACCCGGTCGAGCCGGTTGGCAGCCATGCGCGCTGCAGCCCGGTTCAATTCAAAGCCCCAGACCTGGCAACCGGCAAAACGCTGTTTGACCAGCGCACCCGTGCCGCCCGCCGCACAGCCGATATCGAGCGCGATTTTCGGTTCGCAGGTAATCATGTCCACGAGATGCGATTTGGCAACGTCGTGATAGCCGCTGGCATCCATGTCCTCGACATCGAGGAATTGCTGCCAGAGGTATTTCTTTTCCTGGATCGGGCGCATCAGGCGCTGCATCAGCTCGCCCACGCGCTCGGATGCCTTGCCGTCCACGCCAAGATTGTAGCGCGGCGCGGCGGCCAGCAATTGCTGACGCTGTTCGGCAGCATGGTCGGGATCGGTCAGCAACCGGGCAATTGCCTGGGCAAGCTGGCGCCCTTCAACCTCGATCACACCGGACTGGGCATCGAAGCTGGGGCCAAGACGCAAGCCGAACCAGTTCATCAAGTTGATAGTCGGGGTGCCCGCCATCATCGATTCGACTTCGATATTGGAATCTGCACCGATTACGATATCGGAGCCGCAAACCCAATCCTCGGTATCGGCAGTGGCATAGAGATAATCACCTTCCTCCAACCCGGCAGCCTGCGCCACCTCATCGTAATTGGCATCCGCGCCGCGCCCCTTGACCACGAAATTGGCCTTAAGCCCGGATCGCTGCAGTTCGGCCACGGCTTCAAAGAACTGAGTCAGCGTGCGCTCGAAGACCTTCGGATCGGCCGTTGCCGTCAGGTAATGTGCCCACGTCGTGGCGAACACCACGATTGGCGCATCTTTCTGCAACTTGTAACGCTGGTCGAGCCGGCTGCGACAGGCGGGCCGATCTGACATCCACGCGGGATAGTGGTCCCAAGCCGGGTTGCCGGTCAGGAAGCAGCGCTTGGGATCGACATCGACATCCAGATAGCTTTCCAGCCCGCGCTGGCCGTACACCGCGACATAATCGGCGAACAGTGCGCCATGCACGGTAAAGGGTTTGGCCAATGCAACACCATGCATGACCTGCAACGAGGGAACTTGATTGCGCCGGGCACAAATCGCGGCGGTCTTGCCCTGCACGGTCACATCCTCGCTCAAGACCACGAGCCGTATATCGTATTGCTCGGCGGCGACAGACAGCATTTCGACGATATGGGCCAGACCCGGTACTTCGGCATGCGCCCGCCCCTTGAGCACCGCAGCCAACTGGGCATCATCGGCATCCAGCACACCGGCTTTTTCTTTCCAGCCAGCCGATTCGAAGTAATGATCCAGGTCGGTCAGCGCCGTGTTGACTTCCCGGTGGGCCGATTCGTGTGCCTCCTGCCCGAGCAGGGATTCCAGCGCCACGACCTTGCCGCCGAGTTGTTCGATCTGCGCCAGGAAATTCGGATCGCAGTGGCCTGCCGGCGTCAGAATGACCGCTCCGGGTTCACGCAGACAAAAGGCCGTGAGGGCGCGCTGGAAACGCGGCCACAAGAAGGAAACGATGGCACTCTGCTTCATGCAGACTCCCCTTTGTTGAAAATGCCAAGGTAATCAGTGAGGATATCGCGCATCAGCGGATAATCCAGTCCGGGGCCAATCGGCACGCCTTTCAGCGCAAAGCGGTTGTCGAACCCGTCGGCTTCGCGCCACTGGCTCGCCAATGCCAAGGAGTATTGATCGATCTGTTCCTGCAACCGCCAGTCGGCGAACATCCGGCGAATTTCATCTGGCAGCCAATCGTCGAAGGATTGCTCCGGTGCATGCGCACCGATACCGGCCAGCAACTGGTACAAAAGGTAGGCACAACGCGGGTGACGTGCCTGCATGCGAATACCCTGACTGATCTTCTGCGGAGACACACCCAATGCCCGCTCAACCTGCCCTTCAGCCAGTGCACGGTTGCGCAATTCCTGACCGGCCAGCCATGCGGCGTTGCGCTCAGGATCGGGCGTCGCATCCAGAATCACCATGAAGCGGCCCGTAGCCGCCGTCGTCAGCCGCCAGACGATTTCCTGCTCCAGCCAGAGCGCAAAATCGAACAGTTTCTGGTCCGTCGTCATCCAGCCCAGGAGGCGATTCCACCAGTGCTTGCGCTCCAGATCGGCCAACCAATGATTGGCGGTCGAGACCACGAAGCCGCCGACCGGAACGATGTCGACCACGGAGAAACCGTGCGTATCGGCCCAGGCAAGAATGTCGCGCGCACGCGCCATCGACATGTAGCTGCCGTATTGGCCTTCCGCTTCGCCTGCGCGGGCAATCTTTTCGGCCGGTTCGCCCGCGCCGTAGACCGCTTCAAGATGATCAAGCGAGTGGATATCGAACATCAGGCGGCCGCCGGGTTTGACCACACGCTGCCACTCATCGAGGATTTTGTCCCAGTGCGGAAAATGCACCACCACGTTGAGCGAAAGCACGAAATCAAAGCTCGCATCCGGAACAGGCAGATTGGCGACATCGCCCGTCGTCAGAGTGATGGGTGTCTCACCCGCTTGGCGACGCGTTTCGTCGAGCATGGCCTGCGAGCTATCCACCCCCGTGACCTGCATACCCCGTCGAGCCAAGGGCAGCGAACCGCGCCCAGTTCCGATGCCGACATCCAGCACGGTCGGCCCCGTGGCATAACGGGCGATCAATGCCATTTCCAATTGGTGCTTCAACTGGTTAGTGCCGGTATTTTCGAACATGCGGTTGGCATACCATGCCACCATGTCCGGATTTTTCCAGGCATCGGTCTTCCAGTCGATGAGACCCTTGAGTTCTTCGCTCATCGCTCCCCCTTATTGTTTGTATTCGTTCTTGAGTAAGCCGAATTCGACCACATCGACGAACTGACCATCCTTGAAGACAGCCTCGCGACGGCGGCCTTCTTCGCTCATTCCCAGTTTTTTAGCCAGCGCAATCATGCCGGCGTTGTCTGCAAAGGTGCCGCAATGGATACGGTGCAGGTTCATCGCGGTAAAGCCATGCGTCAGCACCAGCTTTGCAGCTTCAAAGCCAATTCCGGTGCCCCAGCAACTGCGCTCTCCGAGCAGGATGGCAAATTCAGCCGATCGCCCCAAGCGATCCCATTTCTGCAGTGCGATATTGCCCACATGCTGCTGCCCTTCGCGCAGCACAATGGCAAGCGTCAACTGGTCCCGATGAGCAACAAGACTACGGATATAATCGCGCGCCGCATCACGGCTATACGGCAGCACATGATGGGAATTGCCCGAACAAATTTCTTGGTCATTCAGCCAGGAAGGATAAGGGCCATCGGCATCCTCTGACTCCAGCGGTCGCAGATAGAGGCGATCGGCTGCTAGAAAAGTTTGCGCTGCGCTCATGAAGCCTCCGTCAATTCTTTGATATGCCCTATCACCTTTTCAAAGGCGGTGGCAATGTCATCGATATCCTGATCATTCAGTCCAGCGTGGATGTAATCGGCATAAACCAATTTTTCAAAATGCATGGTTTCGGTTACCGGGCACAGACCGCGACGGTAATCAAGCGTTCCCTGATAACTTGGATAGGTAAACGGAAAGCCGTTTTTCCCAAAGCCGATACGCTGCTGATACATCGGCTGCAGATACAAAGGCTCTACGTATCCCTCGCCAACCGGCAAGCCTTCTGCTCGCAACGCAGCGACAAAACGCGAACGGGAAACACCATGCAGCGCAGCATCGTACTGGATGGCATAAACGTAATAGCCGTGTTCGATTTCTCCCATCGACTTGGGCGGGATCAGCCCCGGCAAACGTAAGAGCCGCTCGGTCAGACGAGCGGCATTGCGTTGGCGCGGCGCCACCAATTTATCCAGTTTCTTGAGTTGTTCAAACGCAATCGCAGCCTCAATCTCGGTCATCCGGTAGTTGAAACCGATCATATTGACGATATCGGTCTCGCCCTTGGTCTTGACCACGGTTTCGGCATGGTTACGGATCAGGCGCATACGGTCGGCAAGTCGCGGATCATTGGTCACCGCCACACCGCCCTCGCCGCAGTGAATAGTCTTGTGGTAATTCAGGCTGAACACACCGATATGCCCAAGCGTACCAGCCCAACGGCCTTTGTATTTTGCGCCAGGCGCCTGCGCGGTATCCTCAATCACGATCAGGTTGTGCTGGCGCGCCAGTTCCATGATCGGATCCATGTCTGCCGGGTGACCGAAAATATCGACCACGATGATGGCGCGGGTACGCGGTGTGATCTTGGGGGCAATCGTTTCAGCGGAAATACAGTAACTGTCTGGATCAATATCGGCAAATACCGGGATGCCTCCGTACACCACCGCCGCCGCAGCGGAAGCACTCATGGTATAGGGCGAGACAATCACTTCATCGCCCGGCCCGACGCCTGCAGCACCGACTGCAGCATAGAGCCCGGACGTTGCCGAATTCATGGAAACAGCATGTGCAACGTCGAAATGCTTCTCCCAAGCCCGCTCAAGCAACTGCACCCGCTCCCCGCCATAGAAGTCTGCCGACCAAGTACCGAGGAATTTGGACAGAATCGCACCATCCAGCACCCCATTGACCGCACGACGTTCTTCTTCACCCAGGGTATTGTAGGCTGGCAAGGGTTGGGTGCGTACGGGTTCTCCGCCCAGTAAAGCGAGTTCACTTTTCATCTGTCTATTCCTTTTTGCTCGCAACCAGCTCTTCCAGTTGCGTAATTAATCGATTACATGAATGCCCGTCCACAGGAGGCGGTTCTACCACAGATATCCCGTCCAGCAACGCTCCCAGCACATTGACCAGTGCTTCACGGCGATAAACACCCTTGCTCCAGCCAAAACGGTTGGAAGGAAGCGGATCGGTTTTTTGCCCACCGGGCTGATAGCTCAACACCTTGCATCCCAGATAGCATGCTTCCAGTAACAACATGGAGTGAATCCCTATCACGACATCGGCTGCCCGCAGTAAATCATGAGGTGCCAGCGCCATTTCCAGTCGAGTATCCGGCCAAGCCTGGCCCAGACTGGTAAAATCAACAGCGTCCTCGCGGGGGTGCAAACGTACCAGCAAGGCTATTGGGCGTTTCATCTCAGCCAAGACAGCTTCGACCTCTCGCAATACTGCCCGCTCATCAATACCGCCAGTCCGTCCGAGCATCCTGTCCATTTCACACAAAGGCTGGGAGACAAAAACCGCCAGTGATCGGGATTCATCTACACCACATAACCGGCGCATCCGGATTCGTTCATCTGGTGACAAGGGAGCACGTTGCGCCAAGGTCTCCAGCAGTGGCTGCCCCGTGACCACAATGCGCTCTGACGGCAAGCCATCGGCAACCATTTCCCGCTTGGCCCACTCATCCGGCGCGGCGATTTGCGAAGGTAGCACCAGTTCATGCGCCGCATTCAGAAAACGCGCTCGATAGTTGGTCCAGAAATCAATAAAAGCCAGTGACGGGATGCCCTGTTGCTCTGCCTTTTCCCACCACGTCTGCTCAAACATTTCCGGGTTGACCGAGGTTCCTGTCAGCAGGACATCGACGCCGTCCAGTTCAACCGACTTTGCAGCTGCAACCTGCCACCCCTTGGCACGCCAAAGCGTTTCTGCCTGCGCATAAGCATGCAGATGAACGGCATGCCCGGTTTGCTGCAAGAGTTGAATCACGGGAACCAGCGCGTTGGCACCACCCGGATCCCCTGCCACCACGGCGACGCGCATCACGATGCAACCTTTTGTACGGATCGACTGGACAGCGATCTGACCGCAGCTTCTGCAGCGCACAGGGCCGCCAAACCGTCGGCACCGTCACAGACGGGTAACGTCCCTTGATCCAGCGCCACAAGCAGATCTTCCACCGCGTGTAAAAGCAGATCGTGCATGCCGAACTCATCAACCCGCTCAAGACGCGGCAAACGATAGCCGCTGTAATACGGGCTATTGTCCACTCGGTACCACTCAATACGGTGGCCACTTTCAGCCAACCGGATACGACCCAACTCTCCCACGATATCCATCTCAAACAAGGAAAACGCGCGATGATCCAAGCCCGCAAGCTGTGCGATCACCCCGCTTTCAGTGCGCACTTGCACATGCGGTGTCGGGTCGCCTTCATGGCTGGCCGCTCCACTCGCTGTGGCGCGAATTTCAACCAGTGGGCCGAAGAACCAGCGCAGTAAATCCAGCCAATGGCTGCCATTGTGGCGAATACCCTTGCTGTAATAGCCCTGAACCGCTTGAATCGCGCCCAGTTTTCCACCCTGGATTGCATCCCTGACCGCGCGATGTGCCGGACAATAGCGACGTGAATAATTGACAGCCAGCATCACCTTGCGTTTTTCCGCCAGCGCCAGCAATGCCCGTCCCTCCTGAACCGTCAACGCCAGCGGCTTTTCAAGCAATACCGCCCGAGCCGAAGCGGAAGCCAGTGCAAGTCTGGCGACCTCGGCATGAACGGCATCCGGCGCCGCGATGCTAATGATATCGACCTTTTCCTCTGCCAGTAGTTTGGTGGAATCCGCATAACGCCGCGATAGCGGGATGCCATAGCGCTCGCCACAGGCATCGCGTTTCACCGCATCGGGATCAGCAACAGCCCACAGTTCGACGCCGGATGCTGCATGGTAAGCCGCTGCATGGGTGTAGATACCGATCTTGTCAGAATCATTGTCGAACTCGCATCCGATACGGCCGCAACCGATGAGCGCAGCTCGTCGCATCATGCCAGCAAGGTCCAGTCAAATGCCGTGCCGCGCTTGACATCACGACTGGCTGTACGCCCCAGCACCACATCAAGATTTTTGGGCGGCAAGCCCAGTCCCGGCCGGATCGCCCGCACGTTTTCAGCGGTAAAGACTTCACCCGCAGCGACATCCTGCACCACATAGAGAGAGCGTCGGAAGATCATGGACTTCTGCTCGGCCTTGGTGATGCCATAGCTGACCTGCCCGAGCGATTGCCAGGCACGTTCGGTTTCTGTCACCAGCGTCGCCATTTCTTCCGGCTCCAGCGAAAAAGTCGAATCCACACCGCCATCGGCGCGGCGCAACGTGAAGTGTTTCTCCAGCACGGTTGCCCCGAGCGCTACGGCAGCGATGGCTGCGCCGACGCCCATCGTATGATCGGAAAGCCCGACTTCACAGCCGAACAGTTCACGCAGATGCGGAATGGTGCGCACATGGGTATTCTCCGGCGTGGCCGGATATGTACTGGTGCATTTGAGTAGAACGATATCCTTGCAACCCGCAGCACGGGCGGTGCGTACCGTTTCATCCAGATCGGCTACCGTCGCCATGCCAGTTGAGATGATCATTGGCTTGCCTGTGGAGGCAATCGTGCGAATCAGGGGCAAATCGGTATTTTCAAAAGATGCCACTTTGTAGCAAGGCACATCCAGTGTTTCCAAAAAATCCACTGCCGTATCGTCGAACGGTGTGGAAAAACACAGCATGCCCAAGCTCTTGGCGCGATCCATGATTGGCTTGTGCCACTCCCAAGGCGTATGCGCCTCTTCATACAGCTTGTAGAGCGAAGTACCGGTCCAGAGGCTGTCTGGATCGCCGATATGGAACTCCCGCTCATCCAGATCCAGCGTCATGGTATCTGCCGTGTAGGTTTGCAGCTTCAATGCATGCGCACCAGCCTTGGCTGCGGCATCGACGATCTCCAGAGCACGATCCAATGACTGGTTGTGATTGCCGGACATTTCGGCGATCACGAAAGGGGGGGCATCCTGCCCGATGCGGCGATGGCCAATATAAAAAGCACTCATGGCTATTTCTCTTCAGCTTTTTTCAAAACAATATGGTAACGGTGGCCTTGCCAGTCGAAGAACGCCGGATAGCGTTCCGGATCCGCCACACGCAGTAAATTGAACTGGTCTGCAAGGCTTTTTTCCGGATCGATCCGGCTGTCTTCCGGCGTACGGCGGCGGTAAAAACTGCCCTCACCGCTTTGTGTCCGAGGGGATGAAGACTCACAATTTTCCAGAGCCCAATCCATCAGAGCAATTTCACAATCGAACAGTTTGGCATTGATTTCATCAGCAAGCTCGTGCCCTTCCAGGCAAAAAACCTGCTGCACCCAGATGTCGCCGCTATCAAGTGCATCTTCAGCATTGAGCATGGTCAGCGTAATCTCGCGCTTGCCTTCCAGCACCTGCCAGATATGCGGCGACATGCCTCGCCCTTGCGGCAAGGGACTGGCATGCAACACCAGGGCATACCGGTAACGATTGCGTATTTCTGCGCGAATTATTTCTTGGCAGGACACCAGAAAGAGAAAATCGCCACCGCGCAACTGGCTTGAATGCCCCAGAATGGCAATATCGTGCGCAGCCTGTCTGGCACGCCAGGATTCCAGCAAAGGGCGCACCGGATGTCGCGGATCCGTACAGAGCACATCAACCTGATAACGATGCATTACGCACACCCTTCCATCAAAAAATCAGCCACTCGCCGCACACCATATCCATCCACGCACGCCATGCTTTTTGCGCACAAGCAAGAGCGCATCGCATCATCCTGACACAACATTCGAATAGCGTGAATCCACTGCTCAGCCTGCAAACCAGAGGCGCGCCCCAGATATATTTGTGCGCCGGTCCGGGCAAAGGAATCGCTCAAGGCTTCCTGATTGTCGCTCACCGCAGCCACGATCGAAGGCAACCCCAAACACGCCCGCTCCCAAGTCGTAGCGCCACCCGCACCCACAAAAAGATCACACGTCTGCATCAGTTCCGGCATGTAATCAATATCAGCATGAACAGTCAACGCCGCATGCGTCTCACCCAAGCGACGAATTTCTGCCAGTTGCGGGCAGAGTCCCCCCACAACGGCATGCCAGTGCAAATCCGGAAGCGCCAGAACAAACTCCGGCAACAACTTCAGGGTTTCTCCCGTGGGATCGCTCCCTCCGAAACTGACCAGCACATTCTGCACGGCGCCAGACGGATTTCGTTGCATCCTAAATTGAACAAACCGTTCCGCTAGCAGCGCATAAGATGGGCCAAGCAGCATGTGGCACAACGGTGAAACCAAACTCTGATAACGCGCCGCCGGATCATGATGCAGATTCTGGTCAAGCAAACCATCGCAATCATGCTTACGGTCCGCCTGGTCGTCGATCACCAAAATCCGCCCCGCATAGGGACGCTGGCACGCCTCCCAATCCGCATCGCAACCGTAATGATCAATGATCAACCAATCCGGACGGATCGCCGCCAGTCTGCGTGCGGTGGATTCGGGGGTATTGTCAGGCAGCAGCAGGCATTCATGCCCGCGCAGGCAAATGCGATCGGCCAAAGCGCCGATCGTATCCTGAGTCAAAAAAATGATCTGTGCACCACGACCTGCAAGCTCATCTGCCAGCGTCAGACAGCGCATTACATGACCACTGCCGATCTTTGCGGAGGCATCTGCCCGGATCGCCACGCGCATCAAGCGGCCCCGCCAGCCTTCCATGCCTGGAACAACAGTTCTGCACGACGCCAGTCTTCTTCAGTATCAATGTCCTGCACCAAATGGCGCGGCAAGATAATCGGCAGCGAGGCTGGGGCAAAGAACGGCGCTCGATCCAGCCAGGCACGGGTCCGACCCCAGTAGAATTGCCCGGCATCATGGAAGGCTTCTTCAAGATCTTGCGATCGGGTATTCCGAAACTCGGGATGCAAGGCCTCGACCCCACCGTCCGGGCGAATCCGGATAGCCCGCTGAATCGGAAAGGGGAATGAGGTCACGGTAAAGGCATAATCGGCATCCGCCTTCGACTGCAAAATCTCCAGCCCTTGACGGACGTAGCGCGCCTGAACCATGGGGGCCGTGGCATAGATGCAGCAGGCATATTCCACCGGGATGCCATTATCCAGACACCACAGCACGGCATGCCGGATAACATCGACGGTAATGGCATGATCATCGGAAAGGATTTCCGGACGCATAAACGGTACGTCCGCACCGGCCGCGCGCGCCACCTCGGCGATTTCCGGATCATCAGTCGAAACCATAATCCGGTCAAAAACACCTGACTCTTTCGCGGCACCAATTGAATACGCGATCATGGGTTTGCCAAGAAACGGTTTGATGTTTTTCCGTGGGATACGCTTGCTTCCTCCCCGTGCAGGAATAATGGCTACTTTCATGTTCAACCTCTCAAACCTTTCAATACCTGCTCAATCACATAATCCTGATCCTCGTCACTCAGTCCTGCATAGAGCGGCAAGGAAATGGCCCGTTCGTAGTAGTCCTCCGCATACGGGAAATCGCCCCGCCTGAACCCTAAACGTCCGAAATCAGGCTGGGTATGCACCGGAATATAGTGGACATTGACGCCGATCCCCGCTGCACGCAAGGCATTGAACAAAGGACGACGCTGTTCTGGGCGCAAAGTCTGAATGATAAATAGATGCCATGCCGGATCTGTACTTTCAATCACGGATTGCAACTGAATCGGCGCATCGGCAAAAGCCTTCTGGTAACGCGCGACCAGTTCACGACGCCGCGCCACAAAACCATCCAACCGGATCATCTGACTTTCACCCAACGCAGCCTGCATATCAGTCATCCGGTAATTGAACCCGAGCGCCACCTGCTGGTAATACCACGCTCCTTCATTTTCACCCTCCATCAGATCAGGATCGCGGGTAATGCCATGGCTGCGCAACAACAGCAACTGACGATACAATTTCTCGTCATTAGTCACCACCATACCACCCTCTCCGGTCGTGATGATTTTGACCGGGTGAAAACTGAATACCGCCGCATCACTGAAAGAACAAGCCCCCACGGGTAGCCCTCGATAACTGCCTCCAATCGCGTGCGAGGCATCCTCCAGAAGTCGGAAACCATAGCGATCCGCCAACTGGCGGATATTGGCCATATCACAGGATTGCCCAGCAAAATGAACGGGGATGAGCAATTGCGGCAAGCGGCCCGCTCGCTCAGCCTCTGCTAGTTTCTTGGCAAGTTTGTCAACAGAAAGATTCAATGTATCCGGATCGATATCGACAAAATCGATCACCGCACCACAATAGCGCGCACAATTGGCACTGGCGACAAAGGTATTAGGCGAAGTCCATACCCGGTCACCAGGCTTGATACCCATGGCGAGACAGGCAATATGCAATGCCGCAGTCGCGTTGCATACGGCCACTGCATAACGAGCTCCACACCGTGCGGCGACAGCCGCCTCGAAACGGGCAATCGCGGGACCTTGCGTCAACCAGTCGGAGCGCAATACAGCCTCAACTGCGGCAATATCGGCATCATCTATGGACTGATGGCCATATGGGATAGATCGCTTTGTTTTCATGTTTTCCAAGTGTTTCGTTTTCTTAAATTATCACGCCACCTAAAATACCACCCCTAAACAGGCTGGTCTGTTCATGACTATTGAATTCAATCATTTTAAAGCGGCCTCAATCTGCGCCAGCACGCCGCTCCAGTCACCCGGTTTTTGCTGACGGAAAATCTGCATCGAAGGATACCACGGGCTGTCATGGCATTCCGTCAGCCAGAAATTGCCACTGTCGAATTTGAGCATCAGCCACACCGGCTTGCCCAGCGCGCCGGCCAGATGCGCCACGGCGGTATCGACTGTAATGACAAGATCCAGTTCTTCAATGGCCGCGGCGGTTTCCGCGAGATCGGTCAAGCGCGGCGCCAGATCGACCATCCAAGCCGGGGCCGGCTCATCCTTCTGCAAGCTGTACCAACGGATATTCCCGACTTCCGCCAGCGTATCCAGCAATTCCGTATCGATGCTCTTGCGCTGCTGCTCGCGCCCGGCTCCGTATTTTCCGGAACGCCACACCAGGCCGACCTTGTGCCGAGGCTCGCCGGAAAACACATTTTGCCAGCGGGCTCGCGCCTCATCGGGTGCCTTCAGGTATGAAACGAACGACGGCACCGTATACAAAGTGGTGCCAAACACGAAAGGCAGGCTCATCAGCGGACATTGCAGATCGGCCGCATGGGAGCTGCCGTCGACCGCGCGCACGATGACCTGCGGAAATGAATCCTGGAATAACCGGACCAGCGGCGCATCGCATTCCAGCACCACTTCGGCAAAGCCCGTCGCCAGAACCTGCGGCAGGTAGCGCACCATCTGCAGGCTGTCGCCCAGCCCCTGCTCCGCCCACAGCAACAACTTGCGCCCCAGCCCCGGTTCGCCCTGCCAGCGCGGCAGGTGTCCATGCCGCTGCAGTTGTTCGCCACCGGCAAAGGTATGCCAGCGCTGTTCGTACAACTCGAAGCCGCGAGCATAATCGCCGCGGATCAGGCAAACCACGCTCAAATTGCCCAGCGCCTGCGCGAAACCTGGGCGCAAGGCGAACGCGCGCTCGAAACTGGCAGCGGCCTCGTCGAAACGCGCCAGTTCCTTGAGGATATTGCCGTGGTTGTAGAGCACCTCCGGCGAATCGGGGCTGGCTGCCATGGCTTGTTCAGAATGAAGCAGGGCTTCTTCAGCGCACCCCGTATCCAGCAATGCCGCTGCGAGATTGTTGCGCGCCTCGACATAGCCGGGCTTGATCTCCAGCGCGGCGCGGTAGCAGTTGATTGCTTCTTCCTGTATCCCCCTGTCGCGCAGGATGAAGCCGAGGGTGTTGTAGCCTCTGGCAAAACGCGGATCGTGCCCCAGCGCCTCGCTCACGAGCTTGAGCCCCAGTTCGGATTTGCCCGACTGGTGCGCCAGCAAGCCCAGGAGGTGCAGGACATCCACATCCTTTGGCGCCTGTTCCAGCACCTGCTGATAAGCCGCAGCCGCCTCGGCCAGTCTCCCGGCCTGATGATGGGCGACGGCCTGATTCTTCAGCTCTGCCAGTTTTTCCCCGCTCATGATATTCACGTCAATTGCCCATGGTCATATGACAAGGCGTGCACGCGCCGCTCATGCATTCCAGAATCTTGTGCACTTTCTTCATGGCTGCCGCAAAGGCATCGTTGGCGGCATCCAGATGGATTTCCGTTGCGCTGTCATGCTTGCCGGCAGCCCAGTTGGAGACCACGGCCAGCATGGCATAGGGCACGCCGAGTTCGCGGGCCAGCGCCGCTTCCGGCATGCCGGTCATGCCGACCATGTCGCCGCCATCGTTCTCGATGCGCTTGATCTCGGCTTTGGTTTCCAGGCGAGGTCCCTGCGTACAGGCATATACCCCGCCGTCGCGCGCGCAGTTGGCCACGCCTCGCACGGCACGCAGAATTTCCTCGCGCAGATCCGGGCTGAAAGGCAGGGTAAAGTCGACATGGGTCACGGGCCTGTCCGCACCCTCGAAATAGGTATGCTTGCGCGCCCAGGAGTAATCGATGATCTGGTCGGGAATCACCACCGTACCGGGCGGCAGGTCTTCGCGAATTCCGCCCACCGAGGCCACGGCAACAATGCCACGCACTTTCTGCTGCGCCAGCGCCCAGATATTGGCGCGATAGTTGATTTCATGCGGCGGGATGGTGTGGCCGTAACCGTGACGTGCAATGAACACGACTTCGTTGCCGTTGATTTCGCCAAAGGTCAATGCGCCGGAAGGATCGCCATACGGGGTGCGGACAACCTCGCGGCGGGTGATGTTGAGATTGGCCAGTTGGGTCAGGCCGGTTCCGCCGATGATGGCGAGCATGGAAACACCTCGATCTTGATACTTTACTTGAAGTTGAATCTTAGGCTCTGCGCAACTTGCCGTCCATCCCAAGCTCATCCATCAAAACAGAACTCGCCAGCCAGCACAAAGCAAGCACAGGACACATATTCATGGCTTATCATGAGATTCAACCAACCAGCGCGCGGGGCGCATCATGTTCAAACGTCTGCTTGCACTGTCCGGCTTCCTGCTGACACTGGTCCTGCCCACCTCTTTTGCCAGCACGCCGCCCCTGCTCGAAACCATCGGCGCGGAACGCCCCGTCCAGCTCAAGGCAGTGAAAGTGCAAGGCAAGCTCGCGGGGCTGTTGGCGCACACCACGTACGAGCTGACCTTTTACAACCCCAATGCGCGGCAACTGGAAGGCCAGTTGCGCTTGCCGCTGCTGGACGGCCAACAGGTCAGCGGGTTTGCGCTCGATTTCGGCAAGGATTTCCGCCCGGCCGTTCCGGTCGAAAAAGCCAAGGGGCGGCAGATTTTTGAAGAGACCGTGCGCCAGCGCGTCGATCCGGCCTTGCTGGAATCCACCGGCGGCAACCAATTTCGCCTGCGCGTCTACCCCATTCCGCCGCAAGGCGAACGCCGCGTCCAGATTATGGTCAGCGAGATCCTGCGCCCCGGTCCGCAAGGCTTGCGTTACCGCCTGCCCTTGCAATTTGCCAAGGGTGTCGCCGATTTTCGCCTGAACGTTGAGGCACAAGGTCTGCAAAGTGCACCTGTCCCGGTCAATTCGATCGCCCCCCTCACTTTCCGTCGCGAAGGTGACATATTCCGCGTCCAGAGCGGAAATCGCGCGCTCAATCCGCAGGGCGAGCTGGTTCTTGCGCTCAAGCCGGACAGCAAACCGCAGGTCTACACCCAAACCTTTGACGGCGACACCTACTTCCTGGCCGCCGAGCCGGCGGGATCGCGGAACATGAAACCCAGAGCCATTCCCAAGGTTGTCGGCCTGCTGTGGGACAGCTCCGGTTCGGGCGCCGCGCGCAAACTCGACAGCGAACTCGCCTTGCTGGACCGTTACTTCAAGGCGCTGGGCAATGGCGAAGTACGGTTGCAGCGTTTGCGCGACCAGCCCGAGGCCGTCGAGGTTCACCGCATCGTGAACGGCAACTGGAGCAGCCTGCGCAAGGCATTGCAGAACACGCAATACGACGGCGCAACCCGTTTCGATTTCGCCGTCCAGCCCGAAGTGCGCGAATACCTGCTGTTCAGCGACGGGCAAACCAATTACGGCGAGGATCGTTTCCCGGCCCTCAAACCCGGCACGGCAGCCAATTCTCCCAAACTGTTCGCCATCAATTCGGCCTCCGGTGCTGATACGGATCGACTTGCAGCGCTCGCCGCCCGTCATGGGGGCTGGCTCGTCAACCTTTCCGGTTCGGTCGACGAAGCGGCCAAGGCGCTGCTCAACGAAGGCGCGAAGTGGAATGACGAGCCGCAAGGCGAAGGCGTGGACCAAATTGTTATCGCCAGCCAGCGCGCGGAAAACGGCCAGTTGCTGGTTGCCGGCCGCCTGACTGCATCGCAAGGCAAACTGCACGGAGAAATCGCTGCCGGCTCCGGATCGAAAACCGCCATCAACCTGACCATCCGCAAACAAGCCAACGATACGCCCGGAATCGCCCAGCACTGGGCAACCCTGCGCATGGCGCAACTCAATGGCGAATATCGCTTTAACCGTGGCGAAATTCGCCGCCTGGGTTTGCGTTTCGGCCTACCGAGCCGCGAAACCTCGCTGATCGTGCTCGACCGGGTAGAAGACTACGTGCGCCACGACATCGTTCCGCCCGCATCGCTGCGCGACGAATTCGAGCGCCAAAGAGCCCGCAAGCGGCAACAAATCGATAGCCGCCGCCAGAAGCAGATCGAATCGGTCGTGGCCCAATTCAAGGCCAGGATTGCCTGGTGGGAAAAAGACTTCCCCAAGGATGAACCACCCAAGAAATCTTCTGCCCCGAAAAAAGCAGCCAGAGCAGAAAGCGCAATGGCAGAGCAAAGAATGGCCGACGAAGCCCCCCGCCCTGCCCCGATGGCGATGCGGGCGCCTGCCCCGTCCATGGCCAAGAGCGCAGGTGCCCCGGCGCGTGACGACCAAGCGGCACAGATCGGCATCACGCTCAAAAAGTGGACGGCGGACACACCCTATCTCAAGCGCCTGCAAGCCACCGAAACCGCCGATCTCTATCGGGCCTATCTGGATGAAAAACCGAGCTGGGCCAACAGTTCGGCGTTCTATCTGGACGTGGCCGACCACTTCATGGAACGCGGGCAAAAAGCGCTGGCCCTGCGCATTCTCTCCAACCTCGCGGAAATGGATCTGGAAAACCGCCACATCCTGCGCCTGCTGGCCTATCGGCTATTGCAGATGAAGGAAGCCAAACTGGCCATCCCGGTCTTACAGGAAGTACAGCGCCTGTCTGAAGAAGAGCCGCAATCCTTCCGCGACCTGGGTTTGGCCTACGCCGCCGCCGGTGAGCCGCAAAAGGCCATCGGCCAGCTCAACGAAGTCATCGTTCGCCCTTGGGACGGGCGCTTCGCCGAAATCGAACTCATCGCAGTCGGGGAGCTCAATGCCATTGCAGCCAAACATCCCGAACTCGATACAAGCAAGATCGACCCGCGCCTGTTGCGCAACCTGCCGCTCGATCTGCGCGTGGTACTGACTTGGGATGCGGACAACAGCGACATGGATCTCTGGGTCACCGATCCCAACGGCGAAAAATGCTACTACGGACACCGGAATACCTATCAGGGCGGGCACATGTCGCGCGATTTCACCGGCGGTTACGGGCCGGAAGAGTTCCTGCTCAAGAAAGCCAAGCCCGGCAAGTACAAGATTGAAGCCAACTTCTATGGCAATCGACAGCAAATCGTTGCCGGCGCCACCACCCTGCAACTCAACCTGTTCACGCACTTCGGAACAGTGCGGCAGAAACAGGAATCCGTCAGCCTGCGCCTGAAAGGCAGCCGGGAAACCGTGTTTGTCGGGGAATTTGAAGTCAAATAATTGATCCTAAATTATTCACCACAGAGGCACGGAGAGCATAGAGAAAAACAAACACGAGCCATGCAAACTTGAGGTTCGATTTTCTCCCTGTCTCTGTGACTCTGTGGTGAAACAGGTGCTGTTCATTCCAAGCGCGTTCCGCCGCTCGTCACCACCCCCTCCTTACATCAAAAATTACCAAAAACATCTTGCACTGCAGTACGGAACGCCTGATAAAATCAATAAACAAATTTAAATCTATTTAAATTTTTAGCCGCACGAGCTCGCGCCATGTGAGTCCTTGATGCCCATCATCGTACCCAGACGCCAGGGAGACGCCCATGATCCAGCCCAACCATGCCACCTTGACCTACAAGGACAAGGTTTATGAACTGCCCATCGTCGCCGGCACCATCGGCCCGGAGGCTATCGACATCCGCAGCCTGTATGGCAATACCGGCGCGTTCACCTTCGACCCGGGCTACATGTCGACGGCATCTTGCTCCTCGGCGATCACCTACATCGACGGCGACAAGGGCGAACTGCTCTATCGCGGCTACCCCATCGAGCAACTGGCCACGCACTGTGACTACCTGGAAACCTGCTACCTGATCAAGAACGGCGAGTTGCCGACCGCGACGCAGTACGACGATTACGTGACCACCGTGAAGCGCCATACCATGGTGCACGAGCAGCTCATGCGCCTGTACCAGGGCTTCCGCCGCGATGCGCATCCGATGGCGATTCTGGTCGGGGTGGTCGGGGCGTTGTCGGCCTACTATCAGGATTCGCTCGACATCACCAATCCGGAGCACCGCTTACTGGCGGCGACACGGCTGGTGGCGAAGATGCCGACCATCGTGGCGATGGCCTACAAGTACACGGTGGGCCAGCCGTTCATGTATCCGCGCAATGAACTGAATTACGCGGAGAACTTCCTGCACATGATGTTTGCCACACCCTGCGGGCCGTATACGCCGAATCCGGTACTGGCACGGGCGCTGGATCGCATCCTGATCCTGCATGCGGATCATGAACAGAACGCTTCGACTTCGACGGTGCGCCTGTCGGGGTCGTCGGGGGCCAATCCGTATGCCTGTATCGCTTCGGGCATTGCCTGCCTGTGGGGGCCGGCGCATGGCGGGGCCAACGAGGCGTGTCTGAACATGCTGTTCGACATCCAACGCCAGGGCGGGGTCGAGAAGATCGGGGAATTCATCAAGCAGGTGAAGGACAAGAATTCCAATACCAAACTGATGGGGTTCGGGCACCGGGTCTACAAGAACTTCGATCCGCGCGCCACCTTGATGCGCGAAACCTGCCATGAGGTGCTGAACGAGTTGGGCTTGCAGAACGATCCCTTGTTCAAGCTGGCGCTGGAACTGGAACGCATTGCGCTGGAAGACGACTACTTCGTGAGCCGCAAGCTGTATCCGAACGTGGATTTCTATTCCGGCATCGTGCAGAAAGCCATCGGCATCCCCGTTTCGCTCTTCACCGGCATCTTCGCCATGGCCCGCACCATCGGCTGGATCGCGCAGTGGAACGAGATGATCCACGATCCGGAGCAGAAGATCGGCCGGCCACGGCAGTTGTATGTGGGGGCGCAGCGGCGAAATGTTGTGACCAAGGATATGCGTTAAGCTTTTTTCTGCATCGATCCTCCTGTCGACACAAAAACAAGAGCGGGGCTGCAACCCCGCTCTTGTCCTGTATTGAGAACCGAAAAAGCGGGCCATTGAGAGGAATGATACCGCGACACTCGGCCACCATACGCACAGCACACCCGCAAACTTCGGGGGAGTCCTTGACTGTTTATTCATGCTCCGACGTCGGTTCTATCTTCTCAAGAATTAGAGCCTTCATCAGACCCAGGACGGTTCAGCTTTTGGCGCACCACGGGGATAAATATATCGAAGCGAGTTCCATTGTCTGGCGAGCTTTCGACCTTGATACTCCCTCCAAGTATGCCTGTGACAGCATTATGCACAATATGCAAACCAAGACCTGAACCGCCCTGACCAAATTTGGTGGTAAAAAATGGATCAAAAATGTGCGAAAGGATTTCATCGTTCATCCCCTTCCCATCATCGCTAAAAATAATGTGCACCCAGTTATCATTGGCAATCGAGGCACTGATGCGAATCAGGCCATGATCCCGCCCTTCAAAGCCATGAAGAACGGCATTGTTGATTAAATTGGTCAGCACTTGCTCAAGAGCACCTGGCTCGTTTTCAAGTTCAATATTGCTGGGAATGTCGGTTTCTACGATGTAAGGCGTACGCTTTAGCGTCGGGTGCAGAATTGTTAAAACTTCATTTACCGTTTCAGACAGAATAAACAACCGGCACTGTGCGCTGGTCTGATCTACGGCCAAGCGCTTAAAGCTGTTGATTAAACCGGCTCCACGCTCCAGGTTGCGCACTATGATGTCACTTGCAGTCTCAGCTGTAGTCAAAAAACCATTTAAATCTGAACGCTTTAGTCCAATGGAAAGTCTTTCGCGAAATTCGCGAAACTGGTCGCGAAAAGTAGTCGCAGCCATCAAGCCATTGCCAATTGGCGTATTTAGTTCGTGCGCGACGCCGGCGACAAGACGTCCTAGCGCTGCCAGCTTTTCCGAGCGAACCAATTCTTCCTGCGTAGTGGTTAAATGTTCGAGAGTTTTTCCCAGTTCAAGGTTGGCTTGTTGAAGATCTTCCGTACGTCGGCGTACTCGCTCTTCCAGTTCTGTGTTGAGCTCACGAATTTCCTGTTCAATAAGCCGACGCTCAGTGATATCTTCGAGCACCATAATCACGAAGCGCTGCCCCCCAGTATCTATCAGCCGTCCAGAAATTCGACAAAGCAACTGGCTACCGTCAGCCCGGCGCATCCATAATTCCTGACCATCTACCTTACCTACACGTTCTTGCTCAGCGAGAAACCGTTGACGATCTTCATTGCTCTGCCAAAAACCGAATTGACTGCCGTTAAGACCAATGACTTCTTCCCGAGTACGGCCAAATTGTCTTGTCCAAACTTCATTGACAGCGACAAAACTATAATCGCGATCGGGATCTGCAACCAACATGGCCACCGGAGAGGCATTGAAAATCGCTATCAATTCCCGTTCGCTGTTTTCAAGTTGACGTGCAGCGTCTTCAACATTTTTTTGGCGCTCCTGAATGGCTCTAGCCATACCCTCCATATCACCTGCCAACATATCAAGCTCGACAATACTGGATTCAATATGTGTCGCCCCGAAGTTACCATTCGCGAGTTGATGGGTGCGATCAAGCAAGTGGCGCAGCGGACGAGTCACTTGCGTAGCATAAAAAACAGCCAGAAACAGACCAATAAGCAGCGATGCAGTGCAGGTTCCGACCACCAAGAACACAGTCGCACGAAAGGCCGGATTATCCATACCTGCAGGGATGCCAATTAAAAATGCCCACTTGAGATGGGAAGAAACCGCGTAGCCCACATGTTGCGTCAGGCCAAGAAACTCACTTTTTTCTGGAGTATCTCTGTTACTCAGCGCGGCCTGAACGGCTGGGTGGCCAGCCCGGTTATCAAAGTGACGCCCGCCACCGAGGAGATTGTCTGCGATCCATTCGCCACGCGAATCGACCACCAATATTGAGTGAGGATTGCGTTGACCGATCGTGCGAATCGTATCGGTCAAGACTTGCGGCGCAATTTCGCCAATGATCATGTGTTTGCCAGACGGAATGGCAACACCGATAGCAATACCTCCGGTAATTGAGGAAAGATACTTGTCGCTCCAAGTAATTTGCCCGGATTCTTTTGCCACCCTGAATAGACGGTTAGTGGAAAAATCACCAGCACTGGAAATGCTACGAGCCTTTCGGCGAGCAGGCGTAAGACCTATACCCTCAATGCGGCCATTTTCATCAATGACATAAACGGCTTCGAGCTGTTTTCCATCGCCGATAATTGCGTCCAGATGCTCCTCTGGAATTTTCTCAAGCAGAGGCCCACCCACAGTAAGCGCTGAAGCCAGTTGCAGTTGGGTCTCGATACCACTCAAGTAGTACTCGAGTAAATAGGAAAGCTCCTGCGCTTCGCGAAAAGCGTTCGCACGACTCTCAGCAGAAATTTGGGGAAGTCGAAAGACGAGCGTGCCAACTCCCGCCAACACAAAAGTGGTCAACGTACTAAATGTGAGCAGCAGAACAAGGGAAGTCCGTAGGGACCATTTTTTCACTGGACAACCGCCTCGACGATAAATTGTTGATTACGGACGGCCGTGACAGCAGAAGGCCGATTGGCGTCACCAAAACGGTCAAAGACAATCGGACATTGCGTGCCAGGGAAAGGCCCTAAAGTTAGCAGTGCCTCTCGCAATTTCATCCCCCTCGACTTGCGACTCATGGCATCAAGTACGGTGCGGGCCGAATCATAAGCCGCAGCAGCGCCAAAACCCGGGGGCTCACGGAAACGTTTTTCATAGGCCTTTGCAAAACTAATGTAAGCAGGAGTTTTGTCGTCACGATTAAAATACTGACTCACATACACGCCCTCTATCGAGCGTCCTCCGAGTTCAAGAAAATCCTCAGTTCCGGCCCAACCCGAGCCAATCAATGGTATTTCTTTCGAGTACCGTCTAGCAATTTGCACGAGCTGAATGGTATCAACAGAGTTCGCAATAAATAGCAAGGCATCTGGTTTACTCTCCAACAATTTTTTTATAATCATATTTAGATCAGTATCGACACCCGCATCAAAAGCAATTGTTCGTGTGATTACTCCCCCTCGGGTAGTAAAAACAGTACTGAAATCTTTCAGATATCCCTCGGTGTATAATCGATTGGACGTCTTCTCATAGGCTACTGCAATGCGACGACGCCCTTTCTTCTCAAAATGAAAATCGGCATCGCGCTTCGCATGAACACTGGTCGGCGAAGACAGACGAAATAGCCAATCATCGTGCCCGACTAATTCGTCGGCGGTCGCAGTCGGGCTAACCAGAACAACTTGCAGGCGGTTGGCAACCGGCCACATGGCCAGAGTCATCCCACTGGTCATCCCGCCAATGACAGCATCAACTTTTTCCGCCGCAAGCTCTTCAATAGCGCGGATTGCCGCCTGCGTGTCTTGGGCATCGTCGCGCACCAGCAATTCAACGGGTTTTCCGTTCAGGCCGCCATTGGTGTTCATTTCTTCAACAGCCAGCAAAACGCCGTTGCGGCCAGACATGCCGTAATCTGCACCGCGTCCGGTCAGAGTCCCAACAAAACCAATCTTGACTGGCTGGGGCTGATTGCAGCCGAAAACACAAAAAGATAATAATAAAATCATTATACGCAGGGCACTTAATATCATTGATTATCCAGCCATGGAAGCAATTCAGAAAGAGTCATTCCCCTTGCATATAGAAATCCCTGCGCCTCGTCACACCCGATTTGCCGAAGAACCTCGACCTGGCGTCCCGTCTCAACACCTTCAGCAATAACTTTCATATTGAGTTGATGGCCAAGCAGCACAACCATTTGCGGGATATTAAAGTTATTAATATCAGAAGCAAGTGACAAAATAAAAGATCGATCAATCTTCAAGCGATTAACTGGCAAACGTCCAAGATACGAAAGGGATGAATACCCCGTACCAAAATCATCAATTGCAATAGAAATACCCATACCACGCAAGACATTAATTTTTTTCTCTACAAAAGAATAACCCAGCACCGCCACTGATTCAGTAATTTCCAACTCAAGCATTTCGGGATTAACACCACTATCGCATAGTGCGGCATTAACTTCTTCTACAAAATTTGCTTGGCGAAGTTGGTTGGTTGATACATTAACAGCCATACGGATATCGGTATATCCTCTATCTTGAATATGGCGGACGGCATGTAGTGCTGTACGTAGAGCCCACATCCCAAGATTGATAATCAAGCCAGACTGCTCTGCGACCGAGACAAAAAGCTCGGGAGAAATGAACTTTTCCTCTGCCGTGCACCAACGCATCAGAGCCTCAACACCAACCACCTTTTTTGTATTCAAATCAATTTGTGGCTGATAAACAAGATAAAGCATTTCTTGCTTTAACGCCTGCCTTAAGTCCTGTAGCAATTGCACACGTTCTCGAGATGCAGCAGCAACGTCAGGCGAATACCAGGCAAACTGCCCCAAACCACACTCTTTTGCTCTCTTAATAGCAATAGAAGCATTTTTCAGCAATGTTGCGCCATCATCTCCTGACTTAGCATGTACAAACCCGGCAGACATGCTTACAGGCCTCTCTACACCTTCAATATTGAAACTTGGATTAAGAAGCGGTTGCATACTTTCCGGATTTACCTCAACTGCGTCACCGAAAATAGCAAACGTATCATTGCTAATACGCGCTATAACAGCACCTCCACCGAAACGCCTCTCCAAACGCCTGGCAATTGCATCAAGCAACAGATCGCCGTAGTGGTATCCAAACATATCATTTATTTCAGCAAACTGGTCCACATCAAGCAGCGCAACAACCTGAGGAACTCTGCCTTCCGCCAAGGCTCGTTCAATGGCCTCAATAAAATAACTTCGGTTGGGCAAATTGAGAATTGGGTCGATATAGGCCAAATCGCGCAACTTCTCGACCAGTTTGACATTATCGCCACAGATGGCGATGTTGGTACAAAAGACTTCAAGCAAGTGATGGTCAATCTCTCGCAAAGGTATATTGCTGTCTATGAAAGCAGCAAAATCACACAAATTGTGCCCGGCAAAAAAAAGTACCATGTGGTCTTCTTCAACCAGATTGCGATGTTCGCTCAGGCAACGAGCAAGGCTATTTTTGATCCGTGGTTCGTCAATGTCAGCCAAACGATGTCCAATCAGAGCAGAGAACATGCCAGTGGCTGCTAATACAGTGCACTGATCTAAAGTGGCGTTATTTTCTGCACAGGCACAGACCATCCCTTCCGGCTTGACACCGACAAGCGCCGCCATTTGCATAATGACACCGGAGGAAAAATTTTTGACTCCCTTTTCCATAATAAGTTGATTACTTGCCAAAACAATTTGTTCAAGCCCCTTTCGACTGGCATCCAAGCGAAGGAGTTGATCAAAAGAACGCACGGCCGCCGTCAAAGTAGTATAAAGCTTGGAACGTGTCAGCTCATTCTTTGTCTTGTAATCGTTAATATCATAGCGACGAATAGTTTCAATTTCTGGAGCATAACCTGGCTGGCCAGTACGTAGCACTATACGAGGATTTGCAAGGCCGAGCTCATCCCGGATAACGCCTACCGCAACCAACCCTGCATTTTCTGACTCCATTACAACATCAAGAAGAATGACAGCAATATCATTTTTTTGACGCAGAATATCAAGTGCCTCTTTAGCACTATAGGCATGCAAAAAATTCAGGGGGCGATCAAGAATAAACACACCATTCAACGCAAATTCAGTAGCCTGATGAACATCTTCATCATCGTCAACTATCAAAATATGCCATGGCTCAGCAGACTCCCTTTGCAATCCTTTTGCGATCTCATCTTCAAACTTGAGAAGCTCATCACCTTCATCGAAAAAACCATCTACGCCACTCATGACTTTCTCCAAATTGAGAAATTGCGGCGATTAAATGCAAATCAAATTAACATCCATCGCGACACAATTAAACCCTGAAGCGGCTTATTTGCCTATCCAACTCATCTGATATATCTACAAGCTCACCCGATGCAATGTTGGAAATTTGCTGAATTTTCATATGTGTCTGCTCAACCATATGCGCTATTTCTTCTACGCGTTGAGCAATACTTGTAGAAGCAAGACTTTGTTCCTTCATGGCCTCCGCAACCTCATTGGTACGCGACAGTGCAGCATCCGCCCCGCATTTGATCGCCTTCAATGTGTGGGCGGCGTCTCCTGCCAGCCGTGATCCTTCTGCAACCTGAGGCAGCGCAGATTGCATAATTCCTGTGACAGTCAACATTTCTTGCTGTATTGCACCAACCATGGCCTCTATTTCTACCGTAGCACATGATGTACGTTCAGCAAGCTTTCGTACCTCATCGGCAACCACAGCAAATCCACGTCCCTGCTCGCCAGCACGTGCTGCCTCGATTGCTGCATTTAATGCCAGAAGGTTGGTCTGCCCTGCAATTTCTTTGATAACAGAGGTAATTGTCCCTATTTTTGTCGCTCGATCTTCAAGAACAGATACTCGATCTGCAGCATCACGCACCGTTTCTGATAAATAATTAATTCCATCCATGGTGCTGAATACCAGAGTTTGTCCTTTTTCTGCCAACCGAACGGTTTCTTCTGAAGATTTTTTGGTTTCTCTGGCAGAATCGGAAATATGGTGAATACTTACAGTCATTTCTTGAATAGTTGAAGCAATTGCAGAAGTAGAATCAACCTGCGACTTAGCGGATTGCACAACTTCTTGCGACACCCCGGAAATTCTGTTTGCACCGCCGCGCATGCGATCCCCTCCAACCCGGATATCACTCACCATTTTTCGAATAGACTCTTGCGCAACCCCAAATGATGCAAGCATACTGTTTGGCCAAGCATTTTCAAAATCAGAAGTAAGATCACCCTGTGCTGCCTTATTCATAATTTCTATTCCAACATGAGGCTCACCACCTATTTGCCTTAATATGCTTTTTGCAATTATCCATATAATGCAACCCATAACAAACAATACAACCAAAAACACACCAGCAGCAAACAGCAAATCATTGCGATATTGTAGATCTATATCGTCCATCCATGCACCCGTACCGACAAACCACCCCCAAGGCTCAAAACTCATCACAAACTGCAGTTTTGGGACTGCGGCCTCACCCTGCTTCCTGGGGAACATGGAATTAACGTACGCCGAATTATTTCCTTGAAGAGAATCTATTAGGTCCTTAACCGGGTATCTACCATTTGCATCGCGCAGAGCATTTGCGACATTGGTACCAATCAAATCCTTTCTTATGTGCTGAAGATTAACGCCATCCATTTTATAAACATAAAGATATTCTGTTTTGCCGTCATTACCGCCGTAGCGAATTCGCCCAATGTCAGCCAAGGCGGCTTTCTGGGCAAGATCACTACTCATTCCTAAAGATTCTTGATTCTTATAATAATCAAGAACATTGTACGCGGATTCTGTAATAGCGCGAATCATTGCCTTGCGCCCTTCAATCAGCGCATTTCGCTGCTGGATAGCGGCAGCCGCCAGCAACACCAAGACCGAGACCCCTGCACAAACAAGGATCAATACCATTTTTGTTTTTAAATTAATTCTGTCAAGCATTTTCACCCCCGCTTTTATCAACATTCAAAGAATCAAGCCTGGTTTGGCTAACAGAAACAACCCACTTCCATACAACAACGACCGAAACACACAAACCAACAAATGAAAATGCAAACACTAAAATCCAGTAATACATATCACGCTGCTTTTCAACATCATCCATCCACACACCTGTGCCAACAAACCAATCCCAAGGTTCAAAACGCATCACATATTGAAGTTTTACGACTGGTCTCCAATCGTTTTCGCGCGGAAACATGGATTCAACATATGCACTTTTCTTATCCTGCAGCGCATTAATAAGATCTTTTACAGGATAATTGCCATTGGCATCACGCAACATCGCCGCAACATTTGTACCTATCAGTTCTTTTCTTACATGATGAAGATTTACACCATCCATCCGATACACATAAAGATACTCTGTCCTGGCATCATCCCCTCCGTAACGAATTCGCGATATTTCGTCCAGGGCACGCCTCTGGGCCTCCACGCGCGGCAAGCCAACGGACTCTTGACCGTAATAATATGCAATAATATTATAAGCAGATTCAGAAGCAACTCGAATGGATGCCTTGCGTTCAGAAACTATGCTGTCATGGCGCAATTTCGCAAATGCAGCCAACAAAGAAATCACCACAAGCACAAAAACAGCTACTTTAAATAGCCTTGTTTTAAACACACAAAACATGACCGCCCCCAATTTTGCAGTTTTAATTTAAACAACACTCAAAAAACACCTAAAATCATGTAGAAAAAACAGAAACAGGATCAACAAAGGCGACTGGCAGGTTTATGTACAAACAGCATGTATTAACAACAGAAAACAACAACACAAACAAATTTACATTTCAGTAACCACCCTCCGAAAAAGTCGGCGGGCTTCATTATGTGAACCGTTCAAAGCGGCTGGCAGGGTCGCTAACGCGACCCCTTTCTTTGCACCGCCCACTGGCGGCATGCTTCAATGGAGATTGAACCGATCCAGAAACTCATCTTCCTATTCCTGATCCCGGATGTTGCGGCGTACCACTTCTTCGTCTTGATCAACCGTCGAAACAAAATAATCACGAGCCCTGAAGTGCAGCCCAACCAAATTTCTCTGGCACTCCGCGTACACCCGTACAAGATGGATTGCACTCTTGCCCTTGATGTAGCCCACCACCTGCGATACCGCATACTTCGGCTGGATCGCAATCTGCATTGTGCGCATGATCTGGCATCAGGTGCCCTTCCAGTATCTGGCTTTCTTTTTGCAGAGCCAGTCGACAAAACACTACACCCAGATGCGGGCACAATGTTTCATATAATGACTTCCTCCGGCATTTCGGGATGAATACCATCTGGCATTTGCACTCCCACCGGCTGTGACTTAGGCTTTCGTAATCATTCAGCGTGAAACTCCTTTTGAGTGTGCTTGGCAGCTCACTTCCGGAGTCTCACTAATGGACGCCCGTAAACGTAAAACTTTTACTGTCTCCCTGACAAAGCCGGGGAGGATTTACAAATTGGTTTAAACTTGTCAAAAATTTACGCCACCGCCATCAATTTGCATCCATCGCATTTATCCATCAATCAACAAGGCTAATTTCCATATTAGCCACCAGCGCAAACAAACCACGCCCCCGGAACGTAGTTTGTTTGCCAATTACATATTTATTCAAAACAAATATCGCCGGCCCCAAATTCTCCGGTAACAACACTTGCAAGCTCAGGCGTTCTCTCCAACAACACCCCCCATAAATCCGCATCCAAACAATTGGTCAGATACAAATATCGGCAAGCCTTGCACAACTTGCTTCTATTCCAACCACCGGTTGAAAACGCCTGCTCAATCAACGATTTGCCTGCAATTTCCTCTACAACGCTGCTCCATACTTCCCCTTGGTGCACAAATCCAAGATGCCCTTCCAGCTCCAGAAAACCGATTGGATTTTTGGCACTCCAGCGATCAGACAGCAGTTCATGCAGGCTATTAATAGCTTCATCGTTTATTTCAAACTGATCTTTGTACGGCAAGTGCCAAACTGCCGTTTTGCTTTGGCTTGGATAAACCCCCGCAAACCAGGCATATGCGTAGGCTGGCGTGATATTGCATTGTGATTTTGAATTGGAAAACAGCGACAAAATATGAAACCGCTGCTGCAGGAAAAGCATTTTTTTGACTTCATTCATGGCGCACCTCTCTTGTGGTTAGCAACGCAAGAACTGTTAAAGCAAACCTACAACCTCATACCAACTTCCAACCATCCATATAAAGCCATTCAATTCCCATAATTTTCTTGCTGCGAATAGCCAGAGGGCGATTCAAATTCAGGCACTTTGGCACATACACAACAACACCCTGTATGGACTGCATCGTGTATTCAGACATTTGCTGCGGGACGCCAAACACAACACTGGGACATTCCGTGACTTCTATGCAACAACCATTGATTGATGGCGGAATACCGATCGTGACGGGCATTTGCTTTTTTTCGATCAGTGCAAGCGCATCTCCGGAAAGACTAAGCATCTCCATCACCTCTTTTATAAAAACATCGCCAATCAAAAATGCAGCCAAACCTTAGCCACCCATTCTGGCAATGCAACCCGTTTCATAAAATTGACATGTAAATTTACTTGGGGATAGATTTCTGCGCTCCGGCAAGAGCAAGGATTAACTTGCTCTTGCCGGCGTACATCAATCAAATCAGACTTGCTGGGCGGCCAAATCACCGCTCAATCTTTTACGGATCATGTCGAGCCACTTCTTGGAGGCATCAACCATGACGATGATTGCCAATCCCATCATGATCGACGAGAGAATCGTGTTGAGATAGTTATGCGTCGGCAGGTACTGGTTGACGATAATCCAGTAACCGGCTGTCAGCACCGAGGTAAACAGATATACCAGCGGCACAAAAGTCACCAAGCCGTACCAGACATTGCTGCTGCGACGCAGGATCAGGCTGGTGCCCAAGGCCAATGCAATGGATGCCAGCAACTGGTTCGACACGCCGAACAACGGCCAGACGGAGGAAATATCGCCACCGAACAGCAGGTAACCCCAGAGGAAGGTCACAAAAACGCTGGACCCGATCACACCCGGCTTCCAGTCGTTATCCTTGAGCTTCGGGATAGCCTGGCCGAAGAAATCCTGCACGATGTAACGGGCTACGCGGGTGCCGGCATCGATCGCGGTCAGGATGAACACGGCTTCGAACAGGATGGCGAAGTTGTACCAGTAGGACATCAGGTGCTTCATGCCCGGCAGACTGGAGAAGATCGAAGCCATGCCGACCGCCAGCGTGACTGCTCCGCCGGTACGACCTGCGAGGTCCATGCCGACCATTTGGGACAACATCTGCAGATCGACTACGGTCATGCCGAGCTTCTGGAACACGGCCGGGGTGGAGTTGATGGCAAAGTAGTCACCCGGATGCAGGGCACAGGCCGCGATCAGCGCCATGAAGGCCACGAAAGTTTCCATCAGCATGCCGCCGAAACCGACCAGCAGGATATCCTTTTCGTTGTCGATCATCTTCGGCGTGGTACCGGAACCGATCAGGGCATGGAAGCCGGAAATCGCGCCGCAAGCAATGGTGATTGAAACGAACGGCCAGACCGGTCCCTTGATGATCGGGCCACCACCGTAGATAAAGTCTGTCACAGCCGGCATGTGCATCATCGGATTTACAAAGATGATGCCCAGAGCCAAAGCGCCGATCGTACCGATCTTCATGTAGGAAGACAGGTAATCGCGCGGAGCAAGCAGGAACCAGACCGGCAGGGCCGCTGCGAAGAAGGCATAGATCGGCAGAGCCAGCTTCACGCCGGTTTCGCTCAAATCAAAGAAGTTGCCGATTGCAGTACCCTTGATGTACGGACCAAATGCCACAACCAGCAGGATAAGCGCCATCCCAAGAACTGTGGCATGGGTCAGCTTGTCCGGGCGAGCCCTCATGATCGTACCCACGAGCATGGCAATGGGAATAGTCATGAAAACGGTGAAGGTGCCCCACGGGTTGTGCTTGAGCGCATGCACCACAACCAGCGACAAACCGGCCATCGTGATGGTAATGGTAAACAGAATTGCCAACCCAACAGCGATACCGGCAACCGGGCCGATTTCCGCCTTGGCGATTTCCGACAGCGACTGGCCCTTATGGCGAACAGAGGCGAACAGGATCACCATGTCATGCACGGCGCCACCGATTACGGCGCCTACCAGCAACCAGATCGTGCCCGGCAGGAAACCGAACTGCGCCGCCAGGATCGGACCGACCAGCGGCCCGGCAGCCGCAATCGCAGCAAAATGGTGGCCAAATGCCACCCACTTGTTCATCGGAACATAGTCCGATCCGTTATTGAACTCATGCGCTGGCGTTACTCGGCTACTATCCAGCGCAAGCACCTTCGCCGCAACAAATCCGCCATATAACCGGTACGCAATGACCAGAATACAGCTGACGGCGATGATCAATGTCAAAGCATTCATGATCCGCTCACTCCTTTAAAAAATAGAATTGAAAAACCCGTTTCCGGATTCTCGATTACCAATCTATTCTTTTGTGTTAGCCCAGAGTGGATAAAATCGCCAGCGGCCTAGAGGGGAATTAAGAGGTTTAAATCAACGACTGAGCGGCGGGGATGAATCTGTTCTGCCGCCTCAGAAGCTGTTCAAGTCTGTTGCAAGAAGGTAAAGCGCTCTGCAGGGGCCCTGATCATGGCCTCGCTACAAGACCATGAACGCGCTCCAAGACTCAGGGAATATGCAGGTATTCTTTAAGTTCACGCAGGTAGCGCCGGCTTACCGGAACCTTCCTGCCGGAGCGGGTAACAATCTCGGCCCCGCCGTTTTCCTGCAGCACGATCTCGCCGATATGCTCGGGGTTGACCAGATACTGCCGATGGCAGCGCAGCAGCGGTGTTTTTTCTTCCAGCGTCTTGAGCGTCAGTTCGGTCTGCCCGGTCTGGGCGGCACAAACGACCTGCACTCCGGACAACTCACTGTGGATGAACTCGACCTCTTCGATACGCATCAGGATGATGCGGTTACGTGCATAGCAGGGTATCTGGCGAATCTGGGCGGGCGGAACAAATGCGGGATGCGGCGTTTGGGTCTTGCCGGAACGCAGCCACTCCAGCGTCTTGGCCAAGCGTACCGGATCGACGGGTTTGAGCAGGTAGTCGGTCGCGTGCTCCTCGAACGCATTGAGCGCGTACTCATCGTAAGCGGTCACGAATACGACGCGCGGCATGCTGGCCTTGTCGAGCATGGACAGCATTTCCAGCCCGCTTATGCGCGGCATCTGGATATCGAGGAACACAACATCCGGATGCAAACGGTTGATGGCTGCCAAGCCTTCGATGGCATTGGCCGCTTCGTCCACGATCTCGATATCCGGTTCGGCCTGCAACAAGGCGCGCAGTTCTTCACGCGCAGGGGCTTCATCATCGATGATGAGTACATTCAACACGGTCAAACCTCCTCGATCGGCAAGCGAATGGTCACTCGGGTCAACTGTTCCGGCTCGCATTCTACCGTTACGCCATATTGTTCGCCGTGGCGAATCTTGATGCGGCGATCCACGATGTTCATCCCCAAGCCATCGTTGCTTTCCGCCGGACGATACAAGCCGGCATTGTCCTCAACCCACAGACATAAATCGCCGGCTTCGCGCACGGCTCCGATACGTACCTGTCCCGGCTCCAGCATCTGCGAGATGCCGTATTTGATGGCGTTCTCGACGATCGGCTGCAAGGTAAAAGCCGGCAGACGCACGTTGAGCAGATCATCGGGCACTTCCATCTGCACATCAAGCCGACCGGCAAAACGCGCCTGTTCGATCTGCAGATAGGCATCCACATGCTCGATCTCGTCCTTGAGATTCACTTCATTGCCCGGCCGCTTCAGGCTTTTGCGGAAAAAGGTGGAGAGATACTGCACCAGTTGCCGCGCCTCGTCAGGGTCGCGCCGGATCACAGCTGCCAGGGTATTGAGCGCGTTGAACAGGAAATGCGGGTTGATCTGTGCCTGCAACAACTTGATTTCGGACTGCGCCAGCAACTGCTTCTGCTCTTCAAGCTTGCCGGACAAAATCTGATTGGACAACAGGCGGGCAATACCTTCGCCCAGCGTGCGGTTGAGATTCGAAAAAAGCTTGTGCTTGGGTTCGTAGAGCTTGATCGTGCCGATAACGCTGTTATTTTCGCCGCGCAACGGAATCACCAGCGACGACCCCAGCTTGCAGTTTTTCGAGATTGAGCACTGGTAAGGCACTTCGTTGCCATCGGCGTACACCACCTCGTTGCGAGCAATGGCTTCCAGCGTATGCGGGGAAGAGATTGGCGTTCCCGGTATGTGGTGGTCTGCGCCGATACCGATGAATGCCAGCAATTTCTCGCGATCGGTAATCGCCACTGCACCAACACCGGTTTCCTCCTGTACGATGCGCGCCACTTCGGCGCAACGCTGTTCGTCAAACCCCTGCAACAACGCGCCCACCGAGCGTTCTGCAATGCGCAAGGCCTTGGTGGAAAAAGCCACCGAGTATTTCTCTAACGTCGCTTTACGATCCAGGATCAGCCGCATGAACATTGCTGCACCAAAAGCATTGGTCAACATCATTGGCAAAGCAATATGCTTGACGAGCGTCAAGGCTTGCGAGTAAGGCTTGGCCACCAGCAGCAGGATGATCATCTGCAGGATTTCAGCCACCACTGTCACGACAAACACCAGCGAGGGTTTGAAAAGCAGGTCGACACGCCGGCGATGCAACAGGACGCTGTGCACCAATCCACCCAGCAATCCTTCGACCGTCGTCGAAATGGCGCAGGCCAGATCGGTAAAACCGCCCATCGTGTAGCGATGTACCCCGCCCGTCAGGCCGATGAAAAAACCGGTTACCGGTCCGCTCAGGAGCCCCCCCATGACGGCGCCGATGGCGCGGGTATTGGCAATCGCATCCTCGGTCTGCAAACCGAAATAGGTGCCCATGATGCAAAAGCCGGAGAACATCAGGTACGAAAGCACCTTGTGCGGCAATCGCACCGTGATTTGCATCAGGGGCATGAAAAGCGGGGTTTTGCTGAGCAGATAGGCGATGACCAGATAGACGCACATCTGCTGCAGCAGGGAGATCAGAAGGGTGAATGTACTGACGGGCATGCTGTTTTCCTTCTACTCCTTGTTAGAACCTGTTCACGATCTTGCTGCGAAACCGTGATCGGGGCTCATGTGCTGCTCGGAATCCTCATTTATCCGCATAAACTCCGGTTCCTGCGCTGCTCTTCACCCCGCTGACGGCTTCTCGCGACAGATCGTGAACAGGTTCTTAGCCGTACCGGTCACGGCAGACCGCGTGCCAAGTCCTTCACCAGATCGTCGATATGCTCCAGCCCTACCGCTACGCGGATCAGGCCTTCGTTGATGCCGGCGGCAGCGCGCGCTTCCGGCGTCAGGCGACCGTGCGTGGTCGTGGCCGGGTGGGTAATGGTAGAACGAACATCGCCCAGATTGGAAGTGCGCGAAATCAGTTGCACGCTGTCGATCACCTTCCACGCGGCCTCGCGCCCGCCCTTGACCTCGAACGACACCACGCCCCCGCCGGCCGATTGCTGGCGTTGGGCCAGCTCAAATTGCGGATGGCTGGCCAGTCCCGGGTAGAACACTTTCTCCACCCCCGGCTGCACTTCCAGCCATTGCGCCAGCTTCAGTGCATTCTCCGAGTGGGCTTTCATACGCAGCGGCAGGGTTTCCAACCCCTTGAGCAATACCCAGGCATTGAACGGGGCCAACGAAGGCCCGGCCGTACGCAAGAAGAGATAAACGGGATCAACCAAAACCTTGGAGCCACAGACCGCGCCCCCCAGCACCCGCCCCTGCCCGTCGAGGTACTTGGTCGCGGAATAAACGACCAGATCGGCACCGAAAGCAAGCGGACGCTGCAAGGCCGGGGTACAGAAACTGTTGTCCACCACCAGCATTGCACCGTGCTCATGGGCAATCGCCGCGAGCGAGGCAAGATCAGCGATATCGGTCAGCGGGTTGGACGGCGTTTCAACGAAAAACAGCCGGGTATTGGGACGCACCGCCGCACGCCAGGCCGAGGGATCGGTGGGCGAGACATAGCTGACCTCGACCCCAAAGCGGGTCAGGTAGGCATTGAACAACTGGATCGTCGCGCCGAACAACCCACTCGAGGCCAGGATATGGTCGCCGGCCTTGAGATGGGAAAGACACACCGCCAGAATCGCAGCCATGCCGGAGGCCGTACCCTGTGCGCGCTCCGCGCCATCCAGCGCAGCCAGGCGTTCCTCGAAAGCGGTCACGGTCGGGTTGCCGAACCGGGAATAAGTGTAGCCCGGCGCTTGTCCGGAGAACTTCAGCGCGGCATCCTCGGCATCGTCCACAAGAAAGCTGGAGGTGAGGAACAGGGCATCGGAATGCTCGCCGTACGGGGTCGGCCGGGTGCCGGCACGCAGGGCCACGGTTTCCGGGTGCAGGTCGTCGAATTCTTCGATCATCGTGTCGTCTCGCAATCTCGATTGTCTGAGTGCCTGTTCACAATCTTGCTGCGAAGCCGTGATCGGGGCTCATGCGCTGCTCAAAATCCTCATGTACTCCTTGTACACTCCGGTTTTTGCGCTGCTCTGCACCCCGCTGACGGCTTCTCGCGACAGATTGTGAACAGGTTCTGATAAAACAAACGGGAGCCTAGCTCCCGTTCGATCAAACCACAAATACTTAAGACATCCTAGCAAATAACCAAATCAAATCAGGTTCTGCTCGGCCACCCCGATATTGAGATCCAGCACCCGGCTGTCGCCATCGCCTTCCTTGAATTTCTTGGACAGCGGCGAAATACGCTTGGCTTCCAGCGCATCGAGATAGGCATCGGTCACGTCACCGGCAATGTACTTGCCATCGAAACAGGAGGTTTCGAACTCGGTGATGCGGCCGCCGCTGGCATCGCAACAGGCGGCAACCAATTGATCCAGATCCTGGTAGATCACGGCATCCGCTCCGATTTCATGGGCAATTTCCACATCGTTGCGGCCGGTTGCGATCAGTTCGCCACGGGTCGGCATGTCGATGCCGTAAACGTGCGGGAACTTGACGGGCGGAGCAGCCGAAGCGAGGTAAACCTTCTTTGCGCCCGCTTCGCGCGCCATCATGACGATTTCCTTGGAAGTGGTACCGCGCACGATCGAATCATCGACCAGCAGCACGTTCTTGCCCTGAAATTCAATGCCAATCGGGTTGAGTTTCTGGCGCACCGATTTCTTGCGGGTCGCCTGCCCCGGCATGATGAAGGTACGGCCGATATAGCGGTTCTTGATGAATCCCTCGCGGAAAGAAACGCCCAGATGGTTCGCAAGCTGCAATGCCGAGGAGCGGCTGGTGTCGGGAATCGGGATCACCACGTCGATGTCCATTTCCGGCAGCACGCGCGTGACCTTGTCGGCAAGGCGCTCGCCCATCTTCATGCGCGCTTCGTAGACCGAAATCCCGTCGATCACCGTATCCGGGCGGGCGAAATAGACATGCTCGAAAATGCACGGCACGAGTTTCGGGGTCGGATGACACTGGCGACAATGGAACTGGCCTTCGAAGGTAATGAACACGGCTTCGCCCGGTTCGACATCGCGCCACATCTTGAATCCCAGCGTATCCAGTGCCACCGATTCGGAGGAAACCAGATACTCGTGGCCAGCCAGGGTTTCATGACGCCCCATCACCAGCGGACGAATCCCGAACGGATCGCGGAAAGCCACCAAACCATAACCGGCGATGATCGCGACCACGCCGTAGGCACCCTTGACCCGCTGGTGCACAGCGGTAATGGCATCGAAAATGGTGTCCGGATCGAGCTGCGGGCCCTTGGTGCGGCTCGAAAGCTCGTGGGCGAAAACGTTGAGCAGTGCCTCGGAATCGGAGTTGGTATTGATGTGCCGCAAATCGGTGCGGTACATCTCGTCCTTGAGCTGCTTGTCGTTGGTCAGGTTGCCGTTGTGCGCCAGCACGATGCCGAACGGGCTGTTGACATAGAACGGCTGTGCCTCGGCCACGCTGGAAGCCGAGCCTGCCGTCGGGTAACGCACATGACCGATCCCGGCGTTGCCCATCAGCGAGCGCATGTTGCGGGTGCGGAACACGTCGCGTACCAGGCCTTGCCCTTTGTGCATGTGCAGGACATGCCCTTCCGCGGTAACGATACCGGCGGCATCCTGCCCGCGGTGCTGCAGCATCAGCAGCCCATCGTAAAGAAGCTGGTTGACCGGAGTTTGGGCGACTACACCGATAATGCCACACATAGCATCAGTACCTTTGTTGCAAAGAGTCAATCAAAATGGATGCGTTCAGCCAACGCAACCGGAAGCCACGGCTTAGCAAACAAAGCCGCCTCAACAAACATCGGGCTGAACATGGCATTACGCCAGTCAGCCCCCTGCGGCAAGCTGGTCATGCCAGCCACCAGCACCAAAGTCAAAACCAGCAAAACTCCGCGCGCCAGGCCAAAGCCGGCCCCCAGCAAACGATCCAGAGGCTTGAGCCCTGTCGCTTGCAGGAATTGGTTCAGCGTGATCCGCACAATCGCCGTCGCCAGCCACACTGCGCAAAATATAGCCAGAAACGCCGCCAAGTACCGGATTCCATCATTCGGCAAACCGGCCGGCATCCAGACCATGCCCTGGCCGGCATAATTGCTTGCCAACCAGAAAGACAACACCCATGCCCCCAGCGCCAGCACCTCCTGAACCAGCCCCCGCATCACTGAAAGCAGGATCGAAAGGCCGATGATGGCCAGCACGGTATAGTCGAAGTACGTCACTTGACCACTTTACCGTTTACACCGACGGATTCAGCCTTCTTCCGGTACGCCTCGGCCTTCGCCGCATCGGCTGCCGGCCCCACGCGGATGCGCGTCAGCTCGCCCTTGGAGGTTTTCACTTTCTCGGCCTGCACCGGCAAACCTGCGCCCTTGAGCTTCGTCGTCAACTGCTTGATCTTCGCTGCATCGGCAAACGCACCGATCTGCACGTAGTACTTGCCTGGAAGTTGTGCGGGCTTGGCTGTCGGCTCGGTCGGATCGACCTTCCCTTCCAGAATCTTCTTGGGATCGAATGTCGCCGGCGCGTTCTCCGCGGGCTTGGGTTTGGCTGCCGGTGTCGGAGCGGGCACGGCTTTGGCCTGCACGGGTGGCGACTGTCGATTGACGAGTTTGCCCGGCAACACTTCTGCACCATTGACCACCCGAGGAGGTTGCACTGCCTTGGCTACGACAGGAGCACTAGCCGGCGCGGGCTCGGCAGCCACAGCGGGAGCCGTGACAGGCGTCACTGCAGCTGCATCGGGCGGAGGATTCAACAAAGGTGGTGTATTGGCAGGTTCAACGACAGCCACCAAGGACGCGCGTTGCGCTGTCAGTGCCGGCGCGCTGGAAACGATTTCAACGGGATTTCCCGTGGAAAAACGCGGAGGCGGCGCATTGTCCAGCGCCGTCCACAAGACAATCAGGGCAAAGATGACCAACGCCACAGCCCCCACCAAGCGACGGCGGGCGCGTTTGCGCAGATGCAGCAATTCTTCACTGACGTTGGAATGGGACATGTTCAGCATTCCGATGCGGCCATGACTTCGGCAACGGTATAGAAGGAACCAAAGGCGAGGATTCTATCATCTTCCCCGGCTTCCTTGCAGGCGGCATACCATGCCTGCGCAATCGATTCATGGCATTCAACCGCAGCGTGCGGCGCCAGCGAACCAATCGTTTCGGTCAAAACCGCTGCCGACGCCGCACGCGGCAATGCGGGCGCAGCAACGTACCAAGAGTCGACACAGTCAGCCAGCAACCCGATCACACCGGCAATATCCTTGTCCTGCATCATGCCGAACACCGCCAGCGTTCTGGCATGCCCCTTCATCGCCTCAAGGTTGGCGCGCAGCACGCGCGCAGCATGGGGGTTATGCCCCACATCCAGGATCACGGCCGGATGGCCCGGCAAGACCTGAAAGCGCGCCGGCCATCTCACATTCTGCAAACCTTGCCGCACGGCTTCGGCATTCACCGGCAGGCTGTCCTTCACCGCATCGAGCAAAGCCAGCGCTGTTGCGGCATTGCCCAACTGGTAGCTGCCTTGCAGCGCGGGCATGGGCAAACCGCCGAACTCAACACCACCCCGCCCCCACCAGGACCAGACGGGTTCTTCAGCCTGCCGGGAAAAACCGAAATCGCACCCGATCAGACGCAGATCGGCCCCGATCGTCTTCGCATGATCCAACAGGCTGTGCGGCGGCTCCGGATCGGCGCAGACCGCGACTTTTCCGGCGCGATAGATGCCGGCCTTCTCGAAGCCGACCGCTTCGCGCGTATTGCCCAGCCAGGCTTCATGATCGAGCGCTACGCTCACGACCGCTGCCGCATCGGGTTCGAAAACATTGACGGCATCCAGCCGCCCGCCCAAGCCGATCTCCAGCACGGCGACATCCACGCCGGCATCGACGAACTGCCGCATCGCCGCGAGCGTCCCGAATTCGAAATAGGTCAGCGCTGTATCGCCACGAGCTGCTTCCACGGCGCGAAACCCAGCGAGAAGTGCTTCGTCGCTCGCAGGCTGCAGGTCGATCATTACCCGTTCGTTGTAATGCAGCAAATGCGGTGAGGTATAGGTTCCGACGCGATAGCCGGCCGCCTTGAAAATCGCAGACAGCATGGCGCAGACCGAGCCCTTGCCGTTGGTACCGCCGACGGTGATGACAGGGGAAACGGGGAAAAGCCCCATCGCATCCCGCACCTTGCCGACACGAGCAAGGCCCATGTCGATGGTGTTGGGATGCAGGGACTCCAGATGGGCAAGCCACCCGTCGAGGGTGGCTGCATCGAACAAGGGCATCAGTTCAAGGCCGGCTGGCGAGTCAGAAGGGTCATCAGTTGCGCCAGCTTGCGGCGCATTTCGCGACGGTCGACGATCATGTCGATTGCGCCCTTTTCCAGCAGAAATTCGGCGCGCTGGAAGCCTTCCGGCAGCGTTTCACGCACGGTCTGCTCGATCACGCGCGGGCCGGCAAAGCCGATCAACGCCCCCGGCTCAGCCACCACCACGTCGCCGAGGAAGGCAAACGAGGCCGAAACGCCCCCCATGGTCGGATCGGTCAGCACGGAAATGAACGGGAGTTTCTTGTCAGAAAGGCGCGTCAGGATCGCCGAGGTCTTGGCCATCTGCATCAGGGAATTGAGACCTTCCTGCATCCGCGCACCACCCGAGGCCGCCACGCAAACGAAGGGTACGTCATGCTCGATAGCGGCCTTGACGCCACGAACGAAGCGCTCACCCACAACCGAGCCCATCGAACCGCCGATAAACTTGAATTCGAACACGGCCACGACGCACGGTACGTTATGGATGGCGCCCTGCATTACCACCAACGCATCATCCTCGCCGGTGTCTTCCTGCGCGGCGACCAAGCGATCCGGATATTTGCGGCTGTCCTTGAATTTGAGGATGTCGAACGGCTTCACCTCGGCGCCGATTTCAAAGCGGCCTTCCTGGTCTAGCAGGATGTCGAGCCGGCGACGCGCATGAACCGGGCTATGGAACCCGCATTTCGGGCAAACGTCCAGATTGTTTTCCAGATCCGTGCGGTAGAGCGTGGCGCCGCATGCGGAACACTTGCTCCACAAGCCTTCCGGGACGGCCGACTTGGCACCCGGGGTGCGGCTTTTGATCTTGGGGGGAAGCAGTTTTTGCAACCAGCTCATTTATTGACCTCTACTGTATGTTCTCTGGTCGCGGCTCAAGCCCGCGCCGTATCCATGGCGGCGCGCACGCCGGAAAGAAAATCCGTCAGGCGATTGGCCAGGCCGGCCTCGCCCTGCTCGACTTCCTGCACCAGGCGGGAGCCGATGATGATCGCATCGGCGACTGCCGCAATAGCCCGCGCCGACTCGGCATCGCGAATGCCGAACCCTACGCCGATGGGCAGCGAAACATGCTGCCTCAATTCAGCCAAGCGTGAGGCCACGCTGCCGACATCCAGCGTCGCCGCACCGGTCACGCCCTTGAGCGAAACGTAATACACATACCCGCCGGCCAGACGCTCCACGGCTGCCAGGCGGCTTGGCGGCGTGGTCGGGGCAAGCAGGAAAATCGGATCGATGCCGTGCTGTTTCAGGATCGCCACGCGCTCTTCGGCTTCCTCGGGCGGCAGATCCACGGTTAGCACGCCGTCCACGCCAGCTTGTGCCGCTACTGCGGAAAATTCGGGATAGCCCATCGCCTCGACCGGGTTGGCATAGCCCATCAACACGACCGGCGTATCGGCATTGGTCTTGCGGAACTCGGCCACCATGCCGATCACCTGGCGCAGGCTGACCTTGTGCGCCAGCGCACGCTCGGCAGCACGCTGGATCACCGGGCCATCGGCAGCCGGATCGGAAAACGGCACCCCGAGCTCGATGACATCCGCACCGCCCTTTACCAGGGCATGCATGAGTTCGACCGTAATGCCGGGATGCGGATCGCCCGCCGTGATGAAAGGAATCAGCGCCTGCCGGCCGGCAGCCTGCAGACGTTCGAAAGTTTTCTGGATTCTGGACATACGTTGTTGAAGCCCGTTTTAGAGTTCGATTCCGGCAAGCCGGGCAATCGTCGGAATATCCTTGTCGCCACGCCCCGAAAGGTTGACCACGATCACTTGGTCGCGGCTCATGGTCGGCGCCAGTTTCTTGGCATGTGCCAGCGCATGGCTCGATTCCAGCGCCGGGATGATGCCTTCGAAGCGGCACAGGTCATGGAAGGCAGCCAGTGCCTCGTCATCGGTCGCAGCGACGTACTCGGCGCGCTGGATATCCTTGAGGTAGCTGTGCTCCGGGCCGACACCCGGATAATCGAGCCCGGCAGAAATTGAGTGGGTCTCGACGATCTGGCCGTTTTCATCCTGCATCAGGTAGGTACGGTTGCCGTGCAACACGCCGGGTTTGGCATTGGCGGTCAGCGGAGCGGCATGCATGCCGGTTTCCACGCCATGTCCGCCCGCTTCGACGCCGATCAGGCGCACGCCGGGAACATTGATGTACGGATGGAAAATGCCGATCGCATTGGAACCGCCGCCGACACAGGCAACGATCGCATCGGGCTGGCGACCGATCTGCTCTGCGGACTGGCGCTTGCATTCTTCGCCGATCACCGACTGGAAATCGCGCACCAGCATCGGGTACGGATGCGGGCCGGCACAGGTGCCGATGATGTAATAGGTAGAATCGACGTTGGTCACCCAGTCGCGCATGGCTTCGTTCATGGCGTCCTTGAGTGTCTTGGAGCCGGACTCCACCGGCACCACTTTCGCGCCGAGCAGCTTCATGCGGAATACGTTGGGCGCCTGGCGCTTCACGTCCTCCGCGCCCATATAGACCACACACTCCAGTCCGTAGCGCGCCGCCACGGTTGCCGATGCCACACCATGCTGGCCGGCACCGGTTTCGGCAATAACGCGCTTTTTGCCCATACGGCGGGCCAGCAGTGCTTGGCCGATGGTGTTGTTGACCTTGTGCGCACCGGTGTGGTTGAGATCCTCGCGTTTGAGGTAGATCTGCGCCCCACCGAGGATTTCCGACCAGCGCTGGGCATGGTAAAGCGGGCTCGGGCGCCCGACGTAATGCTTCAATTCGTGATGAAATTCTGCGATGAAGGCCGGATCGTGCTTGGCCTTGTCGTACTCGATACGCAATTCTTCCAGCGCGGCCATCAACGTCTCGGCCACATAGATACCGCCGAACTGCCCAAAATGGCCCTGCAGGTCGGGCTGGTTATAGCAATCGCTCATTCGTCTCTCGCTCAGTCTGCTGCCACTCTTGCAGCTTTGATGAACGCAGCAATCTTGTCTGCGTCCTTGATTCCTTTGCCGCTTTCCACTCCACTGGAAACATCTACCGCCCAGGGTTTGATCTGGCGTATCGCTTCGGCTACGTTACCCGCGTGCAAGCCGCCGGATAACACCAGCGGCAACGGCAAATCCTGCGGCAACAACGCCCAATCGAAGGTCTCTCCGGTTCCGCCAGGCACACCCGGCACCCAGGCATCGACCAGGATTCCCCGTGCATCGGCATAGCGGGAGGCATATTCTAGCAAATCCAGACCGGGTTTTACCCGAACTGCTTTCAGATAGGGTTTGCCAAACCGGCGGCATTGCCCCGGGGACTCATCCCCATGAAACTGCAAAATATCCAGCGCAACCCGCGCCAATACTTGCTCGACGAACGCCGGATCGGCATCGACAAACAGCCCGACGGTACTGACAAACGGCGGCAATGCCGCCACGATCCGGCTTGCCGTTTCGATATCTACTGCGCGCGGGCTCGGCGCATGAAAGACCAGCCCGATAGCATCTGCACCTTGGCGGGCAGCAAAACAGGCCATTTCCGGATCGCGCAATCCGCAAATCTTGATTCTTGGGTTCATTTTAATTTCACCACAGAGTCACAGAGGTCGGGAGAAAACCCAAACTCGTAAAACGACACATCGGCAATTCCGCATCAAATCAAACCATGTCTGGGCAAAGGCTCGGAAGGAAGAGCATATTCGGGGGGATAGCTTACACCAGCCAGGTACAATCCGTCTGGCATGAATGTGGGGGGGGCGACGGATCGGTCGCATCTGGCGAGCAATTCGGTGATCCAGGCTGGCGGCTCGTTGCCTTTGGCAATATGCAGCAACGCACCCATGAGATTGCGCACCATGTGATGCAAAAAGGCATCCGCCGAAAAATCGCAGATCAGCAGATTGCCTTCCTGGGCGATGTCCAGACGCCGAAGCGTCTTGACCGGAGTCTTGGCTTGGCACTCTGCGGCACGAAAACTGGAAAAATCGTGCTCACCCAGCAAAAGACCCGCTGCCTCGCGCATGGCAGCAATATCCAACTGCTGGTGAATCCAGCCCACGCGCCCTGCCCAGAGAGCCGGGCGCACCGGATGGTTGATCAGCAGATAGCGATAATGGCGCGCGGTCGCGGAAAAACGCGCATGGAAGGAATCGGGTACTTCTCGCGCCCAGAGCACGGCCACGCCGGTCGACAGAAAGCTGTTCACGCCCCGCACCCAAGCCGTCAGAGGCCGGTTGGCATCGGTATCGAAATGCACTACCTGCGTCGCGCCATGCACGCCGGTGTCGGTCCGCCCAGCCGCATGCGCACGGACCGGGTGCCCCGCCATGCGCGACAGCGCCGCCTCCAGCGCGGACTGTACGGTTGCCACATCCGGCTGCACCTGCCAGCCGCAAAACGCCCGACCGTCATACTCCACCCCGAGCGCAATCCGTTTCATTTCCGTCACGACCACCCCCCGAAACCTCCCAGCCAGACAGTCAGCACTGACAGGCATGACAACAGCCCCAACAACAAGCCCTGCCCCCAACCCAACGGCTGAATCATCATGTGCACGGTGCGCTCGCCATGGTCTTGATCTGGCTTGTTGAGTTCGCGCAGAAGCTGCTGGAAAGGCTGTTGCATTTCAAGGATGTTTTCGACCATTTCAAGCGTCAGGGACAGGCGCATGGCGGCATGGCGGCGAGAAATACCCAACCACTCCAGCGGAGCCGAAAGTATGTAAAGGCCGGAGAAAATAGCGGCGCGAGGCATTCCCGTCAACAAAATCTGCAGGCTTGCAGCTATTGCCAGCAGTCTCGTCATCTGTGCAATTCCCAGCCGGATTCCTTCCCTTGTTGGCGCAAGCCAGCCGGACCACAGGTATTCGCCGGGAGTGGTCCAGCCATAGATGACACCGACAGCCAGCAACAGCCAGCGAATCCGTGGCAACGCACGCAAGAAGCGGGGGCGACAAAACAAGAGCGCGCCTGCCACGATCAACACGGCAAGCGCATAAAGAAACGGGCGCTCCAGCCAAGGCAGCAAAGATGCCAGCCACAGCCAGAGCGCCAGACGATTGGCGGGATGCAAAACGGTTACAGTGCTGCCAGCAGGTTCCGCGCCAGTTCCTGCTGCGTTGGATTACCTTCCTGCTCGGCTTCTTGCAGAATCTCGCGGGCGCCTTCCACATCACCCATATCGATATAGGCACGGGCAAGCTCGATCTTGGTCTGGACCGGATCGTCAGCCACAAAATCCAGCTTGTCCGTTCCGCTGCCTTCGCCAATTTCCAGGGAAATATCGATAGGCTCTTCGACGACGGGGGCCGGGGCCGCAACCGCTTCCGGCGCAGTGAAGCCGAAATCGAGATCGATGGACTCCTCCTGCGGCAATGACGCCTCTACAGCCTCTCCGCCTGGAATATGCGTTTCGGCAACCAGAGGCTCCTCCATGGAGAGTTCTTCGCTAAAGCTGGCTATCGCCGCAGCTTCCATCGCGCCGCCTTCCTCGACAGGCCGCTCGTCACCAAGATCAAGGCTCAGGTCGAGGTCAGGCATCTCAAATTCGGGCATCGTCAATTCCGGCTCTGCAGAAGGAATCTTCTCTTCAGGCAAGGTCTGTTCCGGAGCAGTTTCAGTCGCTGGCTCAGTGAAGGCCGAAGCAAATTCAGGCATCTCCGGAGCACCAAGATCAATCGGCAGGTCCAGTTCCATCAGATCGCTGCCTTTTCCCTCGGCAGTTGCTTGCAGCGTTTCTTCAGGCGCAACTGGCAACTCCAGTCCTTCACCCAAGTCGAGTTCCAGACCGAAGGCTTCTTCCGTGCTTTCCAGCTCAGACAACTCGGCGGTCTGCTCACTTTCTACCGCAAAATCCATGCTTCCCAGCTCATCGACAGCACTATCGGAAAGATCCAGCACTGCTGCAGCTGACGCTTCAGGTTCCAAAGACTGTTCCGGTTCGGGCAGTTCAAATTCGAAATCAAGGCCGACAGGCGCTTCTTCCGGCTCAAGCGACTGCATTTCCCCGATGGATTCGAGCGGCTCCATTTCGGGCTCTCCTGCCGGTGCAGCTTGTACTCCCTCCGAGGACGACAATGCTACTGCAGCAACGGTCGCCGCGGCAGCCACACCGACGGCAGCACCTACGGCCAGACCCGCGCCAGTTCCGCCATTCTTGCCGGTATACAGCGGATTTTCCGGATCAAGACTGCGGCCCAGGTAGCTGGCCTGCTCCCAGTACTGCCCCTGACCGCCCGTTGCCGCAAACACCTCGGCGGCCACCTCCTGGAAGGAAACCTTGTCCTTGCGGGCAGCATAGATATCCAGCAGCTTCATGCGGACTTCCTGCCGTTGCGGATCCTTGATCAATGCATCTTTGAGAATTTCCTCGGCTTGGGCGTCGCGGCCATATGCCATGTAGACATCGGCTTCTGCAATTGGATCGACTTCATCCGTATCGATTGACCCCAAACCTTGGCGGCTGAAATCGGTCAGGAAGGAATTTTCTGCCTGGGTGCTGATCACGCCGCCGCCGGTACGCCCCAGCACCGTATTCGGCTTGAGGTCGCCACTGGTAATGAGGCTGTTTTCGAACACACTGGGGCGGCGCCGGTTGCGCGCCCAAATCAATCCACCAATCCCCAGCACGACAGCTAGCAAACCACCGCCGATCATCAAGGCATTATCGGCCAGCATGTCCATGAAGGTGGGTTCTGGCGGAGGAGGGGGTGCCACGCGCTTGGGCTTTGGAGCCGGCTGGGGTTGAACCGCGCTGGCAACAACGGAAGCGGCAACCGGCTTGCTGGCGACAGCAGAAGCGGCGGCCGGCGCCGAAGCAATCGGCGTGACAACGGCTGGCGCAGAAGCTGGCATGGATGCCTTTGCCTGTTCGGCTTTCTTCTGCAACTCGGCACCCTGCTGGCTCTTCAAGGCGACGGATTTTTCCATCTCCTGGATATTTTTCTGCAACTCGGCAACACGCTGATTGGCTTCATCCAGCGCCTTCTTGCGAGCCGACGCCTCTTCTTCCAGCGCACGAATCTTGGCCTGCTGGCCGTCGGTCTTGCTCGCGCCACGCGAAAGCTTCAGTACATCCTTGGACTTGTCTGTTTGCTGGGCGCCCTTGTCCTCGACCTTTGCCGTAATCCGGCCGCCGCCTTGCGGCGCTTCCGTTTCGGCTGCGGCCCCCTTCGCAGCGGACTCCGCAAGTTGGCGCCGGTAGTTCTGCCAGTTGGCCGAATGGACTTTGATCTCCTTGACCGCCTGGGCCTGATCCTGCTTGCCAAACTCCTCGGAAGAAGGGATTCGGAGGATCTTCCCGCGCTTGAGACGGTTCATGTTGCCATTGAACGCATCAGGATTGGCCTGATAAAGGCCGACCAGAACCTGTTCAAGACTGACGCCTTCCGGCTTTACCTGATTGGCGATTTTGGAAAGCGTATCACCCGATTTCACCACTTGGCTCTCGCCGGCTTCCACAGGCTGCGCAGCCGGTTTGGAAGCCACGCCAGAAGCAGCCACAGCGGCATGCTTGCCTTTACGGACGGTACGTACTGCCTTGGGTGGCCGAATGGCACCAGAAATCTGCGCGGAGGGAGTTGAAACCGGATCCATGCGCGCAGCATTGGGGGCAGCCACCGGCGAGATCGTTGCGCCACCCGGAACACCGCTGTAACCAACCGGATCAATCAGCGCGGTGTACTCACGTTTGACCAGCCCGCCAGCCCAAGAAAGCTCTACCAATAGATTGAATACCGGTTCGTCGATAGCCTGGGAGGAAGATACGCTAACCACATACTGACCGCTTTCGCGCTTGTTCAGGGCGAATCGGAGTCCCAGCGATGGCGCAGGATAAGCCATTTGTACGGAGGCATAAGCTTCGGCCGAAGCAAGCGCAACCTTCAGCGTTTCCGCCTCTTGGGGCTGCACGGCAACCAGTTCGATTTCCCCCTTGAATGGCTGTCCCAGGCCGGAAAGCACATTGAGACGCCCTAACCCTGCTGCCTCGGCGCACCAAGGCAGCATGGTCAACGCGACAGCCAGAACACAGGCTTTGAAACGCGGCTTAGTTGGCACGATTCCCCCTCGGCAATAGCGCTCGAATTTAATTAATCGTTATAAAAAGTAGCCGATCCCGACACAAGGTGCAAGGCAGCCCTTACGCAAGTTGCAACTTGCCATGCAGAATTTATCGCAATTATCCGAATAATAAGACTATTTTTTGCAAGCAGAAAACTCGAAATCACCATTTTTATCAATCGACACGGAAACTGCACGCTTTTGTGGCATTTTTTTCACGCTCCAGTGCTGCAAGGCCCAAGTCCACAGCGTATCCGCATCCGCATACCTGAGCGCTTCTGGCGGCTGTTGCCACAGCAAATGCAAGGCTTGCCAGAGCTGCCACCCCTCTCTCCCCGGCAAAAGCGCCGGCGCCAACGTTTGCTTGCTCAATTTTTCGCCTGCCGGATTGACGATGACAGGGATATGAAAATAATCCGGTTGCGGATACCGCAGCAAATGCTGCAACCACATCTGCCGGGGAGTGGAATCCAGCAGATCGGCGCCTCGCACCACCTGCGTCACGCCTTGTTCGACATCGTCGACGACAACCGCCAACTGGTAAGCCCACAAGCCGTCCGCACGCCGAAGGACAAAATCACCGACTTCTTTCGAGAGATTCTGCCGCGACTCCCCCTGGATTCCATCCCGGTAGGCAACGACTTGATCGTGCACCTTCAAACGCCAGGCATGTGCGAGGCGGTCGGGGTGAACACCATCCCTGCACAAGCCGCTGTACCTGAAGCCGTCCACGCCATGCAAACCCGCCGACTGAATTTCTTTGCGCGTACAGGTGCAGGGATAGGCTTCCCCCATCGCAACCAAACGGTCCAGGGCAGCCCGGTAACGATCATGGCGCCGGCTTTGATACTCGACCGGGCCATCCCATTCAAAACCAAAGCGATCCAGATCGAACAGGATGCGATCCGCAGCTCCCGGCATCTCACGAGGCGGGTCAAGGTCCTCAATCCGTACCAGCCACTTTCCGCCTTGCGTCCTGGCCATCAGGTAGCTGGCGGCTGCCGCCATCAACGAGCCCATGTGCAGATCGCCGGTCGGGCTGGGCGCAAAACGTCCGGTCAGGCCGGCATCATCTGCCTCCACTCCGTCTTTTTGCCCGGTGACTACGCTGCCCATAAATACCGTCCCATACTTTCTTTCGCTCGTCATTCTATTGAACCATCGCTCCCTGCGCCTGACAAATCAGCGCCTTGCCGCTACAATTTGACGTTTTTCCACTTCGGAAACAGCGACCCGATGCGCGTTATCCGCGGCCTTTTTGCCGCCTCCTTGCCCCCCTGTGCCCTGACGATCGGCAATTTCGATGGTCTGCACTGCGGGCACGCCGCTATTCTGGCCGAACTGAAGTCCGTTGCCGCCACCCGTTCGCTTTGCACTGCGGTGCTGACTTTCGAGCCCCACCCGCGCGAATTCTTCGCCAAAGAAAATGCCCCCACCCGGCTGAGCAGCCTGCGCGAAAAACTTGAATACCTGCAGGCAGCCGGCATCGATTACGTCATCGTGCAGCCTTTCAATACTCGCTTTGCCGGACTGAATGCCCACACCTTCCGCGACGAGATTTTGGGACAGCGACTGGCTGCCCGCTACGTGCTGGTCGGCGACGACTTCCGTTTCGGCGCGGGGCGCAGCGGCGATTTCTCGCTACTGGCGCAAAGCCCGGTTTTCGAGACGCAGCATCTACCCACGATTGCCCACGAAGGGTTGCGCGTTTCGTCGACGGCAGTACGTGCAGCGCTGGCCGAAGGCAAGCTCAAGCTTGCCACGCAACTTTTGGGACGCCCCTATTCGATCTCGGGGCGCGTGGTGCAGGGCCAACAGATCGGCCACCGGCTCGGTTTTCCTACCGCCAACATCCAGTTGAAACACAACCGCCCGCCCCTGAGCGGCATTTTCGTCGCCGAGGTGCATGGTCTGGGCCAGCCTCTGCCGGCCGTGGCCAATCTGGGCCGGCGCCCCACGCTGGAGAACCCGGATGCACTTCCCGTGCTGGAAGTGCATATTTTCGATTTCGACCAGAATATCTATCGTCGGCACCTGCGGGTCGATTTCCTGCACAAGCTGCGCGACGAAGCCAAATTCCCTGATCTGGACAGTCTGAAAGCCCAGATCGCCCTTGATTGCAACAACGCCCGCGCGTGGCATGCCGCACGCGCCTGAAACACCAGAAACGAGAGAAGACCATGTCCGAAGCCAGCAAATACCCTGTCAACCTGCTCGACACCCCCTTCCCCATGCGCGGCGATCTCGCCAAGCGCGAGCCGGGTTTCCTGAAAAAATGGCAGGACGAGGATATTTACGGACAATTGCGCGCCAAGGCCAAGGCAGAAGGTCGCCCGGCCTTCCTGCTGCATGACGGCCCGCCCTACGCCAACGGCAAGATCCACATCGGTCACGCGGTCAACAAGATCCTGAAAGACATCATCATCAAGTCGAAATCGCTGTCCGGTTTCGATGCCCCCTACATTCCCGGCTGGGACTGCCACGGCCTGCCGATCGAGCACCAGATCGAAAAACTCGTAAAGGGCGACAAACAGGCCGTTGCCGACAGCCCGACCATCCATGCGCGTATCGTCGAATACCGCAAGGCCAATGGCCTTGACCCCAAGGCCACGCACCTGCCGGCTTCGTTCATCCGCGAGCTGTGCCGCGATTACGCCGCGATCCAGATCGCGCGCCAGAAGGAAGACTTCATCCGTTTGGGTGTACTCGGCGACTGGGACAACCCGTACCTCACCATGGATTTCAAGACCGAAGCGGATATCGTGCGCACGCTGGGCCAGATCCACGCCAACGGCTATCTGGTACGCGGCCAGAAACCGGTGCACTGGTGCGTCGATTGCGGCTCTGCCCTGGCCGAGGCTGAAGTCGAGTATGAAGACAAGACTTCACCCGCGATCGACGTCGGCTTCCGTGTGGTCGACATGGACGTACTTGCCAAGGCTTTTGGCGGTGTCGCACTGGGCGACCAGGCAGCCTACGCCGTCATCTGGACCACCACGCCGTGGACGCTTCCGGCCAACCAGGCCGTGTGTATCCATCCGGACCTGACTTACGACCTGATCGCGACCGAGAAGGGATTGCTGGTTCTGGCACGCGACTTGGCCGAAGCCGCGCTCAAGCGCTACGGCATCGACGCCAACGAAGTCATCGCCCAGACCAAGGGTGCGCATCTCGAACACCTCAAGCTGCAGCACCCGTTCTACAACCGCCAAGTGCCGGTGATCCTCGGCGAGCACGTCACCACCGACGCTGGTACCGGCATGGTTCACACCGCACCGGCACACGGTCTGGACGACTACCACGTTGGCATGCGCTACCACCTGCCCACCGACAACCCGGTCGGCAACGACGGCCGTTTCCTGCCCAATGTCGAGCTGTTCGCCGGCAAGAGCGTCTGGGAAGCCAACCCGCTGGTTCTGGAAACGCTCGAAGCCAACGGCGCGCTGCTCGCCAATGAAAAACTGCTGCACAGCTACCCGCACTGCTGGCGCCACAAGACCCCGATCATCTTCCGCGCCACCAGCCAGTGGTTCGTCGGCATGGATCACCAGAACCACTCCGGCAAGACCCTGCGCGAGCAGGCCAACAAGGCGGTCGAGGATACGCAGTTCTTCCCGGCTTGGGGCCGCGCGCGCCTGGAGGCCATGATCGGCAATCGTCCGGACTGGTGCGTATCGCGCCAGCGCAATTGGGGCGTGCCGATGTGCCTGTTCGTCCACAAGATCAGCGGCGAGCCGCATCCCGATTCGCTCAAGCTGTTCGAACAGGTCGCGCAACGCATCGAGAAGGAAGGCATCGAAGCCTGGTTCAAGCTCGACGCCGCCGAACTCCTGGGCGCCGAAGCCGAACACTATGAAAAGCTGAAAGATACGCTCGACGTCTGGTTCGATTCCGGCTCGACACACTTTGCAGTGGTCAAGGCGCGCGGCCTGAAGTGGCCGGCCGACCTGTATCTTGAGGGCTCCGACCAGCACCGCGGCTGGTTCCAGTCCTCGCTTCTGACCGGTTGCGCCACGCAGGGCCGCGCACCCTACGACCAGTTGCTGACCCATGGCTTCGTCGTCGATGGCAACGGCCACAAGATGTCCAAGTCCAAGGGCAACGTGATCGTTCCGCAGGAAGTCATCGGCGAAATGGGCGCGGACATGCTGCGCCTGTGGACGGCCTCGACCGATTACTCGGGCGAGTTGTGCATCTCCAAGGAAATCCTGAAGCGCACCACCGATGCCTACCGCCGCATCCGCAACACCTTGCGCTTCCTGCTCGCCAACCTGTCGGACTTCGATGCCGGCAAGAACGCCTTGCCGGTCGAAAACCTGCTGACACTCGACCGCTACGCCCTGGCGCAACTGGCAACCTTCCAGCAAAACGTCACCGCGCTCTACGACAAGTACGAGTTCCACAGCGCTGTGCAGGAAATCCACGCCTTCTGCGCGGACGAACTCGGCGCGTTCTACCTCGACATCATCAAGGATCGCCTGTACACGACCCAAGCCGATTCCGCCGCCCGTCGCTCGGCACAGACCGCGCTCTGGCACATCACGCAGACATTGGTACGCCTCCTGGCTCCGATCCTGTCGTTCACCGCGCATGAAGCCTCCGAAGTACTCGGCAACACGGAGAACGTCTTCCTTGGCCGCTGGCATGCTGTTCCCGCCATCGCCGATGCCGAAGCGCTCGCCAAGTCGTTTGCCGCGATCCGCGAAGTGCGCGCCGTCGTGCAGAAGGAAATCGAAGTGCAGCGCGCCGATAGCAAGCTTGGCTCCAGCCTGCAGGCCGAAGTCGCCATCACGGCACCGGCCGAAGTGGCAGCGGAACTTGCCATGGTCGGCGACGATCTCAAGTTCGTGATGATCACCTCGAAGGTCAGCGTGACCGTAGGCAACGAACTCGCCATCGGCGTTTCACCTTCCGCGGCGCAGAAGTGCGACCGCTGCTGGCACTACCGCGACGACGTGGGCAGCCATGCCGAACATCCGGCGCTGTGCGGACGCTGCGTGGAAAACGTAACCGGCAACGGCGAGGTACGCGCCCATGCGTAAGTGGCTGGCGCTGGCGCTGGTCGTGATCGTTCTGGATCAGGCCAGCAAGCAGGCAATCCTCGCCAGCCTGGCCTATGGCGAACGGTTGGCCGTGATTCCCGGCTTCTTCAACCTGACACTGGCCTACAACCCCGGCGCGGCATTTTCCTTTCTAGCCGATGCCGGCGGCTGGCAGCGCCATTTCTTTACCGCGCTAGCACTGGGCGTCTCAGCCGGCATCGTCTACATGCTGAAAAAACACTTGGCCGAGTCGCGTTTCTGCCTGCAGCTCTCGCTCATTCTGGGCGGAGCCATCGGCAACGTGATCGACCGCATTCTCTACGGCCATGTGGTCGATTTCATCCAGATCCACTACCAGAGCTGGTATTACCCGGCGTTCAACATCGCCGATTCGGCCATCTGCATCGGCGTCGGCCTGATGCTGTTCGACGGCTTTTTTGAGCGCAAGAAGGAACCGGCATGACACGCAAAATCCTGCTCGCCACGCCACGCGGCTTCTGTGCCGGCGTGGACCGTGCCATCGCCATCGTCGAAAAGGCGCTGGAGAAATTCGGGGCGCCGATCTACGTGCGCCACGAAGTCGTGCACAACAAGTACGTGATCGAAACGCTCAAGGCCAAAGGCGCGATCTTTGTCGAGGAGCTCGACGACATTCCTGCGGGCGCCACGGTCATTTTCTCGGCCCACGGCGTTTCGCAGGCCGTGCGCCAGGAAGCCGAAGCACGCGGCCTGACCGTGTTCGACGCTACCTGCCCGCTCGTCACCAAGGTGCACATGGAAGTCATGCGCCTGCGCGACCAGGGTTATGAAATCGTGATGATCGGCCACAAGGGCCACCCGGAAGTCGAAGGCACCATGGGCCAAGCGCCCGGAGGAATGCTTCTGGTGGAAAACGTCGCCGACGTGGAAAAATTGGCTGTCGTCAACCCGGACAAACTGGCGTGGGTCACGCAGACCACGTTGTCGGTCGACGATACCCGCATCGTGACCGAAGCCCTAAAAAAACGCTTCCCTGCCATCGTCGGCCCGAAAAAGGACGACATCTGCTACGCTACGCAGAACCGGCAGGACGCCGTGAAGCAGCTCGCCCGTGAAGTCGACGTCGTGATCGTGGTCGGATCGCCGAACAGTTCCAACTCGAACCGCCTGCGCGAGGTCGCCGCAAGCCTTGGGGTGGATGCCTGGATGGTCGACAACGAAACCGGCCTCAAACCAGAATGGTTTACCGGCAAAAAGCGGGTCGGCATCACGGCCGGCGCATCGGCACCCGAAGTGCTCGTCGAGCGCGTCGTTGCCCGCATCAGGGAGTATGGCGTCAGCGACGTCTGCGCCATGGAAGGCATCGAAGAAAACGTGGTTTTCACCCTGCCCAAAGGGCTGAACTGAGCATCCCATGACAAAAACGGCCGCCATTCTGGCCTGGTTTATTCTTGCCATTCCGTCTCTGGCCCAAGCCGACCTGATGGCAATGCTCCGCCCGCTGCCTTTTCCGGGGCCTTACCACGGCCAAGTCGCCGATGCCGAAACAGGGGTTCCGCTTGCCAACGCAACCATAAAAATCAAGTGGACCCGCCATGACACCCCCCTGCCGGATGGCTCAGGACACCGGGCCATCACGGCATCGGCTCGCACCGATCAGCAAGGCGCTTTCAACGTGCCAAAACTTGAGACACGCGGCGGCCTGTTTTCGACCCGTGTCGCCATCTCGATCAGCGCGGCGGGATACATCACCCGGGTGCTGGTCATAGACCCGAACAATGCACCGCTACCGCAGCAAACCGTCGACTGGCCGTTCCGGGACACGAGCGTTCACATTTCCCCGCCGGAACCGCTCGACGTGAAGCTGAAACCCGCTTTGCCCGTCATTCTCAAGGCGCTGCAGTCGAAAGAACCTTTTGTCAGGAAAATCGCCGAAGAAGAACTCCTGCGGCTGAAAAAGAACATCCAGCCTTCCCTTTGAGCGCCCCATGCCACCAACCCGCAACATCTCGCTTTCCGCCCTCACCGCCGGCTTCGTCACCGTTCTGGTCGGCTACACCAGTTCCGCAGCGATCATCTTCGAGGCCGCGCGCGCGGCCGGAGGATCGCAAGCGCAGATCGCCTCGTGGCTGATCGTGCTGGGAGTGGCCATGGGGCTGACCTGCATCGGCTTGTCGCTGCGCTACCGCGTCCCGGTCGTCACGGCCTGGTCCACGCCGGGCGCGGCATTGCTGGCCACCAGCCTGTCCGGTTATTCGATGAACGTGGCAGTGGGCTGTTTCCTGCTCTCGGCCTTGCTGATTCTATTGAGCGGACTGACCGGCTGGTTCGAGCGTGTGATGAACCGCGTGCCGATGTCGCTCTGCGCCGCCCTGCTCGCCGGCGTGTTGGTGCGTTTCGGCATGAACGCATTCACCAGCATGCAGACTGCACTGGCGCTGGTTCTGCCCATGTTCCTGACCTATCTTGCCTGCAAGCGCTACAAACCGCGCTACGCCATGCTGATCGTGCTGCTGCTTGGGCTTGGACTGGCGCACTGGCAAGGTTTGTTGCATCTCGGCAACGCCAGCCTGCAACTGGCAGCTCCGGTGTGGATTGCGCCGGAATTTTCCATGCCCGCGCTGATCGGCGTGGGCCTGCCGCTCTTTATCGTGACCATGGCTTCGCAGAACATCCCCGGCGTCGCCGTCTTGCGCTCTGCCGGTTACACGCCGCCTCTCTCTCCGATCATCGGCTGGACTGGCCTCGTCAATCTGCTGCTCGCACCCTTCGGCTGCTTTGCCGTGAACCTCGCTGCGATCACCGCCGCCATCTGCATGGGCAAGGATGCCCACGAAGATCCTGCCAAGCGTTATCACGCCAGCATCGTTGCCGGCGTGTTCTATCTCTTGCTCGGCATACTGGGCGCGGCCGTAGGCGGGCTGCTGGCCGTATTCCCGCGCGAACTGATCTTCGCCATCGCCGGTTTCGCCTTGCTCGGCACCATAGGCAACGGCCTGACCATGGCGCTGCGCGAGGAAAACCAGCGCGAACCTGCCCTGATCACCTTCGTGGTCACAGCCTCGGGCCTGACCCTGTTCGGTATCGGTCCGGCATTCTGGGGGCTCGTGGCTGGCGTTGCCGCGCTTTTTGCCTTGGGAGGGAACTCCCACAAAACCGCAAAATAAATCGGGCTCCATAGACCGCCAAATGGCGACCGCTTCATGGACTCTTGCTCCAGACAGAAAACCGTGTCCTATTTTCCGTAACAGGCACGCAACCTGTTCAAAATAATGAACATTTTTGGCTCAGCCCCTGTATCTTCCGTTGAATCAATCGACTACTGCAGATCGGGCATTTTCCCCACATCAGTGCCTCCGGTGCGTCGCCTCGTGGCGAAAAAAAGGCTCCTTGCCAACGGCATTTGGAACAGAAAAACAAAACCGTCAGACTACGGTACATAGGGCTCCATGAAGAAAGGGAGAGAAGGCAACGTTTTGCCTTGTGCGACATGTCATAACAACAAAAACTGTCCACGCCAGAAAGATCGACTGTAACGCAAACAAACCCGGCACATGGCCGGGCTTGTTTAAATCAACACATGGGTTTGTGTTACTTCTTTTTGCCATTACCAGCAGTTGCCAATGCTGCAGGCTGCAAGCCTTCCTCGATAATCAGGGGGTATATTTCCTTGGAGGTCAGGAACTTGACCAGTTCCTGAGCTGCGGCAGGTTCCTTGCTACCCTTGGCAACACCAGCCGAGAAAATGGTCACCTTCTGGTACGGGGCCGGGATCGGGCCAACGAGATCTACGGTTCCGTTCTTGCCGGCAAACGGCACGATTTCACTGATCTGCTGGAAGCCGATTTCCAGATCGCCACGCCCCACCCACGTTGCCACGCGGTCACCCACGATGAGCTTGGATTTGCCCATGATGTGGTGATACTCGTTCACGCCAACACGCGGAAATACGTCTTTGGCCAGATGGGTGCCGCTGGCGCTGGCCGAATAGCCGATCGACTTGGCATCCAGCAGTACCTTGTCAAACTTGGCCTTGGTGCTGATGTCCGGCTTGGGCTGGCCCTTGCGCACCGTCATGCCGATCGAGGAATGGACCAGATCGACGCGGCTGCCTTTGACTGCAAAACCATCGGCGATCATTTTGTCCAGTTGGCCGCTGGCCAGCATGATCAGGTCGAAGGTTTCGCCGCGCTTCAGACGGTTGGGGATCGCGGTCGGCGAGGCGCCCATGGACGAGCCGGAATGCAGGTTGACCTTGTGGCCGGACTTCTCTTCAAAAACCGGTTTCAGTTTTTCCATCGTGGCATAGAACGCGCCGGAACTGACGACTTCGATGGTCGCGGCGTTGATTACGCCCGCCACCAGCAACAGACTGGCAAAGAAGAACGAATTGACCTTGGATGTGATTGACTTCATCTTGAAACCCCCATGAAAAATGGTTTTTCTACTGTCTTGGGACTGGGAAGCATGCCATTCATCCGCTGCCCAGCCTGTTGCGAGTGCAGGCTGGGCATGGGAATAAGTCAGAACTTGATGGCTACACCTTGTACTCAGGCATCTTGTGGAAGTTGAGATAGCGGTAAATCTTGGCCGAATCCTTCTCAATCTTCTTCATTTCCGCCAAGTACTCTGCCTTGGTCGGCAGCTTGCCCATCCAGGCGGTAATGGCCGTCAGCTCCGGCGAGGCCAGGAAGACCTTGGTGCCAGTCCCCATGCGGTTGTTGAAGTTCCGGGTGGAGGTAGAAACCACGGTCGTATTCGGACGCGCACGGGCTTGGTTACCGAAGCACAGGGAGCAGCCCGGCGGTTCGATACGGGCACCGGCGGCGCCGAATTCGGCGAAGTAGCCTTCCTTGTTCAGCAGATCCGCATCCATCTTGCTCGGCGGAACGATCCACAGACGGGTCGGGATGCCGGGATGGCCCTTTAGCAGGTGGGCGGCAGCGCGGAAGTGGCCGATGTTGACCTGACAGGAACCGATAAAGGTTTCGTCAACCTTGGTGCCTGCGACTGCAGACAGCGGCTTGATGTCGTCCGGATCGTTCGGGCAGGCCAGGAGCGGTTCGGTGATTTCGGCCAGATCGATTTCGATGATCGCGGCATACTCGGCGTCGGCATCCGGCTCCATGATTTGCGGATTCTTCAGCCAGGCTTCCATTTCCTTGATGCGGCGCTGCAGGGTGTTGCGGTCCTGATAGCCGTTGGCCACCATCCATTTCAGCAGCGCCACGTTGGACTTCATGTACTCGACAATCGGTTCCTTGTTCAGGCGAACCATGCAGGCTTCGGCGGAGCGCTCGGCAGTCGAATCGGAAATTTCAAAGGCTTGTTCAGGAGTGAGGTTCGGCAGCCCTTCGATTTCCAGAATGCGACCGGAGAAGACGTTCTTTTTGCCCTTCTTTTCAATGGTCATATGACCTTGTTTGAAGGCGTAATAAGGAATGGCATTGACCAAATCGCGCAAGGTGACACCGGGTTGCATCTCGCCCTTGAAGCGCACCAGCACCGATTCCGGCATGTCGAGCGGCATGAAGCCGGTGGCCGCGCCAAAAGCGACCAAGCCGGAGCCCGCCGGGAAGTACACGCCCAGCGGATAGCGGGTGTGCGAGTCGCCACCCGAACCCACGGTTTCCGGAATCGCCATGCGGTTCAACCAGGTATGCAGCACGCCGTCGTGAACCCGCAGGGCCACGCCATTGCGGTCGGTGAAGAATTTGGGCAGCGTGGCATGCAGCTTGACATCGCTTGGCTTCGGATAAGCATTGGTATGGCAGAAGGATTCCATCACCAGATCGGCGGAGAACTTCAGGCAGGCCAAGTCCATGATTTCGTCACGAGTCAGCGTGCCGGTGGTGTCCTGTGAGCCGACAGTGGACATCTTCGGCTCGCAGTAAGTTCCGGGACGTACGCCCTTGCCGCGCGGCAGGCCGCAGGCGAGCCCCACAACCTTCTGGGCCAGGGTGAAGCCCTTGCCGGTATCCACCGGAACCTTGGGCTTGCGGAACAGCGTGGAGGGCGCCATGCCCAGTGCCTTGCGGGCATCGTCGGTGAGCTTGCGGCCAATCACCAGCGGAATGCGCCCCCCCGCGCGGACTGCATCCAGCAGCACTTCGGTTTTCAGCTTGAATTGGGCAACGACTTCGCCGTTCCTCAGTACCTTGCCTTCGTACGGGCGCAGTTCAACGACATCGCCCATTTCCAGGCGGGAAACGTCCATTTCGATCGGCAGGGCACCGGAATCCTGCATGGTGTTGTAGAAGATCGGAGCCAGCTTGCCGCCAAACACGAAGCCGCCATAGCGCTTGTTCGGTACGAAGGGAATATCCTTGCCAGTCCACCAGATGACGTTGTTGGTGGCTGATTTACGCGAAGAACCCGGGCCAAGGACATCGCCGGCGAAGACAATCGGGTTGCCTTTGGCGCGGAGCGCATCCAGTTGCTTCATCGGGCCGCGCTTGCCGACTTCGTCCGGGGTGACGCCGGGACGGCCGAATTTCATCATGGACAAGGCATGCAGCGGAATATCGGCACGGGTGTTGGCGTCCGGATCGGGCGAAAGGTCGCCGGTATTGGTTTCGCCTGCCAGCTTGAATACGGTCAGCTTGATGCTTTTCGGAACTTCCGGATTGACCGTGAACCATTCGGCTTCGGCCCAAGAACGCATCACGGCCTTGGCATTGGGGTTGCCCTTGGCCGCCAGCGCCTTGACATCATTGAAGGCACCGAACATCAGGATGGTTTTCTTCAACGCCGCAGCGGCAACCGTGCCGAGGGTTTTGTCGTTGAGCAAGGCCACCAGGGTTTGGACGTTGTAGCCGCCTTGCATGGTGCCGAGCAGTTCGGTTGCCTTCTGGCGGGAAATGACCGGGGATTTGTCCTTGCCCAAGGCAATGGCTGAGAGGAAATCCGCCTTGACCCTGGACGCATCGTATACACCCGGCGGAACGCGGTGGGTGATCAGGTCGAGCAGGAAGGCTTCTTCGCCCTTGGGCGGGTTGCGCAGCAGGAAAGCGACCGCAGCGACCTGTTCCGGGCTAAGCGGCAACGGGGGGATCCCCATGGCGGCGCGTTCGGCCGCATGCTTGCGGTACGCCTCAAGGATGATGGATTTGCTCTTGGCGGCATCCATGGGAATGCTGGCCAATGCACCTGCCTTGGCAGCGCTACCCTTTCCTTTGACTGCAACCTCTTTTGCCTCGGCTTGCGAGGTTACCGCAATGGTGGCTGCAGCTGTAGTTGCGGCGCTGCGGATGATAAAACTGCGACGATTCAGCATTTTCGTCTCCTCAAGAATTGATTTGAACTGCTTTTTACATACCTGCACATGCGCGCCCCAGATGTGCTTTACAGCACAACCAGTCAACCTCGGCGTTTTATTAGTCACTTAATTTTTGACACACCATCAAATCTCTTCATTATCGCCTGCTTAAAATCGCGCAAGAATTTGAGAAACAACACCAACTCAGCCAAGCAAGTAATTTATATCGATCAAACATTTCAGTAGTTTTGCCAACAAACCAATGCTATTGAACAACAGAGGCGCCACGTGTATTCTGCAGGTATTTTTTACGCACATAAAATATTTTTTTATTATCACCAACAATAAGAAAAATTTATTTACATACAGCAGCGCCTCAATATTAAATTTTATTATCAATACAAATAAGAAATATTTATTCAGGATTGCATTTGATTGCTGTACAGCAAAATTACTGTAACCAACAAGGGGCTCTGCGCGGTGAAGGGTACAAGGGATGGATGACAAAGACTGGCGAATCCTCAAAGCGATTGCAGAGGAAAGGAATATCACCAAGGCCGCTGCACGCCTGTTCACTTCGCAGCCTGCGCTGACTTATCGCTTAAGAAGCATGGAAGAAGAGATCGGTGCACAGATCGTGTCCCGCGTACCAAGCGGCGTGGTTTTTACCCCGCAGGGGGAATACCTCCTGGCCTATGCAGCAGAGATGGCGCAGCGGTTCGACAAGGTCAAGGAACAGATCAAAAACATGGAAAACAAGGTGCAGGGAGCGCTGCGCATGGGCTCTTCAGCAGTCTTCGCCCATTATTCCCTGCCCAAAATGTTGAAAGGCTTTCTGGCACAGTATCCGGAAGTCGAGTTTTCACTGAAGACCGGGTTAAGTTATCAAGTATTGCGAATTCTTGAGAGACAGGAAATCTCGCTGGCTATTGTGCGTGGAGAGCATGGCTGGGAGGGCGAAAAATTCTTGCTTACAGAAGAGCCGGTTTGTCTGGTTTCCATGGAAAAGATCGAAGGCGAGGATCTGCAACACAAACCCCACATCCGATACAACACCGACACCACGCTGCAGAAAGAGATGGAAGACTGGTGGCGCCACAATTTCAAGACGCCCCCGAATACAACGATGGAGGTCAATACCATGGACACCGCGCGGCAACTGGTACTTCATGGCTTGGGGTGGACAATACTCCCGGCGATTGGCCTGCCCAAAAACGACACTTTGATTGTCCAGCCCCTGACATGGCGAGATGGAACGCCGATGACCAGAAAAACCTGGCTGCTATGCGCGGATGGAGCGCTTGGATTGCTGACCGTGAAGACATTTATCGACTATCTCAGGGCTTGTTCACAAGCCGTCTGATCACTGATAGATATATCCACATCAGAAACCATAAAAAACGCCGAACTGATTCCCAACTTCCCCGCACAACAAATCGTGATAAAAATAATTTATCAAACATGATAAATATTTTCAACCGCGAAAATCAAATTTAATTATCGACCACAATAAGAATTATGCATTTTATTTTTGCATTATTCACATGACAAAATCCGCAGGCCGTACTTGAAATTATTGCAGCAATAGCTTCCACAAAAATTTATTCGGGCAAAAGGAGTTTCTTGTGAAAAAAATCATTACGTTGGCCGTTGCCTCTGCATTTGCAGCCCCGACCGTACTGGCCGAAGTGACCGTTTACGGTCTCGCAGCCCCTTCCGTTGAGTACTCAAAAATTTCCGACACAACAAGCCAAGATCTGACGCGTGTTCGTCTGGTAGACGATGTTTCCCGCATCGGCTTCAAGGGAACAGACAAGCTGGATAACGGCGTAAAATTGCTCTGGCAAATTGAAAACCGTGTATACATTGGCACGGGCGATACCGACCAAAGCACCGGCTTCAACACCCGAGACACCTTTGTCGCTCTGGAAGGCAATTTTGGTCAAGTCAAGGTCGGTAGCGCCATCAACGATCTGCCTTGGCAATCCAAGGGCGATTACCTGAGCGGTCTGCAACAGTGGAACGAAACCGTCAACGGCGTACACAAGTCCATCGGCCAAAGCGAAGCCCGCCTGAACAATATCGCTCAGTACACCTCGCCGGTATTCTTGGGCGGCGCGCGAGTGAAGGCTCTTTATGACTTCGGTGCCAAGACGACCGCCGGCAACTATCAAGGTCTGCAAGCCAGCGCCATGTACAAAACCCAGATGTTCAAGGTCGGCGCGACCTACAAGCAAAACAACGACACCGATAAAACCGGCGCCACAGCAACCACAACGGTGACTCCGGCCTCCGAGGCATTCCTGAAGAACTACCAGTTTGGCGGCACACTGACCCCGGTTGCCGGCCTGGACATTTCCGCGATGTGGGATCGCAACAAGAAGAAGGCTAGCGCCAGTGCTGCCGAATACAAGCAGGATGCATGGGCAATTGGCGCCAACTACACCACCGGCAAACATGGCTTCGGCATTCACTATGGCAAGGTCAATGAGCAAAAGATCAATGGAGTGACAGATCCGGATACAGGGGCTTATTTTGTTGCAGCCCAGTACAAGTATGCGCTGAGCAAACAAACGTTCGCCCATGCTTCTTTTGGGCATGTCAAAAATGATGCGCGTGCCAAGCTCAACATGGGCACAACCAAAGTCACGGAAAGCACCGGCACCTATGCCGCCATCAATGGCATGAAGGTCACAACGCTTGTTGCTGGTATCGCAACCAGCTTCTGATTTTGCTGGCCATCCTCGATAGGGAACTTTTCAAGGGCGGGGTCTACCCGCCCTTTTTTTGCCAGACATACCCGCACAAAACCGTCGCTCGCAACCAGCGCATTTGCACAAGGTTTATCAACCTTGAGCGGAATACTTCCATGACCTTGGTGTAGAATTCGCCCCATCAAGAAAACCAGAACGTGTCCACCATGCTCGACATCCAACAACTCCGTAACGACATAGACGCCGTGGCAGCCCGCTTGGCTGACCGTGGTTTCACGCTTGACATCGCCACCTTCCAGGCACTTGAAGGCGAGCGCAAGACACTGCAAACCCGCACACAGGAACTCCAGGCCAAGCGCAATTCGACTTCCAAGCTCATTGGCCAGGCCAAAGCGAAGGGCGAAGACGTTTCGGCGATCATGGCTGAAGTGGCCAACCTCGGTGACGAACTCAAGGCCAACGAAACCGCACTGGCCGAACTGCAGGAGAAATTCAACGCCCTGCTGCTGACTATCCCGAACGTACCGCACGCCTCGGTGCCAACGGGCAAGGATGAGACCGGCAACGTGGAAGTGCGCCGCTGGGGCACACCGCGCCAGTTCGATTTCGAGATCAAGGACCACGTCGATGTCGGCACGCCGCTCGGACTGGATGCCGAAACCGGCGCCAAGCTCTCCGGTGCGCGCTTCACCGTGCTGCGCAACCAGATCGCCCGCCTGCACCGCGCACTCGCCCAGTTCATGCTCGATACGCATACCGGCAGCCATGGCTATGTCGAGATGTACACGCCGTACATCGTCAACGCCGACGTACTCTATGGCACCGGCCAGTTGCCCAAGTTCGGCGAGGACATGTTCCGCGTCGAGCGCGGCTCCAGCAACGATCAGACCCAGTACCTGATTTCCACCTCGGAAATATCGCTGACCAACACCGTGCGCGACAGCATCCTCAAGGCCGACGAACTGCCGGTCAAGCTGACCGCGCATTCGCCCTGCTTCCGCTCCGAAGCTGGTTCCTATGGCCGCGACACCCGCGGCTTCATCCGCCAGCACCAGTTCGACAAGGTCGAGATGGTGCAGATCGTGCATCCGGAAAAGAGCTTCGAAGCGCTCGAAGAAATGGTCGTCCACGCCGAAACCATCCTGCAAAAACTCGGCCTGCCCTATCGCGTGGTCGCTCTGTGTACCGGCGACATGGGATTCTCCGCCGCCAAGACCTACGATCTGGAAGTCTGGCTGCCAGCGCAGGACACCTACCGCGAAATCTCCAGCTGCTCCAACTGCGAAGCCTTCCAGGCCCGCCGCATGCAGACCCGCTTCAAGAACGAAGCCGGCAAGAACGAACTCGTCCACACCCTGAACGGCTCCGGCCTCGCCGTGGGTCGTACGCTGGTCGCAGTGCTGGAGAACTACCAGCAGGCCGACGGCTCGGTCACCGTACCCGAGGCGCTGCGCCCGTACATGGGCGGAATCGAAAAGCTGGTTCCGTAAATGACAAAACGGCAGGTTCATCCTGCCGTTTTTTTGGGCCATTGATTTCATGAAGCACATTATCGCCCACACCCTGCGCCGCTCGGCTTGGGCACCGTTGCTGGTGCTCGCTTTCTACGCCATCGCCATCAAGGGCTTCGATGCCTATGTTCGCTGGCCCGATCTCGACATTCCCACGCACTTCGCCGGCGGCATGGCCATCACCTACGTCTATGCCACCCTGTTGCGGGAATCCCAAGCCCGGCTCGGCACGATTCCGGCACTCATCCGCAGCCTGTGCGCGCTGGGTATGACCGCCATCACCGCAATCCTCTGGGAATTCATGGAGTTCGGTACGGACTACTTCTTCGGCATGGTGACAGTGCTGGGCGTCACGGATACGTTGTCCGACCTGTTTTTTGGCCTCGCAGGCGGTAGCGCAACCCTTGCCATGCTGCATTTGCGCGCCCTTGCCCCCGTCCCGGCGTCCGTCGAAACATGAGCCGGCAAACCGCGCCCACCTCATGATCGGACGGAGCCTGCCGGATTCGCTGCTGCAGCGAGCCGGCATTACCCTGTCTTAATGCACAATAAAAAGGCGATTCGGGGGCTCCCGGAATCGCCTAATGGACACGCTGTTGCTGCAGGTTTCAAACAGCTTTTACAAGCTGTTTTCCGGGCAACAATCGTTCAGCAAAGAATCACTTCCGATCCGTTTTTTGTTTTTCAAGATGACACACGCACAGCTCCATGGCCGGCGCATAGATCGGGGCATCTTGCAGGACATCCACAGCAGGCATACCCGCCATTTCGTCCATATCGTTCACCATCTCATTGAAATTGCTCATTTTCATTACTCCTGCACTTTATAGGCAATTTCATGCTACGCAATCCCCTTCATTGGCACAACGTAAATTTGTGCACCGCAACATAATACAAACTGACATCAAAACTTGTAACAGGCGTCAGCATTTAAACATCTAACACCGACACTGCCCGGTAACATTCACACACGCCACGATCCTGTTGTAATTTTAATGTTCTAAACTTTAAATTCATGACTTGGATGGTGCGCTGCACAGTCGCCTCCTGCCTATCCATTGCAAAGAAACAAGGGAAAGAAGTCATGAAATTTCGCAAGCTGCTTGTCGCCAACCGCAGTGAAATCGCGATCCGGGTCATGCGTGCCGCCAGCGAACTCGGCATTCGCACAGTCGCCATTTATGCCAAGGAAGACCGCCTTGGCCTGCATCGTTTCAAAGCAGACGAAGCCTATCTGGTCGGGGAAGGCAAAAAACCGATCCAGGCTTATCTCGACATTGACGACATCATCCGCATTGCCAAGGAAACCGGTGTGGACGCGATCCACCCCGGCTATGGCTTCCTTTCCGAAAACCCCGATTTCGCCGAAGCCTGTACCCAAGCCGGCATTACCTTCATCGGCCCCAAGCCGGAAGTGATGCGCACGCTGGGCAACAAGGTTGCCGCGCGCAAGGCAGCGATTGCTGCCGGGGTACCGGTCGTTCCCGCGACCGAAGCCTTGCCGCAAGACTATGAACAGGCAGCCGCCATGGCTGCCAAGGTCGGCTACCCGCTGATGCTCAAGGCAAGCTGGGGTGGTGGTGGACGCGGCATGCGCGTGGTCGAGAGCGAAGCCGATCTCAAGCCGGCGCTGGAAGTCGCCCGCCGCGAAGCGCTCGCCGCCTTCGGCAACGACGAAGTCTATCTGGAAAAACTGGTACGCCGCGCGCGCCACGTCGAAGTCCAGGTGCTCGGTGACCAGCACGGCAACCTGATCCACCTCTTCGAGCGCGATTGCTCCGTGCAGCGCCGCAACCAGAAAGTGGTCGAGCGCGCACCGGCCCCGTACCTTTCGGAAGAACGCCGCGCCGCGCTGTGCGAAGCCGCGCTCAAGCTCTGCCGTGCCGTGCACTACACGCACGCAGGTACGGTCGAATTCCTCATGGATGCGGAAACCGACGAGTTCTACTTCATCGAAGTCAACCCGCGTATCCAGGTGGAACACACCGTCACCGAACAGGTCACCGGCGTCGATCTGGTCAAAGCGCAGATTCGCGTGGCCCAAGGCTACAAAATCGGCGAGCCGAAATCGGAGATCCCCGCGCAGCAGGACCTGAGCCTGATCGGTCATGCACTGCAATGCCGCGTCACCTCCGAAGACCCGGAAAACAACTTCACGCCCGACTACGGCAAGCTCAGCGCCTACCGCAGCCCGGCCGGCTTCGGTATTCGTCTGGATGGCGGTACGGCCTATGCCGGCGCCATCATCACGCCCTATTTCGATTCCTTGCTGGTCAAGGTCACTTCCAGCGGTCAAACCGCGGAAGAGGCAGCCGTCCGCATGGACCGCGCCCTGCGCGAATTCCGCATCCGCGGCGTCTCGACCAACCTGCTGTTCCTGGAAAACGTCGTCTCGCACCCGCTGTTCCGCAGCGGCCAGTGCACCACGCGTTTCATCGACGAAACACCGGAGCTGTTCCGCTTCACGCCGCGCCGCGACCGAGCTACGCGCCTGCTGCGCTTCATCGGCGATGTCGTCGTCAACGGCAACCCGGAGGTCAAGGGCCGCGCCCTGCCCAAGCTGCCGATGGCCGCGCCCGTACTGCCCAAGGGCGGCCATGCCGGCGAGATTCCGGAAGGCTCGCGCGACATCTTCAAGCGTCTGGGCGCCCAGGGCTTCTCCGAGTGGATGAAAAACCAGGAGCGCATCCTGATCACCGACACCACAATGCGCGATGCGCACCAGTCGCTGTTCGCCACCCGCATGCGCACTGCCGACATGCTGCCGATTGCACCGTACTACGCGCGCCAGTTGCCCGAGCTCTTCTCGCTGGAATGCTGGGGCGGCGCCACTTTCGACGTCGCCATGCGCTTCCTCAAGGAAGACCCGTGGCAACGCCTCGACAAGCTGCGCGCCGCCGCGCCCAACATCCTGTTCCAGATGCTGCTGCGCGCCTCCAACGCCGTCGGCTACACCAACTACCCGGACAACGTGGTGCGCTACTTCGTCCAGCAGGCCGCGGCGCATGGCATGGACGTCTTCCGCGTATTCGATTCGCTGAACTGGGTCGAGAACATGCGCGTGGCCATGGATGCCGTGATTGAAAGCGGCGCGCTGTGCGAGGGCACGATTTGCTACACCAGCGACATCTTCGACGCCAAGCGCCCGAAATATGGCCTCAAGTACTACGTCGACATGGCCAGGGAGCTGGAAAAAGCCGGCGCCCACATCATCGGGATCAAGGACATGGCCGGGCTGTGCCGCCCGCGCGCGATCCGCGAACTGGTCACCGCGCTCAAGCAGGAAACCGGTCTGCCGCTGCACTTCCACACCCACGACACCAGCGGCGGCTCGATCGCCAGCGTGCTCGCGGCCGTGGAAGCCGGCATCGATGCCGTCGACGGCGCGATGGATTCGATGAGCGGCTTTACCTCGCAACCGAGTCTGGGCGCACTGGTCGCGGCACTCGAAGGCACCGAGCGCAGCCCCGGTTTCGATGCCGGCCGTCTGCAACCGGTCTCGCGTTACTGGGAAGGTGTGCGCAGCTACTACGCGCCGTTCGAGCCGGAAATTCGCTCCAGCACTTCCGACGTCTACCGCCACGAAATGCCCGGTGGCCAGTACACCAACCTGCGCGAGCAGGCCCGCGCCATGGGCCTGGAACACCGCTGGCCGGAAATTTCCCAAGCCTATGCCGACGTCAACCTGCTGTTCGGCGACATCGTGAAGGTCACGCCGACCTCCAAGGTGGTCGGCGACATGGCGCTGGTCATGGTCGCCAACGACCTGACTCCGGCCGAGGTGCTCGACCCGGAACGCGACATTGCCTTCCCGGAATCCGTTGTTTCGCTGTTCACGGGAGAAATGGGCTTCCCGGCCGACGGCTTCCCCAAGGCTCTGCAGGACAAGGTGCTCAAGGGCAAGGAACCGCTCAAGGGCCGCGCCGGCGCCTTCATGCCGCCGGCCGATCTGGATGCTGTGCGTGCCAAGGCAGAAAAGACCGTAGGCCACCACATCAGCGACAGCGATCTGGCGTCCTACCTGATGTACCCCAAGGTCTTCACCGACTTCGCGGCACACCAGAGCCACTTCGGCGACGTTTCTGTCCTGCCCACGCCGGTCTTCTTCTACGGTATGGCCGAGAACACCGAAATTTCGGTCGAGCTCGATCCGGGCAAGACGCTGATCGTCGACCTCAACGGCCGCACCGATCACGACGAGGAAGGCACCGCCAAGCTGTTCTTCCAGCTCAACGGCCAGCCGCGCGCACTCAAGGTCGACAAGGCCGGCATGAAGACCACCCGCAAGGCACATCCCAAGGCCGACGATGCCAACCCCAACCATATCGCTGCGCCGATGCCTGGAACCGTAGCCACCCTCTCGGTCAAGGTCGGACAGAAGGTCAAGAAGGGCAACCCGCTGCTCTCGCTGGAGGCCATGAAAATGGAAACGGCAATTACTGCGGATCGGGACGCCACAGTGCTCAAGATTCTGGTCAACCCCGGCGATCAGGTCGATTCCAAGGATCTGCTGCTGGAACTGGGCTGATCCAGTAGTCCAGCCCAGATAAAAACGGCAGGCGGTTTATCCGGCCTGCCGTTTTTTACGACTACTCTTCCGCAAATGGCGGGGTTTACGGACGGAAGAAATCCGCCATGAACGCGAGATAGTCATTGGCGCCAAAGGCATCCTCAGCCGGTGCCCAAGGGGCTTTTTCTTCCGGTTTCAGCGGTTCGTAAGGGCCGGCCTTGCTCTCAAAAAACACCGACCCCGGCTCCAGCGCCACCATGCTGTGAAAAACCCCGGCGGGAATGTTGACGCCTACCGTACCGCTAGCCGGGGCCATGATCCGGCGCATGGTTACAATGCCTTTGTCGTCGAAGGCCAGAACGCCTATGCGCCCGGCCAGTACGAGAATGGTTTCGTCTTTGTCTGAAGAAAGGTGTCGATGCGGAGGGATATAGCTGTCCGGCTCGATGGCGTTGAGCAGGCGGTGACAAACAGCTTTTTCGGAAGCATGAAAATTGTGGTTCTTGCGTTTTCGCGGCAGTGCCCGTGCCTCCCGGGAGAGCGATGCCAGCATCGGGGTATCGATGGTACAGAATTGACTCATGATCGGGCCCTTCGAAGTTTCACGACAGCCCCTCATTCGAGAGGCTTGAAAACAGTGTAACCGCCAGCGGCCGGAACATCAAAAAACACATCGAAAAAACAAACAGACAAAAAAAACCCGAAACGGGCTGCGTTCCGGGTTCATCAACGACATCTACAAAGGAGAAACCATCAAGATGCAATCAATTGCACCCCGATGCATGCACCACTTTAAAGCAGATGCTTATATTGGTCAACCCGATATGCACAATTACCGTGCAAAGTTCTTTGCAAGAAGACTTTTTGTATCGGGGGAGTAGCGACATCCTGCCTGCTGACCATAAACTGTTTCATCGACCGCCCAGTCTACAGAAACTGCCCATGAGCTATTTTAAGCATCACGTGTTTTTTTGCCTGAACCAGCGGGGAGCCGGTGAGTCCTGCTGCAACAACCTCGGCGCAACAGAACTGTTCGAGTACGCCAAGGAACGCATCCGGATACTGAAACTCGGCATCCCGGGCAAAGTGCGTATCAACAAGGCCGGCTGCCTCGGACGTTGCGACAAAGGGCCGCTGCTGGTCATCTATCCGGAAGGCGTGTGGTACAGCTACACCAACCAGAACGACATCGACCAGATCATTGATGAACACATTATCGGCGGCTGGATCGTCGAGCGGTTGAAAATATGATCCCTTCGCGCAAAGCGCCGAGCTTCGAGCTCATTGAAATTGCCGGTCCAGAGGGGCGGCTGGAATGTCTGCGCCTTGCATCGGCACGGGAAATTCCCTGCGGCATCGCGCTGGTCGCACATCCCAATCCAACCGAAGGCGGCACTTTCACCAACAAGATCGTCCATACGCTGGCCAAGACCCTTTCGCGCCTGGGGTACGTTGCCTACTGTCCGAACCTGCGCGGCGTGGGAAACTCGGAGGGCTGTCACGACAAGGGGCACGGCGAGGTTGACGACATGGCAGCTGTCCTTGCCCATGCCAGGGCAGAAAACCCCCAGCTACAGCGGCTGACCCTGGCCGGCTTTTCTTTCGGCACCTACGTTCAGGCCCAATTACGGCAACGTCTGGGTGAGCACGAAGCTGAGGACATGATCCTGATCGGGCCGGCCATTTCCCGTTACGAGTTCCCCACGGTTCCGGCACATACGCTGGTCATCCACGGAGAGGAAGACGAAGTCATCCCGCTTGGAGCCGTCCTGGATTGGGCCCGGCCCCAGCATCTGCCTGTCGTCGTCATGCCGGGAACGGGACATTTTTTTCACGGCAAGCTGACCTTCCTGGCCGACTTGGTAGCCCGATACCGGCAATCTTGTTGATCTTGTAATAACAACCCCCTAAAGTAAAAGGGTCTCCCTGCAGTCATCGCCATGAACAGCATCCGTCGCCGCCTGAATGTATTCTTCGTCGTGGTCATCACCCTGCTCTTGGGGATATCCGGCGCTTATTCCTATTGGCGCACCCAGGCCGAACTCGCGGAAGATCTGACGCAAACGGGGAAATCGCTCAGAAGCCGCCTGGAAACCTCACTTCCCAGTCCGCTATGGAATTTCGACGACTACCAGCTCGACCGGATTCTGGATTCGGAAATGATTTCGCCCAAAATCCAGCAAATCGTGATCGAGAACAACGGCCGAATGGTTGCCGGACGCGTTTCCAGCGGCATCGGTCGAGTAGAACGGCTCACCAAACAACCATCGCGTTATGGCGATGAAATCGAATTTGACGTTTTTTATCAGGACAACCCGCAACGCTCGATCGGCAAGGTTCTGGTGCGGCTCTCAAGCGCACCGATGGAACAACAGTTGCAGAAACAGGTCATTTCCAAGGTTGCCGAAATTGTCATACTGGACATCATTCTGGTTCTGGCGCTTTCTCGCAGTCTGACCCTCCTGCTCGTCCGTCCCTTGAAGCAATTGCATGACATGCTGCAGCGGGCCGCCGACCAGACCGATGCCGGCATTTCCGATGCAGCCTTGCGCCTGCCCGCCAGCCAGTTCATCGAGTTCTCGGATGTCACGAGCGGTTACAACCGGATTGCCCGGCGGCTGCTGGATGACCTGCGCAAACGCAAGGAAACCGAGGATGCGATGCGTGAAGCCAAGGAATCGGCCGAAAAAGCATTGCAGCAACTCAAGGAAACCCAGAACAGTCTTGTACAAGCGGAAAAAATGGCCTCTCTGGGGGGGCTCGTCGCCGGCATCGCCCATGAAATCAACACCCCTGTGGGCGTGATTCTGACCAGCGCTTCGGTCTTGTCCGAGGATTCCAGAAGCTTCCAGAAAAACATCGAAAGCGGCACCATCAAGAAATCGGATTTGTTGCGTTATACCGAAACGGCCGTTCAATCCAGCGCACTGATCCAGACCAACGCCGAGAGAGCCGCGGCGCTGATCCAGAGTTTCAAGCGCGTCGCAGTGGATCAGACATCGGAAGCGCGCCGGGCCTACGATCTCAAGGAGTACATTGAGGAAGTCATCCTCAGCTTGCGTCCGACCTTGCGTCACAGCGCGCTGACCGTTGACGTGGATTGTCCGGAGGACATCAAGATCGATGGCTATCCGGGTGCGCTATCGCAAATCATCACCAACATGGTTACCAACACCATCGCACATGCGTTCGATCCGGGGCAACAAGGCACTCTGTGCATCGAGGCAGAGCAGGATGAGGGGGTGGTACGCATGGTCTTCTCGGACGACGGCAAGGGCATTCAAGCCAGCCATATCGGCCGCATCTTCGACCCCTTCTTCACCACGCGTCGCGGAGCAGGCGGCAGCGGGTTGGGGCTGAACATCGTCTACAACCTGGTCACACAAACCCTGGGGGGAACCATTTCAGTCTCTTCCGCACCGGGAAGCGGGACCCGTTTTTCGATCATTTTCCCGAGTGTGGCGCCAGAGCCCGTCAAACAACCCGCCCCCAGCGACGACTAGTGGCCAGTCACGCAGGTTTGGCCTGGAGCCCCTGCAGCTTGCTACCCAGCCCTGACAATCGCCCACCGTGCGCCGAAACAGCCGCGGCCAGTACATTCCCCTGCGCCCAGAGAGCCGTTTTCTGCCGGGCGCGGGTAAGGGCGGTATAAACCAAATTGCGAGCTTCTCCCTGACCGACTTCTTCGGGCAGAACCAGCAATACCTCGGAGAATTCAGATCCCTGACTCTTGTGCACCGTCAAGGCAAACGCCGTCTCATGACTGGGAATGCGGGATGGATGCAGGCTGCGATAGCTGCCTCCTTCCGACTCGAACCAGACCATCAAGCCATCGGGACCTTCAAGGACAATTCCGATATCGCCATTGAAAAGCTGCAAGTTGTAATCATTGCAGGTCACCATCACCGGGCGGCCGGCGAACCATTCCCCGCTTCGCCCGAACAACGTCTGTTGAACCAGGGAATTGAGCTTCGCCACGCCTCTGGCTCCTTCGCGACGGCAACACAGCAAACGAAAATCGTTGAATGCCGCAAAAACTTCCGCAACCGGCGCTCGGCGCAAAACTGCATTGCGATATGCGGCGTAGCCGGCACAAGCTCGTTCTGACAGCTCCTGTTCGCACCAGCTTTCACGCCATTCCAGGTCCGGATACCCCTTGGCCAGCACTTCCTGCATCGCAGGCACGTCACCAGCATTCACGGATCGCGCAAGCTCACCAATGCCGCTGTCGCAGCCGAAACGGTGGCTGTAGCGCAGACGTACAACCCGGCTTGCGACCGGACCTGTCGACAATGCACACAAGTCAGAAAACACACTCCCGGCATCCACGGAAGGCAACTGATCGGGATCTCCAAGCAGGATCAGCCGGGCATGAGCAGGCAGCGCTGCCAGAAGACGCGCCATCAAGCCAAGGTCGATCATCGAAGCCTCATCGACAACCAGCAGGTCCAGATCGAGTGGATTGGCCGCATCGTTACGCACCCGGCCGGTATCCGGGTTGTACCCCAACAAACGATGCAGGGTAAGCGCCGTTTCCGGGATGGCATCCCGCACGAAAAGGTCATCCAGCTTGTTCTTGTTGAGGCGCACGCTCTCGCTCATGCGCTGCGCCGCTTTGCCGGTCGGTGCGGCCAGGCACACTTTCAGCGCTGCCGGGGCCGATGCCAGCAGAACGGCCAACAGACGCATCACCGTCGTCGTTTTGCCCGTTCCCGGACCTCCGGCAATTACGGTCAGGGCCGACGAAAGCGCCTTGTGCGCGGCCTGCTTCTGCCCGTTTTCTCCTTCCGGAAAATAACCTGCCAGCAGTTTTTCCGCGTTGGCGGGGATGGCCACGTTCCGCTTTGCCAAGGCGAGGAGACGGGACGCAACCGTGCTCTCTTCCTGCCAGTGACGCGCGAAATACAGCCTGGAACCGTCATGCACCAGCGGCGTGAATGCCCCCGGTCCGCCCGCGAAAACTACCGGCAGCTCGTCTGCACACTCCACGCAGCAATGTCCCTCATCCAGTGCACTGGCCAAGCGCTGCAACCAGGGGCCGATCAGTTTTGCCGCCTCGTCGTCCGTGCGTTGCAGTAAAAGATCGAGATCGGCGACATACGAAGAATGGATAGCGACAGATGCCACAGGGGTTCACCCGAAAAAAAGGCCCCTGACCGCAACCGGTCAGGGGATTGATGGAGCCATGCAGAAGCAGATGATCAGTTCAGGCGAACAAGCTTGTCAGACGCAGGCGGTTTTCCTTGATCCAGCCGATCAACTCGCCAGCCGGCATGGGTTTGCCAGCGAAATAGCCCTGGCCAACTTCACAGCCCAACTCCTTGAGGAGACGCCAGTCCGCTTCAGTCTCGACGCCTTCGGCAACGGTTGTCACGTTGAGGCGCTTGCCCATCTGGATCGAACTTTCCAGAATCACGCGGCGGTTGGGATGATCCACGGCGCCATCCACAAAAGCGCGATCGATCTTGAGTTCGGTGAACGGGCAGCGGCTCAATTGCTGCATGGAGGAATAACCGATTCCGTAATCGTCCATCGAAAGCCCGAACCCCTTGAGGCGCATGCGGGCAAGATTGCCGATCGAGGCGGAAAGATTCTTCATCACCATGGTTTCCGTCACTTCCAGAATGACCATGCGCGGCGGAACCTGTGCTTCCTGAACCATCTGTGCCAGCTTGTCCGCAAGCGTCAGGTCCAGCAGCGCCTCCGCCGAGAGGTTGATGGCCGCCGTGATGGAAACCCCGCGCGACAACCAGCTCGACAAATCCGCCAGCAACATTTTCATCATCTGCAATGTGAAGGGGCGCATCAGTTCCGAGTTTTCCAGGACCGGAATGAACTGAGCAGGCGGGATCACCCCTTTTTCCGGATGCTTCCAGCGCGCAAGCGCTTCCACGCCGCGCAGCAGGCCGGAAGCGATATCCACTTTGGGTTGGTAATAGGGAACGAACTCGCCTGCCGCCATGGCACGCTGGATTTCCTCCAGCGTCGCCGCATTGGCATCGGTACTGGCAACCTTGCCTCCCACTCCCTCAAGCTCAGCCTTGAGCAGGGTGTGCTCCAGCCGCTCCCTGGACAAGGGCTTGGGCAAGGCATTCAGTAGTTTGATTGACTTGTCTTCGGATGCCATGTTCTCAACGGCATCCAGAATGCGGGGGTCGCGCGACGACATCACGACCAGGTGTTGCGCCCATTGGTTCTTGGCTACTTCGCGCAATAGTTCGATCCCGTCCATGCCCGGCATGTCAAGGTCGCTAAGGACGAAATCCACGCCTCCGGCAGGAAGCGCTTCCAGAATGCGTACGGCGCCGACACCATCCGCTGCTTGCTGAATGTTTTCGAATCCCAGTTCGCGCAACAACGCAACGGCGAACTCCCGCTGCAAGGCGCTATCGTCCACAACCAGAACGGAGTATTTTTTCCAGTCAGGCATATCGACCTCCTTCAAGCCATGGCTTCATTTCGTGATATCCAGGCACCCACTTCCATTTTTCCAAACCGCCGAGACTACGTCTTGCCACGCAATTTGCACTGCCTGTGGCTCGTCTTTGTGTCACGTACAATTCAAAAATGGAATTCATCGTGCCTTTCTGTTTTTGATCCAGCGAATCAGTTCATCGGCAGGCATGGGTTTGCCAACAAAATACCCCTGCCCGATTTCGCAGCCAAGCTCTTTAAGCAAACGCCAGTCTTCTTCGGTTTCCACTCCTTCTGCAATGGTCGTCACGCCCAGACGCTTGCCCATCTGGATCGAGCTTTCGAGAATCACGCGCCGGTTGGGATGATCGGCCGCACCATCCACGAACGAGCGGTCGATCTTGAGCTCGGTGAACGGGCAGCGGCTCAATTGCTGCATCGAAGAATAACCGATCCCGTAATCATCCATGGACAGTGAAAAACCCTTGAGGCGCATGCGGGCCAGATTGCCGATACATGCGGAAAGGTTTTTCATGACCATGGTTTCCGTTACTTCGAGAATCAAGCGCGGCGGGGGAACCCGCGCTTCCTTCACCATTTTTTCCAGCTTGTCCGCCAGCGCCATGTCAAGCAGCGCTTCTGCAGAAAGGTTGACCGCCACGCCGATGGACATCCCTTTCGCCTGCCAGCCGGCCAGATCCGCCAGCACCATCCTGATCATCTGCAGGGTGAACGGCCACATCAGATCGGAGTTTTCCAGCACGGGAATGAATTTTCCCGGCAGGACAATGCCTCTTTCCGGATGTTTCCAGCGCGCAAGTGCTTCGACGCTGCGCAGCAACCCGCTGGCAATATCCACCTTGGGTTGATAATACGGGACGAACTCTCCTTTTTCCATGGCCTCGCGGATTTCATCCAGCGAAGCGGACCATGCATCGCTCCCTTCTCTCTGACGCCCGTTTTCGCCCAGTTCGGCACGCGACAGCGCCTGCTCCAAACGGTTTCTGGAAAGCGGCTTGGGCAAGGCGCACAACAATTTGATCGACTCGTCTTCGGAGGCCATGCCTTCCACGGCATCCAGGATACCGGCTTCCCGTGCGGACATGACAATCAGGTATTGCGCCCAGCGATGCTTTGCCACTTCCCGCAGCAATTCGACGCCATCCACGCCCGGCATGTCGAGATCGGTCAGCATGAAGTCCACGCCATCGGGCGCAAGTAACTCAAGTGCATGAACCGCGCCCACGCCATCCGCCGCCTGCTGGATTTTTTCAAACCCCATTTCACGCAGCAGACCAACCGCGAACTCCCGCTGCATCGCGCTATCGTCCACAACCAGAATGGAGTACTCCTTCCAGTTGGACATCACATTCTCCCCTGCTTATCGTGGTAGTCAGTCACGCAGAGACTGCCATGTTCGGGATGAAGAGCTGCGCATGAATCCCTACCCAGGCCTCGCGGCAAGATCGCAAACAGGCTCTCAGAACCTGTTCACGCACTGTCGCGAGAAGCCGTCAGCGGTGTGAAGAGCAGCGCATGAGCCCCGATCACGGCTTCGCAGCAAGAGCGTTAACAAGGTTCTCAAGCCGGTTCGGCCATTTTTCCCCTTCTGCTCTTGATCCAGCCCATCACCTCGCTGGCGGGCATGGGTCTCCCCGTGAAATACCCCTGCCCCATTTCGCAACCCAATTCTTTTAGCAAATTCCAGTCGGCTTCGGTTTCCACACCTTCGGCAACAGTGGCAAGCCCCAGTCGCTGTCCCATCTGGATCGCACTTTCGAGAATCACTCGACGGCTGGGGTGATTCACGGCTCCATCCACGAACGAGCGGTCGATCTTCAGTTCGGTAAACGGGCAACGGCTCAGTTGCTGCATGGAAGAATAGCCAACTCCGTAGTCATCCATCGACAAACCAAACCCCTTGAGGCGCATCCGGGCCAAACTGCCGATCGATACCGACAGATTTCTCATCACCATGGTTTCCGTAACTTCCAGAATCACCATGCGCGCGGGAACTCCTGCCGCCTGCGTCATCTGAAACAGCTTGTCCGCCAGCGTCATGTCAAGCAACGCCTCTGCCGGCATGTTGAGCGCCACACTGAGAGAAACGCCTCGCGACAACCAGGCAGACAGGTCGGCCATGACGACTTTCATCATCTGCAGTGTAAATTGCCGCATCAGTACGGACTGTTCAAGCGTAAGGGCCGGGATGAATCTGTCCGGAAAAATCAGCCCCCTTTCCGGGTGTTCCCAACGCGCCAGCGCCTCCACTCCCCGTACCAGACCGGTAGCAATATCCACTTTAGGCTGATAGTAGGGAACAAAATTCCCGGCATCGATGGCCTGTCGAATTTCATCCAGAGTATCTTGATCGACTTCCCTCTCGGCACTCGCCCCCGCGTTGCCCCATTCGGCCTGTCGCAACGCTCTTTCCAGTCGATCACGCGATAGCGGTTTGGGCAGCGCACACAGTAGACTAAGCCCTTCGTCTTCGGCGGCCATGTTCTCAACGGCATCCAGGATGCGCGAATCGCGCGCCGACATGACCACCACATGCTGCGCCCACTGGTTCTTGGCTACTTTCTGCAGGAACTCCACGCCATCCATGCCCGGCATGTCCAGATCGCTGAGGATGAAATCCACACCACCCGGAGGCAGCGCTTCGAGAATACAAATGGCATCCAGCCCATCCGTTGCCTGGCGGACATTTTCAAAACCCATTTCATGCAACAACGCCACGGCAAATTCCCGCTGCAACGCGCTGTCGTCCAACACCAAAGCCGAACAATTTTTCCAATCTGGCATCTACCGACTCCCTCAAGCTTTGGTAATGATGTCCGGAATACGATGCAGGGGTACGATGTGATCTACCCCGCCCAGCTTGATCGCCTCTTTGGGCATGCCGAACACAACGCTACTGTCCTCGTCCTGGGCGTAGGTCTTGGCGCCGCAATCGTGCATTTCCTTGAGCCCCTTTGCGCCGTCGTCTCCCATGCCGGTCATGATGATACCCACTGCATTGGCGCCGGCAAATTTTGCGGCAGAGCGGAACAACACATCCACCGACGGGCGATGCCGGGATACCAGCGGGCCATCGGCCACTTCGACATAGTAATTGTTGGCATTGCGCTTGAGCATCATGTGCTTGCCACCCGGCGCGATCAACGCCCGTCCCGCCATCACCCGATCACCGTTCTGCGCTTCTTTGACCTCGATTGTGCTCAAGCCGTTCAAGCGCGCGGCAAAGGCCGCCGTAAACTTCTCCGGCATGTGCTGAACGATCACCATGCCGGGAACATTCAGCGGCAAATTCGGCAAGATCACCTCCAGCGCCTGAGTGCCTCCCGTGGAGACCCCCATGGCAATAACCCGCTCGGTCGCATGAACCAAAGCACTGCGGCCAGCCGAAGGCGCTTCCAGCATCACGTCAGCAGTCAGTTTGGGGGTGACGCTGCGCTCTGCCATGACGCCCGTAGCGGCAGTTGGCCGACTCACCCGGGCTTTGGCGGCAGTACGCACCGACTGGACCAAATCAAGCGAGGCATCCTGCAGAAAACCCCGCAAGCCGATTGAGGGCTTGGTAATGATGCTGAGCGCCCCGGCCGCCAGCGCTTCGATACTCACCTTGGCGCCGGCTTCCGCCAGCGAGGAACAGATGATCACCGGCGTGGGGCGCTGCGCCATGATCTGCTTGAGGAAAGTAATGCCATCCATGCGCGGCATTTCGATATCCAGGATGATGACATCCGGCCATTCTTTCTTCATGCGTTCCATGGCAAAAATCGGGTCGGGAGCAGCCCCCATCACCTGGATATCGCTTTCCACGGACAGTACTTCCTGGATGACCTGCCGTACCACCGCAGAGTCATCGACGACCAGAACTTTTATCGGCACGATCTCACTCCCCGTTTCCTCTTGAACCCGTATGATCGGGTCCATTGTTATTTCAGCTGTTCCGCCGGTAAATGGACGGCTGAACCAGCGTAAAACCGCTTGTCTTGATCGCCATCGATTCGGCTTGCCCTACTATCAGGTAGCCCCCCGGATTGATCCGGTCCTTCAAACGTTCGATCATCTCATCTCTTCTGTCACTCTCAAGATAGATCATGACGTTGCGCAGGAATACCCCGTCGAAGTGCGCAAGCTCCGGATCAAAGGCATTCATGAGGTTGACCTGGCTGAAACGCACCCGATTGCGCAGAGCCCTCTCAATCAAGAACTGCCCCTCGTACTCCCCGTTTCCTTTCAGACAGTATTTCTTGAGCAGCTCCAACGAAATCTGATCGGCATCATGCATGGCATACAGTCCGTGGCGGGCATGCGCCAACACCCGCTCGCTGATATCGGTGGCGAGCACCTGCCAATCAGCATGCATGCCAAGCGACTCGGCCAGCGTCATGGCAATGGAATAAGGCTCCTGCCCGGTTGAACAGGCTGCACTCCAGATCCGGACGGGGCGCCCCTGTTTTGCCAACGGCGGAATCAGTTCGTCGCGCAGGAAGTCGAAGTGTGAGGGCTCGCGAAAAAACGAGGTCTCGTTGGTTGTCACCAGATCAATGGCCCGCTGCAATTCTGTTTTTTCTTCAGGGCGACGCAACAGAAGCCAATAGTCATGGTAGGAAACCAGCCCCAGATCGCGCAGACGCGAAGCCAGACGGGCGGCCACCAGTTTTTGCTTGGAGTCCGGAAAACGAAAACCCAAATGCAAACCAAGCAGTTCGGTCAGCTCCCTGAACTCGCCCATGCTCAGCTCAGGCATCCATATGCCATGAGCATCGTACTGGGCCATGCCGTTATTCGTGTGCGGGTTCAGATGATTCTGCGACATGGCTTATCTGCGCCATTTCATCGATGGAGAGAACGTAATCCACGCTCAGCAACACGACAAACTGCCCGTTTACCTTGCCCATTCCCTGGATGAATTCCGGTCGAAGCATGGAACCGAACGAGGGGGGAGGCTCAATGTCTTCGGCTGCAATTTCCACCACTTCATTCACTGAATCCACCAGCACCCCGACATACTGGATTTCTCCTTCATGTGCCACCTCCAGAATCACCACGCAGGTCTGAGGGCCGATCGGCGTTTCTTCGCGGCCAAAGCGGACGGAGATATCCACCACCGGCACAACAGCCCCCCGCAAGTTGAGCACTCCGCGCAGGAATGGCGGCATGAGCGGTACGCTGGTCATACCGCCAAATTCGATGATCTCCCGTATGCCGGAGATTCCTATGGCAAAGGTTTCCCGCCCCAGCAGGAATGTCAGGTATTGCTGGGCATCTTGCTGCCCAGCCTCTTGCAAAGCAGGCTCATGATGGCTCTTGTTCATGTCCCCTTCCCCTCAGAATCTGGAAAATTTGCTTTCATCGATCGGCTCGTCCTTGACCCATTGCCGCGCAACAGGCGGCGGTGCGACGACCTTGTGAACGGGCACATCCTCTACGGCTTCAGGCACGATTTTTTCCTGGTTTCCTGCAACTTCGGCACAGGTTCTGAACCAGCTCATGGCTTCCTGCAGTTGCAAGGCCGATTCGCTCATGGACTCGGATGTGGAAGCCAGCTCCTCGGCCGAAGTCGCCGCAGCCTGCGTGGTCAGGGAAATCTGCCCCATCGCCACGCTGACCTGCTCTACGCCGGAAGACTGCTCGCGCGAAGCAGATGCGATTTCCTGAACCAGCTCCGCAGTCTTGCAGATCGAGGGGACCATTTCCTTGAGCAGGGCTCCGGCATGCTCGGAGACTGAAAGGCTGTTGCTGGCCAGCTGGCTGATTTCACGGGCCGCAGCCTGGCTTCGTTCAGCAAGCTTGCGCACCTCGGAGGCCACCACGGCAAAGCCCTTGCCGGCTTCGCCGACGCGAGCCGCTTCAATGGCGGCATTAAGCGCCAGGAGATTGGTCTTGTACGCAATGTCGTTGATCACGCCAACCTTGCCGGCGATTTTCTGCATGGCCTGCACGGTTTCGCTGACCGCCCTGCCGCCTTCTTCGGCGTGATGGGCCGATTGCGCGGCAATACCCTCGGTCATTTTGGCGTTGTCGGAATTCTGCGCAACGGTCGCCGTCATTTCATCCAGTGTGGCACTGGTCTGCTCCACGCTGGACGCCTGCCTCGCAACCGTCTGGTTCAGCGCCTGGGCAGAAGCGCTGATCTGTTCGGCGGCGCTGGCCACGGTTTGCGCCGAATTGCGCACCCCGACAATCACGGTCCGCAATTTCTCGATCATGCGCTGTTGCACGGCGATGACGCTGGACGTATCGCCTTCGCGAACAGGCAAGTTTTCCGAGATGTCGCCCCGAACAAGCGCCTCGGCAGCGGCAACGACGACATCCGGTTCACCGCCCAACTGACGCAGCAAGCTTCGGCTCAACAGAAATGCAATGATCGAAGTAATTGCAGCACCCAGCAGCATCACGACAAAAGTCACAACCAATCCCGTCTGCGTCGTTGAATCGGCGCGCTTCTCCAGCTCTATCGCTATTTTTTCATTATGGGTTACGTGCGCGGACAAGGCTTTTTGCACGTCTGTCGAATTTGAACCTACCGTGGAATTGATGATATCCACGGCAGCCTTATTCTCACCCTTGCGGGAATGGGCCAGTATCCGCTCAGCTACTTGCAAATAAGCAGCTATTTCGCGCCGGTCGTTCTCCAGCATCCGCCTGTTGGCCTCATCGGCGGGCAGGTTTTTCTCGTAATCGTCGAGAGTTTTTTCCCAATTGCCTCGCACCTTCTTCATCTGCAGATCCAGCTCGGCTTTTTGAGCCGGATCCGTATTGAAGACATGACGGAACAGGAAAGCGCGGTATTGCAGGAAATCGCGCTGCACCTCGTTCAACGAATGGATGCCGGGAATGATCTTGGCATTCAAGAAGCTCACCAGACCGGCAAGCTTCTGCAGATGGAAAGCGCCCATCCCGCCGGCCACCAGCAGGGTAAGAATTGCGCCCAGCGTCATGACTTGCAGGCGTCGTGCCACAGTCAGTTTCATGATGTCTCCCTTGCTTCTCGTCCCGGCGCCCCGGCCGGCCAGGACTCATTTGCCGCATGCATGTTCGGTGTGGCTTCGTTCGTGGTGATGTTCGATCTCTTCTTTTTCCTGGCGGCAAGCCACCTGCACCAGTTGCGGCACGTCCAGAATCAGGGCGACCTCGCCGCTGCCAAGGATGGCCGAGCCGGAGATTCCCTGCGCGCCCCGGAAAAGCTTGCCCAGCGGTTTGATCACGACCTGCAACTCGCCCAGCAGATGATCGACCACCAGGCCGGCACGCTTGTTGCCATATTGCACCACCACGATATAACGGTAGGAGGGCAAGGCTGCATCGTGAATGTCGAAAATGTCGCGAACATCAATATAGGGCAACACCTCTCCGCGCAATTCGATGTAACGGCGATATCTGGATTCCTGGGTTACCAGCTCGATGCATTCCAGCACCATGTCGAGCGGAATGACGAACTGCGATGGCCCCACCTGCACCAGGAAGCCATCGATGATCGCCAGCGTCAAAGGAAGCCGCAGGCGCATCGTGGTGCCCTGTCCTTCGCGACTTTCGATTTCGATTTCCCCGCGCAGTGCCTCGATGTTCTTTTTGACGACGTCCATTCCCACGCCGCGACCGGACAGGTTGGTTACGGCTTCAGCGGTGGAAAACCCCGGTTCGAACAGCAGATGGTAAACCTGTGCGTCGGTCAGACCTGCCCCCGACTCGATCAGGCCGCGCTCGACGGCTTTATGGATCACCTTGTCGCGGCGGATTCCACCGCCGTCATCGGACACTTCCAGTACCACACTGCCCGACTCGTGATAAGCCATCAGCTCGATCTTGCCCCTGGTTGGCTTGCCGCTCGATTTGCGCTCCGCTGCCGGCTCGATGCCGTGGTCCAGCGCATTGCGCACGATATGCATCAACGGGTCTGTGAGCTTTTCCACCATCGACTTGTCGAGTTCGGTTTCTTCGCCGGAGATCCTGAGTTCGATATCTTTCCCCAATTCATGGGCGACATCGCGCACCACGCGCGGGAAACGCTGAAATATTTCCCCGACCGGCACCATGCGCATGTTCAGCGCACCATCGCGGATCTGCTCGATCAATGTGGATATGGTCGAAATGGCTTCCTGCATCTGGTTGTCGTTGCGGTTGACGCTCAACACATTGGCGGCTGCCCCTGCGATCACCAGCTCTCCGACCAGATTGATGAGACGGTCGAGCTTCGCTGCTTCCACCTTCAGAAACTTGCCCTCTCCGGGTTTGCGAGCGACAGGTTCGGCATGCCGGGCTTCGGGCTCTGGCTGGTTGTCCGGAGCTGGCGCTGCGGCTGGCACGGCAACGGGGGTAAGCGATTTGATCTCGATTTCGCTGCCTTCACGCGCAAAATCGAACGTACCGTCGATTTCTGCCAAGGATGCGCTGCTGGTCAGGGTGAAATCGAAGCCGATGTAGCAGGTTTCCGGATCGAGTTCATCGAGCGCCGGCAATGACGGAAACAGGGTTTGCATCCCGGAAATGGTGCCCAGCGTACTGAGATAGCGCAGGCAGGCAATCGGGTCGACCCCGCCTCTCAGCACATCGGCGCCGAACTTCACCCGGATATGCCAGCGTTGCGCGTCATCGACATCCGCATGCATCGTGGCGACAGGAATCGATCTGGGCTTGGCAGGGGTTTCTTCATGGACGCCGACGGAAGCTAGCGCATCCTGCAATGCCCTCTCGGCCTCGGGCACTTCGACCAGCGGCGTTTCGCTCACCTCCGCATCGTCCACCAGACGGGAGATTCCATCGCGGCACAACAGCAAAAGCTGGGAAAGCTCCGGGGTCAGCGACAAGGTGCCGCTGCGCAACTGGGCCAGCACGTTTTCGACCGTGTGGCAGAACGAAACGATGGCCTCGAAGCCGAACAGGCCCGCCGAGCCCTTGATCGTGTGGACCGTGCGAAACAATGCCCCGAGGTCTTCTGAATCGAGCGATGCCGATTCGGCCTTGAGCAGCAGCGTCTCGAATTGCTGCAGAAGTTCGCGCGCCTCCTGCAGAAAGGTATCCTTGGCTTTGCTCAGATCCATGTTGCTTCCTCCTCAGGGGAGCTGCAGCCCGAGTTCGTCCTGCAAATTGCAGAACCTGATGATATTGGCGGCAGCAGACCCGACTTTCACCACTCGCGCCAGTTTGCCCTGATCCGCAGCAGTACGCAGGAGCGCCACGACAATCTGGATGGCTGACGTATCCATTTCACTGACATGCTCCAGATCCAGACCGATTTCGGATTGGGCATTCAATTCGGCCAGCAAGGCATCCCGGAGTTGCGCCGCGTGATAGATGTTGACCTCTCCCCTGAGGGCCAACACCCGTTCCGATTCCCGCTCTTCGATTTGAATCTCCATGATGTCCTCACGGCATGATGAGTTTGGCCACGGCCGCCAGCAACTGCTCGGGCTTGAACGGTTTGACCACCCATGCCTTGGCACCGGCGAACTGGCCTTCGCGCTTGCGCGTCTCGTCGGATTCGGTCGTCAGCATCATGATCGGGGTAAACCGGTAGTTGGGCATCTGCTTGATCGCCTTCACCATATCGATCCCGCCCATGACGGGCATGTTCACGTCGGCAATGATCAGGTGAACCGGGCGGCCATCCAGTTTGGCGATGCCATCCTGTCCATCCTCAGCCTCGACCACATCGTAACCGGCACTGGACAGGCATATCTTGACGGTCTGTCGCATGCTGGTGGAGTCGTCGACAATCATGACGGTTTTGCTCATCTCGGGAGCTCCTGTCAAAAAAAGGTGATGTCATTGTCGGACGGTGCGCTGGCCGTCTGGCCGTGATGCACCGTTCTTTGTTCCTGCGTGGAGTAGGATCGCTCCAGTTCCTCCAGCCAATGTTCCAATTCTATTTCGGGCACGGAATCGCCGTTGCGCCAGGCCCGGGTAATTTCATTCAGCTTGCCGAACATCTTGTCGAGGTCCCGTTCGACATGGCCCAGGATCTGGCTAACCCGGTCATGATGCTGCAAGGCTACCAGCATTTCGGCGATTTCAGCCTGAATACCCGCGCTTTCTTCCCGCAAAGCCCGGGCAGATTCCTGTTCCCGCAAAATGGCGGTCTCAAGACGTTCGAGCATGGCATCGACCATGCGCTGGGCTTGCGCCGTGGCCTGCCGCAGATTCTGGTCACCCAACTGCAGATCGCGCAATTCTTCCTGCATGCCCACGAACGTGCTGGCCAGACATCCGTCGAGCTCCCCCCCCTCCTCGGCGGACTGGAGTATGGCACGCCGGAGCCGTTCCACGATGCCGGAGAAGCGGGTCGCAACCATGCCGCCGCCTTGCTCGACCTGCTGTCGCGCCAGCGCGAGGTTTTTTTTCCAGAGCGGCAGAATGTGGCTTATCGCCTCCAGCTGCCTGGCCAAATCTTCGTGACGCTCCATGCGCTCCTCCCGGCCGTTGGCTGCATTTGCCGGTTCACTTTGTCAAGTAGTCAGTCAAACAGATTCTGCTATGTTCGTCACGCCCTGCATCCCCATGCGCTTTGTCGCTCATCCTCGCCATAGCCGGGCTATGGCTGCGGTTCGCTTCGTGCGCATGGGGCGCAGATGCGCGCCTCGGCATCCACGCGAACCTGCGTGACTGACTACTAGGTTTTCTCATTCAGCTTGAACGATGCAACGGATTCCCGCAACCAGCTTGCCTGGGACAACAACTGGTCCGACATCGATGCCAGTTCTTCACTGGAAGCTGCGTTTTGCTGGACCACGGAGGACAGTTGGTTGACCGCCGAGGCAACCTGTTCAGCGCCGCTGGCCTGCTCGCGGCTGGAGTAGGATATTTCCTGCACCAGCTCCGAGGTCTTCCGGATATCCGGCACGATCTGCCGCAACAACCCGCCCGCCTTCTCCGCCACGGTCACCGAATGCACCGACAACCCGGAAATTTCACCCGCAGCCTTCTGGCTGCGCTCGGCGAGCTTGCGCACTTCGCTTGCCACCACAGCAAAGCCCTTGCCTGCCTCGCCGGCCCGAGCGGCCTCAATCGCGGCATTGAGCGCCAGAAGATTGGTCTGGCGGGCGATTTCCTCGATGATGCCGATCTTGTCGGCAATTTCCCGCATGGCCGCAACGGTCTGCCCCACAGCTTGACCGCCTTCTTCGGCATTTTCCGCTGCCTTGCGGCTGATCGCTTCCGTCTGCGCCGAGTTCTTCGCGTTCTGCTGGATGGCGCCGCTCATTTCCTCTGCGGTAGCCGACACTTCTTCCACGTTGGCGGCCTGCTGCATCGAGCCTTGCGAAAGCGATTGCGCCGTATCGGCTATCTGCGCCGAACCGCGCGCCACCTGGTTGGCGGCGGTGACCACATCTGAAATCGTTTGCGACATCTTGTCGATGAAGCGGTTGAAGCTCGTGGCCAGCCGGCCTATTTCGTCGGGGCGTTTTTCATAGGCCGAATCAATCCGCAGCGTAAAGTCGCCCTGCGCGGTTTCGTTGAGCACGCCGATTACGTCGGATACGGGTTGCGAGATGCGTTTGGCCAGGAAATAGCCCACGCCCAGCGCCAGCAGACAGAAGCCCGCCCCCAGCAACAACACCAGTTTCGTCATGTTGCGCGCATTGGACACGATTTCATCGTGATTGATGACGCCGATGATGCGCCACTTCGTCTTGGGCGCCACCATCACTCGCGCCACGTTATTGGCGTCGCCGAGTTTGAAGCGGATTTGTGCTTCGCCCGTTTTCACCGCATCGGTCAGGGCCGGGTTTTTCAGCTCGGTGATGTTTTTCGAAAGCAATTCTTTTTTGGGATGCGCCAGGATCGTGCCGTCGGCTTCGGTCAGGATCATGTAGCCGGTTTTCCCCATGCGGATACTGCCGATCCTGTCGGTCAGTTTCTTGAGCGAAACACAGATGGCCGCCACATGGGTCAGCGCGCCCCCATTGCCTTTGAATGCCCTGCTGTTGCAGACCACGTTCTCGCCACTGGTGTTCCTGAATGACTTGCTGACCGCGAGATCGCCCTTGGCTTCCACCGCCGCCGGGTACCAGGGGCGTTTCCGGGGGTCGAACCCCTTGAGCAAAACGCCTTTGGGGTTGGAATTGACATATTGCCCAAGGTGGTTGCCCCACACTACGCTGTCGTAATCGGGCGTGGCATCGCTGAACAAGCGCAGGATGCCGTAGATTTGCGCCTCCGCGGGGCTGCGCTTCACATCCTTGTTCGGAATATCGGCAACGCTGTTCACATAGCTGCTGACAGAGCTATCAGCACGCGCCATCGCGGGGTAACGCCCCAGCACATCCAGATCGACGACGATCCCCTCGAACATGGCATCGATCATGTTGTTGACATGACCGACCTCCCCGGCGCTACGCTCCCAGAAATCGGTTTCGGCATTTTTGTTGAGCGAATACCCCAGCAACAGGATGATGCAGACAACCAGCGACAACACCTGCAACGACGAGGCCAAGAACATCTTTTTCCTGATGCTGCCCAGCCTGAATGCGCTCCAAGCCATGATGCCTCCCCCGTCTGTTCAAACGCACAGTGTAGGCGCTGTTGATGTTGCTTACAAATCTGCGCCGGGCCGGGAAAGGCCAGTCACAAGGCACACGATGCAAACAACAACCAAGTATTTTTCCAAAAACACAAACACAGTGAATGGCGTTTTCCGCCCCAGCCCTTCGTGTTTGGGGCATTTCGAGCGACATTCTGCGTTGCAAACCGCTTGCACTACCCTCACCAATCAGACGGCGCTTTGCGCCTTGCAATCCATCTCGAACCACCCCAAACGCAGCTTTGCAAGCAACGTCAACAGCGCCTGATAGTCAGTCACGCAGGTTTGCGTGGATGCCGAGGCGCGCCAAACATGGCAGACCACTAGCCTTGCCGCAACTTGAACGGCGCAACCGATTCCTTGAGCCAGGCCGCCTGCGAAGAAAGCTGGTCCGACATTGATGCCAGTTCTTCACTGGATGCCGCATTTTGCTGGATGACCATCGTCACCTGGGTCATCGCGGAAGCAACCTGCTCGGCGCCGCTGGCTTGTTCGCGACTGGATTGGGATATTTTTTCGACCAGATCGGACGTTTTCCGGATATCCGGTACGATCTGCCGCAACAACTCGCCAGCCTTCTCCGCAACGGTCACCGAATGCACCGACAGCCCGGAAATTTCGCCCGCGGCCTTCTGGCTGCGCTCGGCGAGCTTGCGCACTTCGCTTGCCACCACAGCAAAACCCTTGCCCGCCTCGCCGGCCCGCGCTGCTTCGATTGCCGCATTGAGCGCCAGCAGGTTGGTCTGGCGGGCAATTTCCTCGATGATGCCGATCTTGTCGGCGATTTCCCGCATGGCCGCTACGGTCTCGTCAACCGCACTGCCTCCGCCTTCCGCATCTAGCGCCGCCTTGCGGCTGATCGTTTCCGTCTCACAGGCATGGCCTGCGTTTTGCTGGATGGCCCCAGACATTTCCTCGACCGTTGCCGACACCTCCTCCACGCTTGCCGCCTGTTGCATCGATCCCTGCGAAAGCGACTCGGCGGTCTGGGCTATCTGACAGGAACCGCTTGCCACCTGGCTGGCGGCCGAAACGATGCCGGAAAGCATCTCCGACATTTTTCGGGTGAACAGGTTGATACCGGTAGCCAGCATCCCTATTTCGTCGTTTTTTTTCGCGTAGGCGGGGTTGATCTCGCGAGTGAAGTCGCCTTTTGCCATCTCGTTGAGGACATCGACCGCCTCAACGATCGGCTTGGCAATGCGGTTGGAAACGATATAGGTCCAGACCGCAAAAACCACGACCATCGCCGCACCGATGAAAAGCAGAACGATCGCGCGGGTCCAGAACAGTTCTTCGATATCGTCGACAAAAAAACCGATGCCGATCATCCAGCCCCAAGGCTCGAATTTGGCGATTCCGCTAAGTTTCGGGTACAGCCGTTTTTTGTCTTCCTTGTCGGGCCGCGGTGCTTCGGCCCACAAAATGGCCTTGCCACCCGCGCTCTTGTCGAGCGCCTCCTTGTAATGCTCGACCAAGGGGCGGCCATCCTTCATTTTTCCGCCATCGTCGACCTTGCCAACGCGGCTGGCGATGGGATGAACCAGCATGACACTGTCACTCAGGGAACGAACGAAGAAGTAGTCATGCCCCTTGCGCTGGGCGCCGATCGCCTCCTTGGCACGCGCCTGCGCCTCTGCACGGGTCAGCTTGCCGCTGGCTTCCAGGCTTTGATAATGGCGGGTCAATGACTCGGCAAAATCCAGGAATTGCACGACCTGCGCTTTGCGTTCATCCAGAATGTTCTGCCGCAGCGAGTAAAGCCCGGCGAATGCGATCACGAACAAACCCAAAAGCGCTGTCAGCGCCATTCCCCAGATTTTCGTTCTGATTTTCACGGACATTCCCTTTCACTCTGTTTTGCCCCCGCGGCTTGTGGAAATTTTATGTTTTTATTTCTCCGAGGACAATTTGAAATATGCAATCGCATCGTTCAGATAGACCGCCTGTCCGGAAAGCTCGTCCGCCATGGAGGCAAGCTCCTCGCTTGAAGCGGCATTCTGCTGGATGATGGAAGTCAATTGGTTGATCGCGGATACCACCTGCGCGGCACCGCAGGCCTGCTCGCGGCTGGAGAGGGAAATCTCCTGTATAAGTTCGGAAGTTTTCCTGATATTGGGCAGCATTTCGCGCAGCAATTCGCCGGCGCGCTCTGCCACAACCACGGAATGACCGGAGAGGTCCGAGATTTCTGCCGCGGCATGTTGGCTGCGTTCGGCCAGTTTGCGCACCTCCGAGGCCACCACGGCAAAGCCTTTGCCTGCTTCGCCGGCCCGAGCGGCCTCAATCGCGGCATTGAGCGCCAGGAGATTGGTCTGGCGGGCAATTTCTTCGATGATGCCAATCTTGCCGGCAATTTCCTTCATGGCGCCGACCGTTTCGGCAACCGCCTTGCCGCCTTCCTCCGCATCCTGCGCCGCTTTGCCGCTGATACGTTCGGTTTGCGCCGCGCTGTTCGCATTGCGCTGGATTGTTTCGTTCATTTCTTCGATGGTGGCCGACACTTCCTCGACACTGGCCGCCTGCTGCATCGAACCTTGCGACAAGGATTGCGCCGTATCGGCAATCTGACCCGAACCGCGCGAAACCTGGCTTGCCGCGGTCGATATATTGCCGATGATTTCCGATATTTTTCCGATGAACTGATTGAAGCTGAATGCCAGCACGCCGATTTCATCGGAGGCTCGCTCATACTTCGGATCAATTTTGTGACTGAAATCGCCCATGGCCGTTTTATTGAGCATGCCAACGACATCGCTCACCGGATTCGAGATACGCACAGCCATCAGATAGCCAACACAAATCGCAAGAATTGTAAACAAGGCGCCCACTATCGTAACAATAATCATTAGATCCCGCGCACTGGATTGAATTTCGCTTTTCTCCATCACGGCGATCATGCGCCAGCTGCTTCCCGGAACGGTAATGACTTTTGAAACCTTGTCCACGCCATCGAACTTATAACGGACAATCCCTTCGCCCTTGGTAATTGCATCAGTCAATACAGGCAATTTTAGATCAGAAACATTTTTGCCGAGGAATTCCTTTTTTGGATACACCAGCAAGGTGCCATCCTGCTCGGTCAGGGCCAAATAGCCGGTCTTGCCGATCTTCACCCGGTTGATCTTGTCCGTCAGTCTGTTGAGTTTGATGGATATGCCTGTGGCATAGGAAAAATCACCATCCTTGCCCTTGAAAGCCTTGCCCATGTACAGGATGTAATCCTTGGTAGAGGAAATTGTCACCTTGCCGATTGCAGCCCGTCCCTGAGCCTGCATACCGGCAATAAACCAAGGCCGTTTTCTTGGATCGAACCCCTTCAGGATAATGGCAGTTTCTCTTCCGGGCACATAATTACCGTCTTTGCTGCCATAGTTAACTGCATCATAATCAGGATGCGAGCTACGAATCAGGTTCAAAAATTGATAAATTTCATTTTCGAGCGGGCCACGCTTTACATCTTTATTTGGAATATCAGCAACACTATTAACATAATTGTTAATCGTTTTATCCGCCCGCAAAACAGCGGGATGATTTCCAATTAAAGTAAGGTCGTCAGACACTGCTTCAAAAAATGTCAGCATCATCTCATTGAGCTGCGACACTTCTCCTGTTGCGCGGTCAATAAAATCCTTTTCTGATTTCAAGGCAATCGCATAGTTCAACAACAACATCACAAACAGCATCGGAATCACTACCATCAACATGGCACTGACAAACACTTTCTTTTTTATGCTATTCAGTTTGAATATTGGCAGCGCCATGATTTTATCCTCCTTGTTCGACATTTCTGCGCCAAACAATCAATGCTTGCCCAATTTGAACGAGGCAATCGAATCCTTGAGATAGACCGCTTGCCCCGACAATTCGTCAGCCATGGAAGCCAGTTCCTCGCTGGCCGCCGCGTTCTGCTGGATTACCGACGTCAACTGGTTCACGGCAGTGGACACCTGCTCCGCACCCGAACTCTGCTCGCGACAGGACGCTGTAATTTCCTGAACCAGATCCGAAGTCTTGCGGATACCCGGAACAATATGCTGCAACAGGTTACCTGCCTTCTCGGCAACCGACACGGAATGGTTAGAAAGACCCGATATTTCCCCAGCCGCTTTCTGGCTGCGCTCTGCGAGTTTGCGCACTTCCGAGGCCACGACGGCGAAGCCCTTGCCAGCCTCACCGGCCCGTGCGGCCTCGATCGCGGCATTGAGCGCCAAGAGGTTGGTCTGCCGGGCGATCTCTTCAACGACCGATATCTTGCCCGCGATTTCTCGCATGGCTCTGACCGTTTCTGCCACGGCCTGACCACCTTCCTCGGCTTCGCCTGCTGCCTTGATGCTGATTAGCTCGGTTTGCGCCGAATTGTCGGCATTCTGCGAGATAGCTGCAGCAATTTGCTCGACATTGCTCGACACCTCTTCGACATTGGCCGCCTGTACCATGGCCCCTTCCGACAACGATTGCGCCGTTTGCGAAATCTGGCCGGAGCTCGATGCCACCTGACTGGCGGCAAGCGAAATCTGGGAAATGGTTTCGGACATCTTGGCGATGAACTGGTTGAAGCTGCGCGCCAGATCGCCGATTTCATCATTCATCCGCTCATGCCGGCCATCGATCTTGCAAGAGAAATCGCCTTGGGCTGTCTTGTGCAGCACATCGACCACGCTGTTGATCGAACCGGACATGCGGCTCGCCAGCAGATACGCAATCGTGATGGCCAGGCCGGTAAACACCAACCCGAGCACCAGCACGACAGTCATCAAGTAGCGTGCGCTGGCCATGATCTCGCTGTATTCGATCGTGCCGATAATTTTCCAGCCGGCGCGTGAAGCAGCGATGACCCGCCCAAGTTTCTCGACTCCCTCGAAACGATAGCGAACGGTCATCTCGCCCTTTGCAACGGCATCGGTCAATTCGGGGACTTGCAGATCGGATATGTGCCTCCCCAGCAAGTCTTTCTTGGTTGGGTGCGCCAGAATTTTGCCGTCGTTTTCCACCAGGACGAGGTAGCCGGTCTTGCCGATGCGGATCGAGTTGATGATGTCAGTCAGACGCTTGAGCGAAATATCGATCCCGCCCACGAACTGAACCTCGCCAGCCGCATCCGTATAGGCCTTGACCGCTGCCACCACATTCTCATTCGTGGTTACGGAGTAGTAAGCCTTGGAAATAATGGCCTCGCCTTTTTTGTCCAGCGCATCGCTGTACCACGGGCGTCGGCGGGGATCGTAACCTCCGGGAACCTTGTCGGTATCGTTGGTGATGAAACCACCGTACTTGGTACCCAGGTAAAGCTCGATGTAGTCGGGATGGGTTTTTCCGATCAGGTTCAGGTGATCGAGAATTCTCTGCTCAAGCGGCCCGCGCCTGACAGTCTTCAGATCGGTTGCGCCCGGAACGGTCATGTAGCTGTTGATGCTCGTATCCAGCTTTTGCATGGCTGGATGCCTGTTCATCATCTCCAGATTATGTTTTGCGCTATCGAGCAACACCGTGATCACGTTGTCCACCTGGCGTATCTCACCCGTCACGCGCGCGACAAAATCTTCTTCGGATTTTTTGCTCAACGAATAACTCAGGATCAGCATCACGGACAGCATGGGCACCACCACCAGCGCCAGCGATGCAAAAAAAAGTTTTTTCTTGAGACCATTCAGTTTCAAAAGCTTCCAAGTCATACCCTATCCCTCGCGCCACAGCTCATATAAGCATCGCATAAAAGCCTGTACTTACAAGGCGGGTTCTGCTGCAAGCGAATTCATGACGCCGTAACAGGCGGAGCGATACACTGCGCGGACATAAACAAGAAAGGAGAAAACATGAAAGGCATCATCTCGGACATGGATGGCGTGATCTACCGGGGCAAACAACTGATCCCCGGCGCCAGCGAATTCGTGCAACGCCTGCTGGACAGCAAGGCCCCGTTCCTGTTCCTGACCAACAACGCGGAACAAACCCCGCTGGATCTCAAACTCAAACTGGAAGGGTTGGGAATACACGGTCTGAACGAAGGCAACTTCATCACGGCCGCCATGGCGACAGCCATGTTTCTCAAGGCGCAGAACCGCAAGCCCAACCCCACGGCCTATGTGGTCGGCGGCGGCGGACTGATCAACGAACTTTATAACGTGGGTTTTTCGATTTCCGAATCCAATCCGGATTACGTGATCGTCGCCAAATCGACTACCTTCGGCTACGAGCAACTGAAAAAGGCGATCCGCCTGATCGACCACGGCGCGAAGTTCATCGGCACCAATCCGGACATGATCGACCCCGTCGAAGGCGGCTCGGAACCGGCAGCCGGCACCTTCCTGGCGGCGATTTCCGCGGCAACCGGCAAGAAGCCCTACATCGTGGGCAAACCCAATTCACTGATGATGATGCTCGCCACGCGCAAGCTGGGCGTGCAGCCGGACAGCGCTGTCATGATCGGCGACCGCATGGACACGGACATCGTGGGCGGCATGGAAGCGGGCATGACCACGGCGCTGGTGCTCTCCGGCGTCACCACGATGGAAAGCATGGAGAAATTCCAGTATCGCCCGGACCACATTTTCAACAATGTGGGCGAGATTGATCTGGCAACGCTATGAACGAGTGTTAAACCTGAACACCTCACCACAGAGACACAGAGGCACAGAGAAAAGCGGGAAATCAGGTTCTTGCGCGCTGCGTATCTCATTGGCCGGGTGAGGCAAGTTCAAAGCGCCATGGTTTAATGCCGCTCACTTCAGCCAAGTGAACGGCATTTTTCTTGACCAGTGCCGCATGCAGCACGCTCTGCCCTGGTAGGCGCCGAGAAGCACAGCAAGGTGCGGGAATTTGGCGAGCACTGTTTGAGGTCGCAGGCCGAGTTGCGCAGCCGCCGCGCCTTGCGAGCATCGCAGGGAACCCCGCAGGGGCGCCGGAGTGGGCTCGCCTTTGGGGTGAAGGGGTATTTGGCGAGACAAATACCCCTTCCTGCCTGCCGGGCGGAACCGGCTCTAAACCCGGCCCCGCAGGCGCATAAATAGCGGCATTAGCATCACGACTTGTTTTCTCTGTGTTCTCAGAGCCTCTGTGGTTCAACCAAAGTTTCAAGGTCAAAGAAAACAGCGCATGGCCTGATGCGGCAACCCCGCCGCCTCGAACTCGTCGCCCACCGGCTCGAATCCGAACGGGAGGTAGAACGCGGTCTTGTTCGCCATCGCAGTCAGGCGCAATTCCTTCCAGCCGATCCGGCGCGCTTCTTCCAGCGCTGCCGCCACCAGCCGTTTTCCCAAGCCTTGCCCGCGCCAGGCCGGCAACACGCCGATGCGCCCGAGATAGCCTTCACGCAGCAGGCGGGCGCAGGCCACGGCTTCACCTTCTCCGTTCCAGAGCACGAGATGCGTCGCCAGCTGGTCTTTCTCGTCGAACTCCAGCTCGGCGGGAATGCCGTGCTCGCGCACGAACACCGCTTCGCGCAACGGGCGGATGGCGCACCAGCCGCGACGCCAATCCAGAATCGATAACGGAAAGCTTGCGGGACTATCGGCATCGCCAGCCCGGATCAGCACTTCAGTTCCAAGCGCCACACGCTCGAAGAGGTCGATCACATCGCCGTTGCGCATGCGGATGCAGCCATGCGATTTGGGAGCCCCCATCGGTTCTGAATCCGGCGTACCGTGGATATAGATATAACGCGCCATCGTGTCGCAATTACCCAAGCGGTTGAAGCCCGGCTGGCAACCCGAGAGCCAGAGGATGCGCGACAGGATCCAGTCGCGCTCCGGTGCGTACGCCACGAGTTCAGGCGTGCAGATTTCGCCGGTAGGCCGGCGCGCCTTCAGTACGGCACCGGACGGCAATCCGGCGCCGATCTTCGCCCGGATAACGTGCCGGCCACGCGGGGTCTGGAAACTCCCCTTCTGCTCGCCCACGCCCAGCGCCGCGGTGGAAACCGGGTACTCGCGCAACAGGGCGCCATCTTCCGCATGCAGGTTCAGCGTTTGCCTGGAAATATCTACAAGAATACGCATGGCAATAAACAATCGGCTAATCGGATTGGGGAGCCACATTGTCGGTCGCTGCACGATGCGGCACAAGACCGTGCTTGCATATCCCGCCCCGGATGCCATGCTCAAAGTGACTCATGGATAACCAAGATGAACAACATCCACACTGCGGCAATAAAACGCCTCTTTTTCGGCTGGCTGCTTGTTTCCCTGCTCATCGGAGGCGGGGCATGGTGGTATGGGGTCAGGCAGATCAACCAGCAGGTTCTCGCGCTGGCCGAATCCGAAGTCAGGAAAGTCGCGCCGGAAGTACTCAAACGGCTCAACGGCACGCCCATGGACATCATGGCCTTGCAGGTCATGGCCAGCGACTACCACACTCACGGCTTTGTCGGTATCGAGCTCTATAACCGGCATGGCCAGTTGGTGGTGCAAAAAAACGGCGTGGAAGGCAAGCGGATCGAAGCCATGCTTGATGCGCGCGGCCGGCACAAGCTTCCGGAAGACAAGGAAGTTCATGCCGAATTCATGCGGCTGGGCAACACCAGGATCATTCGCGTACTTGTTCCCTTGCAGGAAGACGGCACGATTGCCGGGCATTTCGAGGGCGTCTACATCGTGCCCGAAGAAAAACTTTCCAGTCTGGAGAGGCAAACGCAGCACTTGCTGATCATGGCATTTGTCATAGCCCTGTTCACTACGTTGCTGCTGTATCCCTTTATCATTTCGCTCAACCGCAAGGTTCATGCCGAAGCGCACGCCATCCTGCGCGGCAACATGGAGCTGATGAAAGTGCTGGGCAGCGCCATCGCCAAGCGCGATTCGGATACCAACTCGCACAATTTCCGCGTCACGCTCTACTCTGTCCGGCTTGGCGAAGCCATCCAGATGCATAAACATCTCATCAAGGAACTGATTGCGGGCGCCTTCCTGCATGACGTCGGAAAAATCGGCATTCACGATGCCATCCTCCTCAAACCGGGGCCGCTGACGCCAGAAGAATTCAGCATCATGAAACAGCACGTAAAGCTGGGGCTCGACATCATCAGCCACTCGTCCTGGCTGCGCCATGCCGCAGACGTGGTCGGCAACCATCACGAATGGTTTGACGGTAACGGCTATCCCAAGGGCGTGGCTGGCGAGTCGATCCCTCTGACTGCCCGTGTGTTTGCAATCGCCGATGTCTTCGATGCGCTGACCTCGGTCCGCCCCTACAAGCAGGCGCTGTCGCTGGAACAATCGCTGGACATCATGCGCAAGGACACAGGAACGCACTTCGAGCCCCGTTTGTTCGAGGTTTTCCAGCAGATCGCCCCCGCGCTTTACCAGCGTTTCAGCCGCATCAGCGACGCAGAACTGGAGAAGGATCTTCAGGAAATCGTGCTGCTGTACTGGAACGGCGAAAAATGAAACGTTTTTACTATTTTTTTACATCGCCAACTTCATTCATTACACCGTTTTTGCCAGTCATTCCCTAAGCTGGAGGTGTCGAGTCCTGCGGAGTCCAAGAATGGACACCCCTTCTTCCCTGCCGGTTCCGTTGCGCTACGGGCTTTCCATCGGCGCCTGCCTCTTGGCCATGGCAATCACCCTGCCCTTGCGCGACAAGCTTGATCTCGCCAATGCCGTGATGCTGTTTTTGCTGGCGGTCTTTGTGGTGGCGTTGCGCCTGGGGCGCGGACCGGCCATTCTCGCGGCCTTCCTGAGCGTGGCCCTGTTCGATTTCTTCTATGTTCCGCCCCAGCTCACCTTTGCCGTGAGCGATGTCTACTACCTCATCACCTTTGCCGTCATGCTCGCCGTAAGTCTGCTGACCACAGGTCTCGTCACCAACCTGCAGGAAGAGGCCGAACGCGCCCGCCGCCATGAACACCAGACTCGCGACCTCTACGAACTGGCCCGCAACCTGACCGGGGCTGCGAGTCTGGCGCAGGTCGAAGAAGCGGTTGCCACCTACCTGAAACCCGATTCAGGCAAGGCCCGGCTTTTCCTGCTGAATGAAGGAAAACAACTCGATACCTCAGGTTGCAGCGAACTGGAAAAACAGTTGCTGAACCTGGCTTTCAACAACAAGGACGCCGTGAGCGGAGAACACGATGGTGCAGCCCCCGCTCTTTACCTGCCGCTTGCCGCGCCCATGTGCACACGCGGCGTCATGCTGGTCCAGCCTGCAGGGGCAGCCCGTTCCCGCGAACATCTGCTGACCATGGCCTCGCTGGTCGCCATCGCCATCGAACGCCTGCATTATGTGGATGTCGCGCAACAAACCCAGCTTCAGATGAGTGCAGAGAAGCTGCGCAGCTCGGTGCTTTCCGCGCTTTCGCATGACCTGCGCACCCCGTTGACCTCGCTGGTCGGGCAAGCCGATACACTGGCCGAGTCTTCGCTCATGCCGGAAGTGTTGCGCGACAGCGCCCGCACCCTCCGCGACCAGTCCCGCGCCATGAACAACCTGCTGACCAACCTGCTCGATATGGCCCGCCTGCAAGCGGGCAAGGTCACGCTGCGCCGCGAATGGCAACTGTTCGAGGACGTGATCAGCGCCGGCCTGCAACTGTTGCGCCCCTACCTGGGTAATCGGCCGGTTTCGGTCGAGTTGGCCCCCAATCTCCCCTTGGTGGAATTCGACGCGGTTCTGCTGGAACGGGTGCTGTGCAATCTGGTCGAGAATGCCGCCAAGTATTCACACGAAGACCAGCGCATCGAGATTCGCGCTTTCGTGGAACAACAGGAAGCCTGCATCGCCGTATGCGATCGCGGCACGGGGTTCCCGGAAGGAAAAATCGAGCATCTGTTCGATCTTTTCGAGCGCGGCGAAGCCGAATCCGCCAAGCCCGGCGTGGGCTTGGGGCTGGCAATCTGCAAGGCCATCATGGAAGCGCATGGCGGCCGTATCGATGCGGCTAACCGGCCGGGGGGCGGTGCCTGCGTCATATTGCGCCTGCCGCTGGGCAATCCACCCGCTTTTGAGGACGAGGCAGAACATGACTGAAACCAGTGTCAACATCCTGCTGATCGAGGATGAACCGCAGATTCGCCGCTTCGTGCGCAGTGCACTTGAGGAACAGGGCTGGAAGGTGCTGGAAGCAGAAAGCGGGCAACGGGGATTGATCGATGCCGGCACGCGCCGGCCCGATCTCTTGATCCTGGATCTCGGACTGCCGGACATGGACGGCGTGGAGCTGATCCGCGATTTTCGTGCCTGGTCGAATGCGCCGGTGCTGATTCTTTCCGCGCGCACCGATGAAACCGACAAGATCGAGGCACTGGATGCCGGCGCCGACGATTATCTCGCCAAACCGTTCGGCATCGGCGAACTCGTCGCGCGGGTTCGAGCCCTGATCCGCCGCCATGTGCGCCAGCAGGACCCCTCGCCGCAAACGGCATTCGGCGATATCTGCATCGATTTTTCACGACGGGAAGTCTTGCGTCAGGGCGGCGCAGTTCATCTCACCCCCATCGAATACCGTCTGCTCTGCGCACTGGTCTCCAGTCAGGGCAAGGTACTGACGCACCGCACGCTGATGCGCGAGGTATGGGGACCGAACCATAACGAGAGCAGCCATTACCTGCGCATCTACATGAGCCGCTTACGCCAGAAACTCGAGGTCGACCCAGCGCAGCCGGCCCATTTCCTGACCGTATCCGGCGTCGGATACCGTTTTCAGTTTTAAATATCAAAAAAACAAGGATTTTCCATGAGCCAGCCTCTCCAATCCGGACATACCAGCCGCACGGCAGCGCTCACGCTTGCCGCGTTGGGTGTCGTCTATGGCGATATCGGCACGAGTCCGCTCTATACCATCAAGGAAATCTTCGCCAACCCGCACTCCCCGGTGCCGATGACGCATGACAACATTCTGGGCATGCTCTCGCTGGTGCTCTGGTCGCTGGTCGTGATCGTGGCCTTGAAATATGTGATTTTCATCATGCGCGCCGACAACAAGGGCGAAGGCGGCATCATGGCGTTGATGGCCCTGGTGCTGCACCATGCAGAGAGCAAAAAGCAGACTGCATTCCTGATGCTGCTGGGGCTTTTCGGCGCCGCGCTCTTCTACGGCGACAGTGTGATTACGCCGGCGATTTCAGTGCTCTCGGCCATGGAAGGGCTGGAAGTCGCCACTCCGGCCTTTACCCCCTACATCGTGCCGCTCTCGCTCGTGGTGCTGTTCATATTGTTTGTCGTGCAAAAACACGGCACGGCACGGGTTGGCGCGTTTTTCGGCCCGATCATGATCCTCTGGTTTGCCACGCTGGCCGTGCTCGGTATCATGTCCATCGTTCGGGCGCCGCAAGTGCTGGCTGCCGTCAGCCCGCTGCCCGCGCTGAACTTCTTCATGGCCCATCCCATGCTCGGCTTCCTGTCGCTGGGCGCATCGGTACTGGCCGTCACCGGCGGCGAAGCGTTGTATGCGGACATGGGGCACTTCGGCCGCAAGCCGGTGCAATACGCCTGGTTCGGCTTGGTGTTGCCCGCACTGGTCATCAACTATTTCGGCCAGGGTGCCTTGCTGATTACCGACCCGAAAGCGATTGCCAACCCGTTCTACCTGCTGGCTCCCAGCTGGGCGCTGTATCCGATGGTGATCCTGTCGACCATGGCCACGGTCATCGCCTCGCAAGCCGTCATTTCCGGTGCCTATTCGCTCACCCGCCAAGCCGTGCAACTGGGCTATATCCCGCGTATGGACGTGCAGCACACCTCAAAAGAAGAGGCCGGCCAGATTTACCTGCCGGGCGTGAACTGGGTGCTGCTGATCGCCGTCGCCATCCTGGTCGTCGGCTTCGGCTCGTCGACAAAGCTCGCCGCCGCCTACGGCATTGCCGTCACCGGCACCATGGTCATCACCACGATCCTCACCTTCATCGTGGCACGCTATCGCTGGCACTGGAGCCCGCTCAAGTGCAACCTGATCCTTGGCGGCTTCCTGCTCGTGGATATTGCCTACTTCAGTGCAAACACCTTCAAGATCATGGACGGCGGCTGGTTCCCGCTGGCACTCGGCCTGTTCATTTTCCTGGTCATGACCACCTGGAAACGCGGGCGCGAGCTGGTTCATGGCCGCCTCGCCGCAGAAGGCATGCCGCTGGATCAGTTTGTCGGGTTCATGGCGCCAGCCGTGCCCAAGATTCAGGGTACGGCGATTTTCATGACCTCAAACCTGGAAAGCACACCGCATGCGCTCCTGCACAGCATCAAGCATTACAAGAGCCTGCACGAGCGCGTGGTCCTGCTGACCGTCGAAACGCCCGACAGCCCGTACATCCCGCAAGATGAACGGGTACGGGTTGCCCGGATGAACGAGCAGTTCTACCAGGTCGTGGTTTCCTTCGGCTTCATGGACGAACCGAATGTTCCCGCTGCGCTGGAACTGTGCGCAGCCCAAGGGCTGGAACTGGAAATGATGGATACCTCGTTCTTCCTGGGACGGGAAACGCTGATACCCAAGGTCGGCGCCGGGCTGATGACCCGCTGGCGCGAGAAGCTGTTTGTCACCATGTTCCGCAACGCGGGATCGGCCTCGTCCTACTTCATGCTGCCGCCCAACCGGGTAGTGGAACTGGGAACGCAACTGGTTCTGTAATCAGAATGGAAGCGTGTGCCAACGAGGCGCGCAGCCTCGTTGACACACTCGGTTAATCATGGTCTGCCGTAATGGCGGAACGCTTCGCGGATAACCTCAAGCAACTCCTTGTCATCCCAGGGTTTGGCAAGGAATTTGTATATTTCGCCCCGGTTGATCGCGTCGGTCAGGCTGTCCAGCCCCGTATAGCCAGAAAGCACCATGCGTACCGTCTTGGGATACATGACGCGGGCTTGAGCCAGCAACTCAGTCCCCGTCATGCCGGGCATGCGCTGGTCAGTCAGGATCACGCCCACTTCATGTTCCGCCAGCAAGGCGAGCGCATCTTCGCCACTGGATGCGGCAAGAATATGGTAGTTCTCGCGGCGCAACACGCGCTTGAGCGCCGACAGGTTATGCTCTTCGTCATCGACCAGCAACAGCGTTGACATGGCTTCGTTTTCGACGGGCGTCTGCAACGGGGTAAATGTCGTCATGAAGCGTGTCATCTCGTCGGCGGGCAGCGGCCGGCTAATGAGATAGCCCTGGATCACGTCGCACTGCAGCGAACGCAGATAGCGCGCCTGGCTGGTTTCTTCCACGCCTTCGGCGACGATTTCCAGCCCCAGGCTTTGTCCCAGCGCAATGACCGCCCTGACGATTGAAGCACTGCCACTGCTGGTGGTCATGTCCCACACGAAGGAATTGTCGATTTTCAGTTTGTCCACATCCAGTTGCTGCAGATAACTCAACGAGGAATAACCGGTACCGAAATCATCGATCGAAATTCGTACACCGAGCGCCTTGAGATCGGCCAGCGACTTGAATGACTGCTCGCGGTCCTGCATGACAAAGCTTTCGGTAATTTCGAGCTCCAGCTGCTCGGGCGAAATGCCTGTTTCGGACAGTGCCTCCTTCACCGATTCAACCAGATTCCCGCGGCAGAGCTGTACAGCGGAAACATTCACCGCGGTCTGGCAATATTTCAATCCGGCTTCGTTCCAGCGCTTGATCTGGCGGCAGGCTTCGCGCAACACCCAATTGCCCAGCGGCACCACCAGGCCACTCTCCTCGGCCAAGGGAATGAATTCGCCGGGCGGAACCATGCCCCGTTCCGGGTGTTGCCAGCGCACCAGCGCTTCGACCCCGACGATTTCGCCACTGATCAGATCGACTTGGGGCTGGTAATGAAGACGCAGTTCATCGCGCTCAAGCGCATGGCGCAATTCGGCTTCCAGCGTCAATCGCTGTTTCGCCCGGTTGGACATTTCCGGTGAGAAGAAACGCAAGATACCGCGGCCCTGCGCTTTGGCCTGATGCAACGCGGCATCGGCATTACTTTGCAGGGTTTCCGCACAAACGCCGTCGGCGGGATAAAGCGCGATACCGATGCTGGCGCCGAGATAAACATTCTTGCCCGCCAGGACGAAAGGCGCGGCCAAGGCATCTATCATGCGCTGCGCCAGCAAATCGACCCAAGGCATGCCCTCGCCACGCTCGAGAATAACGTTGAATTCGTCGCCCCCGATGCGGGCAACGGCATCGCGCTCCGGCAGCAGATCCTGCAAGCGCTTGCCGACTTCGACCAAAACCTGATCCCCCAGACTGTGGCCGAAACTCTCGTTGATGCTCGCAAAATTGTCGAGATCGAGAAACAGCAGCGCAAACTGGCTTTTGTTGCGTTCGGCATGCTGGATTGCATGTTCCAGCAATTCGACGAACAGCACCCGGTTGGGTAGGCCGGTGAGCGGATCGCGATGAGCCAGGATGCGGTATTTCTCTTCGCTCACCTGCAACAGCGCGGTACGCTGCGCAACCAGGTCTTCAAGAAAGCGCCGCAACCGTGCCAATTCCAGATGCGTGCGGATGCGCGCTCGCACCTCGTCGATATCGAAGGGCTTGGTGATGTAATCGGCAGCGCCAAGATCGAAGCCCTTCACCTTGCCTTCCGTAGAGTCGATCACAGTCACGAAAAGCACTGGAATCCGGTTACCCACGGGCATCGACTTGATACGCCGGCAAATCTCGTAGCCATCCATGCCGGGCATCACGATGTCGAGCAAAACCAGATCGGGGGGGGGCGCGCCCTGCACGATCTCAAGCGCCTTGATGCCGTTACTGGCAACCATGATGCGGTATTCACCCTTCAGCGCTTCGAGCAATTCGTGGATGTTCTCGGGCACATCGTCCACGACCAGCAAGGAAGGCGGATGCCCCGGATCGGCATGCGCGGCGATATCGAACATCACCGGATGCCTGCGATAGCGCTTCAGTTCGAGCTGGGTGCGGATCCGCATTTTCAGCAGGTCGGGGTTTACCGGCTTGGTGACATAATCGGCCACGCCGAGCGCCAGACCGCGTTCCTCATCCTCCGGATCGGCAAGCGAGGTGACAAAGATCACCGGGATATCCGCCGTGAGCACGTCGATTTTCAATGCGGACAGCACGGAATAGCCATCCATGCCCGGCATCTTGATGTCGAGCAGGACGAGATCCGGCACAGGCTGCGTCCGGGCCAGCTCCAGCGCTTTCTCGCCGCTGGTAGCCGCACTGATCGCATAATCGTCGCGCAGGATGTTCATCAGCACATGCAGGTTTTCATGCACGTCGTCGACGATCAGAATGCGCGGACGGCCGTTGGTTGGTTTGTCTGCAAGCTCGGTCATGATGTCGTGTCCAGTTTATTCAATCGTTCCAGCGCTGCGTCGATGTCGAATACATCGACCAAGGTTTCAATCGCGGCAACTTCCGCTTCCAACGCGCCGCCGGCCACACCGGCGCGCAATGCTGCAAGCAAGGGCTCTGCTTCACCCAGATCATATTTCAGCGCATGCGCCAGTTTTTCCCGCAACTCGTGCAATGCCTCCGGCGTCAACGGAATTGCTGGCGCGGCTGAAACGGCATCCGCGCCGACAGCCAGTCCCGCAATTTCGCTTACCACCTGTTGCAGCAACGCCTCCGCCTCGTCCAGCACAGCGGCATCGGGTTGCGTTCCCTCCTTGAGCAGGGTGTCCAGCGCGGAAATTTTCTCGTAGAGCGCCTGCGCGCCGATATTGCCGGTCACGCCCTTCAGCGCATGGCAATATTCTTCGGCACGCTGGGCGCCCTTCTCTGCGATCTGCCGGCGCAATTCCGTGACGGCATCAGCATAGTGATCGCGAAAACGCCGCAACTGCCTGCGATAGGCATCGGCCTTGCCACCGATGCGGCGGACGCCCTCTCCGGCATCCAGACAGGTCAGAGCCAGCAGGTCGGACGGAATTGCGCCAGCCTGCCCTGCGCCAGAAGCGCCAACGATGGCCGGCTTGCCGCGACGGCCATCCGGCAATTGCACCCACTTCGTCAACACGGACATCAGCCGGTCCGGCGCCACGGGCTTGGTCACATGATCGTTCATTCCCGCGGCCTGGCTCTTTTCGGCGTCCTGCGCCATCGCCAGCGCAGTCATGGCGATGATCGGCAACCGGGCAAAGCGCTCCCCGCCCGGCATTTCGGCCAGGGCGCGGATTCTGCGTGCGGCTTCCAGCCCATCCATCACCGGCATCTGGATATCCATCAATACTGCATCGTAGTTTTGCTGCTGAACCTTCGCCACGGCTTGTGCACCATTGAGCGCCTCGTCGACTTCAACACCTTCACTGCGCAACAATTCAGTGGCAAACTCGCGGTTAATGTCGTTATCCTCGACCAGCAACAGGCGCGTTCCGGCCAACAGCCCGCTGGTCGCCAGGTCGGGAAGCCGTGCGCGATGTTGATCGTCCGCCCCGAAAATGCGCCCGCGTCCCAACACCGAAAGAATCGTATCGAGCAGGGTCGAAGGCGATACCGGCTTGATCAGAAAACCGTCCGCTCCAGCCTGTTCAGACAGACGGATCACATCCTCACGCCCATAGGCCGTGACCATCACCACCTTGGGCCGGCGCACTATCTCCGGTTCAAGCTGGATACGCTGTGTCACTTCGTCGCCCTTCATGCCAGGCATGCGCCAATCCATCAACACCAGATCGTAAGGCGTTGCGGCCGCCTTCAATTCGGCCAGGGCTGCCGCGCCATTGGGCACCGTAGCAACCTCCAAACGGAAGAAACGCAGCATCTCGGCCAGAATCTCGCGCGAGACTTCGTTGTCGTCCACCACCAGCACGCGAATCCCCTTGAGCAGCGGCCCGGCTTGTTCGACAAGCTCGCGCTGGCGAGCCTGCGCCTGCCTGGCAATCTGCAGATGCACCGTGAAACAGATCGTCGATCCCTTGCCCTGCTGCGAATCCGCAACCCAGATGCGCCCGCCCATGAGTTCGACCAGATTCTTGCTGATCGCGAGCCCAAGCCCGGTACCGCCAAAGCGGCGCGTTGTCGATTGGTCTGCCTGGGTGAATTTGTCGAAAAGCTTTTGCCGGACCTCCGGACTCATGCCGATACCGGAATCCCGCACGCTGATCTGGATGGTGATATCGGTTTCCGTCATCTCCAGGGTACGGAAAGCCAGTTCGACCTCGCCATGCTCGGTGAACTTGACCGCGTTGCCGCACAGGTTCAGCAACACCTGCCCCAAGCGCAACGGATCCCCGATCAAGAGTTGAGGAATGGTGGCGTCGTAACGAATCAGGAACTCGATGCCCTTGCGCTCGGCTTGAAAACTGATGGCATCGGTCAGCCGCTCCAGCACACTGTCGAGCCCGAATTCAATGTTTTCGATTTCGAGCTTGCCGGCTTCGATCTTGGAGAAATCGAGAATGTCATTGATGATTCCCAGCAGCGAATGCGCGGCCCCCTGCGCCTTGGAAAGATGGTTGCGCAGTCCGGGAGGCAGATCGTTCTTGAGCACGAGGTAAAGCATGCCGAGGATCGCATTCATCGGTGTGCGGATTTCGTGGCTCATGTTGGCCAGGAATTCCGATTTCATGCGTGTAGCTTCTTCGGCCATCGTCTTCGCTTTGCAAATCTCCTCAATCGCAGCACGTTCGGCCGTGATGTCCTCAAGAACCCCTACCACTCCCCGCCACAAATCAGCCGGATCGATAGCGCTCGCCGACATCCGCACCCAGAATCGGCTGCCATCCTTGCGGCACACATATTCTTCGCTGGAATGAATCTCTCCCCCGGCCATCTGCAGGCGAAGCGCCTGCCCGGCTTGCTCGTATGCGGCTTCGTCGGGGTACCAGATACGAGTGGATTGTCCGATCAGCTCGCCGGGCGCATAGCCGAACATCTCGTCCAGCCGGGCATTGCCACGAACGATGACGCGGTCACGCGTGAGCACGATGCCTACACAAGCCGAATCGAACAACGCCTGCAATTCTGCCGTGCGCTCCGCCACAAGATGCTCGAGATTGGCCCGCTGGTCTTTCAGTTCGTTGGCCGTCTCGACCAGCGCCCTCGTGCGCTGCGCCACCTGCCAGCGCAACAACAGGCTGATTGCCAGCAGCGAAAGAATCGCAGCACCGAACCCGGCCAGCGACCATTGAACCCAGCGCGGCATCAACACTTCCGGTGGCATGGCCATGGAGCGATGCAGGGCATTGAAATAGACGGAATCCGGCGTACGCCGCCAGCGTGTCAGATGTTCATCGATACGCGCCAGCAAATCGGCATTGCGTCCTTCGCCGGTTGCGAAATAGAGATTCGCCGGCAGGAAAACGATGGGGGTTTCCTGCAATTTATATTTGCCGCCATTACGTGCGGCATAGAAGCTGTTGGTCACGACCGCATCGGCCTTGCCCGCAACCACCGCTGCATACCCTTCATCCAGCGACTGCACCAACACCGGCTGGTAGCCGTGCTGGCTGCCCGCCATCAGTTGGGCCAGAAACACCGCATGAACACTATCTTGCAGAACTGCGATGCGTTTTCCCGCAAGATCTGCCAGCGTTTGCACCTTGAGTTCCGGGTGGGTGTAGACCTGCGACCAGCTGCTGGCGACTGAAACATTGTGAAAGTCGTAAAGCTTGCCCCGTTCGTTGGAAAACGCGACATCGGGCATCAGATCGAGTTGGCCTTGTTCCAGTTGCGCCAGACAATTCGCCCACTTGCAGTGGACATAATGCAGACGCCAGCCTTCGATTCGCGCCATTTCCTCCAGCAACTCGACAAACAACCCCGCCGGGCGGCCATTTTCTCCGGTGTAGATCTTGGGGGCGTTTTCATAGACCCCGACCGTAATGACACGCTTTCCTGCCGAATCCCAGAAATGCCCGCTCCATCGCCAGACCGCGCCGCCCAGCGCCAGCAGCGCTATCAAAAACATTAAAGGAGAGAGGCGCAGACGTTTCATGACCGGAGCCATTTTTCAGTGGCATAACAGCTTCAATATAGTCTTCATCGGCTTTGCCCCCAACCCCGCCAGCGTCGAATTTCGTCCAGAACAAAAACTGACAAAATCAAGCTCACCCCACGAAAAACATAAATTCAGTCATGAACAAGCAATTCATTATTTGATAATCACCACAAACAATCTGTATATTTATTTACATTCACACAAAGAGTGCTGACTAATCATGACGGCATACTCTTCAAACGGTGCATTGCCATCAGGCACCGCATATCTCTCAGGGCCTGCAGCCTTCCCCCGCTTTGCTGCGTTCTTTGTTGCCGGACTGGGACTGCTGGTGCTTTTGGGTTGGGTGCTGGACAACCACACTCTCAAGAGCGTGCTGCCTGGTGCCATCGAAATGAAAGCCAACACGGCACTGTCCTTTTTGCTTTCAGGCATTTCCCTGTTTCTGTTGCAACACCCCATCCCGCCTGCCCGGCAATATGCAGGACAAGCTCTCGCCCTGTTTGTCGGGCTCATCGGATTGGCTACGGCAGGTGAACAGTTTCTTGGCTGGCAATTGGGCATTGACGAGCTGCTGTTCAAAGAATTGCCCTCTGCAGTTTATACCCCCTATCCCGGCCGCATGTCGCCCTGGACCATGGGCGCCTTCTCTGCTTTCGGCCTGGCGCTGGCGGCATGGTCATGGCCTTTCCTGCGCCAGACTGTCCGGCTGGCCGCATTGCTGATTACCGGGATTGGGGCGCTGTCGTTGCTGGGTTACCTGTGGAACATCGGCGAGCTGGTAACCGATCAAATTTCCACTCCCATGGCTGTCAACACCGCAATCGGGTTCATTTTTCTGGGAGTTGGCCTGCTGCTGACCAGCCAAACTGCTTCATCCCGCCCTCTGCCCCTCAAATCCGTCGAGGCCAAAATTCTTGTCGGCTTTGTCAGTGCCATGCTGTTGTTGACCCTTGGCAGCGGCATCACCTATCGCACCAGCCTGGAATTTGCAAAAGCATCCCGTCAGGTGGCTCACAGCCAGGAAATTCGTGCTGCGCTGGGCATCCTTTATGCCGGGGTATTTGATGCCGAATCAGCCCAGCGCAACCACATGCTGACCGGCAATCCTGTCCATCGCGAAACCTTTGCCCGGTTAAGGGTGAAAGTAAATCAGCAAGAACAGATGCTGACTCGCTTGATTGACGATCCAGAACAAGCACATTACCTGACAGAACTGCAAAAGCTCTGTACCCAACGGCTGGATTTTCTGGAACGAGTCATTGCCATTTATGAGCAACAGGGCTTCACCGCTGCTCAAAAAATCATTGCGACCGGTCAAGGCATCCAGCTCATGCAAGCCATCCGCGTGCAAATAGACCGCATGGGAGAAAAAGAAAGACTCCTGCTCAATGAACGGGAAAAATCAGTGGAAGTTTCACGCCAGCGCACCCTGATTTCCTTGCTACTGACACTGTCCATCGCCGTGATTCTGCTGACATTGCTGTTTCGGGCAATCCGCCGGGAAATGACTACGCGTGCTGAGGCCGAGCATTTCGATGCGACCCATCGCAACGTGCTCTCCCTGTTCGCCTCCACGATCAACCGAAAAGAAACACTGCGCGGGTTATTGGATCAACTGTCGACACAACTCCCTTACCCGGTGACGGCGTTTTATGCTTATGACGAATGGCACGGCAAACTCACATGCGAAGCGGCATATGGACTGTCTGGCGACATGCCTGCCACTTTCAGGCTGGGTGAAGGCCTGGTGGGTGAGGCGCTGCAAACCGGCCGGCTTTTACAATTGGCCAATCCGGATGGCAGCCTGTTACGCATTGAAACGGGACTGGGCGCCTTGATGCCCACAACCGTTCTGGCATGCCCGGTCATCTACCGCGAGCAGCGGCTCGGCGTACTGGTTCTGGCAGCAAACCGGCATTTGACAGAGCACGATTGCAATTTCATCGGGCGCGTGACCGGGCAACTCGGCATCGCCCTCAACAACATCAAGCAGTACAACGATCTACAACTTCTTTCCGAGCAACTGCGCGACAAAAACGACGAAATCACGCAAAAGAACCTGCAACTCGAAGAAGCCAGCCGCATGAAGAGCGAGTTCCTGGCCAACATGAGCCACGAACTGCGTACCCCGCTGAACGGCATCATCGGGTTTTCCGAAGCCTTGCGCGACGGACTGATGGGCGATCTCAGCCCGAAGCAGAAGGAATACATCAGCGACATCTATGGCAGTGGCGAACACCTGCTTTCGCTCATCAACGACATTCTCGACCTGTCCAAGATCGAGGCTGGCAAGATGACGCTGGACCTGGAAACAGTTGCACTGGAAACGCTGCTCGACAACAGCATGGCCATGTTCAAGGAAAAGGCACTCGTCCATCGCCTGCAGTTGCACATGGAACGCGACCCATCGCTACCGGATGTCACGGCCGATGCCAGAAAGCTGAAACAGATCATCTACAACCTGCTTTCCAACGCCGTCAAGTTCACGCCCGACGGCGGAGAAATCGTACTCAGCGCCCACCGCCAGTCACACGCAGACGGCGACATCCTGGAGCTGGCCGTAACCGACACCGGAATCGGCATCGCACCGGCAGACCAAGGAAAACTGTTCCAGCCCTTCGTCCAGATCGACAGTTCCCTGTCGCGCAAATACCAGGGTACCGGGCTCGGCCTTTCGATGGTCAAACGTCTGGTCGAACTGCACGGAGGGCAGGTCGGGCTGGAAAGCGCCCCTGGCAAAGGTTCACGTTTCTGGATTCATATCCCGTGGATCAAGGGTGCCGCGCTGCCCCACCCCCAAGCCGTTGCCGAGATTCCTCCCGCCCAAACGGCCATTGCCCAAGCCGAATCCGGTACACAGCCTTCTGCCGAAGCGAGCAAAGCCCCGCTGGCGCTCATCATTGAAGACGACGCCAAGGCAACCGAACTCATGACGCGCTATCTCGAAGCCGAAGGATTACAGGTCGCCTGCACTGCGAATGCGGAAACCGCGCTCGCCTGGCTTGCCGACAACACCCCTGCACTCATCACACTTGACCTGATCCTGCCAGGAATGGACGGACTGGAATTGTTATCCAGGATCAAGCAGGATTCCCGTCTCTCGCTGGTGCCCATCGTGATCATCTCCATCGCCGCCGATAGCTCACGCGGTTTGGTCATGGGCGCAAGCTGCGTTCTGCAAAAACCGGTTTCCCGGACCGATCTGGTCAATGCACTCCACTCGCTCAATATCACCCCCAGCCCGCAATACCAATCCGGTCAGACGCCCCGCATTCTGGTCGTGGACGACGACCCCCAAGCCGTCAGCCTGCTCGGGGCCAATCTGGAACACGACGGCTACCGGGTAAACGCGGCCTTTTCCGGCGCTGAATGCATCGCTCAGGTTCGCTCTGCGCCACCGGATGCAATCGTGCTCGACTTGATGATGCCCGAATTGTCCGGCTTCGACGTTGTCGATGAGCTTCGTACCGGCGCAGCCACCTCTCGTATCCCGATTATTATCGTCACTGCCAAACTGCTGACCGTCGAAGACCGGAACAGACTGAAAGGGCGTGTATTTTCGATCATGGAAAAATCCGAATTCCGGCGCGAAACTTTTATCAACGAAGTTCATCGAGCCCTGGCCAGCGCCAAGCCAGAAACCATGCAATGAACTTTTTTTGAGCGCATATCCCCATGGCAAAAATACTGATCATCGAAGACAACATCACCAACATGAAGCTGGCCAGTTTCCTGCTGGAGCGGTATGGGCACACGGTATTGCAAGCCATGGAAGCCGAAACCGGTCAGCAATTGGCCCAGAAGGAAAAGCCGGATTTAATCCTGATGGACATCCAGTTGCCCGACCGGGATGGCCTCACCCTGACACGCATGCTGAAAAGCGACCCCGCCACCACCAGCATCAAGATCATTGCACTGACCGCCTTCGTCATGAAAGGCGACGAGGAAAAAATACGCGCAGCCGGTTGCGATGGTTATATCGCCAAGCCTTTTCACCATCAAGAATTCATGGCAGTCATCGAGGCCGCGCTGACCTGATTCCCCGAGATGCGAACACCTGCACGGAGCACACAAGATGAACAACGAAACTGCCGACATCCCGGACAGCGATTCCGCCGGCACCTGCTCAAGCGAAATCAACGCAGCCCGGCTGGAACAGATCATCAACTGCGGGCCAGTCATGATTTATGCATCCCGCATCGACGAAGCCTATGGCGGCACCTATGTCAGCGCCAATGTCACCGACATACTGGGCCACTCCCCTGCGGATTTCATTCATGACCGGGATTTCTGGAAAAAACACATCCACCCGGACGATCAGGAACAAGTGCTTGCCGGATTACCGGATATTTTCGAACACGACTGGTATTGCCACGATTACCGTTTCCAGCACGCGAACGGCGATTGGCGACTGATGCACGATGAATGCCGACTGATCCGCGACCAGCAAGGCAACCCGCTTGAAATCGTCGGTTATTGGGTGGACATCACCCGCAAAAGGCACTGGAAAAACGCTTGGCCTTTCTGATCACCCACGACGCACTCACAGGGCTGGCTGGCTTGCCGCTACTGACCGCCAAGCTCGAACAAGCATTGGCTCTGGCGCGTCAATCCGGCCATCAGGTAGCTCTGCTGGAACTGAATCTGGATGGGCTCGCCCAGTTCAACCAGAACCTGGGCCGAAACAGGACAGACCTGATCTTGCAGGAAACAGCCGAGCGGCTAACGCACTGCACTCGCGAGACGGATACCGTTGCACGGATTGGCGGCGGAGATTTCATGATCCTGATGCCGGAAGTGGAAGACAAGCTTGATGTCACGACCATTGCCTGCAAACTGCTCGATGCGCTGGCCTGGCCCATGGAAATCGATGGCCAGGAGGCTTTTGTCACCGCAGGAATCGGCATTGCCCTGTTCCCGAAAGACGGGGACAACGAAGACCAACTGTATGCCAGTGCCGCAACGGCATTGGCGCGTGCCAAGAAAAAAGGCCGGGGAAATTTCCTGTTCTGCGAGACGGAAGACAGCAAGGGCTTCGCCCGACGCCAGTATATGGAAGTGGCCCTGCGCCATGCGCTGGAACGCAACGAATTGATCCTGCACTTTCAGCCACGCGTAGACTTGCGAACGCGGTGCATCTGCGCCACCGAAGCCCTGCTGCGCTGGCAGCACGATGGTCGATTGATCCCGCCAGGCGAATTTCTCGAATTGGCAGAAGAAACCGGCCTGATCCAGCCCATCAGTGAGTGGGTATTGTTCGAGGTCTGCCGCCAGCTGCGCGAATGGCAGGATCGCAAGATCCCCGTGGTGAAAGTCGCCGTGAATATCTCGCAACGACTGATGCGTGTACGGAACGAGCACAACTCACTCCCCGCCCTGTGTCGACAGTACCTGGATGCCATGAAGCTCGACCCGACCCTGCTGGAGCTGGAAATATCGGAAACCGTGCTGATGGATGCGCCAGAACAGACCATCGAACTTCTGTCCGAGCTGCGTGAAGCGGGAATCAAGGTCGCAGTGGACGATTTTGGCACCGGCTATTCCTCGCTCGCCTATCTCAAGCACCACCCGATCGACTATCTCAAGATCGACAATTCCTTTACCTCGAACGTCACCACGGATTCCGATGCCGCCGCCATCGCGCGCGCCGTGATCGGTCTGGCGCACGGCCTGCGCTTGACCGTAGTGGCCGAAGGCGTGGAAACCGAAGGCCAGCTTGAATTCCTGAGCCGGCAAGGCTGCGATGAAATGCAGGGGTTCTATTTCTGCCGCCCGCTACCGAAAGAAGAATTCGAGCAATTATTGATCAACGGCACTGAACTGGTTCGCGCGGAACAGCAGCACAAGCAAACCCTGCTGTTGCTGGACGACGAAGAAAACATCCTCAATTCCCTGAGGCGCCTCTTCCACCGGGATGGCTATCACATTCTTACTACTACCGACCCCGACGAAGCCCTGGAATTATTGGCCAAGCACGAGGTTCAGGTCATCATGTCCGATCAGCGCATGCCCAAGATCTGCGGCACGGACTTCTTCTACAAGGTCAAGGAGCTCTACCCGGACACGATCCGCATCGTGCTTTCCGGCTACACGGAGTTGCAGAGCGTGACCGATGCAGTCAATCGCGGCGCAATCTGGCGCTTTCTGACCAAGCCCTGGGATGATGCCGCACTACGCGAGGAAATCCGCAACGCTTTTCTCGAACACCGTTTGCGCCATTCCGGCACGAATCCAACCGATAAAAACCAAGGGCCAGAAACAACCGGCTGACTCGCAACGAGAACCATGTCAAATCTCAATAGCTAAAAACAATCAAGCCCGCCAATAGGCGGGCTTGGGTGTTACGCAACCAATCAGGCTTGCGGTGGAGTCTTGGGGGGCAGGAACAGCGCGGCAATTTGCTGCGGGCGTTTGGCCAGCGGTGCCAACGGCCTTTCAAGCTTGATCTCACCCATCAAGGCTGGCGAGGCCTGCGAGCCCGACTTGGCTGGGCGAACCGGCGGCGGCAGATCGTGCGTACCCGGAGAGAAGCCGGGCACCGGAACCAACTGCAGGTCTTTCTTGATCAGCTTCTTGATACCGTCGAAATACTTGTCGTCTTCCGGCGTCACGAAGGAGATCGCCACACCCGTAGCGCCCGCGCGCCCGGTGCGCCCGATGCGGTGCACGTAGTCTTCCGCATTGTGTGGCAGATCGTAGTTCACCACGTACGGCAGATCGGAGATATCCAGCCCGCGCGCGGCCACGTCGGTTGCCACCAGTACCGGCAGTTTGCCTTCCTTGAAGGCCGCCATCGTTTCCAAGCGGGCAATTTGCGTGCGGTCGCCATGGATGGCTTCCACGTTGAAGCGCTCGCGCTTGAGATCGCGCGCCAGTTGGTCCGCGCCCTGCTTGGTGCGGCAGAACACGATCACCTGTGACATGGCGTGAGTGCGAATCAGGTGCGCCAGCAGCGCCTTTTTCTTGAAGGATTCGACCGGGTGCAGTTCCTGCTTCACCGATTCGTTGGTGGAATTCTGCCGCGCCACCTCGATGGTTTCCGGATTCTTGAGGAAATCGCCAGCCAGTTTCTTGATTTCCGGCGAGAAGGTCGCGGAGAACAACAGCGTCTGCTTGCGCCCGGTCAAGAGCGCCATGATGCGCAGGATGTCGGGCATGAAGCCCATGTCCAGCATGCGGTCGGCTTCATCCAGCACCAGAATTTCGACTTGCCCCAGCGCCACGGTTTTCTGTTGCACGTGATCAAGCAAGCGGCCCGGTGTGGCGACCAGCACTTCGACACCGGCGCGCAGCGCCTTGACCTGATCGTCCATGCCCACGCCGCCGAACACCACGGTGGAGCGCAGCGGCAGATGCTGGCTGTAGGCCGTGACATTGGAAAAAACCTGGTCGGCGAGTTCACGGGTCGGAGTCAGGATCAGGGCGCGCACCGGATGGCGCGCCGGAGACACGCTGGTATTGGCCATCGGAGCCAACCGAGTCAGGATCGGCAGCGTAAAAGCTGCGGTCTTGCCGGTGCCGGTTTGCGCCGCGCCGAGCACGTCGCGCCCGGTCAATACGATGGGAATGGCTTTCGCCTGAATGGGCGTAGGATTCTCGTACCCCTGCCCGGCCACAGCCTTGAGCACTTCCGGGGCCAGCCCCAACTCGGCAAAACTCATCCTGATCCAACTCCTTGTATGAAATAGTCTTCCGCTTCGAATGCGGCATGACGAAAGAGCGGAATTCTACACGCAAGCCACGATAGGCAATACCACAAATTGCCGAACTGCTAAACTAGCCGGATTGTCAGCAACGGGTTTCACCATGTTCGATCAAGCCTCCCAACACCTGCAAACCGTCCGCGACCTGCAACGTTTTGCCGTCAGCCGTTTCACCGAAGCCGGGCTTTTCTTCGGCCACGGCAGCGCCACCGCCAAGGATGAAGCCGCCTACCTGATCCTGCACGCACTGCATCTGCCGATCCACGACCTGGAGCCCTGGCTCGACGCGCGCCTGCTGCCGCAGGAAATCGACGCGGCGCTCGCCCTGATCCGCGAACGCGTACAAAGCCGCAAACCCGCCGCCTACCTGACGCACGAAGCCTGGCTCGGCGATTTCCGTTTCTATGTGGACGAGCGCGTGATCGTGCCGCGTTCGTTCATCGCCGAAATCATGCTCAATGACGGACTCACCCCCTACGTGGAATACCCGGAGCTCGTGCACCGCGCGCTCGACATGTGCACCGGCTCGGGCTGTCTGGCGATCCTCGCCGCGCATTGCTTCCCGGATGCCGAAATCGACGCCATCGACATCTCGCCCGATGCGCTCGCCGTAGCGGAAAAGAATGTCGCCGACTACCAGCTCGAAGAACGCATTCGCCTGCTGAAATCCGACCTGTTTGCCGCAATCGAAGGCGAAAAATACGACCTTATCATCTCCAACCCGCCATACGTCGATGCCCCGTCGGTCGAGGCGCTGCCGCAGGAATACCTGCACGAACCGCCGGAATCGCTCGGTAGTGGCGAAGACGGGCTGGACGCGACGCGCGTGATCCTCGAAAAGGCCACCACCTTCCTCAACCCGCACGGCGTGCTGGTCGTGGAAATCGGCCACAACCGCGACGTACTCGAAGCCTGCTACCCGGAGCTGCCGTTCGTCTGGCTCGATACGGAATCGGGCGACGGTTTCGTATTCCTGCTGACGCGGGAGATGCTGGTCGAAGCCGGTTACTAAGCGCAGCCCCCATTGCAATGCCGTTCACTTCAGCCTGGTGAACGGCATTTTTCTTGTCCAGTGCAGCATGCAGCACGCCCCCCCTGGAAGGCACAGAGAAGCGCAACAAGGCGCGGATACTTGGCGAGACGAAACGCCCCCTCCTGTACTCTTGGCCAAGACGGAGGATATTTGCTTGCATCGAGCTTATACTTTGTGAACGACCTACTGAAAATGACGCCCCAGAGGAGCGGGGATATACATGGTCAAAAATTTTGATGTCACGCTGAAGCGTCGTTACATCCTGGCTCTCAGCCTGATTGCGGCCCTCGCGATCATTAGTCAGCTCATCATTCAGATTACGGTAATGAAGGGGGAGGACGATTCGCGCGTCGTCAACATCGCGGGGCGTCAGCGTATGTTGAGCCAGCGCATCAACAAGTGTGCGCTCGGAATCAATACCGCAGAAAACGAAACCATTCGCCAGCATTACCGAGATGAGTTGCAACTCTCGATCAAACTCTGGGCATCCTCGCACAAGGGGTTGCAGTTTGGCGATGCTGCACTCGGTCTGCCCGGAAATAACAGCTCCAAGATCAAGGCTTTGTTCGCAAGCATTGAGGCGAACCACCAGGCCATCCTGAGCGCCGCAACCCAAATCGCCAAGCAAGTAGACAAGACAGCCTTTCCGGAAGAAATTGCGCAAATTCGCGATAACGAAAAAACGTTTCTAAAAGGCATGGACGAAATCGTTTTTCTGTACGACCAGGAAGCCAAAGATCGCATCAATGTGATCAAGCACGTTGAAATCGGGATACTGCTTTTCACCTTGCTGGTTCTGGCGCTGGAAGCGCGGTTTATTTTCATGCCTGCCGAACGCAAGATTCGTGAAGACATGCTCCTCCTGCGCGACAGTGAAGAAAATTTGCGTCGACTGTTTGAAACCGCCCCCACAGCGATGCTGCAAGTGCGCGGCGATGATCTGGGGCTGATTCAACTGAATGTTCACGCCCGCGACATGCTAGGCCTGCAAGACAAAGAAACTGGCGGGTCACACCTTGATGCTTTCCTTGATGCAGACGCAGATCGCATCAAGGAACTGACTACCTTGCTCAAGAAAAAACCATCTGTTCAGAATTATGAAGTTGGCATCAAGACACAGAATGGCAAGTTCTACATTGTTCTGTTGTCTGCGCACGAGCTGCTGTTCAACAAGCAGAACACGATTGTGGTAGGGCTCACCGACATCACGCATCTAAAAGAGGCCGAGGACATCCTGCGCTACCGCGCCACCACCGACGACATGACCGGATTAGCCAACCGTCGAACCGGCATCGACATTCTTGGCATGGAATTTGAACGTAGCAAACGCAGCCAGCGCCCTTTGACCATCTGTTTTGTCGACATCAACGATCTAAAACGCGTCAACGATACCTATGGACACTCCGAGGGCGACTGGATGATCAAAACCGCCTCCCGTGCCATTCGCGAAATCATCCGCGCCCACGACACTGCAGCCCGCTTGGGTGGCGATGAATTTCTGATTATCTTGCCGGACTGCGACGAAGCCGCTGCTCGCAACGTCATGAACCGGATAGAGAGCTTGATTCATCAGATCAACCGTAACGGCGACAAGCCTTATCTTTTGGGTATTAGTTACGGACTCTGCGAATACAAAACGGTAAAACCATCTAACGTGGACGAATTCATCACGACTGCAGATCATTTGATGTATGAGGACAAGCGTGCCAAGAAAACCGGAAATTCACCGGCACCGGAGTAAGAACCTGTTTACGCTCTGTCGCGAGAGGCCGTCAGCGAGGTGAAGAGCAGCGCAAAAACCGGAGTGTACAAGTAGTACATGAGGATTTTGAGCAGCGCATGAGCCCCGATCACGGCTTCGCAGCAAGAGCGTGAACAGGTTCTAAGGCGCGCAAGAAGAGCCCCACGGTGGCATTTTCAAAACGAGCGGTGTAGCATACAAGAATGATTCTCAAGCGACTTCTCCCCCTTCTGTTGTGCCTGCTGGCGCTCTACCCGGCTTGGGTGAGCGCGTCGGCACCTGTGCAGATGCAGGGGCACGAAGCGCATGAGATGCAATCCGCGTCCTCTCACCATTGCCATGACGTGCAAGACGTTTCCGCAACGGACGCGGGGGAAAAATCGGCAGGGGTGACCAAGAGCTGCGATACCGGCAACTGCCTGATGCATTGCTTGGTACCGCTGGTCAGACCGAGCATTGCCCTGCCTTCCCTGCCCGGTTTCACGTACCACCTCCCCTCTTCCGTCTCCTTCTCCAGCATCGCGCTGGAAACGCCATCGCGACCTCCTTCAAGCCTTTGATTCGCCTGTTCCACCAGCGCCGCTGGTGAACCGATGCGCCTGCGCCATGCGCAAGTGCGCCTCGTCCATCGAATCAATTTTTTGAAGGAACACATCATGAACAAGCTGTTCGCCCTTTCGTTCGCCGCATTGATCGGCGCCACCTCCCATTCCGCCCTCGCAGCCGAAGCACACGATTCGCCGTGCAAGACGCATCAAGCCAAACACGCCCAGGCAGCCAGCATGCCGCATGCAATAAAGCACGACATGAAGCACATGCAGGGCGGTACGCATGACATGCCCTGCAAAGCCTGCTCCGCATCGTGCAAGACTGCCCCATCCAAGGCCGAGCCGGCCAAGGAAGCCGGTACACAGCACGACACGACACACGTTCACTGAGCCTGACACGCTGAAATCGACTAGCTTGGAATAGGCGTGCCTCGGGCACGCCTTCCAGGCATTGCGAGGCAATCATGAAAAATTTCCGCAAAGCACGGGCTGTTGCGCTGTCGCTGCTGCTCGCCGTATCGGCCCAGGCAACCGAACCCGTTCCCTCCGGTTTCGGCAGCAGCCTGCCCGAACTCCTGAACTGGGCCGAGAACAACAGCCCGATGGTCAACGCCATGCGCTTCGAGGCGCAGGCGCGCCAGCAGCAGGTCACCATGGCAGGCGCGCTGGAAGACCCGATGTTCAAGGTCGAATGGATGGACATCGACAAGAACCGGCCCACGCTTGCGCCCAATGAAGTCGGCGCGATGCAATACACGCTGACGCAGCCGTTGCCGCTGTGGGGCAAGCGCGATCTCAAGGCGCAGGCGGCACAAGCGAGCGCGGACGCAGCCGGCAACACCGTCGTCAGCACCCGCGCCCAGTTGCGCGCCGAGATCCGGCAAGCGTATGCCCAGTGGTATCGGGCATTGGCCAGCCTGCGCATCAACCGCGAGCAGGCCGCGCTGTTGCGGCAGATGGAGATGTCGGCCAGCCAGCGCTACGCCGTCGGCAAGGCCATGCAGTCGGAAGCGCTGCGCCTGCAAATGGAGCTCTCGATGCTGGCCAACGAGGCGCTGGGCCTGCAAAACAGCGTGGAACAATCCCGCGCCGCGCTGGCCGCCTGGCTCAACGTGGCCCCGTCCGAACTCAAGGGCGCGCCGCAGCAACTGCCTGCGCCGGTTCCGGGCAAGGATGCCTCGACCTGGCTCGACGAAGCCAGGGCGCGCAATCCGGAGCTCGCCGCCGTGCGCAAGGAAATCGAGGCGGCCCGCGCCAGGCTTGATCTGGCGCGGCTCAACAGCCGCCCCGGTCTCAATGTCGGTGTTTCGGGCAAGCAGATGGGCAACAAGCTGACCAACTACGGCCTGATGCTGGAATTCCAGATTCCGTTGCAGCAAGGCGCCAAGAACGCCGAGCAGAGCGAAGCGCTGGCCATGCTGATGAAAGCGCAAGCCGACGAGCAAAACCGCCTGCGCATGATCGAGCGCGACGTCCAGCAAATGAATGCGATGGCCGGCACGGCACAACGCCAGCTTGAACTCCTCGACAAGACCCTGCTGCCGCAAGCCGAGCTCACGCTGCAATCGGCGCTGGCCGGCTACGCGGCGGGGCGCAGCGAATTTTCCATGCTGCTCGAAGCCCAGCAACAGATCCGCCGCCTGCGCCAGATGCGCCTGATGGCCGAAGTCGACACCTTTACCGCCGCGAGCGGCCTGCAAAAAATGATGGGGGACCAATAACATGAACCAGCCAACTCGGATCGCCTTGTCCGCCGCCGTTGCCGTCGCGCTCAGCGCTGGCGGCTACTGGCTGGGCCAGCAACAGGCCGGCAAACATGGCGCCGCGACAGCCAGCGCTCCTGCCGGCGCCAAGAAAATCCTCTACTACCGTAACCCGATGGGGCTGCCCGATACCTCGCCCGTGCCCAAGAAGGACAGCATGGGCATGGACTACATTCCGGTTTACGAGGGCGAAGAAACCGGCAGCGCGGAGGCCGGCAAAGGCAAAATCGTGTTTTACCGCAACCCGATGGGCCTGCCCGATACCTCGCCCGAGCCCAAGAAAGACAGCATGGGTATGGACTACATCCCGGTCTACGAGAGCGAAGTCGCCGGCCCGAATTTCGTGCGCATCACGCCGGAAAAAATCCAGCGTCTGGGCGTGAAGACCGTGGCAGTCGCAATGCAGGAAACCGGCCGCAACGTACGCACCGTAGGCAAGATCGAGGTCGATGAACGGAGCGTGGTCTCCGTTTCGCCGCGCTTCGAGGGCTGGATCGAGCGCCTTCCCGCCAGTGCCGTGGGCGATGGTGTAGCACGCGGCCAAGTGCTGTTCGAAGCCTACAGCCCCGACATCTACGCCGCCCAGCAGGAATACCGGTTGGCGGTCCAGGGCGCCAGCAGCCTCGCGGGGGCCGGCAGCGATGCACGCCAAGGCATGGCACGGCTGACCGAAAGCAGCCTTGCGCGCCTGAAGCAATGGGAAGTCCCGGCCGACGAGATCGCCCGCCTGCAAAAAGGCGGGGAGCCGCGCCGCACCGTAGCCTACCGAGCGCCGGTGGGCGGGGTGATCCTGGAAAAGATGGCAGGACTCGGCAAGCGTTTCATGCCGGGCGAGGCCCTGTTCAAGATCGCCGATCTCTCGCGCGTCTGGCTGCTGCTCGACATCGCCGAGCAGGATCTGGCCGCAGCGCAGAAAGGCGGCACAGTGAAAGTCACGCTCGACGCCTGGCCGGGCGAAACCTTCTCCGGCAAGGTCGATTTCGTCTACCCGACGCTCAACACCGAAACGCGGACCGCCAAGGTGCGCGTGGTGCTCGCCAACCCCGGCAACAAGCTGAAACCGGGCCTCTACGCTCAGGCCGAACTGGCCGGGCGCAGCAGCGGCAAGGCGCTCGTCGTGCCTGATACCGCCGTGATCGATTCTGGCCAGCGCCAGATTGTGCTGGTGAGCTTGGGTGAAGGCCGCTTCGAAGCGCGCGAAGTGAAGCTCGGCCAGCGCGGCAAGGGGCTGATTGCGGTGCAATCCGGTCTGGGCGAAGGCGAACAGGTGGTCGTCTCGGCCAACTTCCTGATCGACGCCGAGAGCAACCTCAAGGCGGCGGTCGGCGGCTTGGGACATGCCCATGGCGGTAGTACGGCTCAACCCGGTACGCAGGCGCCGGCCGTTCCGGCTGCGCCCCGCGCCGACACGGAAACGAGCGCGTCCAAACCCGCAGCCAATCCGCACGGAGGCCATTGACCATGTTGGAGAAAATCATCGACTGGTCGCTGAAGAACCGCTTTCTGGTGCTTCTGCTGACCGCGGTGCTGGTATTGGCCGGAACTTGGGCAATACACAAGACACCGCTCGACGCCCTGCCCGATCTCTCGGACACGCAGGTCATCGTCTACAGCGAATACAGCGGCCAGGGGCCGCAGGTGGTCGAGGACCAAGTCACCTACCCGCTCGTCACCGCGATGCTCTCGGTGCCGAAGGCCAAGGTCGTGCGCGGCTTCTCGTTCTTCGGTGCTTCGTTTGTCTATGTGATCTTTGAAGATAACGTCGATCTTTACTGGGCACGTTCGCGGGTGCTGGAATACCTGAACACCGCCGCCGGCAAACTGCCCAAGGGGGTCACGCCAAGCCTCGGCCCGGATGCGACCGGCGTGGGCTGGGTTTACCAGTACGCACTGATGTCCCAGAAACAGGATCTGGCCGAGCAGCGCACGGTGCAGGACTGGTTCCTGCGCTATCAGCTCACCAAGGCGCAGGGCGTGGCCGAGGTCGCCGGCATCGGCGGCTTCGTGAAGCAGTACCAAGTCACGGTCGATCCGGTGAAGCTGCGCGCCTACGGCATTCCCCTGATGCAGGTCAACGAGGCGATCCGTCGCAGCAACCAGGATGTCGGCGGGCGCGTGATCGAGCTGGCCGAAACCGAGTACATGGTGCGTGGCAAGGGCTATCTGCGCGGCGCGGACGACCTGCGCCAGATCGTACTGAAAGCCAAAGAGGGCACACCGATCCTGCTGCAAGACGTGGCGCGCGTGGAAATCGGCCCGGACGAGCGGCGCGGCATTGCCGAGCTCAACGGCGAAGGCGAAGTAGTCGGCGGCATCGTGATGTCGCGGGTGGGCGAAAACGCACTTGAGGTCATCCACAATGTAAAAGCGCGGCTGACCGAACTCAAGGCCGCGTTGCCCGAGGGATTATCCATCGTTCCCGTGTATGACCGCTCTGAACTGATTCATCGCGCCATCGAAAACCTCAAAGGTACGCTGCTTGAGGAAAGCCTGATCGTGGCGCTGGTCTGCGGGGTGTTCCTGCTGCATGCGAGGAGCGCGCTGGTCGCGATCCTGACATTGCCGCTGGGCGTGCTGTTTGCCTTTATCTGCATGCGCGCGCTGAACGTCAGCGCCAACATCATGAGCCTGGGCGGTGTGGCCATTGCCGTTGGCGCGATGGTCGATGCGGCCATCGTGATGATCGAAAACGCGCACAAGCATATCGAGCGCGCGCCGCCGGATGCCGACCGGGCCAAGATCATGTTCGAAGCCTGCCGCGAAGTCGGCCCGGCGTTGTTCTTCTCGCTCTTGATCATCACCGTCTCGTTCCTGCCGGTGTTCACGCTGGAATCGCAGGAAGGCCGCATGTTCTCGCCGCTGGCATTCACCAAGACCTTCTCGATGGCGGGTGCGGCGATCCTGTCGGTCACGCTGGTACCGGTGCTGATGCTGCTCTTCGTGCGCGGCAAGATCATGCCTGAGCACAAGAACCCGGTGAACCGCTTCCTGATCTGGGCCTACCGGCCCTTCATTACTGCAGTTCTGCGCTGGGAAAAGGCCACCATTGCCCTGGCTGTTCTGGTGTTGGCTATCAGCTGGTGGCCGTACTCAAAACTCGGCAGCGAGTTCATGCCGGTGCTCAACGAAGGTACGCTGCTCTATATGCCAGCCTCGTTACCGGGGATGTCGGTGACCAAGGCAGCCGAGGTGATGCAGACGCAGGACAAGATCATCAAGAGCTTCCCGGAAGTCGCCTCGGTGTTCGGCAAGGCCGGCCGTGCCAATTCGGCCACCGACCCGGCACCACTGGAAATGTTCGAAACGGTGGTCAATCTCAAGCCAGAGAAGGAATGGCGGCTAGGCATGACCATGGACAAGCTGATCGCCGAGCTGGATAAAGCCGTGCAGATTCCGGGCGTTTCGAACGCCTGGACCATGCCGATCAAGGCGCGGCTCGACATGCTCTCGACCGGCATCCGCACGCCAATCGGCATCAAGGTATTCGGGCGCGATCTGGCCGAGATCGAACGCACCGCGCGCGACATCGAAGCCGTGGTCAAGACCGTTCCCGGCACCACCAGCGCGTTTGCCGAACGCCTCACCGGCGGCTTCTACCTGACCATCGAGCCCGACCGCGCCAAGCTCGCGCGCTATGGCCTGCTGGTTTCCGACGTGCAGGACGTGATTGCTACGGCGCTCGGCGGCGAAATGGTCACCACCACCGTGGAAGGACGCGAGCGCTTCGGCGTATCGGTGCGCTACCCGCGCGAACTGCGCCACGATCCGGACGCCGTCGCCCGCGAAGTGCTGGTCCCGACCATGGGTGGCGCGGCGATGATCCCGCTCGGCCAGCTCGCCGACATCCGCATCGAGAAAGGTACGCCCGGCATCCGCACCGAGAACGGCCTGCTTTCGGCCTACATCTACGTGGACATCCGCGACCGCGACATCGGCAGCTACGTGGACGAAGCCCGCCGGGTCGTGAACAGCCAGGTAAAGTTCACGCCCGGCTATTACGCGGTGTGGAGCGGCCAGTTCGAGTACATGGAACGCGCCAAGGAAAAGCTCAAGATCGTGGTTCCGGCCACGCTCGCGATCATCTTCTTGCTGCTCTACCTCAACTTCCGGCGCATGACCGAAAGCCTGATCGTGATGCTCTCGGTGCCGTTCGCGCTGGTGGGCGGGGTGTGGCTGCTGTGGGCGCTCGGCTACAACCTCTCGGTCGCGGTCGGCGTGGGTTTCATCGCGCTCGCCGGCGTCGCGGCGGAAACCGGCGTGGTGATGCTGATCTACCTCGACCACGCCTGGGAAGCCATCCGCAAGCAACGCGAACGGGAAGGCGCGTCAGCCGGCGCTGCAGACCTGTATGCCGCGATCATCGAAGGCGCGGTCGAGCGCGTGCGCCCGAAGATGATGACGGTCGTCGCAATCATGGCCGGGCTGTTGCCGATCATGTGGAGCAGCGGCACCGGCTCGGAAGTAATGCGCCGCATCGCCGCTCCGATGGTCGGCGGCATGGTGTCCTCGACGATCCTCACCCTCCTGGTGATCCCGGCGATCTATTCCTGGGTCAAGGGGCGGAATTTGAAAGACTGATTTGCAAATTTTTTAACCACAGAGACACGGAGGCACAGAGAAAACACATGTTTTCTCGCCTCCTCTGTGGCTCTGTGACTCTGTGGTGAGTTGTTGTCTATTTTACTCAAGCAAAGGAGCTTCAAAATGAAACACTGGCTGCAAGCAACCCTCCTCTCCGCCGCCCTCGCCGCCCCGGTCTACGCCGCCCAGCCCCAGTCGGCCGAAGGCACGGGTGTCGTCCAGTCCGTGGACGCCAAGGCCGCTTCGGTCACGCTGAAACACGATCCGATCCCCAGCCTGCAATGGCCGGCCATGACCATGCCCTTCAAGCTGGCCAAGCCGGAGCTCGCCAAGGGCTTGGCAACGGGGCAGAAGGTGAAGTTCACGCTGGAAAACAGCAATACCGGTTACAGGATCACGACAATCAGCGTCGTCAAATAACACGGGCTGCGCCCATGGCAAACAGGGCATAAGCCATTCCGGCTTGTGCCCTGTCGTTTTTGATGCCCGTGTCGATTGGAAAAACTCAAGCCTTGAGCATCGCCACACTGCTTTCCAGCTCTCCCGCCAGCTCAAGCAATTTGGCGGCGGAAGCCTCATTGGAGTGACTGGCGCTGGAATTTTCTTCGGCCATCTGTGCGATGGTTTCGACGCTGCGCGCCACCGTCTGCGTAGCCGCCGATTGCTCGCGAGTCGACTCGGCAATCTCGCTCACGGCATGGACGGCTTCGCCGGTTTTTTGTGCAATTTCAGTCAAGGCCACGCCCGCTTCTTCGACGTGCTGAACCCCGCCCTTCATCAAGTCGTTCACGCTGCTGATGCGCTGCGCAGCGGTGGATGTCTGGGACTGGATATCGGTGATCATCCGGGTAATTTCCTGCGTCGAATGCCCGGTGCGCTCTGCCAGCTTGCGTACTTCATCGGCCACCACGGCAAAACCGCGCCCTTGCTCGCCGGCGCGCGCAGCTTCAATCGCTGCGTTCAGCGCCAGCAGATTGGTCTGCTCGGCAATGTCCTTGATCACCTGCACGATGCTCGAAATCTCGTTCGACCTCGCACCCAGTTCAAGAATGGCGGCGGCTGACACCGCCAACTCACTGGCGATGTTTTTCATTTCCCCGATCGTGTTGTTGACCGATTCATGCGCACTATTGGCGGCATTGCGTGCATTGCTGCCCATGTCGCGCGCCTGTTCGGCCGAATCGGCCACATGCGTAATGCTGACCGTCCATTCCTCGACCGAAGCTGCAATGGCCGAAGCCGATTCGCTCTGGTTGCTCGAGCTGACCGCGATGTGATGAGCGGAAGTACTGAGCTCCTGTGCGGATTTGTTGAGGCGGTGCACGATATCGTTGATCTGGCGTACCAGCGATGCCAGCCGGTCGGTCATGGCGTTGATTTCACGCCCCAGAAGATCAACCTCGTTGTGCGTTTCGTCGCGAACACTGTCGACCCGGACGGTCAAATCCCCCGCCCCCAGCCGCTGCACCTTGGCAACGACGACTTCCAGCGGTTGCAGGCGCCGGCGCACCACGAAATAGATCACCAGCACGGTCAGCAACGATGCCAGAACACACCCTGCAATCATGGCATTGCGCACTTGCCGGCCGACCGCAGTGATTTCGCCGACCGGCGCACCGCCACCAATGGTCCACTTCCAGTTGTCGTTTACCAGGATGTAATCGAGCCGATCCTGAACCGGAGAACCGGCATCGGCCCGCTTCATGCGAACCACGCCTTCTTTCTGCCCGATGGCCTGCTTCACGAAAGCGGTCAAGTCGCCGTCGGCCAATTCCTTCATGTTTTTGCCGGCCAGCTTGGGATGGATGGCAAACCGGGCAACCGCTTCGCCAGGCTCCTGGGAAAAGGCGTAGATATAGCCAGTTTCGCCGATCTTTATCTTGGCCAGTTCGTCGGCGAGCTGCTTCAGCTCCTGATCGAGAACAACCCGCACGGAAAGAGCGCCCAGTACCTGATCGTTCTCAATGATGGGGATGGTACGACTGACATTGAATTTGCCGTTGCGGAAGGTAATGCCGCCATAAGGTTGCTTGGCCAGCGTCGCCTTGGTCACGGGATCGGTATCAGCGATGACCGTACCCAGCATGGGCTTGCCACTGGCATCCTTGAGCAGGGTGGCCGTGCGCACCATCTTGCCGTTGACGTTCTGGATCAATGCGGCTTCCACGCCGGTTTCCTTGAAAAACCTTTGAAGAAGCTCGACATTGCCGGTCAGGGTCTGGGAGGGCGTTCCCAACACCGGAACAGAAGCGATTTCCGCCGGCAACTGGACGTTACCCGCCTTGCGGGCCGGCATGCCGCCCAGCATGGAAGCAAACGCTTTGCTTTCCCGATCCGCCCGCGTCAACGCGGACTGGTACATCAAATCGAGCGAACGATTGACCACTTTCAGGGTCTGGGCCAGTTCGCTTTCCGCCGAATGCAACGAAGAACGGGTCAGCGAAACAGCCACGTAGGCAATCAGGGCAACGAACGCCAGCAGCAGCACGCTGGCGGTCAGGACAATCACCTGGGAAGGAATGCTCATGCGCAGGAAACGGTTCATGGCGGTTCACCTGTTGAGGATCACCCTTGCAACATAGGTTATTTCAACAACCTGTCCATCCCGCTCTCCGGCATATTACAGCCGGACGGCAACCCACCAAAATCAACCGAACAGCACCAGCGCCACCACGCTCCTGCCATCCCCAGCCAACGCATTGAAAGTCCGGCAAACCGCGCCGGTGTCCATGATCTCGATGCCGATTCCTGCATCGGTCAGGTCGCGGTACAACGCGGGCAGCGGAAAACGATTGCGGCTGCCGGTGCCAAGCAGCACGACTTCGGGCCGGTAATCCACGACCACTGCGAAATCCTCGCGCAAAAGATCGCCGAAACCAGCGGGGCGCCAGAGATCGACTGCTACGGCAGTCACGATCAGGCTACCGTACCGCTTTTCCCCGTTCACGCCGACCCAGTCCTCGCCGTAGCCGGTGAACTGGTTGAGATGGGTGTTTTTTTCCTGGACCAGTTTCATGTGATCTCTCTGCTCATGCGATTTTGCATATTTTAATCTGTTACCCCATTAAAACTACTCGATTGGTGGTTTGCACCGCGCCAAGATTCGCTAGAATACGGGGTTCCCCTAACAAAAAGCCGCCAAAGGCGCAGGGCGCATCATGGAACACATGATCCACAAATCGCACAAGTTGCATAACGTCTGCTACGACATTCGCGGGCCGGTGCTGGAACGCGCCAAGCAGATGGAAGAAGAAGGCCACCGCATCATCAAGCTCAACACTGGCAATCCGCAGGTGTTCGGTTTCGATGCGCCGGAAGAAATCACCCAGGACATCATCCGCAACATGGCCGTTGCGGCGGCGTACGTGGATTCCAAGGGCATCTTCCCCGCGCGCAAGGCGATCATGCACTACACGCAGGAAAAGAAGATTGCCGATGTCACGGTCGAAGACATCTACATCGGCAACGGCGCTTCCGAACTGATCGTGATGGCAATGCAGGCCCTCTTGAACAACGGCGACGAAGTGCTGGTTCCCGCGCCGGATTATCCGCTCTGGACCGCTGCCGTGAATCTGTCCGGCGGCAAGGCGCGTCATTACCTTTGCGACGAAGCCAACGGCTGGCTGCCGGCGCTCGACGACATCCGCGCCAAGGTCACCGACAAGACCAAGGCGATTGTCGTCATCAACCCGAACAACCCGACCGGTGCGCTCTACCCGGACGACGTGCTCAAGGAAATCATCGAGATCGCGCGTCAGCACAACCTCATCGTCTGTTCGGACGAGATCTACGACAAAGTGCTGTACGACGGCAACACGCACACCTCGATGGCCTCGCTCGCCGACGACGTGCTGTTCCTCACCTTCAACGGGCTCTCGAAGAACTACCGCGCCTGCGGCTACCGCGCCGGCTGGATGATCGTTTCCGGCAACAAACGCAGCGCCCAGGATTACATTGAGGGGCTGAACATTCTCTCGTCGATGCGCCTGTGCTCCAACGTGCCGGCGCAATACGGCATCCAGACCGCGCTGGGCGGCTACCAGTCGATCGACGATCTCGTGAAGCCGGGCGGGCGGCTCGCGCGCCAGCGCGACATCGCCTACGAGGCGCTCATCGCCATGCCGGGCGTAACCTGTGTGAAGCCGAAGGGCGCGCTGTACATGTTCCCGCGCTTCGATCCGAAGATGTATCCGATCAAGGACGACCAGCAGTTCGTACTGGAACTCCTGGAGGAAGAGCGCGTGCTGCTGGTGCAAGGCACCGGCTTCAACTGGATGAATCCGGACCATGTACGCGTCGTGTTCCTGCCCAATTCCGACGACCTGAGCGACGTGATGCACCGCATCGCCCGTTTCCTCGAACGCTATCGAAAACGTTACGCGCAAGCGTAATCCAAGACAGGGAAGTAAAAAAATGATGAAACCGATCAATGTAGGTTTGTGTGGCGTGGGTGTCGTCGGTGGCGGCACTGCGGTGGTCCTGAAACGCAACGCGGAAGAAATCGCCCGCCGCGCCGGCCGGCCGATTGTCATCACCATGGCGGCCAACCGCAACCTCGACCGCGCCTGCGAACTGTGCGGCCCGGACGTGAAGTTGACCGACAACGCGCTCGACGTGGTCAACAATCCGGATATCGACATTGTGGTCGAATTGATCGGTGGCACCACCATCGCCAAGGAAGTCGTGCTCAAGGCCATCGAAAACGGTAAGCACGTCGTCACCGCCAACAAGAAGCTGATCGCCGAATACGGCAACGAAATCTTCGCCAAGGCCCAGGAAAAAGGCGTGATGGTTGCCTTCGAAGCGGCTGTGGCCGGCGGCATCCCGATCATCAAGGCGCTGCGCGAAGGCCTGACCGCCAACAAGATCGAGTGGGTAGCCGGCATCATCAACGGCACCAGCAACTTCATCCTGACCGAAATGCGCGACAAGGGCGCGGCCTTTGCCGACGTACTCAAGGAAGCCCAGCGCCTCGGTTACGCCGAAGCCGACCCGACCTTCGACATCGAAGGCCACGACGCCGCGCACAAGCTCACCATCATGAGCGCCATCGCATTCGGCATCCCGGTGCAGTTCGACAAGGCTTACCTCGAAGGCATCTCCAAGCTCGAAGCCCAGGACATCCGCTACGCGCAGGAGCTCGGCTACCGCATCAAATTGCTCGGCATTACCCGCCGCAAGGAAGCCGGCATCGAACTGCGCGTGCACCCGACGCTGATCCCGGCCAAGCGCCTGATCGCCAACGTCGACGGCGTGATGAACGCCGTGCTGGTCAAGGGCGACGCCGTGGGCGCCACGCTGTACTACGGCGCCGGCGCCGGCGCCGAGCCGACTGCATCTTCCGTGATTGCCGACCTCGTGGACATCACCCGTCTGGCCACTGCCGACCCGGAAAACCGCGTTCCGCACCTCGCCTTCCAGCCAAGCAAGATGGCCAACCTGCCGATCCTGCCGATCGACGAGGTGGAAACCTGCTACTACCTGCGTATGAATGCAACCGACAAGCCGGGCGTACTGGCCGAGATCACCCGCATCTTCGCCGATGCCAACATTTCGATCGATTCGATGCTGCAAAAACCCGCGCCGGATGACCGCGCCGACATCATCATCCTGACCCACCTCGCGGTAGAAAAGAACGTGAACACCGCGCTGACCAAGATCGAAGCGCTCGAAGCGATCAACGGCAAGGTCGTCAAGCTGCGGCTGGAGCATTTGCAGTAATGTAGTGCGGGTTGGCTTTTCCAAAGCCAGCCCGCAAAATTTTGGTCTATTCCGGATAAACACGCACCCGCCATGCAAATTCGCCCCGTCTCCAAACTGAAAGTGCTGAACGTTCAGCTCTCCAAGGACAAATACCCGCCCAAGACCTTCGTCCGCCTGAATTTCGACGGCAAGGACCTACCCGAGATTGCCCTCAAGGGCGAGCACCAGCCTGCGGCGGGCGACAAGACCGTTGCTGCGTTCGAAGAAGGCGACGACGGCCTGCTGCTGGCGTGGCTCGACCCCCAAACCGGGCAATGCTTCCACGTCTGGCACCACACGCTGGCCCAATCCGTCGCCGCGCTACTGGCGGGCATTCTCTGCTTCTACATCTTCCCCGACTGGGACACATACTTGCCGTGGCAACAAGCCGCGTTCAGCCTGCCCCTGGCTGGGGGGGCCGCATGGCTGCTGCTCGCGCCGGGGATCAAGCAGCAACGTCTGGAAAAAGCGCTGAAGAAAAAGAGCGAAGAACTTTATGCGTCGAAAGGCAAAGCCAAATAGCCTCTCGCGCATTGAATCGCGACGGATGGCCTCATGCCAATCCGCCCGACCGTATCCACTTTTGAAACCGGTACTCATGCCATGAAATACATCTCCACCCGCGGCGGGATGCCGCCGAAATCCTTCTGCGAAATCCTGCTCGGCGGCTTGGCCCCCGATGGCGGGCTGACGATTGCCGAATCCTACCCGCAGTTCAGCCAGGCCGATCTCGCACAGATGGCCAAGCTCAACTACCGCGATCTGGCGTTCAAGGTCATTTCACAGTTCGTGGACGACATTCCGGCCGCCGACCTCAAGGCGCTGATCGACAAGACCTATACCGCCGAGGTCTACTGCAACGGCCGCAAGGATTCGAAGCTTGAAGACATCACCCCGGTGCGCGAACTTGAACCGGGCCTCTTCATCCAGGAACTCTCCAACGGCCCGACGCTGGCATTCAAGGACATGGCAATGCAGTTGCTCGGTAACCTGTTCGAGTACGTGCTCGCGCGCGAAGGCCAGGAAATCAACATCGTCGGTGCCACCTCGGGCGACACCGGTTCGGCTGCCGAATACGCGATGCGCGGCAAGAAGGGCGTGAACGTATTCATGCTCTCCCCGCACGGCAAGATGAGCCCGTTCCAGCGCGCACAGATGATGAGCCTGATGGACGCCAACATCTTCAACCTCGCCATCACTTCGATGTTCGACGATTGCCAGGACATCGTGAAGGCGATCAACAACGACGCCGCGTTCAAGGCCAAATACAAGGTCGGCGCGGTCAATTCGATCAACTGGGGCCGCGTGGTGGCGCAAGTCGTCTACTACTTCAAGGGCTACTTCGCCGTCGCGAAGAACGTCGGCGATCCGGTCGATTTCGTCGTGCCGTCCGGCAACTTCGGCAACGTCTGCGCCGGCCACATCGCCCGCCAGATGGGCCTGCCGATCCGCAAGCTCGTGGTCGCCACCAACGAAAACGACGTGCTCGACGAATTCTTCCGTACCGGCAGCTATCGCCCGCGCGGTCTGGATCAAACCTATGAAACCTCCAGCCCGAGCATGGACATCACCAAGGCATCGAACCTGGAGCGCTTCGTGTTCGACCTCGTCGGCCGCGACGCCGGCAAGCTCGCCGATCTGTGGAAACAGGTCGACAAGGGGCCGGGCTTCCAGTTGAGCGCAGAAGACACCGCCCGCATGCGCGAGCAGTTCGGCTTCATCTCCGCCAAGAGCACGCACGCTGACCGTCTGGTCAGCATCCGTGAAGTCTTCGAGAAATACGGCGTGATGATCGACACCCACACCGCCGACGGCTACAAGGGCGCCAAGGACACGCGCGAAACCGGCATCCCGATGGTAATCCTGGAAACCGCGCTGCCGGTGAAATTCGAAGCCACCGTACGCGAAGCCCTCGGCCGCAATCCGGATCGCCCCGCCAGCTTTGTCGGTCTGGAAGACAAACCGCAGCGCTGCGAAGTCCTCCCGGCCGACGCCGAAGCGGTCAAGGCATTCGTCGCCAAGCAGATCGACGCCTGATCGGTAGCTGTAGCAGCTCAAGCAAAAGCGGCTCGTCGTGAGCCGCTTTTGCTTGAGATCCCCAGCCAGATGCCGAATGGGAAGAAATCGACCGTTTGATTGTCGCAGAGAAAGCCGCTGCCGCCACCAGCCAGAAAGCCTCGACCAATACCGATCCGATGAATCGCACCGACGCACCGTCATTCATGATGAATTGCCAAATAAAACAATAAAATGTGTTATCTTGGCAAAAATATCCTAATCCGATCCGAATACCAACCATGCTTCTTTCTCCGGAACAATTCCTGGCCTTCCTGGCCGCAGCCTTGCTGATTACCCTCTCGCCCGGCCCGGACAATCTGATGGTGCTGAGTTTCGGCATTGCACGCGGACGCAAGCAGGGCATGACTTTCGGATTGGGCTGCGCGCTGGGCTGCCTCAGCCATACCCTTCTCGCCACACTCGGGGTCAGCGCCTTGATTGCGGCCTCGCTCTGGGCATTTACCGCGCTCAAAGTCTGTGGCGGCCTGTACCTTGTCTGGCTCGGTATCCAGGCACTCAAAAGCCGTGGCAGCACTTTTGAGGCCGGCCAAGCAGACAACCCGAACATTGAGCCGTTGGGCAAACTTTTTGCCAAGGGTCTGATCGCCAATGCCATCAACCCCAAGGTCGTTCTCTTTTTCCTTGCCTTCCTACCGCAATTCGTTGATGCAAGCCGCGGCAATATCACTTGGCAAACAGCGCAACTCGGGATCGTATTCACGCTGCAGGCAATCCTGGTTTTCTGCCTGTTGGGTTATTTTGCCGGACGTGTCGGACAGTGCTTCATGCGCAGCCCGCGAGCCGGCATGTGGCTTGACCGTTTTGCTGGCGGAGTCTTTGTGTTGCTGGGCATGAGATTGATTATCAGCAAAAGCTAAATTAGGATTAACTTATAACGCCACAAACTGGCACGCAGAGGGAAATAGCCATGAAAACACTTGAATCAGGCTTATTTTTTCTGGAAAAGAGTTTCTTCAATTCAATTATGAAGAAATTGTCTGCCGGACTTTTGGCATTGACGCTCTTGCTCTTCCTTGCCGCAGGAGCTGCTTACTGGACACAGAACAGCATTCTGCAAATCCTGGCCAAGGCGGGTACCGGCAAGGAGGTACTGACCCAAGTCGCTTCGGCCTTGAATCAGGGCGTTTACCTGTTCGCAAGTCTGGGCATCGTTGCCGCCGTCATAACAGTCATCATGATCGTCATGATCCGCATGACCGTCGTAGCCACACTGAACGAACTGTGCGCCCGCTTCCAGATCAACGACCGCGAACACTGCGACCTTTCTGCGGATGTGCCGCTCAAAACCCACGACGAGATCCGTCAGTTTTCAGAAGGCTACAACACCTTCCAGCAAAGCCTGCGGAATTTGATCGGTCGCCTGCGAACGATCGGGGTGAACACAGCCCTTCAGTCGGCCACCGTTCTGCAAAAATTGCAGGATGCTCAGGAAAAAACCAGGCTCCAGGTCACGCTTTTTGAAACGCTGTTTGAATCCAGCAATACGATCACAGCCAACGTCACGCATGTATCCAACGACGTGAAAGAAATCGCCAGGGTCACAGCAACCAATCTTGAAACTGCCCATGCCTCTTACAACCAGTTGCTGGACGTCACGGAACGGATTGCACAGACCAGCGAGAAACTGTCCCGCTTCACGGTAACGGTACAGGAACTCAACCGCGATTCGACCAGCATCAAGGAAATCGTGGCTCTCATCAAGGACATCTCGGAACAGACCAACCTGCTGGCACTGAACGCTGCCATCGAAGCCGCACGCGCCGGCGAATCGGGCCGCGGCTTTGCCGTCGTGGCCGACGAAGTTCGCAAACTGGCCCAGCACACCAGCGAAGCAGCCAACGAAATCACCCGGAATATCACGGGCATCACCGGCAAGGTGACGACAACCCTCAAGGAATCAGAAGAAATCAACCATTCCACGCAACTTGCCCGCGAAGTGGTACAGAAGTCCTCCCATGACTTCAACCTGATGATGGGCGATTTCGAGAAAACGGCTGAGCAACTGGCCCGGATCAACACCTCGATGGAAGCACTCTCGGCAACCAACAGCGAAATCCACACCAACGCCTGTGAAATCCACCATCTGAATCGGGTCGTCATCGAAAAGATGGACGAGTCGGTCACCGCATCCAAACTGCTGAACGGCATCACCGAAAACATGATCGGCCAGGTATCGCTATTCAAGACCGGCCAGGGAAAATTCGAAAACGTCCTGCGCATTGCACAGCGTTTCCATGACGAAGCCGCTACCGTGATCGACGCACTCCGTCAGCAAGGCATCGATGTTTTTGACCGCAACTACAAGCCGATTCCCAACACCAATCCGCAAAAATTCAACACCGCCTACGACGCAGCTTTCGCCCGAGAACTGCAGGCAAAATTCGACCGGGACCGCGAAGATCTTGGAGCCATTTACGCACTGGTCGTCGACGTCAACGGTTACCTGCCGCTGCATCACACCGAATTCTCGCGCCCCGTAACCGGCAATTACGAAACCGACTTGGTCTACAGCCGGAACAAGCGTTTCTTCAACTCCAACGACACGCTGGTCAAGCGCGCCAAGAACACCAGCGAGCAATACCTGCTGCAAACCTACACGCGCGACACCGGGGACATCATCAACGATCTTTCGATTCCCATCTACATCAATGGCAAACACTGGGGTGCCTATATCGTCGGAATCGAACCAAAGAAGCTGCTGGACTAGGATTTGCTTGAACTCGTCACCCCGGCGCAGGCCGGCGTCCAGTGGTTTGCAACGGCGGCGTTGCTGGATACCGGCCTGCGCCGGTATGACGGCAAAAATTCAAATCATCAATCCAGCATGCGCACTGCCGGCATGCCGCTTTGCCGAATGGCTTGACGCACAGCATCGACGGCGGCCATGCGCGGGTAATTGCGCCGCCATGCCAGAATCACCCTGCGGCTGGGAACAGGCTCGGCAAATGGCCGGATCTCCAGCAACTGCTCATCGGCCTTGTTCACCGAAGTGGCCGGCAATACGGTGACACCGATTCCGCCCATGACCATATGGCGAATGGTGGTCAGCGAGGTTCCCTGCAAGGTACGTTGCAAGCTTCCGGGAGGAAGGCTTTCGCGGTTGAGGTCCGGGCAGCTCTGCAGCACCTGGTCGCGGAAACAATTGCCGGGAGACAGCAACAACACGTTCTCGTGCGAAAGCAATTCCGGGTCTATCCGCTCATGATCTGCCCAGGCATGCCCCTTGGGCGTAGCCACGACAAAGTCTTCGTCGTACACCGCTCCGGTTTCAATGCCTGCTTCGCCAAACGGCTCCGCCAGCACCGCCAGGTCAATCTGCCCCTGCTTGAGCATTTCAGCCAGCCGCGCGGTGTAATTCTCTTCCAGCAGCACCTGCATCTGCGGTGCCCGCAATTTGAGCTGCGGAATCAACCAGGGCAAGAGATAAGGGCTGATCGTATAGATCGCCCCCAGTCGCAAGGGGCCGGCCAGCGGATCCTTGCCCTGCTGGGCAATCTGCTTCACGGCCTGTGCCTCTTCCAGCACGCGCTGCGCCTGCGTCACGATCTGCTCGCCAATCGACGTGAGCGTGACCTCTCCCGCAGAGCGCTCGAAAAGCGCAACGCCCAGTTCATCCTCAAGCTTTTTCACTGCAACGGAAAGCGTAGGCTGCGAGACAAAACAACTGGCAGCAGCTTTCCCGAAATGCCTTTCACGTGCCACTGCAACGATATAGCGCAATTCCGTCAGAGTCATTTCCAGAATCTCCGCGCAGAAACTTCCCGCCAGCGCCCGACACCCAGCCATGCCGTCACAACGGCGACTCCCAGACAGGCAAGCAGCACCCACACCGGCATGCTCAATCCCAGCAAGACAAAATCCACCTGGCTGCAATCGCCCACGGGACGAATCAAGGCGCCCAACCACTTCGGCCAGAACGGATCATTCAGATTGATGGGAAAAGGAAGCGTCGCATCGCAACTTGCCGCAGGATCGGGCGGCCCGTACTGCAACATGAGGTGCCGTATGGTCACCCCCGCGCCAATCAATGCACTGGTCAGCATCAGATCGCATGCCACAATGACCCCGACGCGACTTTTCGGGTTCCAGAACGCAGCGAGCAATGCAAACACGCCAACGGCGACGATGGCCATGCGTTCGTAAACGCACATCAGGCAAGGCATGATCCAGTTGTAGAACTGGTGATACAGGGCATACGCAATCGAAGCGACGCAGAACAGGAAAATGGCAAAAAAGCCCAAACGCCAGCGCATGGATGCAAGGCTCCGGTGCAATCAGGAAGATGAGAACCATTCTACATGATCGGCGGCCTGGCGTGTTTGTCTGCACAGGCCCTAACCGGGCCGCCCCAGAACCCCGCAACTTGAGTCCGCATGGCAATCCACCAATGGCGTCACCGTTGCGACCTCACCCAAGGAGATGTTCTCAGTTTTCCTCAGCTATGAGGCGGGTAGATTATCTATGATCCATAAATAAGGTATTCACAAATCATCTGTAGTGTTTTGCGGGAAATATCGACCGATCATGGGGTTATCCCTAGTTGGCGCAGGACATCGGTAGCGCCAAGACAATGAAGAGTGAAACAGGGTTCATTACAAGCAGCCTCCCGTTTACCCAGCCAAACGATCCGGGGCCAGATGCAGGAAACTCAAGCAAGTTGAGCAATTGAAAGAGCACTTTATGACGCCAGGAATGGCGGACGCAACCGTATTGTCAACGGGTGAAAATAAACTACCAATCATTATTAATCGTGTTCCAAGGAGACATCAATGGCATGGACATTTCTCATCATCGCCGGATTGCTTGAAATTGGCTGGCCAATTGGCCTCAAACTGGGATGGACGGACAGTGGCCTGCACGTATTATGGGTGGCCTTTGCCATTCTTTGCATAATCATGAGCGGCGCCTTATTGCTATTCGCCCAAAGAACAATTCCGATGGGCACTGCATATGCCGTTTGGACCGGGATTGGAGCAGCCGGAACCTTTATCGTTGGCATCGTTGCTTTTGGAGATGCTGTTTCCAGCATGCGCCTCATTTCCGCCGGGCTCATTATCGTTGGGGTTATTGGACTGAAATTTTCGTAATTTACAATCGTATAAAACTTGAGCTGCAAGTTTCAACCCCAACAGGGCGATGACGCCAATTAACTCGACATGAGGCGCATAAATAATGCAGCAAGAGAGTCTGACCTGGAGAAATTGATGATCCCGCCCGTTGGTGCCCGTTACAAGTCCATTTTCATTGCCCTGATAATTGCGCTGGGAACGAGCGGCTGTCGCGAAGCCAAGGAAGCTGCGCCCCCGCCACTGCCAGAGGTCGTCGTGCAGCAGATCGTGCCGCGCACGACGCCGCTGACTGTCGACATGGTTTCCGAAATCAAGGCTTACAGCGAGGTCGATCTGCGGCCACGGGTTTCCGGTGTGGTGATCAAGCAGGCATTCCGTCCGGGGCAAAAAGTCAGGGAAGGCGATCTGCTCTTTGTCATTGACCCGCGTGCTTACGATGCGGCTGTCGGCGATGCCCAAGCTAGGCTGGCCGAATCGGAGGCCATGCTGGCAAAGGCCCGCCAGGATGTGGAGCGCTACAAGCCGCTCCTGCCGGATAGGGCGATTCCTCGCCAGACCTACGATCAGGCGGTAGCCTTCGAGCAACAGAATGCCGCCATTGTCAAAGCCCGCCGGGCAGCACTGGAAATGGCGCGTCTTGACCGCTCCCATACTGAAGTACGCTCACCCGTGTCCGGCCAGATCGGCATGCAGAAAGTTGAAGTCGGCGCTCTAGCCAACGCCGGTCAAAGTGTTCTCGCTACCGTATCGACGCTTGATCCGGCAGTGGCTTATTTCAGCATTTCTGAAGCCGCCTATCTGCAGTATCAGAAACAGCTCAATCAGCCCGGTCAGGGGAAGGGAAATCTGATTGATCTCATCCTTGCGGACGGGAGCATCTATCCGGAGAAGGGGCGCCCCGATTTTGTTGACCGAGCCTTCAATCCGGCGACGGGTACATTGATGCTGCGCGTCGTTTTCCCCAATCCGCGCGGCTTGCTGCGGCCCGGCATGAACGCACGGGTGCGCATCGTCTATGAAGTCGCCAACAATGCCATTCTGGTACCCCAAAAAGCCGTGACCGAAATGCTCGACAAACAATTCGTGAGCGTGGTCGTTGAGGGTGACAAGATCGAACAGCGCCCCATCCGGACCGGCCCGCGGATCGGAGACCTCTGGGTAGTCGAGGACGGGCTCAAACTGGGCGAGCGCATTGTCGTCGAGGGAGTACAAAAAGCGCGCCCAGGCAGTGTCGTCAAGCCGGTTACCGCATCGGCAGTGAAAACAGCCGGCAAGTCGCCGTCGGCCTCCTGAGGAAACAGCATGGCCAGATTTTTCATAAATCGTCCGGTATTTGCCATTGTAACGGCGATCGTTCTGACACTGGTTGGCTGCATTGCCGGAATCAATCTTCCGATTGCCCAATACCCGCAGATCACCCTGCCCACCGTTCGGGTCAGCGCCTTTTATCCGGGCGCCAGCGCTGGAGTGGTCGAGGAGGCCGTGGCGCAACCGATCGAGGAACAGGTGAATGGCGTGGAAGGCATGCTCAACATGACTTCCAGCTCGTCCGGCGACGGCGGCTACAACCTCGACATTACCTTTGGCCTGGACAGCAATGCAGACATTGCCGCCGTGCAGGTGCAGAATCGCGTGTCGCAAGCCAACGCCCGCCTGCCTGCCGAGGTCATCAGCAGCGGTCTGACGACTCAAAAACAGACCCCCGACGTGCTGATGTACGTCGCCCTGGTTTCGCCAAAGGGGTCTTACGATGAGCTCTTCCTGACCAACTATGCGACGATCAACATCGTCGACGTGCTCAAACGGATCAAAGGCGTGGGTAATGTCCAGGTCTTCGGCTCGGAGTACGGCATGCGCATATGGCTGAAACCTGACCGCATGGCAGCGTTGGGATTGACGCCGACCGATGTATACAACGCCGTGAATGAACAGAATGCGCAGGCACCGGCAGGCCAGGTCGGTCAATTGCCCGCGCCTAAAACGCAACAGTTCCAGTACAGCGTGCAGCTTCGGGGCCGCCTGACCGAAACTGAGGAATTCGGGAACATCATCGTCCGCGCCAAGCCGGATGGTTCCTTCATCCGTCTCAGGGATGTTGCCCGCACTGAACTCGGCTCCAAATACTACAATTTTCTCTCGCGATTCAACGGCCAGCCCGGAGCGGCTTTCTCGATCAACCTGACGCCGGATGCCAGTGCCATCGAGACGGCCGGCTTGATTAATGCCCGGCTCAAGGAACTGGAAAAAACCTTTCCGGCAGACATGAAGATTGAAACCGTGCTGGACAACACGGTCTTCGTAAAAGCGTCGCTGAAGGAGGTCGTCAGCACCTTTGCCGAGGCGCTGGTTCTGGTTCTGGTCGTGGTCTTTCTTTTCCTGCAAAACTGGCGGGCAACGGCCATTCCGATGCTGGCGGTGCCCGTCTCTCTGGTGGGCACCTTTGCTGCGTTCACCCTGCTCGGCTTCACCATCAACACGCTGACCATGTTCGGCATGGTACTGGCCATCGGGATCGTGGTGGACGATGCCATTGTGGTTGTCGAGGCTGTCGAACACCACATGGAGCACGGGTTGAACCCGCGCGATGCGACGATCAAGGCCATGGAGGAAGTCTCCGGGCCGGTCGTTGCCATTGCCATGATTCTTGCCGCGGTGTTTGTCCCGGTGGCCTTTCTGGGCGGAATCGCCGGGATCATGTACAAGCAGTTTGCGATCACGGTGGCCGTATCGACGATGCTCTCGGCCTTCGTTGCCCTGTCGCTGACACCGGCGCTGTGCTGCCTGATGCTCAAACCCAAAGTCAAGCGCGACGGCCGGCTGGCGCGTTTCTTTACTGCCTTCAATGATCGCTTCGGGCGACTGACCGAAGGCTATGGCCAAGGGGTGCAGATTCTGATCCGGCGCAGCCTGCTTGCCCTGGCGATGCTTGCCATCCTGATTTTTGCGGCCGTCGCCCTGATGAAAAAGGTGCCAGGAGGGTTCGTGCCGCCAGAAGATCAAGGCGGGTTTATCAGCAGCATCCAGTTGCCTCCGGCCGCTTCGCTCAATCGCACCGAAGTGGTTGCCGCCCGCTATGACGAGGCACTCGGCGCCCTTCCCGGCGTTGAAAAGCGCCTGGTGATCAATGGCTTCAATGTCCTGAACGGCGCACCGCAATCCGACAGCGCCCTGGTTGTCGTCAAGCTCAAGCCTTGGGAAGAGCGCCGCAAGCCGACGGAACAACTGGGCAGCATCATCGACAGCGTGTACGCCATGGCCTCAAAGTTTCCGGAAGCCACCATTCTCGCCTTCAACCCGCCGGCAATTCCCGGATTCGATGCCACGGGGGGATTCTCCTTTAAGTTGCAGGATCGCAGTGGCAACACGCCGCAGGAGCTGGCTGCGGTCGCCGAACGTTTCATGGAAGCGGCAAGGAAGCGCCCCGAGATCGGCAATATTTATTCCAAGTTCGACCCCAATACGCCGGCCTACCGGCTGGAAGTCGATCGCGAAAAGGCCAAAAAACTCGGCGTCCCGGTATCGGACATCACCAATGCCTTGCAGACCTTCCTCGGTGGTCTCAACATCAATGACTTCAGCCGTTTCGGGCGTTCCTACAAGGTCACGATGCAGGCCGAGCCGGAATACCGCAGCGACATCGAGGGAATCCAGCTTTTCCACGTGCGCAGCAGCGATGGCACCATGGTTCCGCTGTCGACGCTGGTGACCTCGCAGCCAACAAATATGCCGACCGTTATCCAGCGCTACAACCTGTATCGCACCGCTGAGCTGGGGGGCGATCCCGCCGCAGGCTACAGTTCCGGCGATGCCATTGCCGCCATGGAAGCAGTCGCCCGCGAGGTGCTTCCCCAGGGCTATGGATTCGAGTGGGCCGGCATCAGCCAGCAGGAGAAGGAATCGTCCGGCAAGGCGCCGGTGATTTTCGGCATGGCCATCATCTTCGTATTTCTTTTCCTCGCCGCGCTGTATGAAAGCTGGACGGTGCCTTTCGCCGTGCTGTTCGCTGTGCCACTCGGCATTTTCGGCGCCATGCTTGGCCTCTGGATGGCCGGGTTGACCAACAACATCTATGCCCAGATCGGCCTTGTCCTGCTGATCGGTCTCGCGGCCAAAAACGCCATCCTGATTATCGAGTTTGCCAAGATGCGACGCGATGCCGGCGAATCGGCCACAGATGCGGCCATCTACGCAGCCAAACTCCGGCTAAGACCCATCATCATGACGTCGTTTGCCTTCATCCTTGGCGTCGTCCCGCTCATCCTGGCCTCCGGCGCCGGTGCTGCCTCGCGCGTCTCAATGGGCGTGACCGTGTTCGCCGGCATGATAGCGGCGACGCTGCTCGCCATCTTTATGGTGCCGGTGCTTTTCGTTACGGTGGAGCGCGTCGTTTCGCGCTTCGCCAGAAAACCGGACGCAACTCCGGAGACGCAACCATGATGCGCCCTCTTCTGCTGCCTGCTTCGCTTTCTCTCCTTCTGCTTGCCGGCTGCGCCGTTGGCCCGGATTACCAGCGGCCGGTTGTCGAACTGCCGGATGCTTATCGCGAAACACCGTCGAAAATCGCCGGAGAAACACGGTCGTTTGCCGAGCGGGATTGGCGCTCGGTGTTTACCGATCCGCAATTGCAGCAGCTTATTGAAGAAGCCCTGAAAGCCGGCCCGGACGCCCTGCTGGGTGCTGCGCGGGTGCGCGAGGCCGAAGCACTGGCCGGAGTCGCCCGCGCACCGCTCTTTCCCCAGGCTCAAGCGTCGCTGAGCACTTCGGCAACGGAGCGCGCGCCGGGCGACCGGTTCACCTCAACCTTTCTGGGCGGTGTCGGCATCTCTTGGGAAGTCGATCTCTGGGGGCGTTACCGTCGAGCCAGCGAGGCCGGGCGAGCCGATCTGCTGGCCAGCAAGGAAGCACGGCATGGCCTGAACACCTCGCTGATCGGCAGCGTTGCCGATTACTATTACCAATTGGCTGCCTTGCGCCGAACGCTTGCCGTTACACAGCGCTCGGCCGACAACCAGCGCCATGTGCTGCGTCTGGTTCAGCAACAGATCAGGGCAGGCATCTCGTCGGCGGCGGAGGAGCATCAGCAAAAAAGCGCCCTGGGCGCGACTGAAGCCCGCATACCGGTTTTGCGCCAGCAAATCGCCGAAACTGAAAACGCGCTATCCGTCCTGCTTGGCCGAGCGCCAGGCACCATGACCTTTGCTGCGCCCGCCGACCTGGAAATTCCCGATCTCGTGCCACCCGGTCTGCCTTCTGCGCTACTTGAACGGCGACCTGACATCCGTCAAGCAGAGGCCGGGCTGATTGCGGCCAATGCACGGGTTGGCGAGGCGCGCGCACTGTTCTTCCCCAACTTGTCGTTGACGGCCCTTTTTGGCGGTGTCAGTACCAGCCTGAGCGATGTTCTTAACGGGAAGGCACCGGGCGTGGCCTCGGTAGGCCCGAACCTGTTGCAACCGCTCTTTGCCGGCGGACGCATTTACTTCAACCAGGAAGCTGCACTGGCCCGCCTCGAACAGGCCGTGGTGATCTATCGCAAGACCATTCTCGGCGCGCTGGGCGAGGTGGCCAACGCGCTGACCGCTTTCGATACCACGGCCGAGGTCATGGAAATCCAGGCTCGGCGCGTAGTGTCTTCGCGCGAGGCCATGCGCTTGGCGGAGATGCGTTTCCAGGCCGGAACGACCAGCTTTCTCGAAGTGCTCGACGCCCAGCGCCAGCTACTGTCGGCAGAGACGGACGAAGCACAAAGTCTGCTAGACAGGCGCAAAGCCTTGATCCGCCTTTATCTCGCCTTGGGGGGCGGTTGGCAGGAGGATGCCAAGCGGCCCTGATTTCGCCAGCATTGCGCTGGCAGGCTGGTAAAAAAACGGTCAGTGCATAGACTTTGCCCGAGGTTTTCCATTCGCCATGAACGGTTTGACATGTCTGATGGAAAATCCCGGCAGTCCTCACGCTTCGCCAATTATCAGGGAGAAACAACTTCCTTCCTGACTGGAAAGAACACTGACGGAGCCATTGTGCAGTTTGGCTACCCGCTCCACCAAATAGAGGCCAAGCCCGCTACCGGGACTTCCCTGCGCGCCGCGGCCACGGAAATATTTCTGGAAAAGCTTGGGAATTTCGTCGGCCGGAATTTCCTGCCCCGAATTCAGGATTTCAAACTTGACCGCCCGCTCTTCATGCACCGAAATTCGAAGATGCACGGAGCTATCCTGCGGCGAATGCCTGATTGCGTTCGCCAACAGGTTACGCAAGGCAACGTGCAACAGTGCGGTATCGCAAAGCACGGACTGTGGCCGCTCGACATATGTCACCTCAATACTCCCGGGGTGCCATTCACTCACAGCCTTTTGAACTATCGCCTCAATTTCCTCCTCACGGGGCGAGAAGGCTCGTAAATCACCATTGATGCGATCGAGGGAAAGAAACTCGTCCATGAGCCGTGTCATGCGATAGGAGGCTTCGCGGATGTGACTGCAACGCTCTTGCGTTATTGCAGAAGGAACCGTGCCAAGTATGCGCTGGGCACATGTGTCAATAATGGCCAGCGGCGTTCTGAATTCGTGCGAAACCATCGCAACAAAATCCAACTGCTCCTGACGGGCCTGTTTTTCCACGTCGAGCGATTGGCGCAACTCAATTTCCATCGACTCGCGCCGCGTAATTTCCTGAGTAAGAGACGCCGTGCGTTTTTTGATTTCCACATTGAGATACGCCTCTCGCTCAGCCTTCACGCGCAGGGCTTCTGCTTGAGCTCTTCCGGCTGCAGCCTTCATGGCGTTATAACGATCCATGATAACCATGCTCATGACGAGCATGTGCAAAACGGCGCCAATCTGGAACCCGTTATCCGTCGCAAAATTCGGGGGCAGGAGCGTAAAGTTCCGCATGACCCGTACGAGAATACCTGCACAGAACAAGCCGAAAGCCAGAAGATAGAGCCCGGCCGGGCGGTGCCCTCGATACCACAGATAGGTCGATATTCCGATTATGAACAAAACCTCCGTGGCCGCAATTATTTGCGCGAGCCCAACGCCAGCTGCATACCCCTTTACGGCAACGAGCGATATCGTCACAAAGAAACCCGCGGTTGCCGCGCCGACCAGATAACGATTGAGCCGTGGCATTACCCGAGGCAGCTCCAGAACACCGGCAGACAGCCGGGCGCCAATCCAGATCGAACTACAGATCAAGAAGGCCAATACATGATCGGTTATCCGCCCCGGCAAACCGGTATGCTCCTGAAGAAATCCAAATGAAATCAGCATTTGGAAAAGACTGTTCGCCACGTAAATCGTGTACCAGCCGCTGACTATTTCTCCAGTGCTAATCCAGAAGAACAGGTAAAAAACAATTATCATGGCATACGTGCCAAACAATAACCCGTACGCCAGATATTCATCACGCGCCCTGTTGCTGAATACATCGGGCGCCCAAAGTGACAATTGGGCTGAAATTGAATTCCGTGAGGCGATACGAAGCCAGAACGTATGAGGCCCAGGCTCCTTCAAATTGATCCGAAACGCAGGGTTGCGGTATTGCACGGGCCACCGACTTCTGGGAATGTCCTCCCCGGAAACCCACTCTTTCCATCCTTCAGCCTTGTTTTTACCGTAAAGCCTGACGTCATCCATGACCGCATTATTGACTTCCAGTATCCAATCATGAGGATGTCCTTCATTTCCCGTGATTTCGATACGTACCCATAACGCATCCTTTGTGAAACCGGCATTGAATGTTTTTTGCAGCGGAACCTCTGCGCGTGCCGCTACCACATCATCGATCGTCATGGTTCCACTGGCGTCACGCAAAAGACTTGCATAGGGCGACAGTTCGACATGCTGCATGCCGGAATCCAGCACCAGCGGCAGTTGCGAACATGCCGGAAGCGAACACAGAAAACACAGCAAGAAACTCAGCAAACGAATTGCCATTCCAGACCTTCAAGTGATTCGTTGCCCAGATCGCTCACGCCCTCACTCCTTAGATTTCTTTAGATTCAACACAAACCACAAAGCTATACTTTCATTTATGGCTCGCATTATCTTACTTGAAGACGAAATCACGCTCCAAAAAGAGTTGGCGTCATATCTGACCGAGCTCGGTCACATCGTGGACAGCGTTGGCAGCATCAAGGATTTTCGTGATGTATTTTCACCGGCAGATCACCTGATTGCCCTTGTGGACATCGGATTGCCTGATGGAGACGGAATCGAACTGATCGATTGGTTACGCCAAAGCGGAAAACGGTTGGGGATAGTGGTTATTTCTGCGCGAAGCTCGATTAGCGACAAAGTACGCGGGTTTACCCTCGGCGCAGACCATTACCTCAGCAAGCCATTCGATCTATTGGAACTCTCCGCCACTGTCTGCGCGCTCTCTCGCCGAATCGAAACCGGCGGAGTCAGCTTGCGCTGGCAACTGGATGCCAGACTGTGCCTGATTACCCCCCCAGGCAGGCCACCCGTCCGGCTGACGGCACAAGGCGCCATTGTTCTGAATTCGATAGCCAGAGGCAGGGGCGACCCCGTCAAACGACGGCAGATCGTGGAAGCTTTGGGGGAAGATTTCCTGACTTACGACCAGCGTCGCCTCGACACTCAGATTCATCAGCTACGCAAATCCGTATTTGACGCAGCGAATGTGGAACTTCCCATTCTGACGGCACGTAACCGTGGCTACATTTTTGGTGCCGACATTGACATCGTGCCAAGCTAGTAGTCAGTCACTCAGGTTCGCGTGGATGCCGAGGCGCGCATCTGCGCCCCATGCGCACGAAGTGAACCGCAGCCATAGCAGGGCTATGGCGAGGATGAGCGACAAAGCGCATGGGGATGCAGGGCGTGACGAACATAGCAGAATCTGTGTGACTGACTACTAGGCTCTGTTACTGGCATTGCCCCCCCCGATAAACCAGCGGTCATATCCAGAGATTTCGGCACAGGCAAAAATAGCAACAAAAACAAAGGGCCTGCATTTGCAGGCCCTTGAATTTTGGCGCGCCCAGCAGGAATCGAACCTGCGACCTTCAGCTTCGGAAACTGACACTCTATCCAACTGAGCTATAGGCGCTAAGAGGGGCGAATCATAGCGCGTTTCGCCCTACCCGTCCAACCCCAGCACGCGTTTACCAAGGAATCGCTGAACAAGTCAGCGAGAAGGCGCAGAGCAAGGAGCCCGGAGCGCAGAAACCGCAGTGTATGTGGGGATACATGAGGATTTCGAGCACCGCGCGACGCCACCATGCGCCTTCGCAGCAATTGTTCAGCGATTCCTTATCCGCGCTCCACCCGGCGCACATTGCTGGTGGCCGCATCAAACAAGGCCGCCAATCCGGCAAAAAGTTTTTCCGCCTTGGCGCGGTTGTCGCCGGAATAGTTGCAGACGTAGACATCCAGCGTTACGAAGCCGCTTTCCGGCCAGGTATGCACTGAAAGATGAGATTCGGCGAGCACGACCACGCCGGTCACGCCACCGCCTTCGCCGAACTGGTGGAAGCAGTTGCCCACCACGGTCAGCCCGGCCTCTTCCACCAGTCTCGTGCAGGCTTGCAGCAGGCCATCGCGATCACACAGCGTTGCAACCGGGCAGGCGCAACCGTGCAGGTCGCCCATCAGGTGCAGACCGGGTACGCCGGAGGAAGGAATGTCAGTGCTCATGATTTTTCAGTACTCGACAGGCACGGGATCAAGGCTACGCCACAGGTACCAGGTAGCCACACTGCGCCACGGGCGCCAGAGTTCGCCCTGTTGCTGGACCTGCTTGCGCGGGCGGCGTTCTCCGTCATGATAGTGGTCGGCAATCGCGCGCAACAGGCCGATGTCGTCAAGCGGCAGCACATCGGGGCGCATGAGGTGGAAGATCAGGAACATTTCCGCGGTCCAGCGGCCGATGCCGCGAATCGAGGTCAGCTCCTTGATGATGGCTTCGTCGTCCCACTCGCGCCATTGTGCGGGATCGAGGCGGCCGGACTGATGATGGGCCGCCAGATCGCTCAGGTATTCAACCTTGCGTGCCGACAGTCCGCAGCCGCGCAGCTCGTCCACGCCCGTTGCCAGCACCTTGCCGCTTTCGATACCGCCGAGCGCGGCTTCCAGGCGATTCCAGACCGAATCGGCGGCCTTGACCGAGATTTGCTGGCCGACCACGGAGCGCGCCAGCGTATGAAACGCATCGCCCTTGCTGACAAGGCTCATGCCGGGATAGCGACCGATCAGTTCAGCCATCACCGGATCGGCTCCGGCCAGTTCGGCGCAGGCTTGCTCCCAGTAGGCCGGCTTCACGCGCTCGCCACCTTCATGCGGTCGATAAGGATCGAGCCGACGCGCCGGCTGGACGATTTGCGCGCATCGTCGCCCACGCCGACGATGCCGAGGAACATGTCCTTGAGATTGCCGGCAATGGTGATTTCTTCCACGGCATGCTGGATCACGCCGTTTTCCACCCAGAACCCGGCTGCACCGCGCGAGTAATCGCCTGTGACCTGATTCACGCCGTGGCCGAGCAGTTCGGTGACCAGCAACCCGGTTCCCAGTTGCGCCAACAAATCGCCAAAGGTAGCAGTGGGCGGAACCAGCAGGTTGTGCGCGCCGCCGGCATTGCCGGTGGTTTGCATGCCGAGCTTGCGCGCGCTGTAACTGGAGAGGAAATAACCCTGCAGCACGCCGGCTTCGACCACGGAACGCGCCCGGGTCGTTACTCCTTCGGCATCGAACATGCTGCTGGCCAGCCCGCGCGGCAGGAACGGGTCTTCATGAATCGACACGCACGGCGCGAGTACCGGCTGGCCGAGGCTATCGAGCAGGAAGCTTGCCTTGCGGTACAGGCTGCCGCCGCTCACGGCAGAGATGAAGTTGCCGATCAGGCTGCCGGCCATCGGGGCTTCGAACAGAACCGGGTATTCGCCGGTCTTGATGCGGCGCGCCCCCAGGCGGCGCACGGTGCGCTCGCCAGCGATGCGCCCGACCTCGGCGGCCGATTGCATGTCGCCCCAGTTGCGTGCCGAGTCGTACCAGTAATCGCGCTGCATGCCGGATTCGTCTTCGGCGATCAGTGTGGCCGACAGGCTGTGGCGGCTTTGCGTGGCACTGCCGACGAACCCGAGCGAGTTGGCAAAGGCAAAACGGCTGGAGCCCAGATATACCGATGCGCCTTCGGAATTGTCGATGCGAGCATCGACAGCCCGCCCGGCTTGTTCGCATTCGCGCGCCACGTCGATCATGGCCTCGACGGACAAGTCGCAGGGATGGTAGAGATCGAGATCGCGCTCGCTACCGGTCGCCAGCAGGTTTTTCTCGGGCAGACCGGCACATGGGTCTTCGGCGGTATGCCGAGCAATTGCGAGCGCAGCCTGTACGGTGTCGCGCAAGGCGACAGCGGAAAAATCCGAGGTGCTGGCGTGACCCTTGCGCCCGCCGAGGTAAACGGTAACGCCGATACCCTTGTCGTGGTTGTATTCGATGGTTTCGATTTCGCCCAGACGCACCGAAACGTTCTTGCCCACGCTTTCGGAAATTTCGGTCTCGCAGGCGGTGGCGCCTTGCCTAGCGGCTTCTTCAAGGATCTGCGCGGACAAATCGCGCAATTGCAATTCACTGAAACTGAAATCGGACACGGATTGGCTTCCAAGTTTGATCAGGCATGCGCCATATGGGCATGCGACGGATTTGGTATCATACCGTTTTTCATGCACCCGCCGCAGCCATGCCCGCAGAAGACTTTGAACACCAGGACGACATCATCTACGTCAGCAAGTCGGAGATGAAACGCGACATGCTTGCCCTGCAGGAGTTGGGCGAGGCCCTGATTCCGCTCGACAAGAAATTGCTCGCCACCCTCAATTTGCCGGAAAAGCTCTACGATGCACTGATCGAGGCCAAGCGTCTGACCGCGCACGGCGCCATCAGCCGCCAGAAACAATATATCGGCAAGCTGATCCGCAATGTTGACCCGGCGCCAATCCGTGAACTGCTGGACAAGATTGCCGGCGTTTCCGACCGCCACAGCGCCTGGCTGCACCGCCTGGAGCGCTTGCGCGAACAGTTGATGACCGACCCGAAGGCGCTCGAAAAACTGCTGGAAGAATGCCCGACCATGGACATCCAGCGCATGCGCCAACTGGTACGCAACGCGCAGAAAGAGCGCGAGCAGACCAAGCCGCCCAAGGCTTTCCGCGAAATCTTCCAGTTATTGAAGGAATACATCCCGGAACCGCCGATTCCCGGTCTGACCAAAGTTACCGATACCGACGAACAAACCAGCGAGTAAGCCCATGAGCGCACTTGAAACCATCGAAATCGCCACGGGCGACAACCCGACCGCCAGCGTGATCTGGCTGCATGGTCTGGGTGCGGACGGCAACGACTTCGTGCCGGTCGTGCCGGAATTGCCGCTGGAAGACGAACCGGCGATCCGTTTCATCTTCCCGCATGCGCCGGTCATCCCGATCACCTGCAACAACGGCTACCGCATGCGCGGCTGGTACGACATCGTATTTTTTGAACAGATCAACCGCGAGGCCGATCTCAAGGGCATCGAGCGCTCGATCGAAGCGGTGCGTGCGCTGATCAAGCAGGAAAACGAACGCGGCATTCCCAGCGAGCGCATCGTTCTGGCCGGTTTCTCGCAAGGCGGCGCGATTGCCTACAGTTGCGGGCTGACCCATCCGGAAAAGCTCGCCGGCATCGTGGCGCTTTCCACCTACATGCCCGCACCGGAGTATGTGGTCAGGAACAAGTCCGCCGCCAACCAGGCCACGCCGATCTTTGCCGCGCACGGCACGATGGATACGGTCGTTCCGCCGCTACTGGGCCGGGCCGCGCACGACCAACTCAAGGAAGACGGTTACAACATCAGTTGGCAAACCTACCCGATGCCGCATTCGGTCTGCATGCCGGAAATTCTGGCCATTGGCGGGTTTATCAATCAGTGCCTGGCGGCATGACATTGTTGCCATGCCGCTCAAACCGGCATGGCGCAATTGACCTGATGTAGTACAAGCAACCCGCAATCAGGTGCGGGATTGCTCCACTTTTTCAACCGTCTCCATCAAAGACTGGATCGCACGTTCGCACAAAGGCTGGTTTTCAACAAACCGGCACCGGCCGACAGAGAACTGGTTGCACAGAACGCCTCTCGAAATCAGGGCCGGTAACGGTTTCCCGTCCACCTTCAATATCAGCCGCTCCCCTCCGGCGCTTTGCCACATTATCCGTACAGGCCATGGCTGCCCTTCGATCTCGAGCTCGAGATTGACACCTGTTTGCAGGCGCAGGGAAATGGCTTGCCCCCCCTGCGCGATATGGCGCGAAGGGAAATGCAACGTACCCGGTTCCAGAACAGGGTCCAGATCGAGCAATCCGACCTTGAATTCCTGCAACGCCTCATTCAGGTATTGAAGATCCAGTTTGAGCGCGGTATTGTCCGGTGACGGGGCAATCGCCAGCAACAAGACGGAAAACTCGCCACTGACCTGCGCCAACTCCGGTTCATGCTGAGGCTGTTGCATATTTGGCCGCAATGCTTGCCGGTGTGCCCCCATCATCCAGTTCAGGACTTCTTCCTGGACATCCTCGCCGAGACCGGCTTCCGACAACCCGGCTCGCAAATCCGTCACCAGCGCGGGAATCATGCCGAGCAGTTGCTGCCGGCTTTCCCGCGTCATTTTCGGGTAGGTGCTCCAGACGAGCTTGGGCACCAGATTGCAGAGGCCTTCAGCCTTCTTCTGGTTGTCGCGGGCGGCATGCGCAATGACCCGCGTCCAGGGTCCAGTCAGGAACCCTTGCAGATAGGAGTCAATCTCCATATGCAAAAGGATGCTTGTCATTTTTCTGGTGATGCGCAAGAAACAGGCGCTGCGTCGTTCAGCGCTTTCAACGGCCGATACCGCACGTTCAGCGTTTTCGTCGACAAGGGGCAACTCTTTGACGACAAAGGCTTCCAGGGCATGGAGATGGAACGCAAAAGCCGGCTCTCCATCGCTCTCGTCCCGCAACAATTCCCCTACGACACGGCGAATTTCCGTGAGAAATTTTTCGCTCCAGGGATCGTCCTGCGACAGACCACAGCCCAGGGAACTGACGCGGTTGAACAGAAGGCAAGCGGCATGATCGGCACGGGAAAACAGGGAAGGATCTGCCAATGCGGCCTTCAGCAGAACGAACTGCAAGCGCCCCAGTTGCACCCGCACTTCAAGGGGCAACATTTTGTCGCACAGGATGTATTCGAACAGCATGCCGATGATATCCAGCACCATCTGTTCGGCCACGTTTCCGGCTTGCGCAACCAGGCTATCGCGCTGTTCCAGAATCCGGTTCGGAATCACACCGTCCGCATCAACCGCCAATTCTTGCGTCTTGCCCTGAATCTGTGCCCGTACTGCATCGATCAATGCCCCTCCCTGCATACCGGCCCCCAGTTGAGCGGGGGGCATTCCAATACCCCACCTTCCGGAAGCGGGTGGAGAAGCAAAGAACTGGCGCAGGGTTTCTTCCGCTTGCAGCCCTTTGGGCAGCCAGCCAAACAGGGCATGGCCCGGTTCCGCAGGCGCAAGAGCCAGGGAGCTCGTCTGCCCGGCAACAGGCAATCGGCCTCCCATGCGCAGCATCATCTCTAAAAGCCGCTCCGAAGCAGCCGGGGCGGCTGCGCCGGTCAGCGGACTGGCGGCACCATCAGCCTTTCTCTCCAGCCCTGGAGAATGAAGATGCTTGATGCGCAGTTCGATATTGGCATCGATACCGCTGGATTCCAGCAGGGAATTGACCGGTCGGTAGATAGTCCAGACAACCTCCGTCAACGCATCGACGATCCGCGCGGCCAACACCTGCGTCCTGTCCTCTTCGACACCCAGTGCACCTGTAGCTGTAACAAGGCTGCGTGAAATCAGGTAGGGCCGGAAAGGGTTTTCACGCGGCCTTATTTCTTCCTGCTCGAAAAGTTTGGCAATCCGGGCATTGAGATCGCGGATCTCATCCTCGGCCGCATTGGTTAGGCGGGCAGTGATTTCATCGATGCGCAGGTTCTCTTCGACAGATGAGTGCTCGACCAGCGACAGGGAATCGAGTGTCGAAGGCATCGAAAAAGAGGGGCGAAACGAATCGTAGGCGGTCTGCAGACTACGGGAGAGCAATTTTTCGATGCTGGCCAGCGCCTCCTGAGCCAGGACTTTGCCTGCATCCCGCGCCACACCCTCTTGCCATGCGGGTGACTGCATCTGGATGGACTGGAGCAGTATGCGAACCTGCTCACCGGACAGGACCGCCTCCAGCGCGGACGCATAACCGCGCAAAAAATCAACCTTGCAGGCGTTGAGAAGCACACTCCGATCCATCACATCCCTCTACAAACCTGTTCTGAACATAATTTCTTACAATATACAGGATAGCGTCACACCCGCATTTGCAAAATACAAAACCGGCCGCCCAAGGTGAAATAATTCCGATTTGCAGCAACGCACTCTGGCCGTCCTCCACAGGATTTCAGTCGCGGCACTCGTCCCCGCTACATCCATCGCGCTCAACGCAAAACGGAGACCAGATCGCGCTTGCTTGCCAGCGCCCCCTGCACGTGAATGCGCAGGCGCTCGGACGCTTCGACGATGCGCCCGCTTTCCAGCATGTCCAGAATCAGCAGATGCTCGCGGCATTGCTGGGGCAGGCGGGAGCGGTCCAGCGTGCTGCGGTAATCGAGCAAGCGCCGTACGCGGTTGACCTTCTTGACCGCATCCAGAAAGAAAGCGTTGTTGGAGAACCCGGTCAGGACTTCGTGGAATTCCGAGTTGCGTTCGAACAGTTGGGTACGCGAGAGTGTATCGATCTCGCCGTCGAGCAACGCCTGCTGCTGGGCGCGCAAGGCTTGCAGCGCCACGGGGTTCACCCTGAAACCCGGTTCCAGCAGGGCCAGGGGCTCGATTGCCGCCCGGAAGCGGTAGCCTTCCTCGTAGGCTTGCTGCGATGTCAGAACCGGCAGAAAACGCCAGCCGTGACCGGGCAAACGCTCCATCCAGAGATCGTCAGCAGCCCGTAGCAACACGTTGCGCAAGGTGGCCCGCGGCACCTCGTAGCAGCGCATCAGCTCGTTCTCGCTGACGCGCTCTTCCAGCTTGCCCGCCAGCCGGTCTTCGGCCAATTGGTAATAGAGTGAATCCTCGGCAGATTCTTCCAGTGTTTTGGCAGGAGGCACGATCAGGGACGCATCGCGGGCCAGGAAAAACCCCCGGTTGCGCTCTGCCACCACCACGCCTTCCTGCGCCAGTTGTTTCAACGCAGCCAGAACCGGCGCGCGCGACACCTTGAACTGATCGGCAAGGAACTGGGTACCCAGATGCGAACCCGCAGGCAAGTGCCGGGAGCGAATGTAATCGATGATCTGCAAAGCCAGTTGCGGCGCAAGAATACGGGGCACGATCGGGTCTTTCAACGAAGCGTTAGCGAAAAGTGGCCTGACGATTATAAGACATGCTGCGACACGTTCAGCGTCGCCATCCGATTTCCCGCGCAGTCACCTCCCCCACCAACACCAGCTTGAGGCTCTCGGGCGTTCTGGCCTGATCCGGCGACATCGGAATGCGTCCGCCCATGATCTCGGCATGGATCTGCGGATAACGCGGCTGGCGCTCCGGATCGGCATAGCCGTCCGGATAGCTGGGCAGGCCGCCGGGGCCGTATTTGTCGGTGGCGCCCAGCGTATGCAAGAGCTCGTGAACCATGACGACCTGATTGCTGCCCGTCATCTCGCGGTCGGCAAAGGCATGCACCACCCCGATCTGGCCTTTTTCCAGCCCCAGCGAATGCGGCAATCGCGGGCTGAGGGCCGGATCGTGATACAGCACGAACAGGCGGATATCGGGCCGATAGCCCTGCATGGCATCGTTCTTCCAAGCCCACCAGCGCAGTTGCAGGCTGTAGAGCATGATCGCGAGCCGCCCTTCCGCGGGTTGCTCAGGCGGAAGCTGCTGAATCTGTGGACCGAGTTTAAGATAAACCGGATCGCCGATCGGCAACTGGTAATGCTTGGCTTCGCGCTCGAAAAAGGCCGTGACCGGGGCGAAGGATTCTGTCGTCAAGCCGGCGATGTACTGCTGGGTTTGCGGGCGTCCGTCGGCATTCAGCGGGTATACGGCGACCTGCTGCGGCCTTTTCCAGGAGGTGCTGCGCCATTTGGTCAGCACGGTTCCCGCCCCGACAACAAACAGGATGAACAGCAGGATCACGACCCGGAACAGTTTGAACATGGGATGGCGCTCGGTTATTGGGATGTCTCGATAAAAAACTGCCGGGTTCAAACCCGGCAATCTTTGGAATTGAAACTGTTATCCCCGATTCAGGCAATCCAGGGCCGCCGTATGCAGCGCAGGTGTCGCTGCAGCCACCACGTCGCCGCCGCTGTTGATATCCAGCGCCTTGCCCTGCCAGTCGGTCATCAGGCCGCCAGCCCCGATCACCACCGGGGCGAGCGCGGCGAAATCGTGCAGCTTGATTCCGGATTCCACGGCGATATCCATGCCGCCCGAAGCCAGCAGGCCAAACTGGTAGCCATCCCCGCCCCACACGGCAAAGCGGCATTGCGCCGCCAGCTCATTGAAGGCCGCCAAGCCCTGCGGCTGGAAATATTGCGGCCCGGTCGAGCCGATGCGCGCGCGTGCCAAGTCGGCTATCTGCGAGACTTGCGCCGGCTTGCCGTTGAGCGTTGTCCCCTCGCCCACCACGCCGAGCCAGCAATCGCCAGTCACCGGCTGGTTGATCACGCCCAGCACCGGCACACCATGATGCAACAGACCGATCAGGGTCACGAACAACGGCCGCCCGGTGATGAACGCCTTGGTACCATCGACCGGATCGAGCACCCAGACCCACTCGGCCTCTGCATTCTCCCGCCCAAACTCCTCGCCGATGATACCGTCCTGCGGACGACGCTCATTGATCAGCTTGCGCATGACGATCTCGGCCTCGCGGTCAGCCTGAGTCACCGGGCTGGCATCGGATTTGTCGTCGATTGCCAGACCGCTGCGGTAATAGCCGCGGATCACTTCAGCGCTGGCTGCGGCGAGTTCTTGGGCGAGTTGTTTGAGTTCGGCGGGGATCATGGATTCTCCTGGTAACGGGTATGTGGGAGCGGATGCAATCCGCGATTGGCCAACGGCATTGCCACCGAACATTCGCGGATTGCATCCGCTCCCACAGATTCGCGTAGGTCGGGTTAGGCCAACAGCCGTAACCCGACGCGCCACCACATTTCAGAACCTGCTCACGATCTTGCTGCGAAGCCGTGATCGGGGCTCATGTGCTGCTCAAAATCCTCATGTACTACTTGTACACTCCGGTTTTTGCGCTGCTCTTCACCCCGCTGACGGCCTCTCACGACAGATCGTGAACAGGTTCTCAGGCCTGCGGCGGGTTACGGCGCTGCGGCGCCTAACCCGCCCTACGATTCAACACTTCCAGCAGCGTTGTTCCCAACTCCGCCGGGTTGCGCGTGTAGGCAATCCCCGCCTTCTCGAAGGCCTGAAATTTCTCTTCCGCCGTGCCCTTACCTCCGGAAATGATCGCGCCGGCATGGCCCATGCGCTTGCCCTTGGGGGCGGTCACGCCGGCGATGTAGCCGACGATGGGCTTGGTCACGTATTGCTGGGCGAACTCGGCCGCGGCTTCTTCGGCGGTGCCGCCGATTTCGCCGATCATGATGATGGATTCGGTGTCCGGGTCGTCCTGGAACAGCTTGAGCGCGTCGATGTGGCTCATGCCGGGAATCGGGTCACCGCCGATGCCGATGCAGGTGGATTGCCCCAGGCCCAGCGCGGTGGTCTGCGCCACGGCTTCGTAGGTCAGCGTACCGGAGCGGCTGACGATGCCGACCTTGCCCGGCAGGTGGATATGCCACGGCATGATGCCGATCTTGCATTCGCCCGGCGTGATGATGCCGGGACAGTTCGGGCCGATCATGCGCGCGCCGGATTGATCGACGTATTGCTTGACCTGCAACATGTCGAGCGTCGGCACGCCTTCGGTGATGCACACCACGAGCTTGATGCCGGCATCCACGGCTTCGATGATCGAATCCTTGGCGAACGGCGCGGGGACGAACACGACCGAGGCATCGGCGCCGGTTTCGCGCACGGCTTCCTTCATGGTATTGAACACCGGCAAGCCCAGATGCTCGCTGCCGCCCTTGCCCGGCGTGACACCGCCGACGATCTGCGTGCCGCATTTCAGCGACTGTTCGGCATGGAAAGTGCCGTTCTTGCCGGTGAAGCCCTGCACCAGCACCTTGGTATTCTTGTTGACGAGAACGCTCATTCTAAAAATCCTTTTTCACCACAGAGCCACAGAGAAAATGAGAAAACCATGAGTTGGTTTCTTCCGGTTTTCTCCCGATCTCTGTGTCTCTGTGGTTCAGAGTTTCTTTCGATCAGGCTGCCACAGCCGCGACAATCTTTTCCGCCGCATCGTTGAGCCCTTGCGCCGGGATCAGTTGCAGACCGGATTCGGAGAGAATCTGTATACCGAGGTCGGCATTGTTGCCTTCGAGGCGCACGACCACCGGCACGGTGACGCCCACTTCGCGCACCGCCGCGACAATCGCTTCGGCGATCATGTCGCAACGCACGATGCCGCCGAAGATGTTGATCAGCACGCCCTTGACCGAATCATCGGCCAGGATCAGCTTGAAGGCACCGATGACCTTTTCCTTGTTCGAACCGCCGCCCACGTCGAGGAAGTTGGCCGGGCTGCCGCCCTTGAGTTTGATGATGTCCATGGTCGCCATCGCCAGCCCGGCGCCGTTGACCATGCAGCCGATATTGCCGTCGAGCGCCACGTAGTTGAGGTCAAACTCGGAGGCTTTGACCTCGCGCTCGTTTTCCTGGCTCTTGTCGCGCAGCGCCACGAGATCGGCGTGGCGGTAGAGCGCGTTGGCGTCGATGTTGATCTTGGCATCGACACACATCAGTTGACCGTCCTTGAGTACGGCGAGCGGGTTGACTTCGAACAGCGCAAAGTCGTTCTCGATGAACGCCTTGTAGGCGCCGAGCATGAGCTTTTCAAACTGCTTGATCTGGTCGCCCTTGAGGCCGAGTGCAAACGCCGCATCGCGCGTCTGGAACGGCTGCATGCCGACCAGCGGATCGACCTCGATCTTGATGATTTTCTCGGGGGTATTCTGTGCGACCTCTTCGATCTCTACACCGCCCTCGGTCGAGGCCATGAACACCACGCGCTGGCTGGCGCGATCGACCACCGCGCCGAGATACAGTTCGCGCTCGACCGGATAGATGTTGCCGACCAGCAGCACGCTGTTCACCGGCTGGCCTTGCGCATCGGTCTGGTAGGTCACGAGATTCGTGCCCAGCAGCGCGCGAGCCAGATCGGCGGCTTCCTGCGCCGATTTCACCACCTTCACGCCCCCGGCCTTGCCCCGGCCACCGGCATGCACCTGCGCCTTGAGCACAGCGCTGGGTTTACCCAGCTTGTTGAATGCGGTTGCAGCTTCTTCCGGCGTAGTCGCCAGTTCACCCTGATCCACAGGCAGGCCGTACTTCGCCAGCAGGGCCTTGGCCTGGTACTCGTGCAAATTCATGTATCTTCCTCATTGGTAGGGCAGGTTCGCGAAGCAACCCGCCGGGAACAACCTTAAACCCCAAATTCTCACCACAGAGCCACTGAGATGGGGAGAAATTCACCCCGGAAATGCATTGGCACCGGGCTGGTTCCTTCCCCCTTGCAGGGGGAAGGTCAGGATGGGGGTAGCGTCATGGAATTCCATCTTTTCTACCCCCACCCTAGCCCTCCCCCTGCAAGGGGGAGGGAACAAAAACCCAATCAAATCATCAGGTCTGACGCCGAGTACACTATGCGCAACAACCTGATTTTCTCTGTGTACTCTGTGCTTCTGTGGTTAAACCGTTTTGTACAAAGCTCAAGAATGCAGCCCGCGCTTGTCGCAACCCAGCGCAGCCTCATGCAGCGCCTCAGAGAGCGACGGATGCGCATGAACGATGCGCGCGATGTCCTCACTCGAAGCCTTGAACTCCATCGCCACCACCGCTTCGGCAATCAATTCGCTCGCCATCGGCCCGATGGCATGCACGCCCAGAATCCGGTCGGTTTTGGCACAGGCCAGCATCTTCACGAATCCGGCGGATTCGCCCAGCGCCAGCGCACGACCATTGGCGGCAAAGGGGAATTGCCCCTTTTTGTAGTCCACGCCTTCGGCCTGCAACTGCTGTTCGGTCTTGCCGACCCAGGCAATTTCCGGGCTGGTGTACATCACCCAAGGAATGCAACTGAAATCCACGTGCGGCTTTTGGCCGGCGATGCGTTCGGCCACCGCCACGCCTTCTTCGCTGGCCCGGTGCGCGAGCATCGGCCCCGGTGTCACATCGCCTATCGCCCACACATCGGGCAGGCTGGTGCGGCCCGTTTCATCGACCACAACAAAGCCGCGCTCGTCACGCTGAAGCGCCACGCCATCGGCCAGCAGCCCTTCCACGTTCGGCGCGCGGCCTACGCAAACCAGTAGTTTATCAAAGGTTGCGGTCTGTTCCCCGTCCTTCGCACTTTTCCAGTGCACAATTACCTCTTCCTGCCCGGCCTTGACCGACTGGATTTCGACCCCGGTCTGGATTTTCAGCCCATGATCGCGGGTAAATAGCCGCAGCGCCTCACGCGCCACCGCCTGATCGGCTGCGGGCAGGAAAGCCGGCATGGCTTCGAGCAAGGTCACCTCCGCACCCAGCCGCCGCCAGACCGAACCCAGCTCCAACCCGATCACTCCCGCGCCGATCACGCCGAGCCGCGCAGGGACAGCATCGAGCGCCAGCGCGCCGGCATTGTCCAGCACCCGAACGTTGTCGATCTCCACGCCGGGCAGCATGCGCGGCTTTGAGCCCGTCGCCAGAATCACATGCCGGGCGGCGGCCACTTCGCGGGCTTCGTCGCAATTGACCTCGACCTGCCACACCTCCCCTTCCCGCCCCAGCATCCGGCCATGGCCATGCAGGCTGGTTATCTTGTTCTTCTTGAAGAGAAACGCGATGCCTTGCGTGAGCTTGGTTACGATCTCGTTCTTGCGCGCCTGCATCTGCCCGGCATCGAAACGCAGCCCGTCCACGGCAATACCATGCGCCGCGAACCCGTGCGCCGCACGCGCAAAGTTTTCCGAAGATTCAAGCAGCGCCTTGGAAGGAATGCAGCCGACGTTGAGGCAAGTCCCGCCCAGACTCGGCTGACCGGCTGGATTCTTGAATTCATCCACACAGGCAACCTTGAAGCCCAATTGCGCAGCGCGGATCGCCGCCACATAACCGCCGGGGCCGGCGCCGATGACCAGAACATCGAAATTTTGAGGCATGGTTTTTCCTGTGAACTCGGAAACACTTTCGGAACATTGTTCCCTCCCCATTTCAGGGGGAGGGTTAGGGTGGGGGTGAATTCTGAATAATTCAGCAAAGAATCAAGCCATTCACCCTCACCCCAGCCCTCTCCCTGGAAGGGAGAGGGGGTTGGATTGGCCAAGCGGATCGGAAAAGCTCGGAAAGAGCGCCTTCCGACATATAGTAGCAACAACTAAAAATCAAACATACGTCGAAAGGCGCTTCGCTTTTCCGGCCCACTTCAGCTCGCCGCATTCAAATTAGGTCAATTAAAATCGGAACAAGACCTTTCCGAATACTCACCACTTTTATGAGAAGGCTTGGTAATTTTTGCTGTCGCAATACCTTTACCTCCACCTACGATTATCCCTTGAAATTTCTCGTCATAACATCCACCACCAAAAAGGCCCAATACACGGCCTTCACACATTTTAGCTGTCCAGGATACCAATTTACCCGGGTACAAACGCCCACATTCCTGCGCCAATCTGGCGGCATATTCTCTTTCTTGTTTGGCACTCTGATCGCGCTCCCGTTTCTGTGCGGCTGATATTTTCTGACGCGCTTTCGGCACCAACTTTTCAGGATCATTGTTTTTGTAGCGCTCTACAAATGCCGACAGATCACTGCTGCTTGAAGCATTCTTGAACGCAGTTCGATATGCCTCGCGCTCTTCTTTTGCACGCTTGATTGCAGCAAGGCGCTCTTGCTCCCGTTCGTACTTCTGAGCCGCTGGAATTTTCTTACGTGCCTGTGGCACCAGACCATCCGGGTCGTTATCTTTGTATTTCTCGATAAAGCCATTCAGCTCACTACTACTAGCTGCATTACGGAATTCCGCACGATAAGGCTCGCGCACCATATCTTCACAAGCATTTTTATTTTCACATGCCATGATAAATGCGTTGTTTTTAAATATGCCTCTTTCTTCAAAGTAAGAGAACCCCTCTTCCATTTTCCACTTGCCTTTATTCGATCGTTCCTTTCCAACATAGGCGCCATGCGGCACACGTAACGTACCAAATCCAGTCCGCTTACCATCAATAAACTCACCAGTATAGGTAATTCCGTTTTTCCAAGTAGAAGTACCATTACCTGCGAACCTTCCATCTACAAAATTACCCTCATAACGCATGCCACTTACGGCAGTATAAATACCTTTCCCGGTGCGCTTACCATTTACAAAATCACCTTCGTAGCGATTGCCATCTTTCCATGTAAAAATACCTTTCCCATGAAAAATCTCATCCACAAAATCACCTTCATAGCGATTACCATTTGTAGAAACAAAAATACCTTTACCTGTAAACTTCCCTTTTACGAAATCACCTTCGTAGCGTCCACCATTTTTCCATGTATAGATACCTTTTCCATGGAACTCCCCGTCTACAAAATCACCTTCGTAGTGGCTGCCACTTGCAAAAGTGTAAATGCCTTTACCAGTTTTTTTGTCCTTTATAAAATTCCCTTCATAGCGATCGCCATCTTTCGATGTAAAAACACCTTTTCCATGGAAATACCCATCAACAAAATCACCTTCATAACGGCTACCACTTTCAAAAACATACACACCCTTACCTGTGCGTTTACCCTTTACGAAATCACCTTCATAACGTCCGCCACTTGGGAAATAAAAAACACCTTTTCCATCAAATTTACCATCAACAATTTTCCCCTCATACTTCCCATCTGGAACACCATTCTCAAACCACTGCAAGCTTCCCTCTCCAGATGCAATGCCTTTATCACAATTACCCGGCCATAAAGAAATTGTCGTTCCTTTTTTCAAAGGGTAATCACTCCAAACCTTGCACCCCTTGGCATCGGCAATCCACTCCCCCGCCCAAGCCCCCTGCGCCAGCAGCCCACCAGCCAGCAACAGCCCCAAACTCATTCCGCGCCAAGTTTTCATGCTTTTCTCCAGAACAGAATCAATCACAAATTTTGATTACCAAATATCACTGAAACAATTCACCCTCACCCCGGCCCTCTCCTTGGAAGGGAGAGGGGGTTGGGTCAGACGTCCAGCAACAGCCGCGTCGGGTCTTCGATGGCTTCCTTGATCGCTACCAGGCTCAACACTGCTTCGCGGCCATCGATCAGGCGGTGGTCGTAGGATTGCGCGAGGTACATCATGGGGCGGGCGACGATCTGGCCGTCTTCGACGATGGGGCGGTCCTTGATCGCGTGCATGCCGAGGATGGCGGCTTGCGGGGGGTTGATGATCGGGGTGGACATCAGCGAGCCATAGGGGCCGCCGTTGGAGATGGTGTAGGTGCCGCCAGTCAATTCTTCGACGGTCAGGCGGCCGTCCTGCGCGCGCTTGCCGAAGTCGGCGATCTGGCGCTCGATATCCGCCAGGCTCAACAGATCGGCATTGCGGATGATCGGCACCACCAGCCCGCGCGGGCTGCCGACCGCGACGCCGATGTCGTAGTAGCCGTGGTAGACGATGTCGCTGCCGTCGATCGAGGCGTTGACCACCGGATACTTGCGCAGCGCCTGCACCACGGCCTTGACGAAGAAGGACATGAAGCCGAGGCGCACGCCGTGGTCTTTCTCGAATTTGTCCTTGTACTTGTTGCGCAGGTCCATCACCGGCTGCATGTTCACTTCGTTGAAGGTGGTGAGGATGGCGTTTTCGGCTTGCGACTGGATCAGGCGTTCGGCCACGCGCTGGCGCAAACGGCTCATCGGCACGCGCTGTTCAGGGCGGTCGCCGGCCACGGTTTGCGGCATGGGAGCTGCAACCGGCGCCGCCGGCTTGGCCGCATGCGCGGCGACGTCTTCCTTGAGTACGCGCCCGCCGCGCCCACTGCCGGCCACCTCATTCAGGTTCACGCCGGTTTCGGCGGCCAGTTTCTTTGCTGCCGGCATCGCGATGGTTTCGCTCTTTTGTTCTGCGCTTTGCTTCGGCGATGCGCTGGCCGTAGCGGCCACGTCGATTCTGGCAATCACATCGAGGCTCGTCACCGTATCGCCCTGCTGGTGCACAACCTCGACCAGCACGCCGGATTGTGGCGCGCAGACTTCCAGCACCACCTTGTCGGTTTCGATGTCGATCAGGTTCTCGTCGCGCTCGACCGCCTCGCCGACCTGTTTTTTCCAGTCGAGCAGCGTGGCTTCGCTTACGGATTCAGGCAACTGCGGTACTTTCACTTCTACGATCATGTCTCGCTCCATTTTTTGTTCGTCATTCCGGGCTTGAACCGGAATCCAGCCGCAGGATTCCGGATTCAACGCTTTGCATGAACAACGAAAATTTATTCAATCAGTATCGGTGCTGGATACCGGCCTTCGCCGGTATGACGGCCATTTCCACCCGGACTATTCATTGGGCTCTTTATCCCCTCCCCCTTGCAGGGGGAGGGCTAGGGAGAGGGTAGAAATGGTGAAATTCCACGACTCTACCCCCATCCTGACCTTCCCCCTGCGAGGGGGAAGGAGCAAGCTCGGCTCTAAATGAAGTTATCCGGGCTCAAATCTCACTTATCCAAATCAACACTCATCGCCTCATCCAGAAACGCCTTGAGCTGCGCGTTGTGCTTGGCCATGCTGCCCACGGCGGGTGAGGCCGAATCCGGACGGCCGGCGTAACGCAGCGTTTGCCCCGGCAGCAGGCATTCCTCCAGCCGGTGGCGAATCTGGAACCACGCGCCCTGGTTGTGCGGTTCTTCCTGCACCCACATCACTTCTTGCGCGCCGGCATATTGCGCCAGCTCCGCCTGCAGTTCAGGCGTGGGGAAGGGGTACAGTTGTTCGAGGCGCACGATGGCGATTTCGTCGTTGCCGCGCTCCTTGCGCGCGTTGGCCAAGTCGTAATAGACCTGCCCGGCGCAGAGGATCACCCGCTTCACGCCAGCCGGATCGGGCTTGGCCGGGTCGCCGATCACCAGGCGGAAACCGCCGCTGGCGAAATCCCCGATCGGGCTCATCGAATCCTTGTAGCGCAGCAGGCGCTTGGACATGATGACCACCAGCGGCTTGCGCACCGGGCGCAGGATCTGGCGGCGCAGCACGTGGAACATCTGCGCGGCCTCCGACATCATCACCACCTGGATATTGTGCTCGGCGCAAAGCTGCAGGTAACGCTCGACGCGCGCCGAGGAGTGCTCCGGCCCCTGCCCGTCGTAGCCGTGCGGCAAGAGCATGACGAGCCCGCACAGGCGCCCCCACTTGGCCTCGCCCGCGGCGATGAACTGGTCGATGACGACCTGCGCGCCGTTGGCGAAGTCGCCAAACTGCGCCTCCCAGATCACCAGCTCATCCGGCGCGCTGGTGGCGTAGCCGTATTCGTAGGCCAGCACCGCCTCCTCGTTGAGGATCGAGTCGATGACGATGAAGTGCGCCTGTTTTTCCGAGAGATGCTCCAGCGGCACATAGGCGCCCTGGTCCCATTTCTCGCGGTTCTGGTCGTGCAGCACGGCGTGGCGGTGGCTGAACGTGCCGCGCCCGGCATCCTCGCCGGACAGCCGCACACCGTAGCCTTCCTTGAGCAGCGTGGCATAGGCCAGATGCTCGGCCATGCCCCAGTCCACCGGCAGGTTGCCGCGTACCATTTCGCTGCGGTCGACCAGCAGTTTCTCTACTGCGTTGCGCAGCTTGAAGCCTTCCGGGTTGCGCGTGAACTTGTCGGCAAGGCGGATCAGGTCGGTTTGCGGCACGGCGGTTTCGACCGAATGCCGCCAGTCCGCTCCAATGAAGCGGTCGAAATTCGCCGAGAACTTGCGCCGGTAGCCACTCAGTGCGGTCAGTTCGACATGTTCGCCGCGATCCAGCGCGGCGCGGTAGACATCAATCATCGCCTTCGCGCCGGCCTCAGTCACCACGCCTTCGGCCACCAGCCGCTCGGCGTAACGGCTGCGCACTCCGGGGTGCGCGGCGATTTTCTTGTACATCATCGGCTGGGTCACGAACGGATCGTCGGCCTCGTTGTGCCCGTGACGGCGGAAGCAGACCAGATCGATCACCACGTCCTTGCGGAACTTCATGCGGTATTCCAGCGCGGCCTGCAACACGAGGCACAGCGCTTCCGGATCGTCGCCGTTCACGTGGAAGATCGGCGCTTCGATCATCTTGGCAATGTCGGTGCAATAGATGCTGGAGCGCGCATCGCGCAGGTCGGAAGTCGTGAAGCCGATCTGGTTGTTGACCACCAGATGCAGCGTGCCGCCGGTGCGGTAGCCGCGCGTCTGCGAGAGGTTGAACGTGCCCTGGTTGGTGCCGAGCCCGATGAAGGCGGCATCGCCGTGGATCAGCACCGACATCACGTCGCTGCCGTCGTGGTCGCCGCGGCGCTGCTGGCGGGCGCGGGTAGAGCCTTCCACGACCGGGTTGACGATTTCGAGATGCGAAGGGTTGAAAGCAAGACTCAGGTGCATCGAGCCGTGGCTGGTCGCGATGTCCGACGAGAAGCCCATGTGGTACTTCACGTCGCCGGCGGACAACCGGGTGTCGGTTTTACCCTCGAACTCGCTGAAAAGGTCGCGCGGCTGTTTGCCCAGAAGATTGACCAGCACGTTGAGCCGGCCCCGGTGCGCCATGCCGATCACGATTTCCTGCAAGCCCTGCGCCGCCGAAGCGTGGATCAGCGAATCGAGGCCGGCGATCAGCGAATCGCCGCCTTCGAGCGAGAAGCGCTTCTGGCCGACGTATTTCTTGTGCAGGTACTGTTCCAGCGTTTCGGCGGCAGTAACCTGCTTGAGGATGCGAAGCTTCTTTTCTTTCGGGAAGGCTGGCGTGGAACGGCGGTCTTCGAACCAGTCCTGCACCCAGCGCCGCTGCTCGGAATGCGTGATGTGCATGAATTCCAGGCCGATGTTGCCGCAATAGGTCTGCTTGAGAAAGGCCATGACCTTGGCGAGCGAAGCCTGCTCCATGCTGGTGATATTGGTGCCGAACACCACGGCGGCATCGGCATCGCTCAGACCGTGAAAAGCCGGGGTGAGCTCGGGAATGCGTGTCTGGTCCATGCGCCGCAACGGATCGAGCGTCGCCTGGCGGCAGCCCAGCGCCCGGTAGGCATTGATCATGCGCAACAGACTGATCTGCTTGCGCGTGGATTCCGGCGTTTCGCTGCGCTGGGTGGCCAGGCGCGGCTGCTTGGCGAGTTCCCGGAACGAGGCTTCGACCGGCGCACGCGGAATGTCGCGCCCGATCTGCGAAGTGGCCTGTTGCAGCGAATCGAAATATTCGCGCCAGACGGGGGCCACGGATTTGGGATTGATCAGGTACTGCTCGTAGAGTTCCTCCACGAACGGCGCATTCCCGCCAAACAGGTAGGAATTCGCCTCGAATTCTTTCATCATCGCCGTCGCTGCTCCTTGTCTGCCGCAGAGAGTCCCATTCTACCCATAGGCTCCCAGGTTCTGTTGACGTTGGCACAAAAAACACGCTTTACCTTCATCGCAAGCATTGTTCCCCGGATTGGATTCCGTGATAATAAAAAACCACTCATCAACGCATTGGTAATGTCCATGCCGGCCCGTGACGAGATCAAGAATCGCATCCATGTTTTGCGCACTCGCTGGGAAAGCTACGTTGCCGACGGAACATTCGACCAGTTCATCGAATTCACGGTCGCGATCAACAGCCTCGCCGAACATTTCAACCGCATGCGTTTGCCGGGTCTGGTTCGCATTTGCGAAGGTCTGGAAAAAGCCGCCCTCACCTATCTGGGCACACCGGCCTCGCACCCTCTCGGCCAGCAAGTCATTGCCGCCCTGCAACGCCAGGTCGATACGCTGGCCGGGGCCATCGCCAATTCGCAACCCAAACTGCAAAAACGCCGCGCAGACGATGCCCCTCGGGAAACACCGGACGCCGAATGGGTCAAACCGCGTTCCGTGTGGTTGATCGTGGCACCCGAAATGCAGTCCATGGCCGATGCGCTGACGCGGCAAATGGGCTTTTTCGGTTTCAAGACACTGGCCTTGCCCTGGGGCGGGGCCAAACCGGACGACGACATGCCGCTTGCGGTCATTTTCATCCCGGCCCCCGACACCACCAGCGCAGCAGAACACGCTTACATCGCCAAAGTCCGCACCCGTTGCGCGGCCAGCCAGTTGATCTATCTGGGCGCGCCTTCGGATATCGAAGCCATCGTGGAGCTGATGCGCGCCGGGCTTGATGTCACGCTACCGCAAGAAGAAGGCGCCTCGACGGTACTCAGTTGCGTGCTGGATCTGGTCCAGAACCACGAACCGGACAAATACCGCGTGCTGGTCGTCGAAGATTCCCGCGTCGCCGCGACCCTGATCCAGCGCACGCTGGCCGAGCACAATCTGGACAGCCAGGTCGTCCTCGATCCGCGCAAGCTGCTTGAAGAAGTCGAATCCTACCGCCCGGATCTGATCCTCATGGACATGCACATGCCGCGCTTCAACGGCGTGGAAGCCACCCGCGTGCTGCGCCAGATGGCCGCCTACAAATCGCTGCCCATCGTCTATCTCTCCGGCGAAGCCGATATCGGCATGCAGGTCGAAGCCCTGCGTTTGGGAGGGGACCAGTTCCTGAGCAAACCGTTCAACCCGGTACTGCTGACTGCTGTCGTCAAAACCAAGATCGAGCGCTTCCGCGAAATGCAACGCTCAACGCGCGTCGACGGCCTGACCGGGCTGATGAACCACACCGCAGCCAAATCGTTGCTGAAATCGATGATGGAAAGGTGCGAGCCGACCGATTCGCTGACCGTAGCCATGATCGATATCGACCATTTCAAATCGATCAACGATACCTACGGGCATCCGGTTGGCGACCAGGTAATCCGTAGTCTCGCGTGGCTGCTCAAGGGACGACTGCGTTCGACCGATCTGATCGGCCGCTATGGCGGGGAAGAATTCCTGATCGCCCTGCCCGGGATCGCGCCACAACAAGCCCTGCAGGTCATCGACCGCATCCGCAACGATTTCTCCATCCTGCCCCATGCACACCCGAGCGGCACGCTGTTCGCCTCTTTCAGTGCCGGCGTCGCAGCCTGGCCGAACTTCGATACCGCCGCCAGCCTGACCGAAGCGGCAGATCATGCCCTGCTACAAGCAAAACGTTACGGTCGCAATCGAGTTGAAAGCAGCGAAAACCTGTTCACGATGTATCGTGAAAAAGAACCAGAAGTGCAACAGCACCACTGACACACTCAGCTGCAGGTGATTCATGCGCCCCATTCTGGCTCAAGCATTTACGCGTATCGAGCACCTTGTAGACAGGCTTACCCCGCTTGACGCGGAGCAGAGCGAACACGCCCAGGCGAGGAATCGCCTGCTTGTCTATATCGGCCTGATCACACCCGTTTTTTCCTTTTCCTACCTGCTGATTTCCTGGGCCATCGATTTTACTGTCGGCATCTGGTTGCAATCCGCTTGTTTCATCCTGCTGGTTGCCCTTCTGCGTTTTTTCAGCAAATACGGCGCTTTCCGGCTTTGCGCCAACCTTTATCTGGCCTGCTGTTTCCTGGTTTCCATTGCGGGCTGCGCTTTTTTCACTGGCGGCATCTATTCGATGGTCTTCCCGTGGTTCGCCCTGACACCGATCACCGGCATCCTCCTGCTCGGCTACGGCAGGGATACCCTGCTATGGTGCCTGACCTGCTGCAGCGTAGCCCTGGGATTCGGCTTGGCGAGGATATCCGGCTATGAGTTTCCCGTGTGGTACAACACGGACTACACCCCCTTTTTCAATACCCTTTGCGTCAGCGGTCTGGTCCTGATCATCTTTTTCATCGCAATGGCTTTCGACCACAACCGGGGTCTGAGCCTGAAAAAAATCATGGAGCAAAACGAAGCACTGTCGCAGGCGCGGGAACAGGCCGAAATCGCCAACCGCCACAAGAGCGAGTTTCTGGCCAACATGAGCCACGAAATCCGCACACCGATGAATGCCATCATCGGTTTCACCGGTCTCTGCCTTAAAACCGAAACCACCGCGAAACAGCACGATTATCTGACCAAGATCGACACATCGGCCCAATCCCTGCTGCAGGTTGTCAATGACATTCTGGATTTCTCCAAGATCGAAGCCGGCAAGCTCTTCATGGAGAAGGCAGTATTCGACCTGAAAGAGATCATCGGCAACACCGCCTCGCTTGTCGCCGTGAAAGCCGAAGAAAAAAATCTGGAAATCGTTTCCTCCATTGCTCCCGATGTTCCGCTCAATCTGGTTGGCGATCCGCTCAGGTTAAGCCAGACACTCATCAATCTGGCCGACAATGCCGTCAAATTCACCCACTCCGGGAATATCCTGATCGAAACAACGCTCGAAGGAAAAACCGCACAGTCCTGCACCTTGCGCTTCACGGTCAGCGATACGGGAATCGGCATGGATGAAACCCAGCTATCCCGAATCTTTGCCCCCTTCAGCCAGGCTGACACCTCGATCAGCCGCCGATACGGCGGCACCGGCTTGGGCTTGTCGATCACCCGGCATCTGGTAGAGATGATGGGGGGCGAAATTTCCGTCCGAAGCCAGGCAGGCAAAGGCTCGACCTTCAGCTTTACCGCGCATTTTGGTTTGAGTTCGGGAATGGAGTCGGCCTTGCCGACGGCAAGCGCGCCGGTCGAATCCAGCGCTGCATTGCTTGAAAAAATCCGTGGTGCTCGTGTTTTGCTGACCGAAGACAACCCGCTGAACCAGCAAATCGCCACAGAGCTACTGGAAGCAGCCGGCCTACAAGTGGACATTGCCAACAACGGACAGGAGGCCATCGAAGCCACAAAGCAACAGACCTACGAACTTGTCTTCATGGATATCCAGATGCCCGGAATGGGGGGCTATGAGGCCACAGCCCGCATCCGGCAGGCGCTCCCCGAGCTTCCAATCATCGCGCTCACCGCACATGCGATGAACGGAATTCGTGAGGAATGCCTGGCAGCGGGCATGAGCGACTACCTCAGCAAACCCATCGATCCGCAAAAGCTCCATACCCTGCTGGCAACCTGGATCCAGCCACGATCCCGCGTACTGCCATACCAGCAAGAACGCCGCCGCGCTTACTCCACGGCGACCTTGCCCGATACGCTACCGGGGTTCGACCTGGCATCGGGATTGATGCGGCTAAACGGCAAACGCGGCCTGTACCGGCAATTGATCCTGGAGTTCACCGGTCGCTACGCCCATGCTGCCGGTGAGTTGCGCAAGCTGCAGGCAGAAGGCAAACACGGGGCTACGGAAGAACTCGCCCATGCCATCAAAGGCATCGCCGGCAACCTGGCCGCACATCGTGTATTCGATTTGTGCACAAAGATCGAAGACAAGGCCAGAAGCGGTCTTATACTGGAAAATGAATTGTTGAATGATCTGGACGCGGCCTTGAGGGAAACACTGGAAAGCGCCGAAAGCTTGAGAACGCCTTTGAGCAAACAGGAAACCGCATCGCTCTCCGAACCGGCGCATACGGCCGTTCTGCTCCGGCTCATGCATGATCTGGCTACGCTGATCCGGCGCGACGATCCGCAAGCCGAAGCCCACCTGGAAACATTGGTCGCACGGTATCCTGATATCACCCGATCCGATAATTTCCGGCTACTGCAAAACCATCTGCGTGATTTTGATTTCGATGCCGCCTTGTCCGTTCTGGAGCGGCTGGCCAAAGAGTTCGAATAAGGAAATCGCAATGGATACGGGATCTCAGCGACAAACCATCCTGATCGTTGACGATGAGCCCGCCAACATCCGCATCCTGGTGGAACTGCTCAAGGACAGCTATGACCTGCGAACAGCCACCAATGGCGAAAAAGCCATTGCCATCGCCAGCTCGGACGATCAGCCCGATCTGATCCTGCTGGATATCATGATGCCCGGCATCAACGGTTATGAAACCTGCCGTCGCTTGAAGGCCGACGAGCGAACCAGCCACATTCCCGTCTTTTTCATCACCAGCCGCAACAACGAACAGGATGAACTGGAAGGGCTTCGGATCGGCGCGGTGGACTACATCACCAAACCCTTCAGTCCGGCAATCATCCGCGCACGGGTACGCACCCACGCCAAGCTGGCACGATTTCAGGGGATTCTTGAGCAACAATCCTATACCGATGGGTTGACCGGCTGCGCCAATCGCCGTCGCCTGGAAGAGTATCTGGCAACAGCTTGGGTATCTGCCTGCCGCGAAGGCGCGAGTCTTGCCTGCATCATGATCGATCTCGATCATTTCAAGGCATTCAACGATTTCTACGGCCACCTTGCTGGTGACGACTGCCTGCGACAGGTTGCCCATGCGCTGCAGGGCCAGATGCAACGAAAAACCGACATCGTGGCCCGTTACGGCGGCGAAGAGTTTTGCTGCCTACTGCCCGGCACCGATCTCGAAGGCGCAAGCCTCATGGCACACAAGCTCCATGAAGCCGTGCTCGCGCTGCAGATTCCCCATGAAGAATCCAGCGCCGGGCTGATCGTCAGCATCAGTCTTGGCGTTGCGGCCCGGCAGGCACAAACAGGAATCGAACCGGATTCACTCGTCAAGGCTGCCGATATGGCTCTATATGCAGCCAAAACATCGGGACGGAACCGGATTTGTTTGGACGAAACTGGCCTGCAGTCATGACACGGATTACGTTTCAACCCGGTTTCTGCCGCCATTCTTGGCCCGGTATAGCGCCTGATCGGCGCGATTGAGCAGCGTTTGCCAGTTGGTATCCAGTTCGGTCAGGGATGCGACACCGATGCTGACCGTCACTTGCTTGCAGCAGCTTTGACTGTACACCGCCAGCTCCTCGGTCAATTTGCGCAAGCGATTGGCCACCTCGACAGCGGATTGCGCATCGGCCTCCGGCAGCAGCACACAGAACTCTTCGCCCCCCAGGCGGCCTAGATAATCGTGCCCGCGCAGGGCTTTTGCCCAGGTTTCTGCGCAGGAGGAGAGCACCAAATCGCCCACGCCATGCCCGCAGACATCGTTGATATGCTTGAAACTGTCGATATCGAGCATCAGCACGGACAGCACTTCGTTTTGGCGCTTGGCACGCGCAAATTCACGCTCGGCGTGTTCGAAAAACACCCGCCGGGTCATGACCTGCGTCAGGTCGTCGATCGATGCCATTCTTTCAAGATCATTCCGGGCCTTCAGCAAGGATTTTTGCGTCCGTGAAATCAGCACGGCAAAACCAGATACCGCCAGGGTAATCGCCAGAATGCTGCCGAACACGATACGCCGCGCCTAGTAATAATTTCCCAGCGCCTCATCCAGCCCACGCGTCACAACCACGCTCAAAGGCACCCCATCCAGGCGTTCCAAACTGACGATGCGCTTCACGCCATCCGTTCTGATGCTGTCGCTGATGTAGCTTCCCTTGCCCTTTTTAAAGAGTTCATCAAAACCGGGCATCTCGTTGAAATTGAGGCTCAAATAGTGCGGATCAAACGGTGCACGTGAAAGCAAAGTACCGTCATCCCTCAGCACCAGGATGCTGCCCGGAGAAGGAAAGCGCCAACGGTTGTGCGGCTCGACCAGACGATCCAGCTCTACGACCGCAAAAACCACATGCAAGCCGGCAACCGGCTTTTGCATTCGCCATGAAACGGGAATTCCCCATTTGCCGGTCACCCGGCTCAGCACCGGATCGCCAATGTGCAATTTTCTCGGCCCGGCGCTCAACTGCGCCCGGTAGTAGGCACGATCACTGACATCTGCCAGCGCCTGACGTTGTGGATTGGGGATGTAATACAGCTTGCCATCGGTGGAAACCATGCGGATATCCAACAGCCCGTCCGATATGGTCCGCAGATCGTTGATCATGTCCACAAAAACGGGGTCATTCAAAGGATCGTTGCCTTTGTAGGTTCGCAGCCAATAATCCACCACGTGCAGATCGGCTTCGATGGCCTTGAACAGCGCCAGGGTATGCTGGCTCACCATGCCGTTCATCTGTTCCAGTTCGCGCGTGCTGCTGGAGATCAGGCGATCCTTGTACACAGCAGAAAACGCCAGTGCCAATACCCATAGCGTTGCCAGAGCCAGGCCAACTATCGACCACAGCCCTTTTTGCAATACGCTGGAAACCCAGCGAATCGGCACCGTCCGCACGCTACAAGCCCTCTCGTATTTTCTGCTGTGTGTTGCTGACCGCCTCAGGAAGCATGGACTATGGATTCGGTCCGCTTGCGTTTGAACTCGTCACCCGGCGCAGGCATGACGGCAAAATCCCCATGCGTTCATATTTCTCACGGGAGATTTAATTCGATTGTAGAACACCGCCACATAACAACAGACCCATCTCCGCGATCAGCCCCCGTTGAGCCCGCCCGAACCACACACCGGTTGCCGAACTGTCCGGCTGCATTCCGCGCAGGAAGAGGTAATAACTGCCGCCAAAATGCGTGTCATAGTCGTAACCCCGCACGCGCCGCGCCAGATAGCGGTCAAGCGCCAGCGTGTAGATCAGCGCCTGCAGGTAGTAGTGATGCTGCGCCATCGCGGCTTCAAGCTGCGGCGCGGCGTAATCGGCGAACGACGGGCCGAGCCAGTTCGATTTCCAATCCAGCAGGTAATAGCGCCCCTCGTACTGGAACACCAGATCGACAAAGCCTTTCATGAACCCGGCCATGATGTCGGCATCGAGATGGCGCGCCGCCTCGACAAACGCCGCCGGTTGCCCGAATCGCGCCAGCAGCGCCGGCAGTTCGTTCATGCGGGCGGCATGCAGCGGGAAGGTGAATTCCAGCTCGGCACGGCGCGCGGCGGTGGGCAGGCCGCACAGGCGCAAATCGCCCCCGTCGAGCGGCGCGGCGAGCGTGGTTTCCAGCATCTGCGCAACCACCGGCTGCCAGTGCACGCCGATGCCATGACGCACGAGTTGCCGTTCCACCAGCCCCGCCACGCCCAGCCCGGCCGGGGCGATGGCCCAGTCTTCCATGATCGCGTGCAGGCAGGTTCCGGCCACGTTGGCCGGCACTTCGCCCTGCGGAAAGGTGAACACCGTGCGCGCGGATTCCACCGGCTGCGGGGCTGCGGCGCGCGCATCGTGGTCGGGGCGCTCGGTTTCCCGCTCCCGCCCGCTGGTCAGGCGGCTGAAGCTCGACAGCCGCCAGGCTGAATGCAAGGTGCGGTGGAATTGGGCGCAGGACAGTTGCGGGGGCGAAAAACCGGATGCGGGCTGCTCATCGCCTCCCCCTTCATCAAAGGGGGAACGCCCAATTTCGGCATCCGCTTCCAACATCGTCACCGCCACACTCCCCGGCGCAGCTGCGATCAGCGTCTTCAAATCGGCCAGCAGATCGGCGCTTGTCATGCTTGATAGCCGCTGGCGCAAACCGCCGACAGAGCCGCTGCCGTGCAGCAGCCACGCCAGCGCCGAGGTATGCAAGCCTTCCTCGCCCTTGGCCGACTCGCCGGCGCGGTCGATCAGGCCCCAATGGATCACCAGCCGGCTCTTGGCGCGGGTCAGTGCCACGTACAAGAGACGCAGCTTTTCCGCGAGCGTTTCTTGCCGGTAGCGTTCCATGCGCTCGTCGTGATCGGGCGAGCCGAAGTCGAGCCACACCCGCCCTTCCTCGTCATGGCAACGCGCGGCCTTCTCGCCCTGCTGCAGCAAGCGGCCATTCCACAACCACGGGCAGAACACCACCGGGTATTCCAGCCCTTTCGAGGCATGGATGGTGACGATCTTCACGCGCTCGGCATCGCTGGGCAGGCGCAGCAGCGCGGCATCGCCTTCCGCGCCCGGATCAGCCAGCCGTTTTTCGTACCACGCCATGAGCGCAGCCATGCCGTGCTGGGTGCGGCTGGCGGTCTGCATCAGCTCCGCCAGATGTTGCAGATTGGTCAGGCGCCGCTCGCCGCCCGGCAGGGCCAAGAGGCGCGGTGCCACGGTCAGGCCGTCCGGCCCGGCGGCATCGAGCCAGGCGCGGAACATCACAACGAAACCGCGCGTCTGCCACAGCTCATGCCAGCGCGCGAATGCCTGCAGGATTGATTCCCACCCCGCATCGTCCTGCTCCAGCACCACGAGTTCTGCCGCGCCATAGCCCATGCAAAGCGAGGTGAGCGCGGCGCGGATCGCGGCCTCGTCGCGCGGGTTGGCCATCGCCACCAGCACCCGCAGCCAGTCACCCGCCTCGTCACTGGCAAAAACGCTCTCGCGCGTCTGGCGCACGGCGGGAACGTGAATGGCGGCGAGCGCGGCTTCCATCGCCGCCGCTTCGGTGTGGGTATTGGCCAGCACGGCAATATCACCGGGTTGCAGACGGCGGCGCGCGCCGTCCCCTTCCAGTTCCGCGCCTGCCAGCAATTGCACGATTTCCGCTGCCGTAGCGGCAATCACGGCTTGAGCGGCCTCGGTCTTGCCCCAGGGCTTTTCGCCCTTCTCGGCCACCTGCGCCGGCAACATGCGGAACTGGATCGGCGCGGGGTTCTCAACCGAAACCAGCGCCAGCTTGCCGCGTGCGCCGACCGGCTCGTAGTCGATCTCCTCGATGAACGCGTTCGACTGTCGCGCGAACAGCGCGTTGATGCCGTCGATCAGCGGCGGCACCGAGCGGTAATTGGTATCGAGCACATATTTTTGCTCGGCCTGCCGCCCGGCCTTGAGATAGGTAAAGAGATCCGCGCCGCGGAAGCGGTAGATCGCCTGCTTGGGGTCGCCCACCAGCACCAGCGGCAGCCCGCCATCGGCAAACAGGCTGCGGAACACGTCCCACTGCACCGGATCGGTATCCTGAAATTCGTCGATCAGCGCCACGCGGTAACGCTGCCGCACCGCCGCCTGCAACGCCGCCGCGCCCGGCCCCTGCAAGGCTGCTGCCAGGCGGGTCAGCAGATCGTCGAAGCCATCCACACCCTGCTCGACCTTGCGCTTGGCCAGTTCCGCGTCGATCTCGCGCACCAGCCAGTGGTTAAGCGCAGCGAGCCGGGCTTGCAGCGACTGCTTCAGCGCCTCCAGCGCCGTGGCGGCGGCCTCAACCTCGCAGAACAGCGGGTTCTCCGGCGGAATGCCGCCCTTGGTCACCCCGGCTGCGAGCGCCGTGGCGGTGAGTTTTTCCAGCGCCTTCCCCCCTCCCGCCGGCATCGGATCGGCTACGGCCAGTTCATGCAGTTCTTCAAACCAGCCGGGAATGTTGTCCTTCTTGTAGGTACGGCCGTTGAGCTTGGGGTGATCGAGCAATTCCTGCAACGCCGCCGCGCCGTGTTCGGCCAGCGCGCTTTGCAAACCCAACCGCGCCCGCCGCCAGTCTGCGGCCACCCCGGCCAGATCGGACACTTCACTCTCCGGATAATGCAGGTAAGGCTTGCCCAGATGCGGCTGCACGCGCTTGGCCCACGCCGCCGGGCTTTCTTTCTGGCTCAATAGATACGCCACCCAGAGCGGGTCGGCTGCGTGCATTTCCCGCCGCCAGCAATCGGCCGCCGCCGCATGCAACAGGTCGTCCAGATCGGCGACCAGCTCCGGATCGAAATCGCTGCCCGCCTCGAACGCGGCCTCGGCCAGCACGCGCTGGCAGAAGCCGTGGATGGTGTAGATCGCCGCCTCGTCGAACGCCGCCACGGCACGGGTCAGGCGGGCAATGGCCAGCTCGCGCCCTTCGGCAAAACGCGCCACGAAATCGCGGCAAAAATCATCCTCGCTGCCGCCCTCTTCAAACGCCGCCAGCAACAGCGCGAGCCGCTTGCGCAACCGGTCACGCAACTCGGCGGTCGCCGCGCGGGTATAGGTCACCACCAGCAACTGCTCGACCGGCACCGCCTCTTCCAGAATCAGGCGCACATACAGCCCGGCAATCGTCCAGGTCTTGCCCGTTCCGGCACTGGCTTCGATCAGGCGGATGCCGGTCAGCGGCAGCGTGTAGAGGTTGAGTTTTTCGGTCATGGCCTGCGGTTATTTTTCTGTGGGAGCGGCTGCAAACCGCGAAAATCAACGTAAGGCGGATTCGCAAAGCAATCCGCCGGGCAAGGTTCAATCAATATGGCGATGGCGGAATGTCGCTATCGCGCCGATTCTGCCTCACGGGTTATTTTCACGACACATGCAACAATTTTTATATTGCAATTTTTGTTGCACATTACTTATAACCAATATAAATCACCCTATCGACTTTCTTCAAACTTCTTTACGGCAGGCAAAACACCATTACAGTAAATAGTACAATTTTTCTTTACATAATCAAATGAATATCCAATTTCAGAAGCCCTATTAAAAAGTTTCATGGCGACCTCCCTATTGCCAGCTTTCTCCTCTATGGAGGCTTTAACCAGATAAGCCAAACTAGTGTCGGCTCGTGCAACTCCATAATCCATTTGTTTTAATGCGCGCTCTCCATACTGGATGGCAGCATCTACGTCATGTTTTCTATACAGAAGAAACGATGCATAGTTACCAAGAACCCAAGCACTATTCGGGTTTTTATATACACTCTCCTTATGCACCTCATCCTTCTGTTTAATACTGGATTCTCTTCCTCCAACATAAAAATTATCAGCCATTAATTCAGACGCATAAACCGGATATTTCTTACCCATATCAGAAAGAATATCTAATGATTTTGCATAATCACCAAAAGAATATTCTATTACAAATTTCCAATAATAAAAATCCACACTTGAATTACCAGCACTCTCCAACTCACCAATTATTCTTTTCGCACCATCACGATCATCTCTACTAAGACATATTTTCACCAACAAAAACATTGCTTCATCACGAATTTTTGCATTTGATTTTATGCGATTTAGCACACCCTCCGCATGTTTAGCGGAATCTGCATCATATCTACTTACACCGCCCCTGTTAACAAGATAGCCATTAGCCAAGATCAGCTTGGCATAAGTCAAATCAACATCCCCACGTCCAGGAGTCTCTTTTTTCTGCCGCTCAAGTATTGCGTTGGCATATACAAGCATGTCATGCCTTCCCTCATACGAGGAAATAAGCCTATTTGCAAGAGCAAGTCTATCTTGCGGTCGTTTTATATTTAAAAAAACAACATCAACAACACCACGCTCGATCCCTATATTATTGTTTTTTGAATATTTGCTAATGTATCCTATAGCAGATGAAATTGATTTTGCTGCCCCCCCGGGCGCAACCAGACCTTTTTTTGCATACTCCACCCCTTTATCTGCATGTCCCGTTAGCGCCATCAAGGTTGCATAATTTATGTAAAGCCACGGATCTGAAGTTTTTAAAGACTCGGCCTTACCCAGCATTTCATATGCCTTTGGGAAATTGTATATATTGGTATACACATGACCAGCCAAAACATATGCCTTGGCATATTTTGGATTTTTTTTCTGAACATCAAGAAGAATACGCAAAGCCTCTTCGTTTGCCTTTTTAAAATCCCCTCCTCGCATCGCACCATTCATAATAATCAGCCTTGATTTTTCAATGTATATCGGCAAAAAATTAGGGGCCAATTTGATAAAATCATCTATCGCCTTACTGGCAGTATCCAGCTTATTTCTCTCCCCGGCCCAACCATCCAGCGTATGTTGGGCATGAAAAAACAGCGCCTGCATACTCAGAGGTATTTTTTCAACCCGTGTTTCATATTTATTTTTTGCATTAGCAATGCAAGAAAAAAAACACAAAAACACAATAAAATTTATTACATATCTCATTTTATTAACCATCCAAAAATAACACAACGCCAATTAAAAAACGCCGCGAATTCAAAAAGTAAGTACAACTGTCAACTGGTAAATCAATTCAACGACTTACAGCAAAATTCTTGAGTCGGGGTTTTCCAGCCCAGCCGCTTTCTCGGTCGATGCTCATTACCCACCAACAGAACCAGTCACAAGCCGCCGTGACGTTCCCAGAATGCCGCTGGCGTGATGATCGGGTAGCGATCCGACAAGGCCAGCAGGTCCTTGTCGCCCGTAATGAGGTAATCCGCACCGCTCGAATGACTTGCCGCCAGCAGCGTTCCCAGCACCGGCAGATCGTTATCATCGCGAAGCTCTGGATCGGCAGCAGCGTCAGCTTCGATCACCTCGGTCTGGATAGCGAGAATATCCACCAGATCGTCGATTTCCGAGGCGGAAAGACCATGCCGACTGGCCAAGCGTGGCAACACACGTCGCAGTTCTTCAAGAATAAAGGGGGAAAGCAACACTTCTACCGAACCATGCCGCCATGCGGCCATGATCTTGCCGGGAATGCTGCCGGGGTAGGCAATGCCTGAAAACAACACATTCGTATCCAGTACCACCCGAAGCGTGTTCGACATGATCAGCGACCGGTCTTGGCTCGTTGCTGGGCGCGGTCTTCCGCAATGGCGGCTTCAATTTCGGCCATGCCTTCTTTTTCCGGAAGGCTGGCAAACCCTGCCTCGATTTTCTGGCTGAGCGCATCAAAACGCGCCTGCATGCGTCGAATCCGCTCGAACAGGCGAGCATCCACCAAAGCGGCGACAGGCTTGCCGTCCTTGTTGATCACCACGCTATCGTGCCGGTACTGAACCTGATTCAGCATTTCGCCAAGGTTCTGCCGGAAAGTCACTGCGCTGGTCTGGGTAATCATCTTTAACCTCCATCAATCATAATGATCATTATGGTCGACGCGCCCAAAAAATCAATCACGTTGAATGGTGCTTCGTGCCGATTTAGAGTCTATTCAGTAGGCGAGCGAGCCAAAGCAGGTGGCAGGAGGACGGAGCACAGGAACCGGAATGTACACGGAGTACATGAGGATTCCGAGCACCGCACGACTGCCAGATGCGAAGGTGCAGCCGCCTACTGGAATTAGACTCTTATTCTTGTGCCCCTCTTGGCCACAACTGCTCCGCCCATTCGGCAAACGCCTCTCCGAATGGCTCTTCGTCGCGCCACAGGCACTGGTGCCAGCGGTCTTCGCTTTCGCCCATTTCCCAGCCTTCACGCTTGAATTCGACCGGCTGCCATTCCTTGCGCGCGGCCTTGAGGGCGGCGTCTTCGTCCTTGCCGTCCTGAATGGCAGTGGCCCATGCGGCGCTGGATTTGGGGAAGAACGGCAGTGGCGCGTTCCAGGCGCTTTTCCATGCGGCGATCCAGTCTGCCAGTTTGGCTTGCGCATGGGGTTCCGGGGGCAGCGTCAGGGTTTCTTCCGGACCGACCAGCAGGGTTTGCAAACCAGCCCGTTCCGGCGCTGCGGCATTCAGCGCCAGATGGGCGATCCAGGCAGCGAGCAGATGGCGCGGTTTGATCGCCCCGGCAACCGGCAGCACCCGCCCTTGCGTGGTGAGATGGTCGAGGTGACCGGACAAGGTGATGCCGGCGATTTCGATACGCAGCGGTTGGGGCGGCAATGGATCGCCGGCCAAACGGGATATGGCCTCGCCCAGTCGCTGGCCGATGGCGATTTCATCCTGTGCGGCCAGTTGGCCCGGAATGCCATGCGGCAACTGGCCGGCGGCGCGCGCGTAATCGGCCACTTCGCAGCCCTGTTCGGCGGCGAGCAGGCGCAAGGCTTCGCGGGCGCGGTAGTCGATGAAAAACGGTTCGTCCTCTTCGAGTTCCTCACCCACCCACGGCAGGCGCATGCGCAGCCGCTGGCGCAGAAAAAAGCGCGAGGTATTGGCAAAGCACTGGATCAGCTCGTCGAGCGAAACGGCTTCGGGCAATTCGGTGGGGGGCAGTTCGATATTGAGTGGTGGGGCATCCTGTTCGCCTGTGACCCGTGCAGCTGCCAGCGCATGCTGATCGAAGCTCTGCGGCAAGGCGCTCGGGCGGAAATAGTCGGGGTGGAAGGCTTGCAGGCGATGTGGCTGCAGGATGCGTTCCGGCGCTTCCGGCCCGAAGCTGCGGCCGATCACGTCGAGCAAATCAGCGACCAGCACCGAAGGCGGTTGCACGCTGTTGTCGCGTGCATCGCGTCCGGTGTAGCTCAGGTACAGCCCATCGCGCGCCGAGAGCAGGGTTTCAAGGAACAGGTAGCGGTCGTCGAGCCTGCGCAGACGGTCTCCGGCGCGCGGGTGCTGCGCCATCAGGTCAAACCCCGCAGCGGGTTTGGAGCGCGGAAACGCACCATCGTTGAGTCCCAGCACGGCAATGCGGCGGAACGGCAGGCTGCGCATCGGCGTGAGCGTACAGAACGTCACCCCGCCGGACAGGAAGCCCCCCGCGCCGCCCGGTTGCTCCAGCCGTGCGGCAATTTCTTCGCGCACCCACACTGCTTGCAGTGTGCCGGAAAACCCGGCCATCTGCGCGCATTCGGCCAGATCGCCGAGTGCAGTACGCAAGGTGGCGAGTACGTCCAGCTCATCGCCCTCCCCGGCAAAGCATTCGTCCAGCAGGCCCAGCAAGGTGGCCTGCCATTGCGCCGCTGTCTGCGGGCGGGCCAGCGTGTCGGCATAACGGAACAGGGTTTCGACAAACCCGGCGAAGTAGCCCACCAGTTCATGGTCGCTCCATTGCAAACCGGGCAGCGGCGCAATGCCCTGCCACACCTGCGGCGGCGAATCGAGCAACACCACGCCGAGCAGCAGCCGGTCCAAGCCGAAGCGCCAGGTATGCAATCCTTCGTTCGGCAGACCGAGCGCGGCACGGTGCGCGGCATCGCGCCCCCAACGGATACCCGCCTGCTGAACCCAGCCGGTCAGGCGCGGCAGATCGGCTTCTTCGATACCGAACGCACGGCGCAAGGCCGGGATTTCGAGCAGGCTCATGATCTCTTCGGCGGCAAAACGGCTTTGCGGCAGGGTCAGGAGTTGCAGGAACGCGGCGAACAGCGGTTCGGCATCATGCCCGCCGCGGTCGGCAATCGCGTAGGGAATGAACGGCTCACCCTCGCGCCGCGCAAACACGGCTTCGATGTAGGGCGCATAGGTTTCGATATCCGGGCACAGCACCGCGACCTGATCGGGTTGCAACGTGGCATCGGCGGCAAAGCAGCGCAGCAGTTCGTCGCGCAGGGCTTCGACCTCGCGCTGCGGGCCATGGCAGATCGCCACGCTCAGGGAATCGTCGCCTTCCGGCAGCGGCAAGGCATCGGCCCGTTCGCGGTTGAAGCAGTCAAATACGTCTTGCTGCAGGCATTGCAGCAGCGAGCCATGCTCCGGCGGCACAAACAGGCTGTGCAACTCGCCCTGCCCGGCCAGCCGGTCGAAAAACGCCCGCCCCTGCCGGCCCATGCCCGCCAACAACGGGTTGCCGTTCTGCGCCAGTTGCAGGCGCAGGTCGTGCGGATCGATGGCATCGGCCAGCCGCGCCGGCCCACGCACGTCGCCCCAGAATTCGGCACACGGGTTGAGCGCGAAGAGGCACACGTCCATGCGCTCGGCCAGCTTTTCAAACAGATCGAAATACACCGACGGCAGGCTGGAGATGCCGAACAGCGTAATGTGCTCCGGCAGCGATTGCGCCAAGCGCGGGTGCTGGAGCAGATCGGCGAACCACGCAGCGCGGTGCTGGCCGTCTTCGGCCGACAAATCGCGCCACAGCGCCGCCTGCCAAGCCTCGTCCTCGCCCAAGTTCAGGGCTTGATTGCATTCCCACGCCGCCAGCCAGTCCGGACGGTAGACGAGGTATTGGTCGAAAATGTCGGCAATGCGGCTCGCCAACTGGTAGCGGCGCTTGGCCCCGCCTTTTTCCAGATACCCGGCCAGCCGGGGAAAAGCCGCAGCCTGCCCGTCCAGCCACGCCAGCACGCGCCAGACCAGCACCTGCGGGCTGTAACCGGAGCGCGCCGGCAAATCACCCAGCACATCGCGCATCAGCCCCCAGACGAACGAGGCCGGCAATTCAGTCTGCAAATTGGCGGCAATCCCCTGCCGCCGCGCCAGCTCGAACCCCAGCCAGCGCCCCATACCCTTGGATTGCACGATCAGGCGCTCCGGTGCCAGCACATCGGCCAGCGGCACCTCGGTGACCTGCAGCAGCAGTTCCAGCAAGACTTCAAGACGGTTGGACTGATAGAGATGGAGCATGGCAAGCCGGTAGAAAAGTCATTGCCGCCATGCTACCTGATTTGATAGAGAATTCCTGTGGCGAGCTGCCAATTCGTTGACAACCCTTCTCAGGCAGCACTACGCTCCAGCATCCACAACAAAAAAAGGAAGCGCCAACATGCTCAAGGAATTCAAGGAATTCGCCATGCGCGGCAACGTCATCGACCTCGCGGTCGGTGTGGTCATCGGCGCAGCCTTTGGCAAGATTGTCGATTCGCTGGTCAAGGATATCCTCATGCCGCCGCTGGGCCTGTTGATCGGCAAGGTGGATTTCACCAACCTGTTTTTTGTGCTGAACGACGGAAAAATCCCCGGCCCCTACGCCACCTTGGCCGAGGCCCAGAAAGCCGGCGCGGTTACGCTCAACCCCGGCATGTTCCTCAACCACCTGATCAGCTTCATGATCGTGGCCTTTGCCATCTTTCTCGTGGTCAAGGCCATCAACAAGCTCAAACGCGAAGAGGCTGCGCCCGCCCCTGCGGCCACACCGGAAGACATTGAACTGCTGCGCGAGATCCGGGATTTGCTGAAAAAACCGGGCAACAACTAAAACGATCTTGATCGATCAAAAAGGGCGGAGCACGAGCTCCGCCCTTTTTTCCACACAGTCCTCCATGACGCCTACTCCCCCATTCCCAACCTCACATACGCCCCGTCATCCTTGAAATACACCCGATCCAGCCGGATTCTGGAGCCGATCAGCGGTACAGCTATGAGCCTGTCATAGCCGGGCAGTTTGCGCAGATCGACTTTGACCGTATTGCCCTCCAGCTGGATGTCATCCCGCCCGGCCAGCGCCTTTTCCAGAACGACATGTTCACCATGCACCGTTTCGATCAAGCTGATGACCAGTGCGCCGACCACGCGTTGCAGCAGGCCGGTTTCGAGCGAAGTTCTGGAGCTCAACTGGAAAATCAATTGGCGGCGGGGCCAATCTACTGCGGGTTCGGAGAGGATGACATCCAGCACCGCCGTGGCCTTGAGTACCGCGCCCGGTTTCTTGATCTGGATGGCAACTTGATTGTCGGAACAGATCAGGCTGGCGATTTCCAGCCCGGCCGCCTCGACTTGCGACTGGAACGTACTTTTCAGCACCTCGGTGGAGACCCGGCGGTCTTTTTCCAGAAAGGACGAAGCCGCCGAAGTGGCGAGGTTTTTAAGCGTGTTGAACATGTTCGGCCTCGGGCTCTGCTTCGTCACTGAAAGACTGGCTGACTTTCAAAAACTCTTCATTTTTTTCCATGAACGCTGCGACCACATCCGGATCAAATTGAACGCCTGAATTTTGCAGTATCAACTCCATGACCTGCGGGTGGCTATATCCCTGCTTGTAGACACGCCGGCTGATCAGGGCATCGTATACGTCAGCCAAAGCCATCAACCGCCCAGCCAACGGAATTTCTTCGCCTCGCAAGCCATGAGGGTAACCCGTGCCATCCCAATGCTCATGGTGAGAGACGATCATTTGCTTGGCCAAAGTAAGGAAGTCATTGTTTTCCGGGTGGCAGGCGCCACCGATAACCTTGGTCAGCGCCTCGGCGCCGATAAGGGTATGGGCCTTCATGATTGCATACTCATCGTCAGTCAATTTTCCCGGCTTATGCAGGATGCTGTCCGGGATACCCACCTTGCCAATGTCATGCAAGGGAGCTGATTTGGCGAGGAGATCGATAGTGCTTTCATCAAGATCAACGTATTTCGGGGTGTGGGCAAGTTGCTTGGCCAGAATTTCCACATAGTGTTGGGTGCGCAGGATATGACCACCGGTTTCTTTGTCACGAGCCTCAGCCAAGGCTGACATGCTGTGGATGATCGTGTCCTGCGCCTCGACCAGCGCCTTGGTGCGTTGCCGAACTTTGCGCGCTTCAATGCTGTACTTGAACAAGCTCAAAACGAGAGCAGTCACCACGGTGGTCAGCATCGGCAGCAGCGGTGACAGGTATAAGCCCTGGCTCACCAGCAGTTGCCGCCCTGCCCAGAAGCATCCTGCCGTACCGGCAAGCACGGCAAGTAGTGACAAGGTAGCGCCCGCTCGGCTCAACAACAAGGTAGAGAGTGCTCCCAGAAACAAAACGGCAAACAGCTCCGCACCTCTGGCCCAGCCTGGGCGGCTGATAAACGTGCCGGCAGCAATGTTGTCAATGATCGTGGCATGGATTTCCAGCCCGTTGAGGACATGGCCCGACGGGGTTGAATGGGCATCTCCCAAGCCCTTGGCCCATGCGCCCAGCAAGACGATCTTGCCTTTCAGGCTGCCAGATGCGTACCTGCCATCCAGTACATCCCGAGCCGAAACATAGGGAAATGCCGGCTGTGTCTGGCGAAAATCGACCAGCAGGTTGCCGGATTCATCAAGGGGGATTCGCTTGTTGTTCCACCACAACGAAGTTTCCGAATCTTCCTTGTTAATTTTCAACGAGCGATCCGGCGAGGAAAGCAGCAAGGCAGAGAGCGCCAGTGAAGGATGAACATTGCCGTTGTAAGGCTGAAGCAACGGCACTCGCCGCAACGTACCGTCAATATCGTGGAGGGCGTTGGTGAACCCTTCGGCGCTGGCTGAAGCCGTCAGTTGCGGCAGGCTGCGGATTGCCCCGCCCGGCTTTGGCCACTTGTCGGTGCTGCCTGGCGCACGAGTCAAAACCATGCCTTCAGGCGTCTTGGGGGGCGGTTGCTCGCGGGCCGAAACGTTTGCCCCGGAAAAATTCAGATAATAACCAAGGACGGTTTTCCCTTCACCGAGAACCTCTGCCAGTCGCTGCGAGTTGCTATCCTGCCCGGCAGCCAAGGCCGGAAGGGTTGGATCGACATTATCCCGCCGCCGTTCAAACCGAATCACCTCGGGAGACGTGCGATCCAGCTCTGGCATCAGAAAATCGAGGGCAATCACTTCGGCCCCCTGTTGCTGCAAACGTCCGATCAACAAAGCAAGACGATAACGGGGCCAAGGCCACTGGCCATAAGCAGCAAGACTTTCTTCATCGATTCCCACCAGCACCGGAAGACCGGAACGGGGCGGCGTCCGGCGGCCATTTTGCATCCAGTCATAAAGTCGCAGATCGGCCTGCTGAATTGGCGGCACAGAAAAAAACAGCAGCGACGCGATGCCAAGGGTCAGACACAAGCCGGTCAGGATCAGCCATACCTTGCCTTCCCACAAGCGGCGCAGGTGGCGCGGATCGTAACTGACGGGAAGGTTTGCGGACATGGCCAATGGGAAGCTACTGGATGATGACCTCCACTCGACGGTTGCGCGGCTCTGCAATACCGTCAGGCGTGGGGACAGCGGGGTTGCCCTTGCCATGGGACGTAACCGAAATCAGGCTGGGTTTGATGCCTTGCTGCTGCAACAGATCGTTGACCAGTTCTGCCCGCTCAAGGGCCAGCCTGTCATTGAGTTGATCCGATCCTGCGGCATCGGTATGGCCGCTGATGGCAACCCTGATGGCTTTGCGCTGCTCACTGGCACGGGCAATGGTTGCAATGATTTTCCGGGATTCTGCTGTCAGCTCGGTTTTGCCGGTTTCAAAGTAGAGAACGAACTTTTCCGCAGGCATCGGCTCCACCGCAAGCGCCTTGCTAAAGGTAGCGGCAATATAAGCAGGGTCGGCCGTTGTAACGGCGGCGGGGGCGGCGGCGCGACTCTTGACTCGCGTCATGTCGTTGGCTTGAGTCAGAACCTGTTTGCCCCCGTCGGTGGTGACCTCGGCCCTTCCGATCTTGCCATCTTTATCCGGGACCAAAATAACCGAACGTGTGGGCGTACAACCGGCGATGACAAGCAATATCGAAACCATGACCAACAGGCCATTCACCTTGATATTCATTGATTTTCTCCCGGGTTCATGATTGCTAATCCTTGATCTCAACCAGTAATTTCGTACCCCTGACCGCAATGGTCGCTTCCGGAATAGCCAACTGCACTGAATCCGGAGCCAGCTTGCCGATCATTCCGGAGAGGAAGGAAAAGGTTCCCTTCACCATCCGCATGACGAGGCTGAACTTTCCGCCTTTGGGGTCGAAGTTATATTGGCTCAACAAGAGCTCGCTGCCAGAACCCAATGAAATAGTTGTATCGTCGATCAAGACGATACCAACGGCACCAAGCTTGTCGGTACGGATCAGATCCCCTTGCTTGACCCCTGCCCCGACCACTGCAGGCAAGGCAACGCCCCCGCGTATGATCGAAGCATTTCCTTGCAGGGTCCGGACATGTCCGATCATTTCGGGTTGCTCGGCAATGGCCGGAGCGGATAGCAGCATCAAAAAAAACAATCCCCGCATCAGAGTCTTCATGTCTTTCCTCTTGCTGTAACAAAGTCAACAGATGATTTAAGGATAGACATGAAGCATGGCAAATCCAACAAGGGAAAAATGGAGGCCGCGCCGATTTCATTGAAGTTTTTGCCAGTTTTATCCATCGTCCCCGCCCGGATTGATACAATCTCGCCATTGCAACGCGAGAACCCGCATGAAACCCGTCAACGCCCCGCAAATTGCCGCCATTGCCAACGAATTTGGCACCCCCTGCTGGCTCTACGATGCCGCCGTGATCCGCGAGCGCATCAGCCAACTCAAGCAGTTCGACGTGATCCGCTTCGCGCAGAAATCGTGCTCCAACACCCACATCCTGCGCCTGATGCGCGAGCAAGGCGTGGCCGTGGATTCGGTGTCGCTGGGCGAGCTGGAACGCGCACTGGCGGCGGGGTATTCGGTCGATGACGCACACGGCGGCATCGTGCTGACGACCGATCTGCTCGACCGCGCCACGCTGGCGCGTGCAGTGGAACTGAAAGTACCGGTCAACGCCGGTTCGCCGCAGATGCTGGAACAACTCGGCCAAGCCAGTCCCGGCCACCGCGTGTGGCTGCGCATCAACCCCGGCTTCGGCCACGGTCACAGCCAGAAAACCAACACCGGCGGCGAACACAGCAAGCACGGCATCTGGCACGAGCATCTGGATGAAGCGCTGGCGCTGATCGACCGTTATCAGTTGAAGCTGGTCGGCCTGCACATGCACATCGGCTCGGGCGTGGATTACAGCCACCTGCAGGAAGTCTGCGCCGCGATGGTCGCGCTGGTGAAGCGCGCCGGGCGCGACATCGAGGCCATTTCGGCGGGCGGCGGGTTGTCGATTCCGTACCGCATCGGTGGCGAGCGCATCGATACCGCACACTACTTCGGCCTGTGGGATGCTGCGCGCAAGGAAATCGAAGCGCACCTGGGCCACAAGGTCACGCTGGAAATCGAACCCGGCCGCTTCCTCGTGGCCGAATCGGGCAAGCTGGTTTCCGAAGTACGCGCCAAGAAAGATGCCGGCGCCAACCATTTCGTGCTGGTCGATGCCGGTTTCAACGACCTGATGCGCCCGGCCATGTACGGCAGCCATCACGAGGTTTCGCTGGTGCGCGACGGCCAAGCAGTTGAAGGCGCTACCCGCCCGACCGTGATCGCCGGCCCGCTGTGCGAATCGGGCGACGTATTCACCCAGCTTGAAGGCGGCACCGTGGCGCCGCGCGAACTACCCACTGCCGAGATCGGCGATCTGGCGGTATTCCACGATACCGGCGCGTATGGCGCAGCGATGTCGTCCAACTACAACAGCCGCCCGCTGATTCCGGAAGTGCTGGTCGATGGCGATACCTTCAAACTGATCCGCCGTCGCCAGACGATTGAAGAATTGCTGGCACTGGAAAACATCGGCTGATTCAATCACTCCACACCAACGCCGGCCTTGTGCCGGCGTTGGTTTTTCAAGGCTTTACTCGTCCCCATCCATATCCGCCTGATCCCGCGCCAGCACCGCCGGGCAGCGCCCGCGCACGGCGCGCCAGGCGTAGATGCCCAAGGCCAGCGTCGCCACGCCGCCCAACACCAGCAGGCTGATGTCGTCGCCCCCCAGTACTTCCCAAGCTTGGTAGGTCTTGCCGGGGCGCAACCACGAGCGGCGCACTTCCAGCAGGCGGGTGCCGGTCTGGAACCATTGCACCAGCAGCCCGCCCAGCACCACATAGCCAAAGATATGGATCAGCCACAACGTCGCCAGCGCAAAGCAGAGCGTAAAAATCGGCATGAACAGCGTGGTACGGAATTCCTTGGACATCAGGAACAGCGGCAGGCAGGCCAGCACCACGCCCGCGGTCCGCAACAGGTAGCCCGGCAACGGGGGGCGCGCCGGCAAACGCCGGGCACTGCCAGTGCGGGAGGTTTGCTCCTGCACAATCTGCGCCACAGCGGCGTAGTTCTCTGGTGTGCAGTACACCCAGAGCAGCGTGCGCCAGCCGTTTTTCAGGCGCAGGATGCGCCGGCGCGGGTCCGCTTCCACGATAAAACGCCCCGACCACGCTACCCGGGTAGATTCAGCCGCCGTACTCAACAACCCGGCTCCCAGCAGGCGCGGCTCCATCAGAATCGTCCCCAGTAGTACCGCCAGCCGGTTACTGCGCTTTACGGTGCGGTCGATGATTTCGCAGAGAATGCCGTCCGCATCCAGCGTGAAGCGCATGCGGTTGTGCCCCCGGAACACCAGCAGCATCACCAGCAGCCCCAGAACATAGAGACCGCCGACCACCGCCAGCAGCATCGACACGATTCCACCCAGCGCCCGCCAATGCCCGCCCGATCCCATGATCACGACAAACAACCCGACCATGATCAGCGCCGTAGCCAGCATCGCTTTCAGCCAGGTCATCTGCATCTCGCGGGAGAACAGCGGAACTTCATATTCCCAGACCAGCGGCTGGATGGATTCGGTTTTCATGCGCCCTCCTTTTGAGGACAAAGACGGTATCTCTGCGGGATTTTTCAGTAATGGCGGCGTAAAATCCAGAAGAATTCATTACAGGAGAGCGCTATGGCACTCGCACACGTCTACCTCGCCGAAGGCTTTGAAGAAATCGAAATGGTCAGCATTGCCGACATCCTGCGCCGCGCCGGCGTGGAGGTGAAGCTGGTTTCGCTGACGGAAAACCTGACCGTCCATGGCGCGCACGCCATCGCCATGCAGGCCGATCTGCCCTTCTCTGCCGCAACCGCATTGGCCGATGCAATCATCCTGCCCGGCGGCGGGCAAGGCACGCAGAACATGATCGCCAGCCCGGCACTGGCACAACGACTGCAAGCCCATCTTGCCGGCGGCAAGCGGGTCGCCGCGATTTGCGCTGCGCCGATGGCGCTGGCCAAGGCCGGCATCCTCAAGGGGCGCCAAGCCTGTTGCTACCCCGGCTGCGAAGGCCCGCTCGTGGAGAACGGCGCGACCGTCAGCAGCTACAACGTCGTCACCGACGGCCCCGTGACCACGTCGCGCGGCCCGGCAACCGCCGGCATGTTCGCGCTGGAACTGGTGCGTTTGCTGGCCGGCGAAGCCAAGGCGCATGAACTGGCCCGCGGCATGCTGTACGCATAAGGTCACTCATGCTCACGCAAATCATCGCCATCTCGTTAGGCGCCACCCTCGGCGCGCTGCTGCGCTGGGGGCTCGGACTGTGGCTCAACCCGGTTTTTCCGACCATACCAATCGGTACGCTGGTGGCCAACCTGGCTGGCGGGTATCTGATCGGGGTGTCCGTGGCAGTCTTTACCCATTTCGGCTCGCTGCCGGCCGAAGCGCGGCTCTTCATGATCACCGGCTTTCTCGGGGCGCTGACCACGTTTTCCACCTTTTCCAATGAAGTAGTCACATTGCTGCTGCGCGGCCAGTTGGGCTGGGCCATCACGACCGCAGGCGTGCATCTGGCCGGCTCGTTGACGATGACGTGGTTGGGGCTGCAGTCGCTGCGCCTGTTCATCCGCGCCTAGGCTATCTTTTAAAGAGGGGCATCGCACACCAACCAGCACGCACCCATTCTCCGTGTCTCTGTGGTTCAAATGCTTTGACAAAGGAACTCACCATGCAAGGCCACTACCTCAAGTTCATCATGCAGGAAAAGGAACACCATCAGGGTCTGCCGCTGTATGAATGGCTGCTCAGGGAAGCCCGAAAACTGGGATTGCCAGGCGGGTCGGCCTTTCGCGCCATCGCCGGCTTCGGCCATTCCGGCGTGCTGCACGATGCCGCGTTCATCGAACTCGCGGGAGAGGAACCGGTCGAGGTGGTGTTTGCCCTGTCGGATGCCGACAAGACACGGCTGCTGGATTACCTGCGGCATACGAAGCTCCAACTCTTCTATGTTTCCATCCCGGCGGAGTTTGACCGGCTGGGCGGCGAGTAAACGCTCATGCTCGCCAAGCTGCGCTCCCTGCCTTCCACCGTCTGGTTGCTCGGGTTCGTCAGTCTGGCCAACGACAGCGCCAGCGAGCTGATCTATCCCCTGGTTCCGCTGTATCTCGCTTCCGTACTGATGGCGGGACCACGCACACTGGGGCTGATCGAGGGCGTCGCCGAAGCACTCGGCAGTCTGCTGAAGCTCTTCGCCGGCGTCATTGCCGACCGCATGCGCAGCGCCAAGCCGTGGGTGGTGGCAGGCTACAGCCTGGCCGCGCTCGGGCGACCGCTGATCGCATTCGCCGCAAGCTGGTACTGGATAGGCTTCCTGCGTTTTGCCGACCGCGTGGGCAAAGGCCTGCGAAGTTCGCCACGCGATGCGCTGCTCGCGCGCTCAATCTCCGCCGACCAGCGCGGGCTGGCTTTCGGCCTACACCGCAGCCTGGACAACGCGGGCGCGGTCATCGGCCCGCTGGCCGCTGCGCTCCTGTTATGGCTGGGCGTGCCGCTGAAGAACGTCTTTCTCTGGACGCTGATTCCCGGCATTCTGGTTGTCTTGCTAACCCTGCGCATCCACGAACCGGAAACGCCCCCTCCTCCGGCCGACAAACCCAAGCCTTCGTGGACCTTTTCCGGCCTGCCACCGGTTTTCAAGCGCTACCTGATCGTGCTGGCGCTGTTCACGCTGGGCAATTCGTCCAACATGTTCCTGCTGTTGCGCGCCCGCTCGCTGGGCGTGGCGGAATACCAGATTCCGCTGCTATGGGGGCTGGTTTCGCTGGTCGCCATGCTGTTTGCCACCCCGCTTTCAGCGCTGTCGGACAAGCTTGGCCGCATCCGTCTGATCACGGACGGATGGTTGATCTACGCGCTGTTCTATTTCCTGCTGGGATTCAACGGCATCGACGGCTTCTGGATCTGGCCGCTGTTCGCCACTTACGGGTTGTTCATGGCCTCGACCGAGGGTGCGGAAAAAGCTTTCGTCGCCGATCTCGCGCCCAGGGAGCAACTGGGCACGGCCTACGGCTGGTTCAACCTGATTTCCGGCGTTCTGCTTTTACCGGCTTCTCTCGTATTTGGCGTCTTGTGGGATGCTTTCTCCCCGCAGGCGGCATTCGTGTTTTCCGCCAGCTGCGCCGGGCTGGCGATGGTACTGCTGCATGCCTGGGTGAAGCCCGCTGCCCGTGCATCTTCACATGCACACGCACGATAGGCTTACTCATTTTCTTTCGGTATAATGCCGCTTTGCCGTCTTAGGAAACGACCCATGCGAGTCATCCAGAAAGCCCTAACCTTCGACGACGTGCTGCTGCTTCCCGCACACTCCAACATCCTGCCGCGCGACGTTGATCTCTCCACCCAGCTTACCCGCAACATCCGTCTGAACCTGCCGGTGCTTTCATCGGCCATGGACACAGTGACCGAAGCGCGCCTGGCAATTGCCATTGCCCAGGAAGGCGGCATCGGTATCGTGCACAAGAACATGTCGGCCAAGGCCCAGGCGCTTGAGATCTCCAAGGTCAAGCGCTATGAATCCGGCATCGTCAAGGATCCGGTCATCATCGCCCCGCACCTTTCCGTGCGCGACGTGCTGGCGCTGACCCGCCAATACAACATTTCCGGCCTGCCGGTGGTGGACAACGGCGAGCTCGTCGGCATCGTCACCAACCGCGACCTGCGCTTTGAATCGCGCCTGGATGCCAAGGTCGCCGAGATCATGACACCCAAGGATCGCCTCATCACCGTCAAGGAAGGCGAATCCATCGAAGAAGCCCGCCGTCTGATGCACGAACACCGCCTGGAGCGCGTGCTGGTGGTCGACGATGCGTTCCATCTCAAGGGTCTGATCACCGTCAAAGACATCATCAAGACCTCCGAGCACCCGAACGCCGCCAAGGATGAGCAGGGCCGCCTGCGCGTCGGCGCGGCCGTTGGCGTGGGCGCGGGCACTGAAGAGCGCGTCGCGCTGCTCGCCGAAGCCGGTGTCGACGTGATCGTGGTCGATACCGCGCACGGCCACAGCCAGGGCGTGCTCGACCGCGTGAAGTGGGTCAAGCAGAATTTCCCGCAAATCCAGGTCATCGGCGGCAACATCGCCACCGCAGCCGCTGCACTCGCACTCGCCGAAGCAGGCGCCGACGCCGTCAAGGTCGGTATCGGCCCCGGCTCGATCTGTACCACCCGTATCGTGGCCGGCGTCGGCGTTCCGCAGATTACCGCGGTTGCCAACGTTGCCGAAGCGCTCAAGGACACCGGCGTTCCGCTGATCGCCGACGGCGGCATCCGCTTCTCCGGCGACATCGCCAAAGCGCTGGCTGCTGGCGCGAACTGCGTGATGCTCGGCGGCCTGTTCGCCGGCACCGAAGAAGCACCGGGCGAAGTCGAGCTGTTCCAGGGCCGCAGCTACAAGAGCTACCGCGGCATGGGCTCGCTGGGCGCGATGCAGCAGGGTTCGTCTGACCGCTATTTCCAGGACAACGTCAACAACGCCGACAAGCTGGTTCCGGAAGGCATTGAAGGCCGCGTCGCCTACAAGGGCCCGCTGACCGCCATCGTGCACCAGCTCATGGGCGGCCTGCGCTCCTCGATGGGCTACCTCGGCTGCAAGAGCATTGCCGAAATGCACGAGAAGGCCGAGTTCGTGCAGATCACCGCTGCAGGCATCCGCGAATCGCACGTTCACGACGTGCAGATTACCAAGGAAGCGCCGAACTACCAGGTCGACAACTGACCGCAGGCGGCTGCGCAAGGTGCGCACGGCGCACCCTACGCCCGCTCGCTCACCTGCCGATCGAAACAAAGCCGCCCTCGGGCGGCTTTGTTCATTTCCACGACCCGCCGGTTACAGCAATTCCACGCCCAAGCCGCGAACCGCCAAGGCAAAAACTCCGAAACACACCAGCGTAATCAGGACACAGGCAAGCAACGTCGGCCAGAACCCAAGGCGCGGCAACAAGAAAGGAAACGCGAGGAACATCGGCAGTGTCGGCACAACGTACCAGAACGTGTACCACGCATGGCTGGCAATTTTTTCCTGCGGTTGCTGCTCGACATGCAGCCAGACCAACGCCAGGATCGTCACCAAAGGAAGCGCAGCAACGAGGCCGCCAAGCTTGTCACTACGCTTGGCCACCTCGGACACCAGCACCACGACCGCAGCAGTCATCAAATACTTCGTTACGATCCAGACCATAAAACTCGCTCCCGCAAACGGATCAAGGTGCCAGAACGGCCACTTCGTCCCGGTTGTCCGCCAGGATGTTGAGCGTCACGCGCCGGTTGCGCGCCCTGCCCTCGACCTTGTCGTTGCTTTCCACCGGGCGCTGGTCGGCATAGCCGATCACCACCAGACGCTGCGGCGCAATGCCGGTTTCGGCAAATACGCGCACCACGCTTGCAGCGCGGGCACTGGAAAGCTCCCAATTCGACGGAAACTGTGCGGTGTTGATGGGCACGTTGTCGGTATGCCCTTCGATCTGGATCAGGTTATCGGTTTTCGTCACCATGTCGGCCACCGCACGCAGCATCGCGATTGAATCGCCCTGCAGATCCGCCTTGGCCGGATTGAACAACACGGAATCGTTGATCTCGATGGCGATTCCGCGCCGCGATTGCGTCACCCGCACCTTGCCCTGATCGATGAACGGCCCGAGAGATTGCTTGATGTTGCCTGCCATGCCCTGCATCTTGCGCGCCTGTTCATCGGCTTTCGGATCGCGTTTCTGCGGATCGGCGGAAGGTGTCGGCAATTTGATCTCTTTCGGCGCAGCCCCCATCAGAAGCTGCCTGCTCTGCTGCTGGTTCGGGGACGTGGGCGGCACGTTCTGGAAAGCATTGACCAGCGAATCGGACAACACCTTGTATTTACCCTCGTTAACCGAGGATATCGCATACATCACCACGAAAAAGGCAAACAGCAGCGTGATGAAATCGGCATAGGACACCAGCCAGCGTTCGTGGTTTTCATGCTCGACATGCCTGGGCTTGCGTGCCATGGGCGCTCTCCCTATCTGAGCTGTATATCCAGTTTGGCAGAAATCCTGTCGGCTGCCGCAGCGCCGATCTGGCGTGCCACGCGGTCTGTCCAGGACGGTTTGCTCGTGAAATCGACGATTTCCTCGACCTTGACCACTTCGCGCGCGACGCCATCCACCGAACCCAGATCATCAACCAGCCCCATTTTTTTGGCGGTTGCGCCGCTCCACACCAAGCCTGAGAATAATTCCGGGCTGTTGACCAGCCGATCGCCGCGCCCGGCCTTGACCACGTCGATAAACTGCTGATGAACCTCATTGAGCATGACTTGCGCCTTCTGACGCTGTTCCGGCTTCAGAGGCGAGAACGGATCAAGAAAACCCTTGTTGGAACCAGCAGTCACCAGACGACGCTCGATGCCGAATTTCTCCATGGTGCCGGTAAAGCCGAAACCGTCCATCAGAACGCCGATCGATCCGACGATGCTCGCTTTGTCGGCATAGATGCGGTCCGCAGCGGCGGCCACGTAATAGCATCCGGATGCGCAGATGTCGCCGATCACGGCGTACAGCGGCACATCGGGATACTTGTGACGCAGCCGGCGAATCTCGTCGTTGATGATGCCGGCCTGAACCGGACTGCCGCCGGGGCTGTTGGCGCGCAGGATCACCGCTTTCGTGTTCTTGTCCTCGAATGCCGCGCGCAGGCTTTCAAGAATCCGCCCGCCATCGACATCCCCGCCCGCAGCAATCGTGCCTTCCAGGTTTACCAGTGCGGTATGCGGCCCACCCTTGGCGTCCGTGCCTTTGTCGCTCAACCCCAGCATGACCAGCAAGGAAAACAGCCAAAGAAAGGTCAGCGATTTGAAGAAAATCCCCCAGCGGCGCGCGCTGCGCTGCTCCTTGAGGTTGGCGGTCAGGACTTCCGCCAGCACCTGGCGTTGCGCTTCGTCGTTCATTATTTTTCTCCTTCCAGCAGCCAACGGGCCAGCGACGGGAAATCGTCGAAATGCGCAACTGGTTTCAGGTGCAGCATGTCCTCAAGCGGGTGCGCACCGTAGGAAAGCGCTGCGCCCCAAGTCCCGGCATTGATCGCCAGTTGCAGATCGTGGGTGGTATCGCCGATCATCAGCGTCCTCGAAGGCTCGGCACCGGTAAAGTCGATGATGTATTCCAGCATGGCCGGATGCGGCTTGGAGAACGCCTCGTCGGCGCAGCGCGTCACGTCAAACAAGGGACCGATTCCGGTCAGATCCAGCATGCGGTTCAGCCCCCCGCGCGCCTTGCCGGTTGCTACCGCCATCATGTAACCGGCATCGCGCAGACGCGGCAGATATTCCAGCACGCCGTCGAACAGCTCCAGCTTCCGTTCCCCCGTCACGAAATGGTGCCTGTAGGCTTCGACCAGCCGGACCAGCTCGGCGTCATCTGAATGTGGCGCCAGGTAATGGATCGCCTCTTTCAACGCATAGCCGATCACGAAACGGCAATCGCGCGCGGGCGGAACGGGCTTGCCCAGATCGCGGAATGCGGCCTGGATGGCATGGACGATCGTCGAGGTCGAGTCCATCAACGTTCCATCCCAATCGAAAACAAGGAGATCGTAGTGGCGACCGGTCGGACATTGGGCTTGCGGATTCATTCAGGCTGTTTCTTTCAAAGAGTATTCACAAAGGATTGCAATTCGACGGGCAGCGGCGCCTCAAGTTCCAGCCGCTCACCGGTCAGCGGATGAACCAGCACCAGACGCCACGCATGCAGGAACATCCGGCGCAGGCCGCGCCTGGCAAACACCTTGTTGGCCGAGGGATCGCCGTACTTGTCGTCGCCCGCGATCGGAAAACCGGAGTGTGCCAGATGCACACGGATCTGGTGAGTACGTCCGGTTTTGAGTTCGCATTCCACCAGCGAGCAGTCGGCCCATACTTCACGCCGATTGATGACGGTATGCGAAGTCAGGCCCTCGTCGGATACCCGCACCCGGCGCTCCCCCTCGTCCGTCAGGTATTTGAACAACTTGAAGCGCACATGGCTGCGCGGATTGGGCCACACTCCCGCAGTAAGCGCCAGGTAGCGCTTGTCGATCTGGTGGTTGTCGCGCAGCATTTCGTGCAGTTTCGTCAGCGCGGAGCGCTTCTTGGCCACCAGCAGGATACCGGATGTTTCGCGGTCCAGCCGGTGTACCAGCTCCAGGAATTTGGCTTGCGGGCGCTGGGCGCGCAACAACTCGATCACACCATAGCTCAAACCCGAACCGCCATGCACGGCCAAGCCAGCCGGCTTGTTGAGCGCGATCAGCGCCTCGTCTTCATAAATCACGGGAACTTCGATATGCGGCGCGGCTGCGGTCACCGTCGAAACGTCCGGTTTTTCCGCAACGCGCACTGGAGGGACGCGCACCACATCGCCATCAGCCAACCGGTAAGTCACATCCGCCCGCCCTTTGTTTACGCGCACTTCGCCGGCACGAACAATGCGGTAGACATGGCTTTTCGGCACCCCCTTCAAGAGACGCAGCAGAAAATTGTCCAACCGCTGCCCGGCCTCGTCCGGGCCGATCGAATGAAATGTTACGGATACTTTGCCTGTGCCAGTCATGTTGACATATACTCTCAATTCGCTGCGCATATGTTAAACCGCAGCGGATGCCCGCGGCGAACGGTTTTTTGAGTCCGCGAGGTCGGTAGGCGCAATGCGCCCTCCCAATTTTATCCCGATCTTTGTCATCCCTCTGCCCATTTGGCAGGCGATTTCCATCCCGCCGCAGGTCCTGACCTGCACCGTTCCACGGCCAACCCGCTGGAAGAATTTGCGCGGGACTCGCCATGGCCTCCGGCAGAGCCGACCCGATCCGGGTAGCGGTTAATTTCGCTCACCGCAACCAGAGCAGTGATATTTGAATTGATTCACCAGAATCGCGCACTGAACAAAATTTTTGGAACTTGTTCACGGTCTGTCGCAAAAGACAGTCAGCGGCGTGAAGCGCAGCACAAAACCGGAATGTACGGGGAGTACATGAGGATTTTGAACGGCGCATGAGCCCCGATCACAGTCTCGCAGCAAGATCACGAACAGGTTCTTGGGCAACGTACCCGGTACGGAACCCGTTAAAGCAAGCACACCCCGAGAATTGCCAAGGAGAAAACCGCCCGGCCCCTTTGACTCCGCCCGACCCATGACCTATCCGCTTCGACTTCGTCGACCCGGCTGAGTCCTGCCTCGGTTCCGGCCCTCCGGCCTGGCGGCTTGTGCCGCTTTCCTGCCGTATCAGTGCGCGCAGGAGACCTTATGAAACGCATGCTATTCAATGCAACGCAAGCCGAAGAGCTGCGCGTTGCCATAGTGGACGGGCAAAAGCTGATCGACCTCGACATCGAATCGGTCGGCAAGGAACAACGCAAGTCCAACATCTACAAGGGTATCATCACCCGCATCGAGCCCTCGCTCGAAGCCTGTTTCGTCGATTACGGCTGTGATCGGCACGGCTTTCTTCCCTTCAAGGAAATCGCCCGCGCCTACCTCGGTGACGGCGAAGGCGGTCGCGGCCGCATGCTGGAAAACCTGCGAGAAGGCCAGGAACTCATCGTTCAGGTCGAAAAGGACGAACGCGGCAACAAGGGCGCGGCGCTGACCACCTACATCAGCCTTGCCGGCCGTTACCTGGTGCTCATGCCGAACAACCCGCGCGGCGGTGGCGTATCGCGTCGCATCGAAGGCGAAGAGCGCAATGAACTGCGCGCCGCACTCGACCAGCTCACCACACCGGCCGGCATGAGCCTCATCGCCCGCACCGCAGCCATCGGCCGCACAGCCGAAGAACTGCAGTGGGATCTGAACTACCTGCTGCAACTGTGGACCGCCATCGACGGCGCTGCGCATGCACAGCATGGCGCATTTCTGATCTACCAGGAATCCAGCCTCGTCATCCGCGCGATCCGCGACTACTTCCAGCCCGACATCGGCGAGATCCTGATCGACAGCGCTGGCATCTACGAACAAGCCCAGCAGTTCATGAGTCACGTCATGCCCGGCAACGTCGGCCGCGTAAAGCTCTATCAGGATGACGTACCGCTGTTCTCGCGTTTCCAGATCGAACACCAGATTGAAACCGCCTACGCCCGTGAAGTCTCGCTGCCTTCCGGCGGCGCGATCGTGATCGACCGCACCGAAGCGCTCTGGTCCATCGACGTGAACTCGGCGCGCGCCACCCGCGGCGGCGACATCGAGGAAACCGCGTTGCGCACCAACCTCGAAGCTGCCGACGAAATCGCACGCCAGATGCGCCTGCGCGACATGGGCGGCCTGATCGTCATCGACTTCATCGACATGGAAAACCCGAAGAACCAGCGGGATGTCGAAAACCGTGTGCGCGATGCCCTGCATCACGACCGCGCCCGCGTGCAGACCGGCAAGATCAGCCGCTTCGGCCTGATGGAACTCTCCCGTCAGCGTCTGCAGCCAAGCCTGGAAGAAACCAGCCACATCGCCTGCCCGCGCTGCCATGGCACCGGCTTCATTCGCGGCATCGAATCCTCGGCCCTGCATATCCTGCGCATCATTCAGGAAGAGGCCATGAAGGACAACACCGGTGCCGTACATGCCCAGGTTCCGGTCGACGTCGCCACTTTCCTGCTGAACGAAAAGCGTGCCGAACTGTTTGCCGTTGAAGCACGTCTCAAGGTCAACGTGGTGCTGATCCCGAACATGCACCTCGAAACGCCGAACTACAGCGTGCTGCGCCTGCGCCACGACGAACTCAACCAGGTCGAGGATATCCTCCCTTCCTACCGCATGGTTGAACAGCCGGAGACTGAAGGGTACCAACCCAACAAGGCCAAGGAAGACCAAGCCAAGCGCCAGGAAGCCGTCGTCAAGGGCGTCACGCCGGAACAACCCGCACCGGTTTCCAAACGCGAGACCAAAGAGGCAAAGGCTGATGAATCACCCTCGCTCTGGCAACGCATCACGAGCTGGTTCAAATCCGAACCGGTGGTAGAAGAGAAGAAACCGGAACAGAAAGCGCCTCGTCGCCGCACCGAACGCACCGAACGCACCGAACGCACCGAACGCGGGGAACGCAGCGAGCGCCGCGAACGCGGGGAACGCGGGGAACGCAACCGTAACGAGCGCTCCGAACGTAACGAGCGCTCCGAGGAACAACAGCCGCGCCGCAGCGCCAAGCCACGCATTGAGGAAGACCAGGCCAAGCAGACACGCAGCGAACGTCAACAGCAGGAACGCGCCGAGCGCCCCAGCCGCGCCGAACGCGCAGCTGCCCGCGCCGAAGCCGAAAAGCAGGCTCGCCCGGCAGAGGAAACCAAGCCCGTCGAGGCCCTGGAACCGGTTGCCTCCGCCCCGGTCAGCGTAGCTGCCGAGTCCGGAGAAACCGCCGAACCGCGCCGCCGCCGCCGCCGCCGCAACGGTGACAAACGCGACCGCAATGAAGCACGTGCAGAAACGTCCGGACAGGAAACCACGGAAGTCGCCGCACCGGTCGAAGCCGCACCGGTTGTCGAAGCGCTGGTTGCCACAGCTGCCGCCGTAACAGTCGTTGCCGCAACAGAAGCCGTAACCGCACCTGCAGTTGCAGAAACAGCGGCACCGGTCGCCGAAACCGTACCGGCAGTGAAAGAGACCGTACAACCGGCTCCTGTCCAAGCCGAAGCCGTTGTGCAGGAAACCGTAGCTGAAGCGCCCGCGCCTGCTGCCATCGAACCGACTCCTGTCGAAATCGTCCCGCCCGCACCGGTCGCTGTCGCCCCAGCCATCGAAATCGGCACACCAGAAGATGCAGGCTTGGAAATGGTTGCCACCAAAGTCGCGGCAGAAACAGTCACCGCCGAGGTTCCTGCCGTTGCTGTTCCGCAACGCCGTCGTCGCAGCGATGCACGCAAGCAGAGCGCTGCGGTAACCGAGGTAGAACCGCTGCAACTGGTGGAAACCAGCAATACACCGGCCCCTGCAGCCATTGTCACCGCGCAGGAAACAGAAACCCATGCTCCCGCACGCCGACGCAACAAACCTGCCAGCCCAGCCACCGCCGAAGCGCCGCAACTGGAACAGGTTGAAACCCGGAACAACTGATCCGGTTCAATCGATAAAGCCGCCGGCCTGCCCGGCGGCTTTTTTTCGGCCTTGGTCGGCTTGAATCTTGAGTCGATGACACCTAGCATTACTGCACACAAGAAAACCGCTTACGCCATTCGCACTCGGGCAAAGGGACGAAAAATGAAACTGGAAGACGTATTCGAACAAACCCACCGTTTGCCCACCGTTCCCAAGGTCGTCCATGAGCTGATCGACAGTTTTGGAAAACCGGGCATCGACTTGGGCGATATCGCATCCAAGATTGCACTCGACCAGGTCATTGCGGCCAAGACACTGCGACTCGCGAACTCGGCGCATTTCGCCACCACACACCGCATCGGCTCACTCCACGAGGCAGCCATGGTGCTCGGTTTCACCACCCTGCGCACGCTTGTTGTCGCCTCCGGAATCACGGGCGCATTCGTCGCCACACAAAATTTCGACCGCAGGCAGTTCTGGCGCAACAGCCTGGAGGTTGCAGCTTACTGCCGCTGGCTAGCGAGCCTGTGCAAGCAAGATACCGAAGCCGCTTTCACTTGCGGATTGATCCACAACATCGGCGAACTGCTGCTGCATGTCGTCGCTCCCGACATTGCAATCAGGATCGACAAATGGACAGCCGAAGGCGGAGACCGGCAAGCGCTGGAGGATGCCAATATCGGTTTTGATTACATCGAGATAGGTGCAGAGCTTGCAAGGCGCTGGAGTTTCCCCGAATCGTTCCGATTGGCAATCCTGCATCAGGCCGCCCCCCTGACACACCCGGAATGCGGATCGCTGGGGCTGATCTTGAATCTGGCCATCAGCCTGTCGAAACTGACCAGACAGGCCCATGCGCCGGAAGAAATCATGGCCGCGCTGCCTCAAGACATACTTGCCGCATTAAACATCGACCCCGCCGAATTTGCCGCCCGGCTTGCCGATGGCATTGAAGAAACTCGCACCATCGAAGAATTGGTCAACTAAAAAACACAGTTGCACACAAGTGTCAAGACACAGCCCAAATTGGGTTGACCACGCGCAGTTTTGTCAGCGACAACGACAAAAACTAGGGTTTTCCCTCACACGCCATCCGGATACATCGTCGCCCTCATCGGTTATCATTAGCGCGCGCCGGGCTGTGGCGCAATCAAACGTCCGGATTTCTATTACTCAGGAGAACCCAATGATTCGCCGCAAGTTCCTCGCCGCCACCGGCAGCCTGATCGCTGGTTTGCTGCTTGCCACCTCCGCACAAGCCGCCAAGGTTTACCAGGTTGGTACCGATGCTGCCTATGCCCCGTTCGAATCGCAGAACGAGAAAAAAGAAATCGTTGGCTTCGACGTAGAAATCCTCAAGGCCGTTGCCGCCAAAGCCGGTTTCGAAGTGAAATTCATCAACACCCCCTGGGAAGGCATTTTCGCAACGCTGAACACCGGCGAACGCGACATCGTGATCTCTGCGGTGACCATCACCAAGGAACGTACCCAGTCGATGGATTTCTCCAAGCCGTATTTTGAAGCCAAGCAACTGATCGCCGTTTCACAAAAGAGCAAGGTCACCAAATTCGAAGACCTGAAGAACGTCAAGGTCGGCGTACAAACCGGCACCACCGGCGACGAAGCCGTCCAAAAGCTGCAAGGCAAAACCAGCTCCAACATCAAGCGCTTTGAAAGCACTCCGCTGGCCATCAAGGAACTGCAAAACGGTGGCGTACGCGCCGTGGTGGCAGACAACGGCGTAGTGGTCAATTTCATTGCCAACAACAAGAACAGCAAACTGAAGCTCATCGACGACCCGAGCTTCGAAAAAGAGTTCTACGGCATCGCAGTAAAGAAGGGCAACAAGGAGCTGCTCGCAAAAATCAACAAGGGCCTCGATGCCATCAAGAAAGACGGCACCTACGACAAGATCTACAAGAAATATTTCGGCAAGTAAGCCGGTCGACGTCCCGATACAAAGAAGCGCGGCCCCGAGGGGCCCGCTTCTTTTTCACTTGTAAAGTTTAAGAAGACCATGGATTTCATTACTTTCTGGGAACACGCACAACAAGCCGTTCCCCTCCTGGAAGATTTCCAGTTGCAGAACATCTGGGAATACCGGGAGCTCTTCATTGACGGCCTGAAGATGACGCTTGGAATCACGGTGGTAGCCGTGATCCTGGGAACCCTCATTGGCCTGTTCTGCGGCATGGCGCGGCTTGCCGAGGTCCAGCATGGCCCGTGGAAATACCCCATCCGTTTTCTGGTGCGCTGGCCTTCGAGCGCCTATGTCACGTTCTTCCGTGGTACGCCGCTGTTCGTGCAGATCCTGCTGATCCACTTCTCCGTGATCCCCATCTTCATCCACCCCGACGAAGGCTGGCTGATCACGGGAGACCTGGCCGCCACGCTACGCCAGGATTACGGCGCCCTCACATCCGGCCTCGTGGCACTAACCCTGAATTCCGGCGCCTACATCACCGAAATCTTCCGCGCCGGCATTCAGTCGATCCACAAGGGGCAGTTCGAAGCTTCACGCTCGCTGGGCATGGATTACTGGCAAACCATGCGCTTCGTGATCGTACCCCAGGCTTTCCGCCGCATGCTGCCGCCCTTGGGCAACGAAGCCATCATGCTGCTCAAGGACAGCTCGCTGGTTTCCGCAATCGGCCTGGCAGAACTCGCCTTTGCCGCGCGCACGGTTGCAGGCACCTATTCGCGCTACGGCGAACCCTATCTGGTCATCTCCCTCATCTACCTGGTCATGACCCTGGGGCTGGCAGCCATCGTAGACCGCATGGAAAGCCGCTACAAGGCTGCAGGCGGCATTCACTGATCCGTCCCGACGGAGATACACAAAGGCGGCGCAATGCCGCCTTTTGTGCATCTAGTAGTCAGTCAAGCAGGTTCGCGTGGATGCAGAGGCGCGCATCGGCGCCCCATGCGCACGAAGTGAACCGCAACCATAACAGGGCTATGGCGAGGATGAGCGACAAAGCGCATGGGGATGCAGGGCGTGACGAACATAGCAGAATCTGTGTGACTGGCTACTAGACATGCCTGCACGCAAGTCAGCATTCGCACGGTTTTTTCTTCCTGCCCCTTCCTCAACATCCCAATGCTCAATAGACATCATCGACTTGCGCCACCATCCCGACCGGCACTCCAAACGACTTCATCGTCTACGGCATAGAGCTGACAGGGCGCGCCATTGCTTTTTTTCAGACAAAAATCGATAGACCTGCTGGCTGCATTCGTGCCACTGGCCCACCCCCACCCGCCGGATGAACTGATCGAGAAAGCACGCGGGCTTACCCTCTTCAGAAACGCCGCATATCCCTTTCGACCGACCTCCTCAAGGTAAGGGACTGCCGCCGAATCTTCCAGCCTTGCAAAACCACTGGGGGGCGGAATGTTGATGCCATGCCGGATGACACTATCCGGGATGGGATTGACTATTTTCGCCGGCAAGCCGATTTGCCTCAAAAAAGCCTCGACATCGGGCAGCCAGATTTTGACGCCTTCGGCACTCCCGGACATGCCGTGTGCATCCTGCCCAAAAACACCAAAAGCAACCAGCCGCGCCCTTCCACCAGCCTTGGTATAGGCATCCATGAATCTTTGGGCCAACTCCGGGCCTGTGTAGCTGTCATTGGCGCCGTAAAACCAGAGCGAAGGCGGGTTGCTTGTGCGTCCATAGCGACTCATGGCGCTAATCATGCCCGGTTCCCAATTGCAGTTCGACCCGCGAAGCACGCCAGCAAAATTGACCAATCCCTTTACACCAGGATATCCACGAGCGCCCAGCGCCAGAGTCGTCAAACCGCCATGTGATTGCCCCATCACCAGAATGCTGTTCTTGTCCGCCCAGGATTGCTTGACCACCCAGTCAAGCACACCGATCACGTCATCGGCATTGTCGAGGCCGCTCTCATACTGGAGACCGCACCCCATACCCGTCGGCTGACTCCCCTCCGACTCGGAAAAACCCCGCCGATTGGGAACCACAACGACATAGCCGCGCCTCAGGAACTCGAGCACGATATGGAGAGGGCGCGAACGGGCCTGGAAGACATTGTTTCCACTGGCTTTGCCGTGATTCATGACAACTATCGGAAATGGCCCGGAACCGGGAGGAATGAAGAGGGTCGTCTCAAGCAATACAGTCGTATCGATCAAGCCTTTCGCGACAACAGGAATTTTTGTCACCTGCTCACCCAGCATCGGGTTCCGGGCAATGGTTTTTGCTGGCAAACAAACAGACGCACCAAGAAACAACAAGCCAAGCAGGATTTTTTTCATGGTTACTGACGGCAAAATGAAGCAACTCTCAGCGTAGCAAAGCCCGGCGGTCGTGCAATCATTTATTTCGGCTCCAAACAGAACCCTTGCGAGACAGAGACACACAGATAGCGCGGATGACACGCCAAGGCGAAGGCGAAAATCACTGGCAATTTTGAAATGAAAAAAGGACAAGCTTTACGCTTGTCCTTTTCAAGAAATCTGGCGGAGCGGACGGGACTCGAACCCGCGACCCCCGGCGTGACAGGCCGGTATTCTAACCAACTGAACTACCGCTCCAGATCAGAGCTGCGCATTCTACCAGAAAAATTTTTTATTACAACCGTATTTTCTGGTGGGTAGTAGTGGATTCGAACCACCGACCTCCTGCGTGTGAAGCAGGCGCTCTAACCAACTGAGCTAACCACCCTTATCGCACAACCTTGCTGCCTTTATCGAAAGCAGCAAAGTCGATTATTGTACTGCATCTTTCAGGGTTTTGCCAGCCCGGAATTTGGGCTGTTTTGCTGCGGCGATCTCGATGGTTTCGCCGGTGCGCGGATTGCGGCCAGAGCGAGCTTCGCGATCGGCCACGTAGAAGGAACCGAAACCAACCAGTGTTACTTCGTCACCAGCCTTGAGAGCGTTGGTAACGGCTTCAACCGTAGCATCCAGTGCCTTGCCTGCTTGTGCCTTGGTCAGGCCGGCAGATTCTGCAATCGCGTCGATCAGTTCTGTTTTATTCACTTGCGTCCCCTTTCAGATTTATTGGTTGGGTAGATGCGTAAAACGAAATACCCGAGCTTTATAACAAGCCACAAAATCGCGTGTCAACTAGTGTTTCACCCGAGGCTGGCTTGAATCCACTTCGCCTTGACCCAGTACGGTTTTTGGCGCTTCTTCCGCTGCCGGCAACGGCTCAGGCTGATGCTCAAGCGCATACCCCAGCACTTGGTCAAACCATTTGACCGAATGAATGGCCAAGCCGCGTTTGACATTGTCAGGAATCTCCGACAAGTCCTTGACGTTGCCTTCGGGAATCAATACATGCTTGATTCCTCCCCGGTGTGCTGCCAGCAGTTTTTCCTTCAGGCCGCCGATAGGCAGCACTTCGCCACGCAGGGTGATTTCCCCCGTCATGGCCACATCGCACCGTACCGGGATGCCGGTCAGGACCGACACCATGGCCGTTGCAATCGCAATACCGGCAGACGGGCCATCCTTGGGAGTGGCGCCTTCCGGCATATGGATATGGATATCGTTCTTCTGATGAAACTCGGGGTCGATTCCCAGCAGCGTGGCGCGGCTGCGAACCACCGAAAGCGCGGTCTGGATCGATTCCTGCATCACGTCGCCGAGCTTGCCGGTCTGGATCATCTTGCCCTTGCCGGGCAGCTTGGCGGCTTCGATGGTCAGGAGCTCGCCGCCGACTTCGGTCCAGGCAAGGCCGGTCACCTGGCCGACCTGGTTCTGCGATTCCGCTTTGCCATATTCGAAGCGGCGTACTCCCAGATACTTGTCGAGATTCTTTGGCGTCACCGAAATCTTCTTGCCTGACGGCTTTGTCAGCAAGCCCTTGATCACCTTGCGGCAGATGCGGGCGATTTCGCGATCCAGGCTACGCACCCCGGCTTCACGTGTGTAGTAACGCACAATGTCGCGCACCGCACCTTCGGTGATGGCAAGCTCGCCCTCCTTCACGCCGTTGGCCCTGATCTGCTTCGGAACCAGGTATTTGAGCGCGATGTTGACCTTTTCGTCTTCCGTGTAGCCTGAAAGACGGATCACTTCCATACGGTCGAGCAACGCCGGCGGGATGTTCAGCGTATTGGCCGTAGCCACGAACATCACGTCGGAGAGGTCGTAATCGACTTCGAGGTAATGGTCGCTGAAGGCGTGGTTCTGCTCCGGATCGAGCACTTCAAGCAGTGCCGACGACGGATCGCCGCGAAAATCCGCACCAAGCTTGTCCACTTCGTCGAGCAGGAACAGGGGGTTCTTCACGCCGACCTTGGTCATCGACTGCAGGATCTTGCCCGGCATCGAACCGATGTAGGTGCGACGGTGACCACGGATTTCAGCCTCGTCGCGCATGCCACCCAATGCCATACGCACAAACTTGCGTCCCGTCGCGCGGGCGATGCTTTCGCCCAACGAGGTCTTGCCGACACCGGGCGGCCCAACTAGACAGAGGATCGGCGCCTTGAGTTTGTCGACGCGACTTTGCACCGCGAGGTATTCAACGATGCGCTCCTTGACCTTTTCCAGGCCGTAGTGATCCGTATCCAGCGTTTCTTCTGCCGCCACAATATCCTTGCTGATCTTGGAATGCTTCTTCCAAGGCAGGGAAAGGATCGTGTCGATGTAGTTGCGCACCACGGTCGCTTCGGCCGACATCGGCGACATCATGCGCAGCTTTTTGAGTTCGCCTTCAGCCTTCTCGCGCGCTTCCTTGCTCATGCCGGCGGTCTTGATGCGCTTTTCCAGATCGTCCAGATCGGCGTTTTCGTCGATCTCACCAAGCTCCTTCTGGATCGCCTTCACCTGCTCATTGAGGTAATACTCGCGCTGGCTCTTTTCCATCTGGCGCTTGACGCGGCCACGGATGCGCTTTTCGACCTGCAGGATGTCGAGCTCGGTTTCCAGTTGCTTGAGGAGATGCTCCAGACGCTTCTTGACGTCGATCATCTCAAGGATGGACTGCTTCTGTTCCAGCTTGAGCGGCAGGTGCGCGGCGATCGTATCCGCAAGGCGACTGGCCGATTCGATGCCGGACAGCGAGGCGAGGATTTCTGGCGGAATCTTCTTGTTCAGTTTCACGTACTGATCGAACTGCGTCACCAACGCGCGGCGCATGGCCTCGATTTCGTGGTTGAGACCATCGTCCTGCGCGAGCGGCGTTGCCCCTGCACGGAAGAAGCCTTCGTCATCGGTCAGCGATTCGACATGGGCACGCTGCACGCCTTCGACCAGTACCTTGACCGTACCGTCGGGCAGCTTGAGCAATTGCAATACGGTCGCGATGGTGCCTACCGGATAGATGTCGGTCAGCTCCGGCTCATCCTTGGCGGCATTTTTCTGTGCAGCCAGAAGGATATAGCGGCCATCGTCAACAGCGGCTTCCAGCGCGCGAATGGATTTGGGCCGCCCGACAAACAGCGGGATGACCATGTGCGGGAACACGACCACATCCCGCAACGGCAACATGGGGAAAGAGCCGAGTTCTAATGGCAATGCTTGGGTATCGGACATGATGGCTCTATGCAGAATTTAAATTGGATTCAGACAATAAATAATGGGCGCCTGCCCGGCAAATTCAACCCGGACAACCAAAACAAGCCGTCCGCCCGCGGCGAACGGTTTGTCTCACCCTTTTTTATGCAGCCTCGGACTGGTTCTCGTCTGCATGAACCAGAACCGGCGGTTTCTGTTCGTTGATAACGGCCTCGTTGAATACCACACGGGCCACGCCTTCCATGGCTGGCAGCTCGTACATGGTATCGAGCAGCGCGGCTTCCAGGATCGAACGCAGGCCGCGCGCGCCGGTCTTGCGTTCCATCGCCTTGCGGGCAATGGCGGCCAATGCGGGCGATTCAACTTCGAGCTCCACGCCTTCCATCTCGAACAGCTTCTGGTATTGCTTGACCAGCGCGTTCTTCGGCTCGGTCAGGATGGTGATCAGCGCGGCTTCGTCGAGTTCTTCCAGCGTCGCGGTCACGGGCAGACGGCCGACAAACTCCGGGATCAAGCCGAAGCGGATCAGATCGTCCGGTTCGACTTCGTGCAGGCGACTGACGGCGTTGCTCTGGTCTTCCTTGTTGACGACCTCGGCACCGAAGCCGATTCCACCCTTGACCGAACGGTTGCGGATGATTTTACCCAGCCCCTCGAATGCGCCGCCGCAAATGAAGAGGATGTTGGTGGTATCGACCTGCGGCATGTCCTGGTTCGGATGCTTGCGCCCGCCGTGCGGCGGCACGGAAGCAACCGTGCCTTCGATGAGCTTGAGCAGCGCCTGCTGCACGCCTTCACCCGAAACGTCGCGGGTGATCGAGGGGTTTTCCGACTTGCGGGCGATCTTGTCGATTTCGTCGATGTAGACGATGCCGCGTTGCGCCTTTTCCACGTCGTAATCGCTCTGCGCCAGCAATTTGGCGATGATGTGCTCGACATCCTCGCCCACGTAACCGGCTTCGGTCAGCGTGGTGGCATCGGCGATCACGAACGGCACGTCAAGCAACTTGGCCAGCGTTTGCGCCAGCAAAGTCTTGCCGGAGCCGGTCGGCCCGATCAGCAGGATGTTCGACTTAGACAGTTCGACCTCACCACTGGTGGTGCCGGTCGCCAGGCGCTTGTAGTGGTTGTAGACCGCGACGGAGAGAATTTTCTTGGCGCGTTCCTGGCCGATGACGTATTGGTCCAGCACGGCGCGAATCTCGGTCGGCAGCGGCAACGGCTTGCCTTCCGGCGTTTGCGGGCCGATGGCGGCGGTCTGGCTGCTTTCTTCGCGGATGATGTCATTGCACAGGGCAATGCACTCGTTGCAGATAAAGACTTGCGGACCGGCGATCAGTTTGACGACTTCATGCTGGCTTTTGCCGCAGAAGGAACAGTAAAGAAGCTTGTCGCTCGATTTGGGCATGAGGCACTCCCTGCCGGCGATTGGAAAGAAAAGCCGCCAGGACATGGCGGCTGCAAGAACTCAGCCTGGGCGAGTATTACTGGCCTGCGCGGGACGTTACGACTTCGTCAACGAGACCGTAGGCCTTGGCTTCGTCGGAACTCATGAAGTTGTCGCGGTCGGTATCGCGCTCCAGCGTTTCCAGGTTCTGGCCAGTATGTTTGGCCAGCAATTCATTCAGCGTACGTTTGGTGCGCAGCAGTTCCTTGGCATGAATCTCGATATCCGATGCCTGACCGGCGAGCCCGCCCACCAGCGGCTGGTGGATCATGATACGCGAATGCGGCAGGGCGAAACGCTTGCCCTTTTCACCGCCAGCCAACAGGAACGCGCCCATGCTCGCCGCCATGCCGACGCAAAGCGTGGACACGGCCGGCTTGATGAACTGCATGGTGTCGTAGATCGCCAAGCCTGCCGAAACGGAACCGCCCGGAGAATTGATGTACAGGTGGATGTCCTTGTCGGGGTTTTCCGACTCCAGGAACAGGAGCTGGGCCACGACCAGGTTTGCGCTCTGGTCGTTGACCGGCCCCACCAGGAAGACGACCCGCTCCTTGAGAAGGCGCGAATAGATATCGTAGGAGCGTTCGCCGCGCCCACTCTGCTCGACCACCATCGGGATGTAGCCAAGGTTTTGCGGATCGAATTCCATTCTGGACATATTCAAGCTCCGGTTGTTAGCGGGTCAGGATCAGCCCTGTTGGCCCATCAGTTCGTCAAAGTCGATGGCCTTTTCAACCACCTTGACCTTGCCCAGCACGAAATCAACCACGCCATCTTCAAGCGCCATCGATTCAACGTTTGCCAGGCGCTTCTTGTCGGCGTAGTACCAGGCCACAACTTCAACCGGGTTTTCGTAGTTCTGCGCCATTTCTTCGATGATGGCCTTGACCTGTTCCGGTTGAGCCTTCAGATCGTTGGCTTCAACAAGCTCGGCCAGCGCGAGGCCCAGATGAACGCGGCGCTTGGCTTGCGCTTCGAAGATTTGCGGAGCGAACGGCATCATCTTCGGATCAATGCCTCGGGCCTTAAGATCGGATTGGGCGCCTTCGACCAGACGGCCGATTTCGAGGCCGACGAGCGCCTTCGGCAGTTCGATCGGGGCCACTTGCAGCAGGGCGTTGAGCACGTTTTCCTTGGTGCGGGACTTCAGGCGCTGGCGCACTTCGCGCTCCAGGTTGGCCTTGACCTCTTCGCGCATCTTGGCCACGTCACCGCCTTCGATACCGAGGCTCTTGGCGAATTCGGCATCGACTTCCGGCAACAGGGCGCCGGCTACGTTCTTGACGGTGATTTCGAACTGGGCAGTCTTGCCGGCCACGTCCTTGCCGTGATAATCGGCCGGGAAGTTGACGGTCACGGTACGGGTTTCGCCTTCCTTCATGCCGCGAATGCCTTCCTCGAACTCAGGCAGCATCTGGCCCTTGCCCAGCATGAAGGCGTAGTTTTCCGAGGAACCACCGGCAAAGGCCACACCATCGATCGTGCCCTTGAAATCGATGATCACGCGGTCTTCATCGGCCGCAGCGCGCTCGACGCGCTCGAAGCGGGTACGCTGGCTGCGCAGGATGTCGATGGTCTTGTCGACTTCGGCATCACCCACGGTAAAAATCGCCTTCTCGACTTCAACACCGGCAAAATCGCCAATCTTCACTTCCGGGTAGACTTCAAACGTAGCAGTGAACTGGAAATCGGCATCGGCGTTTTCGCTTTCCTTCGGCTCGAAGCGCGGGTAGCCGGCCACGGCGATCTTCTGCTCTTCGACGGCTTCACCGAATGCACGCTCAACGGTTTCGCCGAGCACTTCTTCCTGAATACGGAAGCCGTAATTTTGCGCAACAATGTTCAGCGGAGCCTTGCCGGGACGAAAACCGTCGATCTTCGCGGTTTTGGCAACGCGCTTGAGGCGGGAATCGACCTGCTTGGAGATTTCTTCACGCGGAACAGAGATGACGAGACGACGCTCGAGGTTTTCCAGAACTTCCAGTTGTGCTTGCATTTAACCGTACCCTTCGATTTTAAAAATGGATGCCGTTCGAACCGTCACCCGGAATGTTTGCTGCAGGTCATGCCCCTGCGAATCGTCGTGGTGCGAGAGGGGGGACTCGAACCCCCACACCTTGCGGCGCTGGAACCTAAATCCAGTGCGTCTACCAATTTCGCCACTCTCGCAATCGCGCGCAGAAAGCCCTGACAATCAGGCCAAGCTGCCGATTATAAGGGAAAGCGGCCATGCTTAACAGAGCGCCCGTGCTCTTGCAAAGGATGACTGCATTGCGGTCCATTCTTGACCGACATGATGGTTTGGGCGCTTTCCGGTATTTCAACATGGTAGTCAGTCACACAAGTTTGCATCGATACGGTCATGCGCAAGGCAAAACGCGGCCATGGCGAACAAACCGGACAAAGCTCCCAACCTGCCCGCCGTATGGAAGCCCCCCAAAAAAACAACACCGCGCCACTACTGCCATCGGCAAATCGCGTCCTATCGTTTCAATCCCTCCATATCTCGGCTATCTGGTTGGGCGATTCATTGGCAAGTTGAAAGGTGACGTTGTGATTACTATTCCAGAAATAGAAAGCTTGATGTCCGATCTGTTGTGCGTGGACACCCCGCCAACAACAACCACAGGCTTTTCGGATTGGGCGAGAAGCCATGCGGACACGCTGGGATTGCAATACACCAATGAGTTGGCACGGCGCTGGACAGGGTTTCGAGCTACTCAAGCAACTGATAGTTGCAAGCGTAGCCTGGGCTACTCGTCGCGGGTTTTGCAAACCGTCAGCCCGAGTAGGTGTGATTAGCAAAGCGTAATCGCACGCACGGCGTTGATCGGATTGAAAAGGCAATGCCCGGTCATGTGCCGGGCGCTGTTTTTATGCTGCCATCGGTTTGGCCTTCGGCGCCAAGGTTGGCGGGTTACGCCTGCGTCTAACCCGCCCTACCATTGGATTTTTTTCGTAGAGGCGGGCCTGCTCGTGACTTACTGCACCGCCGCCAGCCTGATCCCGGTCGGCTTCTTTGCATCCTGAACCGAATCCGGCCTTCGGCGTTCGATGAAGAGGCTTGATCCGGGCTGGCTCTTGGCCATTTTCTTGGCCATGGCGGCCGCCGTGGCAATCTCGTGATGACTGGCGTAATGTTCCGGCTCGATCTCGACCGCGCCAAGCGACAGGCTCACAAGCGGACACCATTCCGGTTGCCCCTGGCGATTGGTGGCGCTGTAGCCGCCGGCCCGCAGATGCTCGGGGCTGAAGTATTCCCGTATCCGGCGATTGAAAAACGCCAGCAACTCGGCACAGCGTTCGCGCCAGTTTTCAGACTGGAACAAGACCAGAAAATCATCGCCGCCGATGTGCCCGATAAAATCCAGACTGGGGTCGATTGCCCCCTGCAGCAACTCGCCCAGCATCTTGATCAGCTCATCGCCACGGTCGTAGCCGTAGATGTCGTTGAACGGCTTGAAGTGGCCAAGATCGGCATACACCGCGACAAAGCACTGCCCACGGGCAAGCAGGCTCTGGATTTCTTCCTGGATCGGCACATTGCCCGGCAGCAGGGTCAGCGGGTTGGCGTGGCGCGCGGCGCGCATCTGCAATTCGGTGATCGCGCGCATCAGGTCCTGGCCGCTACCCATACCCAGGAAAGCGCCTCCTTCGGTGATGATGAAGCCGTCGGCGAGATAGCGCCGGTCGCTCGAAGTTACGAGGCTGGAGAGCTCCTGCAGGCTGATGCCGTGTTCGACGATCAGCGGGGACTGGTCCATCAATTGCGCACATGGGCGATGGCCGTACAACTCACGACAGAACGGGCGGGCGAAACGTTCCAGCACGATATGGCGCTTGAGCAGGCCGACCGGAATATTTTGCGAATCCACGACCGGGATGGCATGCAGATCGGGCTCCGCACTGAAGCGCTCGTAAATGTGGTTGTTGGTCTCGGTTTCTGCGGCCGGCTCGACCCGCGTCAGCAGGCTGATGGCCGTCTGCCGGTCGATGCCGCGCCCCGGTACCTGCATCGATTCGCACAGCGCGGCCGGCAGTTTGCGCAGGGGGTTGGCCTGCGGCCGGCTGATGAGGTAGCCCTGAACCAGGTCGATACCGATGCGGCGAATCGCTTCGAGATCCTCGCGGTTTTCCACGCCTTCGGCGATCACACGCGCGCCGGTGCTGACCGCAATATGCTGGATCGAGCGCACGAATTGCCGCTTCTGCGGGTCGCCGGCCATATCCTGGATGAAATACTTGTCGATCTTGACGAAATCCGGTTGCAGCTCGGACCACAATCTCAGGCCGGAAAACCCCTCGCCCAGGTCGTCGAGCGCGATCTGAAAACCCATGTCGCGGTAATGCAGCAGGGCATCGAACAGCAGATCGAAATTCTCGGCCGGCTGGGTTTCGGTCAGCTCGATCACGATGCGCTGGGGCGACAGGCCCGCTTCGCGCAGGATCTCCAGCGTCGCACCGGGGCGGAACGAAGGCAGGGTCAGGCAAATCGGCGACACGTTCAAAAACAGCCGCCCCGACAACCCGGCTTTCACGAAGGCATGGATGATGGCGCGCCGGCAGGCGAAATCCAGCTCCGGCAGCAACCCGCAACGGCTCGCGGCGCTGAAAAGGTTGATTGGCGAGTGCAGGTAGCTCGTGGAAGGGCCGCGGATCAGGCCTTCGTAGCCGAGGATTTCGCCGGCACCCAAGCCGGCGATGGGTTGAAACAAGGCGGAAAGCTGACCGGATTCAAGCAACTCGACCAGATCGTTGCGCTGGACATCAAGGGAAATGGGCGCCATGGGAATACCCCGTAAAACATAATCAGTGCGCCAGCTTAAATAGCGTATGTAACAAATTGATGACCATGTCAACTGTGTGACTTATTGCCGCCAAGCCGACGAGAAACACTCATGCTTTGCATACAGCGCCCTGGATACCGGCTTTCGCCGGTATGACGGCCAGGAATTGCTACAACATTTATATACGCCCGCTTGACCTTCTATCACCGTTTATATGCCCGCCCGCCTAAAGTTGCAGCATGACCGTCATCCACCTGGAGGCAATTCATGGATCTGGTTTATCTGCTCGCCGTGGCCGCTTGTGCCGCCGCCATTTACCTGTTGATTGCGGCTTGCAGCCGCGTGGGAGGTTCCCAATGATTCTGGTCTATCTGCTGGCGGGGATCGCCGCCCTCTTCCTGGCCGGCTATCTGCTGTACGCCCTCATTTTCCCGGAGCGCTTCTGATGACAACCGATGCCATTTTCCAACTCGGCCTTTATCTGGCCGTATTGCTTGCGCTGGCTTGGCCGCTGGGTGCCTATCTGTCCCGTGTCCTGCAAGGCGAGGCTTGGGGGCCAGTCCGCCTGCTGGCCCCAGCCGAACGCCTGATCTACCGAATCTGCGGGATTCGTGCCGACGAGGAAATGAACTGGAAAAACTACGCGATTGCGCTGATCCTGTTCAACACCCTCGGCGCCGTAGCCGTCTATGGCCTGCAGCGCCTGCAAGGCGGGCTGCCGCTGAACCCGCAAAATCTCGGCGCAGTCTCGCCCGATTCGGCGTTCAACACTGCGCTGTCCTTTGCCACCAACACCAACTGGCAAGGCTACGGCGGCGAATCGACGATGAGCTACCTCACGCAGATGCTAGCGCTGACGGTGCAGAACTTCCTCTCCGCCGCGACCGGCATTGCCGTGGCCATCGCGCTGATCCGCGGCTTTGCCCGCCACAGCTTCGGCACCATCGGCAACTTCTGGGCCGACCTCACCCGCTGCACGCTGTATGTACTGCTGCCGCTTTCCTTCGTGCTGGCGCTGGTTCAAGTGCAACAGGGCTCGATCCAGAACCTGAAGCCTTATCAGGATGCACAGACGCTGCAGGTCACCACCTACCAGCAACCCAAGAACGATGCCCAGGGCAACCCGCTCAAGGATGAAAAAGGCAATCCGGTCACGGAAGAAGCCAAAACCGCGACCCAGAGCATCGCCATGGGGCCGGTCGCCTCGCAGGAAGCCATCAAGATGATCGGTACCAACGGCGGCGGCTTCTTCAACGCCAACTCGGCGCATCCGTACGAGAACCCCACCCCGCTGACCAACTTCCTGCAGATGCTGGCGATTTTCCTGATCCCGACCGCGCTGTGCTTTACCTTCGGGCGCATCGTGGGCGATCAGCGCCAGGGCTGGGCCGTGCTGGCGGCAATGACGGCGATTTTCGTCGTCATGGTCTGCGTCGCACTTTACGCCGAGCAGCAGGGCAACCCGCAACTGACCCAACTCGGCGCCGACCAGATCGCCAGTGCCGTGCAGGCCGGCGGCAACATGGAAGGCAAGGAAACCCGCTTCGGCATCACCGCTTCGGCGCTGTTCGCCGCGATTACCACGGCGGCTTCGTGCGGCGCGGTCAACGCCATGCACGATTCCTTCACGCCGCTGGGCGGGCTGGTTCCGCTGGCGCTGATCCAGATGGGCGAAGTGGTCTTCGGCGGCGTCGGTTCCGGGCTGTACGGCATGCTGATCTTCGCGATCATGGCGGTCTTCATTTCCGGACTGATGATCGGCCGCACGCCGGAATACCTCGGCAAGAAGATTGAAATCTTCGAGATGAAGATGACTGCGCTCGCCATTCTGGTCACCCCCATCCTGGTGCTCGTCGGCACAGCCATCGCCGTCATGGCGACCGCAGGCAAGGCTGGCGTGGCCAACCCTGCCGCGCACGGCTTCAGCGAGATCCTGTATGCGTTCTCGTCCGCCGCCAACAACAACGGCAGCGCGTTTGCCGGGCTTTCCGCCAACACGCCGTTCTACAACGTGCTGCTGGGTATTGCCGTCTGGTTCGGCCGCTTTGCCGTGATCGTGCCGGTTCTGGCGATTGCCGGCTCGCTCGCCGCCAAGAAGCGTCTGGCCGTGACCACCGGCACCCTGCCCACCCATGGTCCGTTGTTCGTGATTCTGCTGATCGGCACCGTGCTGCTGGTCGGCGCGCTCAACTTCATTCCCGCGCTGGCGCTGGGCCCGATCATCGAGCACCTGCAAATGCTGGCCAATTAAGGGAGAGATAAACAATGTCGAACAAATCCGCAATCCAGTCGCTGCTCGACCCGGCCCTGCTCTGGCCGGCTGTCGTCGATTCGCTGCGCAAGCTCGCACCACAAACGCAGTGGAAAAACCCGGTGATGTTCGTGGCCTATATCGGCAGCATTCTGACCACCGTTCTCTTCGTCCAGGCATTGCAAGGTCAGGGCGAAGCGCCGGCTGCTTTCATCTGCGCCATCGCTGCCTGGCTGTGGTTCACGGTGATCTTCGCCAACTTTGCCGAGGCGCTGGCAGAAGGCCGCAGCAAGGCCCAGGCCGCCAGCCTGCGCAGCACCAAGAAAAACGTGCTCGCCAAAAAGCTCGACGGCACGCGCCACGGCGACAAATGGTTCCCGACCGAGAGCCAGAACCTCAAGAAGGGCGACCACGTTCTCATCGAGGCCGGCGATGTCGTGCCGGGCGACGGCGAGGTCGTGGAAGGCGTGGCTTCGGTCGACGAATCGGCCATTACCGGCGAATCCGCACCGGTGATCCGCGAAGCAGGCGGCGATTTCTCCGCGGTCACGGGCGGCACCCGCGTGCTGTCGGACTGGGTCGTGGTGCGCATCAGCGTCAACCCCGGCGAGGCTTTCCTCGACCGCATGATCGCCATGGTGGAAAACGCCAAGCGACAGAAAACCCCCAACGAAATCGCGCTGACGATCCTCTTGGTAGCGCTGACGCTGGTTTTCCTCGTCGTGACCGTCACGCTGCTGCCGTTCTCGCTCTACAGCGTGGAAGCCGCCAAGGCCGGTTCGCCGATCACCATCACCACGCTGATCGCGCTGCTGGTCTGCCTGATCCCGACCACCATCGGCGGGCTGCTTTCCTCCATCGGCGTCGCCGGCATGAGCCGCATGATGCAGGCCAACGTGATCGCCACGTCGGGCCGCGCCGTGGAAGCAGCCGGCGACGTGGACGTATTGCTGCTCGACAAGACCGGCACCATCACGCTCGGCAACCGCCAGGCCGCCGCGTTCATCCCCGCGCCGGGCGTCATCGAACAGCAACTCGCCGATGCAGCCCAACTGGCCTCGCTCGCCGACGAAACACCGGAAGGCCGCAGCATCGTGGTGCTCGCCAAGCAGAAGTTCAACATCCGCCACCGCGAGCTGCACAGCCACGAAGCCACCTTCGTTCCATTCTCGGCGCAGACCCGCATGAGCGGCATCGACTACGACGGCCGCCAGATCCGCAAGGGCGCCATCGACGCGATCAAGAAGTATGTCGCCAGCTTGGGTGGCGTATTCCCCGAGGCCGTCGCCAAAGCCGCCGACGACGTGGCGCGGCGCGGTTCGACCCCGCTGCTGGTGACCGAAGGCGCACGGGTACTGGGGGTGATCGAGCTCAAGGACATCGTCAAGGGCGGCATCAAGGAACGCTTTGCCGAGCTGCGGCAGATGGGCATCAAGACCGTGATGATCACCGGCGACAACCCGCTGACGGCCGCCGCGATTGCCGCCGAGGCCGGCGTGGACGATTTCCTTGCCGAAGCCACACCGGAAGCCAAGCTCAAGCTGATCCGCGAACACCAGAACCAGGGCAAGCTCGTGGCCATGACCGGCGACGGCACCAACGATGCCCCGGCGCTGGCGCAGGCTGACGTCGCCGTCGCCATGAACACCGGCACCCAGGCCGCCAAGGAAGCCGGCAACATGGTCGATCTGGATTCCAACCCCACCAAGCTGATCGAAATCGTCGAGATCGGCAAGCAGATGCTGATGACGCGCGGCAGCCTGACCACGTTCTCGATCGCCAACGACGTGGCCAAGTATTTCGCCATCATCCCGGCCGCGTTCGCCAGCACCTATCCGCAGCTCAACACGCTCAACGTGATGGGGCTCAACAGCCCGTCCTCGGCAATCCTCTCGGCCGTGATCTTCAACGCGATCATCATCGTGTTCCTGATCCCGCTCGCGCTCAAGGGCGTGGCCTACCGGGCACAGGCCGCCGCGCAACTGTTGCGGAACAACCTGCTGATCTACGGTCTGGGCGGGCTGGTGGTGCCGTTCGTGGGGATCAAGGCCATTGATGTGTTGTTGGGCGTGCTGGGCCTGGCTTGAAAAAACTTCATCACCACAGAGACACGGAGACACAGAGAAAAACCTACCCACAGACAAGTTCTGATTTACGGGTTTTCTCCCTCCCTCTGTGACTCTGTGGTGAAACTTGAATCAGTTCGGAGAATTGCAATGAAAAACCATCTTCGCCCCGCGCTCATGCTGTTCGGCATCCTGACGCTGCTAACCGGGCTGCTTTATCCACTGGCCGTAACCGGCATCGCCCAGGCAGTCTTTCCCGAACAGGCCAACGGCAGCCTGATCGTGCGCGACGGCAAAGTCGTCGGCTCGGCACTGATCGGGCAGAACTTCACGGAAAACCAATACTTCTGGGGCCGCCCTTCCGCCACCGGGCCGATGCCCAACAACGCGGCCAATTCCGGCGGTTCCAACCTCGGGCCGACCAACCCCGCGCTGCCCGATGCCGTCAAGGAACGCATTGCCGCACTCAAGGCCGCGCATCCCGCGCAGAGCGGGCCGGTTCCGGTCGATCTGGTCACAGCCTCCGCGAGCGGCCTCGACCCGCAGATCAGCCCGGCTGCTGCGCGTTATCAGGTCGAGCGCGTGGCCCAAGCCCGCCAGCTCCCCGTGGAAAAAGTGCTTAAACTGGTAGAGGCGCACACCGAAGGCCGGCAGTGGGGTGTATTCGGCGAGGCGCGCGTGAACGTGCTGCAACTCAACCTTGCTCTCGATAAGTTGATGTCATGACCGACCACCGCCCGGATCCCGATGCCCTGCTCGAAGAGCTCAAACGCGAGGAAGAGGCCGCCCAGCGCGGCCGGCTGAAAATCTTCTTCGGCGCCTGCGCCGGCGTGGGCAAGACCTACGCCATGCTCGCCGCAGCGCATGCCCGTATCCGGGAGGGCTGCGAGGTCGTGGTCGGGGTCGTGGAAACCCATGGCCGCAGCGAAACCGCCGCCCAGCTCATCGGGCTGGAAGTATTGCCGCTCAAGCAGATCGAATACAAATCGCGCAAGCTGCCGGAATTCGATCTCGATGGCGCTTTGACACGCCAGCCGGCACTGATCCTCATGGACGAACTGGCACATTCCAACGTCGAGGGCTCGCGTCACCCCAAGCGCTGGCAGGACGTGGAAGAACTGCTGGCCGCGGGGATCGACGTCTATACCACGCTCAACGTGCAGCACTTGGAAAGTCTGAACGACATCGTGGGCCAGATCACCGGCATCGTGGTGCGCGAGACCCTGCCCGACAACGTGTTCGATGCCGCCGACGACGTCACGCTCGTCGACCTGCCGCCCGACGAGCTGCTTGCGCGGTTACGCGCGGGCAAGGTCTACATGCCCCACCAGGCTGAGCGCGCCGCCAAGAATTTCTTCCGCAAAGGCAACCTCCTGGCGCTGCGCGAACTGGCGTTGCGCCGCACTGCCGACCGGGTAGATGCACAGATGCGCGCCTACCGCGCCGACCAGGCGATCCAGCCGGTCTGGCAGGCACGCGAACGCCTGCTGGTCTGCGTCGGTCCCGGCGCCAGCGCGGAAAAACTCGTGCGCAGCGCCAGCCGGCTTGCCGCCAGCCTGCATGCAGACTGGATCGCGGTCTACGTCGAAACGCCAGCCCTGCAGCGGCTGCCGGGCGAAAAGCGCGACCGCATCCTGAAGATTCTCAAGCTCGCGCAGGAACTGGGCGCGGAAACCAGCGTGCTGTCGGGCGCGCAACTGCCGGCCACGCTGCTCGCCTATGCCCGCAGCCGCAATGTCTCCAAGATCGTCGTCGGCAAATCGCTGCGCAGCGGGCTGTCGCGTTTCTGGAAACCAGCGCTGTCCGAAAAGCTCGCGCAGCAGGCCGAGGATGTCGATGTCTTCGTGGTTGCCCACGATTTTTTCGAGCGGGAAGAAGACGTTTCAAGGAAAAAGCAATTGCCGGACGAAGAAACCGCCCGGCGCCAGCGCATCGGCTTTCTGGCGGCGCTGGGCGGGTGCGCGCTCACGACGCTGATCACGGCAGGCCTGCTGAATTATTTCGACCTCGCCAACGTGGTCATGCTCTACCTGCTGACCGTGGTCCTGCTCGCCATCCGCTACGGGCGCGAAGCCGGTATCTTTTCCTCGATCATGTCCGTGCTCGCTTTCGATTTCTTCTTCGTGCCGCCGCGCTTCACCTTCGCGGTCGCCGACACCCAGTACCTGTTCACTTTCGCCGTCATGCTGGTCGTGGCGCTGATCATCAGCCAGCTCGCCGCGCGCCTGCGCTTCGAAGCGACTGTCGCCACCCATCGCGAGCAGCGTACCCGCGCGCTCTACGACTTGGGGCAGGAACTGGCTTCCGCGCTGACCGTGCAGCAGATCGTCGAGATCGGCATGCGTCATCTGGATGCGCTGCTCCAGTCGCAGGTCATGCTGCTGATTCCCGACAGCAGCGAACAACTGCGCCCGGCCTCGGAAATGCCGCCGCAGATCGATCTTGGCATCGCCCAGTGGGTATTCGACCACCAGCAAGCGGCCGGACACGGCACCAACACCCTGCCCGCCAGCCCGGCGCTGTACATCCCGATCAAGGCGCCGATGCGCACGCGCGGCGTACTGGCGATCCTGCCGAGTGACAAGCATTCAAGCCTGCTACCCGAACAGCAGCGCCTGCTCGAAACCTGCGCCGTGCAGATCGCGCTGGCGCTGGAACGCGTGCATTACGTCGAGGTCGCGCAGGATGCCGTGGTCGCCATGGAGTCGGAGCGCCTGCGCAACAGTGTGCTTTCCACCGTATCGCATGACCTGCGCACGCCGCTGACCTCGCTGGTCGGCCTGACCACGCTGCTGGAAAAGGACACGCTCACACAACATGAACGTACCGAGATCGCTGGCATCATCCGCCACGAAACCTTGCGCATGAGCAATATGGTCACCAACCTGCTCGACATGGCCAAGTTGCAGTCCGGGGTCAAGCTCAACAAGGAATGGCAGTTGCTGGAAGAAGTGATCGGCAGCGCCGCCAACGCCACCGAACGCAACCTGGCCGGGCATGAGGTGCGCGTAAATGTGCCGCCCGAACTGCCCATGGTGGAAATCGACGCCGCGCTGATCGAGCGGGTGCTCGTCAACCTGCTGGAAAATGCCGGGAAATACACCCCGGCCGGCAGCACGATCACCATTTCGGCACGCATCGAATCCGGGATGCTGGCCGTCAGCGTCGCAGACAACGGCCCCGGTCTGCCTGCGGGCATGGACAGCCGCATCTTTGACAAGTTTACGCGCGGGGTCAAGGAGTCCACCACACCGGGAATCGGGCTGGGGCTGGCCATCTGCCGTTCCATCGTCGAGGCGCACGGCGGCAGGATCTCGGCCAGAAACCACGAACCGCACGGCGCGGTCTTCACCTTCACGCTGCCGCTCGGAAGCCCGCCTGCCGCGAAACTGGAATCATGAACCCCAAGCGCAGGGGGCGCCGTGCGCACCGTTCATTCAGGCGCCGTTTCCGCGTGCGCACGGCGCACCCTACCCTACCGTAGTTCAACCAAGGTTTTCAGAATGAACGAAGCCCCCATCACCCTCGTCGTCATCGAAGACGAAAAGCCGATCCGCCACTTCCTCGCCAAATCGCTGGAAGACGCCGGCATGCAGGTCTTTGAGGCGGAAAACGGCAAGCGCGGGCTGATCGAAACCGCCACCCGCCGCCCCGATCTCGTGATCCTTGACCTCGGACTACCGGACATGGACGGCATCGAAGTCATCCGCCGGATACGCGAATGGAGCAACCTGCCGATTCTCGTGCTCTCGGCGCGCAGCCAGGAAACGGAAAAAGTGAATGCGCTCGACAACGGCGCGGACGATTACCTGACCAAGCCTTTCGGCGTCGCCGAATGCCTGGCGCGCATCCGCGTACTGCTGCGCCGTCAGTCCGGCAGCGCCGCCAGCCAGCAGGTTTTCCAGTTCGGCGCCATCAAGGTCGATCTGGTCAACCGCCTCGTCGAAAAAGCCGGCGAAGCCGTCCACCTCACGCCCATCGAATACCGTCTGCTCTCCACGCTGATCCGCCATGCCGGCAAAGTCATGACCCACCGCGAACTGCTGCGCGAAGTCTGGGGCCCCTCGCACTCGGAAAGCAGCCAGTACGTGCGGATGTACATGGGACACTTGCGTCACAAACTCGAAGACACCCCGGCGCTGCCCAAATACATCCTGACCGAGACAGGCGTGGGATATCGGTTGAAGACGGGGGAATAGCCGCTTTCCGCATCCTGTTTCTGCGAAGGAGGGAAAAGCCGGCCCAAGGGTACCGGCAGTTAGTCGCCGGCGTAACTACGTGCACGCGACTGCTGGCGAACACACCATGGCAACACCGCCAAGAAACAGAAAAAACATGGCGAACATGTTGCCGTCGCTACGACCCCCGTAGAGAAAAAACAGCAAGGAGAAAGTCCGGCATTTTATCAGCGCAAATGGGGCAGCTCGCTCAGCAGTTTCTGATATTCCGGTGACTGGCGCAGCAAGCGCGCGCCCACTTCCCGCAGTTTGTCCACGGCCTCTGGCGGCAGGTTGAAACTGGTCTCAAGCGCATTGAAATATTCGCGCTCGGCGCGGTCCTCAAGGTTATCGAAGGCGATCTCGATCAACGTTACCTGCACGTCATCACCGGTCGAATCGCCTTGTTCACGCTGTTTTTCCGTCAGCGCCTTCGCCGCCTCTTCCATGCTGCTGCGGGCATAAGCCAGCGTTTCGACGCTGAAACGGTCAACGGTATTGGCAATGGAGAAGGTAATGGCACGCAGCGTGGGCACTTCGGCCTTATGATCCAATTCCGGGAAAACCGGTCGTACCTGGGCATTCACGACAATTTGCACAATGCGACGCAAACGGGGCCGGCCATAGCGGTCGGACAACTCAGTGGCACTATCCAGCGTAAGCTTGTCCAGCATGAAGCGCAGCCCCAGATTGTCCGCCAGCCCGCCATCGAGCAGATGGATATACTTGCGCTGTTTTTCATCCCGATAGGCCTGTATGTCCGCCAACAGGGCGCGACGGCGAATGGCAACGTCGCGCTTGGCCATGTCGGCCGGCGGTTTTTTTTCGATCCCGGTCTTGCATTGGCTGGCGTAATTCCGGAGCGTGATCGGGCTGAACACGACCGGCACGGCGCTGGAAGCGGCAACAGCCCTGGATACCTTGTAGCTGCCCAAGTCGGAACACAACAGGTCAAACAGGTCTTGCGTGAATTCAAAGCGGCTCGTTCGGGCGATGTCCGTCGCGTTGATGACGACAAACGGCCGCCCCTGTACTCGCACCGCGTGTTCCATGTCGGCAAAGGTTTTCCCTTCGAACAGGGCCTGATCAAGAAACTCCGCCGTCACATCCGAGCGCCCGAAATAGGGCGACGTCATGCGAACAAGATTGGTCGGCGACATGACAGCATCGGCGATCTCGCCCTGTATGTCGCGCTTGAGGAATTTCGCCTCGAAATCCTCGAACAGCCGGTCTCCGAACAGCCCGTAGTACGCGGCCGGGTAGCTGCCTCCGGAAACCGCCGAAATGTGCTCGACCAGATCCAGTGCACGCACGCTTTTGCCGTTCACGGTAGTTTTGGTTTTCGCCAATTCCTCCATGACGCCATAGGCCAGCGCCGCTGCGCGCGTCCCTCCACCGGAAAAGCTCAGGCCGACAAGCACGCTTTCAGGGCTGGGGGACGGCTTTGCAATGCCCGAATGGTAGCCACGGTCAGCGGGAATGGTACCTGTCGGCTGATTGTGAGGCGCCAGGGTCGAAGCGCAGCCGGAAAGAAGCACCATTACGACAGACAGCGCCGCCACACGGCTCGTCGCGCTACGGTCTCGCAAAAGCGGGGGGATGGCTTTCAGCATGGTTTTTCCTGGGCATCGGGGCTATTGATTCAACCAGATTTTGTTGAACTTCGACACCCCGGCGCAGGACGGAGTCCAGCCGGGCCGCTTCTCGCCTCCATCACCGATGAATGAGCACGGGCACCCTGGCGCGTCTCAGCAACTTTTCGGTATCGCTGCCGAGCAGCATCTCCCCGATGCCGTGCCGCCCGTGCAAGGCCATGAAAATCAGGTCGCAGCCGGTCTTGTCGGCCGCTTCGATGACCGCGTCATAGGCCGAGTCGCAGACCATCACGAGCGTGGTACACACGACATCGCCTTCCCGTGCAATGGCTTTCGCTTCGTCCAGGATTTCATGGGCCTGGCTATCGGCCAGTTCGTGGAAGCGGGTAGGCGCGCTCTCGTCGATGATGGCGCCCTCCCCCAGATAAACAGCCGGGAATTCGTGCTCGGCATGCAGGAAGGTGATGCGTGCGCCAGCTTCCTTCGCGAACGAGACGGCGCGCCGGACTGCGGCCAGTGAGGATTCCGAGCCATCGGTCGGAACGAGAAGATGTTTGAACATGGTGAGTCCTGTTTTAAAAACCTGTTTGCGGCAAAGCGCAAGACGCTCAATGCCCGCTGGCCGAGGCATCGACCACCCGCTGCGGTTTGGGCGCGAGCCAGATGGCCATCGCCGCCACGATAAAAGCGACACCAACCCACGCCATGATCTGGTTGGTGGCCAGCATGACGCTCTGGCCGGTAATCAACCGGTCGATCGATTGCAATACGGCATCGGCGGTCATGCCCGAGTTTTCCAGCAGCGTACGCACGCTCTGATCGCTATCGCTTAACCCGACAAGCTCCGCATGGTGGTACGTGATCTGGTCATCCCACAGTGTTGTAATCAGCGAAGTTGCGCAGGCCCCCGAAAGCGTGCGCAGGAAATTCATCAACCCTGCGGCGGAAGCCATTTCATGCTCGTCCACGCTGGCCATGGCCAGGCCGGTCAGCGGGATGAAAAAGAACGGCAGGCCGAGCCCCATCAACATCAAGGGGACCGATACGCTCCAGTAATCCATGTCGGTCGTGGCAATGGTGCGAAAGAGCGTGACGAGTCCGAGCCAGATCACGCCGCCGAACACCAGCTTGCGCGGATCGACCCGATGCGACAGCGTGGCGGCAATCGGCGCAACGAACACGGCAAAGACGCCGGTCCATGCCGTCGCCATGCCCGCGGAGGTGGCGGTATAGCCCATGAAACTCTGCAACCATTGCGGCGTGAGGACGTTGGCGCCGAAAAAGGCCGCGAACGCAAGGCTGATGGTCAGCACACTGGCCGAAAAGCCGCGATGGCGGAATACGCGCAGATCCACCACCGGGTGCGCCTCGTGCAGCTCCCAGATCAGGAAGGCGATAAAGCCGACCACAGCCACGATGGCCAGTGCGACGATTTCGGGCGACGAAAACCAGTCCAGGTTCTTGCCTTCGTCAAGCAGCAGTTGCAACGCCCCCACCCAGATAATCAGCAGCACCAGGCCGATCCGGTCGATCGGGCTTTTCTGCAGCGGCTGTTCGTAGCGCTTGAGCATCTTCCAGGCAATGAATGCACAGGCAAAGGCAATCGGCAGGTTGATGTAGAAAATCCACGGCCAACTGTATTCGTCGCACAAGTAGCCGCCAAGGATCGGCCCCAGTACCGGAGCAACCAGCGTGGTCATCGACCAGAGCCCGATGGCAGCTGCGGCCTTTTCTTTCGGGAAGATGCGCAGCAGCAGTGTTTGCGACAACGGCATCAACGGGCCACCGGCAAAGCCCTGGCAGATACGGGCGAAGACCAGCATGCCGAGCGAATTGGCAAACCCGCACAGCGCCGAGAATGCACCGAAGAGCGCCATGGCGACGACGAACACGCGCACGGCGCCGAAACGCGCCGCGAGCCAACCGGTCAGCGGAACGGTGATCGCCTCGGCCACGGCGTAGGAGGTGATTACCCAGGTGCCCTGGCTGGTCGTCGCGCCCAGCCCCCCGGCGATATTGGGCACCGAGACGTTGGCAATAGTCATGTCCAGCACGGCGATGAAGTTGGCCGCTGCGAGGATGATCGCTGCCGCCCAGAGCATGCCGCCCGTCAGCGGCGCATCGCCCTGTCCCGGATTGGTCGTTTGGCTCATGTGCGCCTCACTCAGTTTTTGCTGCGCGTATCAATCTTCGCCGTCATCGACAGACCGACCTTGAGCGGTTTGGCCTGAAGCTCGGCAGGATCAAGCTTGATGCGGATCGGCAGGCGCTGGACGACCTTGATCCAGTTGCCGGTGGCGTTCTGCGCAGGAATGGCGGAAAACGCGGCCCCGGAGCCGGCAGAGAAGCCTTCCACGGTGCCGTGGTAGGTTACCGAACCACCGTAGATGTCGGCCTTGAGTGTTACAGGCTGGCCCGGTCGGACATTCTCAAGCTGCACTTCCTTGAAGTTGGCGTCGACGTGCATCTCCTGCACCGGAACGACGGTCAGCAAGGGCGTGCCGGCCTGCACGCGCTGGCCGAGCTGAACCTGACGCTTGGCCACGATGCCATCAACCGGCGCACGGATGACGGTGCGCTCCAGATCGACCGCGGCCTGGTCGCGGCGCGCACGCGCCAGGGCGACTTCCGGGTTCGTTTCTTCCGTGGTATTGGCAATGAGCACGGCGTTGGCTTCCTTGCTGCCCGCCGCGGCATTGCGGTTGGCGCGGGCCTGGGCAGCAGCGGCACGGGCAGCGGCGAGGTTGGCTTGGGCGGCAGCAAAAGCGTTTTGCGCGCGGGTCAATTCATCGCCGGAAACCGAGCCGGATTTGGCCAGGGCCTCGCGGCGCTGCAGGTCGATTTTTGCCCGCTCGAAATCGGCTTCGGCCGCGGATTGCTGGGCTTGCGCGCGCTGTTCGTCGGCCTGGCGCGCGGCGATCTGTGCGGCAAGACCGCTGTCGGTCGCGACATAGCCCTTGACCCGGCGAATGGCGCGGCCGAGATCGGCTTCGGCCTGGGCGAGCGCGAGCTTGGCATCCGTCGGATCGATCACGACGAGTACGTCGCCCTTCTTCACCGTTTGCGTATCCGTCACCCGCACCTCGCTGATCGTTCCGCCGACCGAAGGCGTGACCTGGGCAATTTCGACGGCGGCGTAAGCGTTGTCGGTTGAAACGAAGTGCGAACCGTACAGGAACCAATAGGCGGCGGAAGCGAGTGCGGTCACACCCACTACGCCTGCCAGACCGATCAGCATTTTCTTCCGGCGCAGTTCGTTGCCGGTATTGTCGGGAATCGTGGTGATATTTTCAGACATGACAGGAATCCTTTTTCTAACTTAATTATTGGCTTCACGCGCTTCGCGATATCCGCCGCCCAGGGCGCGGATCAATGCGACATCGAGCGAGAAAGAGCGCGACTGGAGATCGGTCAGGCTGCGCAGGCTGTTCAGCAGAACATCCTCGGCCGAGAGCACTTCGAGGTAACTGGACAGTCCGCCTTCATAGCGGTTGCGCGCCACCCGGTGCGCCTCGGTCGCGGCAGCAACGGCTTCCTCGCCTTTGGCAAGCCGCCCGGCCAGCGCCTTCTGGCTCAGTGCGGTATCGGCCACGTCTTGCAGCGCCTGGGTCACGGTGCCGTTGTAGTTGGCCACTGCTTCGTCGTAGGCCGCGGCCGTGCCGCGCAATTCGCCCCGCAGCCGCCCGCCGGTGAAGATCGGCAGCGAAATCGCCGGGCCGATGCTGCCGGCAAACGATCCGCTCTTGGTCAGCATATCCAGCCCCAGCGATTGCCAGCCGATGAAGCCGGCAAGGTTGACGTTGGGGTAAAACTCGGCCTTTTTCTGGTCGATGCGCTTCAACTGGGCTTCTGCCCGCAACCGGGCAGCCACCACGTCGGGACGGCGGCCCAGCAGGTTGACCGCCAGCTCTTTGGGCAAACCGATCTGGCGCTGGAGATTCATGGTCGGCCGCTCGATGGTCAATCCGCGATCCGGGCCAGCCCCCAACAGAGCCGCCAAACGATTCCGTTGCAAACCAATCTGCTCGTCGACCAGCAGCAATTCGCCTTCAGCACCGGCCCGGCGGGCCTCGGCCTCGCGCAGGCTGCCTCTGGTTTCGAGGCCATTGGCGAAGCGTTCGGCGAACAGGGCCGCAGTCTTGCTGCGCACTTCCACGGAGCGCGCTGCGGTATCCCGTGCCGCGAACAAACGAGCCAGCTCGGTGTAGTTCGTTGCCACCGCAGCCGTCAACGCCAAGCGCGCCTGCGCCATCTCGGCACGGCTTGCCTCAAGCTCGGAAGTCGCGGCAGCCAGCGCGGCCCGGTTCTTGCCCCAGAAATCGATTTCCCAACTGAAGTCGAGCGTTGCCCGGCCGTAGTCGGTCCAGCCGTCGGGCAGCATGGCACGCGGCGTAAGGTGGTTGTAGCTCTGCTTCTGTTCGGTTGCCGAGCCGTTGGCGCTCAACTGCGGCAACAACGCGGCCCCCGTGATCTGGCCGACCGCTTCGGCACGGCGCAGGCGCGCACTGGCGGCAGCCAGGTTCGGCGAGCCTTGCAGCGCCTCATCGATCAAGGAATCGAGCTGCTTGTCGCCGTACACCTGCCACCAGCGCTCGACCGGCCATTGCACGGACGCCGCATTGAAAGACTTTTCCGCCTTGTAGCTGTTGATGTCCTTCATTAGAGGCAACTGCCCAAGCGAGGGGTATTGGGCACAACCGGTCAGCGCAAGAACAAGCGCAACGACCTGCAGTCGGCCCGGCAGGGCGATGTCGGTTCGTAAATTCATGATCGTACAGCCTCCATAACTGAACTGTTCGGTACAGTTTATTTTTGACTTTTTAGCATGTCAAGTTAAACTGTACCAATCGGTTTAGTTTTAGGAGGTCGACATGAGATCGAAGAGCGAAACAAAACGCCAGGCCATCATGGACGTGGCGGCACAGGTCTTTCGCGAGGTGGGGTTCGAGCGGGCGTCGATGACGGAGATTTGCCAGCGGGTGGGCGGCTCCAAGGCAACGATCTACAACTACTTCCCCTCAAAGGAGAAGCTGTTTTTCGAAATCATGTTCCAGTCGAGCGAGGCTGAATTCCACGCCATTCATCGGGTGCTCGACCCCACGACGGAAGATATTTCCGAGGCCCTGCGCAATTTCGGCCGGGGCTTTCTGACGCTGATCTATTCACCCGAAATCCAGGCGGCGCGTCGGCTCATGAGCTCCAGCTTTGGCTCCGAACTGGGGAAACTCTGTTATGAGCGGGGACCGCAGCACAGTCTGAGGGAGACTTCGGAGTTTCTGCTAGCGGCAATGAAAAAGGGGAAACTGCGTCAAAGCGACCCAGCCGCCGCAACCCTGCATTTGCGGGGTTTGCTCGAAGCCGAACTCCTCGACAGTTTTTTATTCCAGATTCCTTGCGATACCAGCCCGGAAAAAATCGGTGAGATCGTGGATCGTGCCGTTGCCGTATTTATGGCAGCCTACGGCCCGCAGTAGACAAACGCCCGACAGACCACTCCGCAATCCGGAGTAATCTGCAGGGAATCCCGACACAGGATTTCGCAGAATCCGGACTGATTTTTGCGGGATTTTGATTTACTCGGCAGAGGTGTTTTTCTTGCCGGCCGCCGGGTTGTCAGCTTGCTGGCTAACGGTGGTTATACGGGCAAGCCATTTGCACAGGGCGTTCAGGGCATCTTGGGCGAACAGGTCAGTGTGCGGATTGCCAAGCGCAGTGAGTTGGACTGCTTCAAGGTTATGCCCCAGCGCTGGATCGTCGAGCGCAGTTTCGCCTGGCAGGATAAGAACTGGCGATTGTGGAAAAACTGCACACGCAAGTTGAACACCAGCTTGCAGTTCATCCACTTGGCTTTTCTGGCTTCCTGTTCAAGAGATCGGGACAGGTTCTAAGAACCTGTTCACGATCTGTCGCGAGAAGCCGTCAGCGGGGTGAAGCGCAGCGCAGGAACCGGAGTTTATGCGGATAAATGAGGATTCCGAGCAGCACATGAACCCCGATCACGGCTTCGCAGCAAGAGCGTGAACAGGTTTTTAGGCCGTTCCACCCACTGTCAACCCACCATCAATCCGCAACGTCGGCTGGCCGACGCCGACCGGCACGCTCTGGCCTTCCTTGCCGCAGGTGCCGACACCGGGGTCGAGCGCCAGATCGTTGCCGATCATGCCGACCTGCTTGAGCACGTCCGGGCCGTTGCCGATCAGCGTGGCGCCCTTGACCGGATATTGCAGCTTGCCGCCCTCCACCCACCACGCTTCGGCGGCCGAGAACACGAATTTTCCGCTGGTGATGTCAACCTGCCCGCCGCCGAAGTTCACGGCATAGAGGCCCCGGTCGATCGAGGCGATGATTTCTTCAGGCGACTTGTCACCCGCTAGCATCAGGGTATTGGTCATGCGCGGCAGCGGCAGGTGGGCGTAGCTTTCGCGGCGGCCGTTTCCGGTCGGGGCCATGCCCATGAGGCGGGCGTTGAGGCTGTCCTGCAGGTAGCCCTTGAGGATGCCGTTTTCGATCAGCACGGTGCGCTGGCCGGGTTCGCCTTCGTCGTCGATGTTGATTGAGCCGCGCCGGTCCGGCAGCGTGCCGTCATCGACCACGTTCACGCCGGGCGCGCCGATGCGCTCGCCGATCATGCCGGAAAACGCCGATGCGCCCTTGCGGTTGAAGTCGCCTTCCAAGCCGTGGCCGATGGCTTCGTGCAACAGAATGCCGGGCCAACCGTTGCCGAGCACGACGGTCATCTCGCCGGCCGGTGCAGGGCGTGCATTGAGGTTGAGCACGGCCTGATCGACGGCCTTTTTGGCGTAATCGTGCAGTACCGATTCATTGAAGAAGGCATAGTCGAAGCGCCCGCCGCCGCCGGCACTGCCCTGCTCGCGCTTGCCGTTTTCCTCGACAATCACCTGGATCGACAGACGCGCCAGCGGGCGAATGTCGGCCGCGCGGCGGCCATCGTGCCGCGCCACATAGATGACTTCGTATTCGCTCGCGAGGCTTGCCATGACCTGCGTCACACGCGAATCAAGCCCGCGGGCGATTTTTTCGATTTTCTCCAGCAATGCCACCTTGGCCGACTCGCCGAGACTCGCCAGCGGATCGCAAGGGCGATAGAGATCATGGCCCTGAATCTGGCGCAACAGCGGCGCCACGCCCTGCCCGCCCTGACGGCCAATCGCCCGCGTTGCGGTAGCGGCCTGCAGCAGCGCATCCATGCTGATCTCGTCGGAATAGGCAAAGGCGGTCTTCTCCCCGCTGATCGCGCGCACGCCGACGCCCTGGTCGATGTTGAAGCTGCCGGATTTGACGATGCCTTCGTCGAGGCTCCATGCCTCGCTGCGCGAATACTGGAAGTAGAGATCGGCATAGTCGAGGTTGTGGTTGAACATGCCGGCGAATACCTGGTCCAGACGTGCATCGTCCAGCCCGAACGGGGCCAGCAGCAGCGCGCTGGCTTCTTGAATGTGGTGGCTCATTATTTGAAGACTCTGTGTTTGAGGGCGGGCAGGGTTTCCCTGACCCGGTTCAGTTGGCTGGCCTTGAGTTCTGCGAGCACGACGCCCTCCCCGGTCGGCAAGCAATCGAGCACCTGCCCCCAAGGATCGACAACCATGCTATGGCCGTGGGTTTCGCGTCCGTTTTCATGCACCCCACCCTGGCCGCTCGCCAGCACGAAGCACTGGTTTTCGATGGCACGGGCGCGCAGCAGCACGTCCCAGTGCGCGCGGCCCGTGGTCGCGGTGAATGCCGCAGGCAGCAGCAGGATATCCACTGCGTCCAACTGGCGGAAAAGTTCCGGAAAGCGCAGGTCGTAACAAACACCGACGGCCACGCGGCCGAACGGGGTATCGAAGGTCACGGGCGTATCGCCGGCTTCGATATGGTCGGCTTCGCAATAGCGCTCGGTGCCGCTATCGAAACCGAAGAGGTGAATCTTGTCGTAACGCGCCACATGATGGCCCTGCGGGTCGTAGACAAGCAAGCTGTTGCGCACCTTGCCTGGCTGCGCGGATGTGAGCGGAATCGTTCCGCCCGCAAGCCAGATGCGGTTTTCGGCAGCCAGCCGGGCCAGAAAATCCTGGATTGTCCCGCTGCCAAAATTTTCTGCTGCGGCAAGCCGGTCGGCATCGCTTGCGCCTATCAGCGGGAAGTATTCGGGTAACAACACCAGTTCAGCACCGCGTTCGGCGGCTTCGCGTACCAGCCGCTCGGCCGTGGCCAGATTGCGGCGCACGTCCGGCGAGGAAACCATCTGCACCGCCGCAACGGTAACGGATCGAAAAGTGCTGCAGCTCATCGTTTCACCTTGGTGACCTTGGGATTGGCCCATTCGCCCGTAATGTCGTATTCATAGGAAATCAGTTGCCCGAGCGGGTCTTTCAACACCTGCTGCACCACGAAGGCGGCTGCCCCGGCAATCGGGTTGACCACGCCCACCGCCAGCGCCGCAGCGTTGCCCACCAGCGGCGTCACGCGCACCCGCAGGTTCTGCGTGCCAGCTGCGAGGTCGGTTTCGCCCTTGAAGCGCACCTTGGCACTCGGTCCGTCGATGGCCAGATTGTCGGTACGCGCAATGCCACGGTTGATCACGGCATCGCCACTGATCGTGTCGAAGGCCATGCCTTCGGAGAACACGTCGCTAAAATCCAGCTTCACCCGGCGCGTCAGCGATTGCAGGCTGATCACCGAAAGCAGGCGTCCTGCTCCCGGCTCAATCTTGGCAAACTGACCGGCTTTCACGTCCAGGTGCAGCTTGCCCTGTATCGTCTTGTAGTCGGGCGAGAAAGGCGAACCGTACCAGCTGCCCTCGGCTGTGATCTCGGTCGGCGCACGCTTGAGCGCATCCGGATAGCCCAGCCGCGCCAGCAGCTTGCCGGTGTTTTCACTCGACAGGTTCATGCGCGCCATGGTGCGTTCGTTCGTCCCGCTGCCCAGCCACTGCCCAGTCATGGTAAAACGCCCGTCCGGATTGGCAAGGCTTACCTTGTTGAGTTGCCAGCCGTCGCCCAGCGGCGCAGCCTCAACGATCAACTGCCCGAGGTTCGATTCCTTGTAGCGGAAATTCTCCACGACGAGATCGAGATGGGGTTTCGTGCTGGTCTTGGCTGCCGGCTTTCCTTGCTCCAGCGGCGTCACCACCACGGCATCCGCATCGTCCTGATCCGCAAAAGGCAGGGCCAGGCGCTCCATCCTTGCAGTCACGCGTGCCTGGCTACCGCCGCGCCAGTTAATCTGCCCGGATGCCTCCTTGCTGGCAAGCTGCACGGCCCAGCCCTGCGCCGACGGAGCCGCCTTGATGCGGACTTCGTTCAACTGCTTGCCCTTGACACCCAGCCGGTCAAAGCGCAAGTCGACACCGCTGATGGCTGCCGTGTCCGTACCGCCCTCGCCTTCGAGCAGATCGCTCCAGGCATCGAGATTGGTTTCCGGCAACCTACCCGTCAACAGGATGCCCTTGCCCGGCATGAGCCCCGCCGGTTGCGCCGTACCGATATTGATCACACCGGCATAGGGTTTGTCTCCCAGGCTCGCCAGCGTGCCCTGCAACTGGCTGCCGTAGGAAAACTCCAGCGCCTGGCGTTGCGAATCGCCGTTCAGTTTCACGCGCAACGGGCGCGTTTCATTGGCCGGCTTGCCGAGCGGTGCAGGAAAATCGAAGCGCGCGCCGGCCAGCGAGCTTTGCAGCACCAGCTCGTAGCGGTCGCGGCGCACGCCCAGATCGCCCTGGTAGCTCAGCGCACCGGCATGGCGCTTCGCCTGAGGCAGCTTGAACTGCCTTGCCAGATCCTGCAGGCGCGCATCGCCGTTGATCGACAGCTTGAGCTGGCCGTTGCTGTCGTTCGCACCCGCAAGCTTCACACTACCGCCCAGCGCCCGTCCGCCGGCATCGCTGATTTTCAGCCCGGATTCGCTGAAATCGACATGCGCGCCGGCTTGCGTCAACGGCGGAATCCCGCGCCCCAGATCGAGCTTGTTGTTGGCGAAGCGGAACTGCCCCTTGACCTTGGCATCGTCGGGCTTGCTGATCGGAATATCGAGATTCAAGTCGAGCTGGCCATTGCCCTCGGCCTTGGCGCCTTCGAGAAAATCGTGGGTGGCCTGACGCACCGGGCTGTCGTGCACGAAACGCAGGAAAGCGGAGGTCGCGCCTTCGGCCTTGCCTTCGACGAGTACGTGCTGGTTATTGGTGAGATCGGGAATCCGGGTCACGACATCCTTGAGATGCGCGCCGCTGGTGTTGGCGCGTTGCGCGCGGATCGTCATGCTCTGGCCTTCGAAGCGCATGTCGCCGTCGATACCGGTCAGCGCCGGCCAGCCCTTGCCGTAATCGAGCGTGACGTTGCGCGCATCGGCCGTGATCAGGAATTTGCCCGACTTGCCGTCAGCGAACGGAAATTGCGCGAGATCGCCCTGCAACGTGGCCTTGCCGTTGAAAGCATTGCCGGCGCGCAGGGCGTTCTTGAGCCAGGCCAGCGTCTTGTCGTCGACTGCGCGCGGCAGGTAGGCGTAGACACGCGATGCCACGGCGCGCTCGATGCTGCCGTTCAGGTCGATGGTACCCAGCTTCTCCCCGGCATACTGCCATTTGGCCGTAACCGACACGGCGGCATCGGCATTCGAAAGCGCGAGCCGTTGGACATCGACTTCCCAACCTTTTTCCTTGCTGTGTTTCCAGCTCACGCCGGCCTGAAAATCGCTGAACGACAGCGGCTCGATGAACTGCTTCGGCCAGGAAAACTCCAGCGCCTTGCTCGACGCCGAAGCGGAACCGCCCTTCTGGTCGAACTTGCCGGACAGATCGAGCCTGCCAAGCTTGGGCAGCACTTCCGGAACGACGATATCGAGATTGGCGAGCTTGAATTCGCCGCGCCAGCGCTCCGGCTGCATCCAGTCGCCCTTCCAGGCATAGCGCAGCGTGCCGACATCGCCGGCGAGCTTGTTGCCGGCGAGCTTGCGCGCCCATGCGTCCGGCAGCCAGGCGGCATAGCCCGACAAGCCCTGCAGGGTGAAATTGCGCAGCAGAAATTCGCGTTCGTCGTCTTGCAGCTTGTATTCGAAACGGCCATTACTGGCCAGCGGACCGGCTGCGCCGTCGATTCGCCGTGCATCGACGGTCAACTGTTCGCGCTTCTTGTCCATCTGCCAGTGCACGCCGGCATCGAAGAACGGCAGATCGAACCGCAGCTTGCCGCGCACGAAACGGAATTTCTCCACGCCCAGATCGGCATCGAGCTTTTCCAGCACGGCGGAATCAAAAACGAATTTCAGCGAAAGGCGGCCGGTGCCGGATTCCATGCGCGGCCACTTCGCGGAATCGCGGGGCACGAGCGCATTGATGCGCGCATCCAGACGCGCCAGATCGACGCGCGAGAGGTTGAAGCGCACCTGCCCGGACCACTCCTTGAGCCGGTTGATGTCGCTACCGGAGAGCATACCCTCGCCGCTGACACGATCGCCGATTTCGGCTGGCGGCGTAAAACCGAAGCTGATCTTGCGCCGACTGAGAAAATTGCCGGCCTGCAGATCAAGATCCCTGAGTTCGAGCGGGGAGCCGGGCGTACGTTCGTCGATCACCACGAGCCTGCCCTTTTGCAGCGACAGCCCGCCCTGATCCAGCAACCAGTTGATGAAACCGGAATCGCCTTCCTTCTGCTCCAGCACCACGCCCGCAACGCGCCAGCGCCCGTCCTGCAGACGGGTCAGCGTCAGATCGGGCTGAACCAGTTCAATGCGGCTGAAATGCAAACGCCCCATCGGCAGCGCCCACCACGACAGCGCGCCCTCCAGCCGCGCCAGACGCAGGGCCGGCACGCCAGCGGGATCGAGCACGCTGATCTCGCCCAGCGATAATTCCGGCCTGAAACCTTCCCAGCCCCCGCGAATCGTCCCCACCTGCACCGGCATTCCGGCCGCGCGCGTCAATTCGGCGATCAAGGCCGGGCGGTAGTTTTCCAGCCGCGGGATCAGCCAGAACTGCCAGGCTGCCGCAATGCCGGCCAATAGCAAGGCGATGCCCAGCGCAATCCGCAGCAGCAGGCGGCTGTGCCATTTCAGCAAGCGCCAGACATGCTGCCGAACCAGCGGCATCCATCCGGCAATACGTTGCAGAAAAACAGGCTTCATCGACAGTTCGCGGCACCAAGACCGCATCAGGCTAGGCTAAACTCATATTGTACCCGCAAACAGACATCTTCCATGACAGAACTCACGCCCGATACCGCCCGACTGCTTGCCCCCGCGCTCGCTCACAGCCGTTACCTTGAGCGCCTCTTCACCCGCCACCCGGAATTGGCCGAAGAAACCGCCACGCAGATCGAAACGCCCTTCCTCAAGGACGAAATGCTCGCACGCCTGCCCACCGCAGCTTGCAGCGACGAAGAATTCAAGGTTCACCTGCGCCGCCTGCGCCAGGCCGTGATGGCGCGCCTCATCGCGCGCGAGCTGACCGGTCGCTGCACATTCGACGAAGCCGGCCGCACGGTCAGTGAATTGGCCGATGTAGCCACCGCCACGGCCCTCAAGCAGATCATCCAGTCCGAAACCCGCTACGGTCAGCCCATCGGCGAAGACAGCCAAACCGTACAGGAGTTGATCGTGGTCGGCATGGGCAAGCTCGGCGGTTACGAATTGAACGTTTCATCGGACATCGACCTCATCTTCGTCTATCCGGAAACCGGCGAAACCAGCGGCCCGCAGAAGATCGAGAACCACGACTACTTCACCCGCATCGGCCGCCGGCTGATCCAGATGATTGACGACCCGACCGAAGAAGGCTTCGTGTTCCGCGTTGACATGCGCCTGCGCCCGTTCGGCGATTCCGGCCCGCTGGTCTGCAGTTTCGCCGCGCTGGAAAACTACCTCCTGACCCAAGGCCGCGAATGGGAACGCTACGCCTGGATCAAAGGCCGGGCCATGACCGGCGACGAAAAGGGCCTGATGGAACTCATCACGCCTTTCGTCTACCGCAAATACCTCGACTACGGCGCGTTCCAGTCGATGCGCGAGCTGCATGCGCAGATCCGCCGCGAAGTCATCCGCCGCGACCGCGCCGACAACATCAAACTCGGACCGGGCGGCATCCGCGAAGTCGAATTCATCTGCCAGGTTTTCCAGCTCATCCGCGGCGGGCGCGTGCGCGCACTGCGCCAGCGCAACACCCGCACCATCCTCGCCGAGCTCGTCGACCAGGGCTCGCTGCCGCACCAGGCCGCCGCCGAACTCGACGCCGCCTACGTGTTCCTGCGCAACCTGGAACACCGCATCATGTATCTGGACGATGCCCAGACGCAGATGCTGCCCACCAATGAAGACGACCGCGCGCGCATCGCCGTCAGCATGGACTTTGCCGACTGGCCGCAGTTCCTCGCCGCGCTCGATGCGCACCGCGCCATCGTCACCCGTCATTTCGAACAGATTTTCGACACCTCGCGCGAAGCTCCCGCTCCCAGCCCCGCCGGCGCCTGGCTCGACGGCGACGACGACGAAGGTTTGCAGCAGCTCGCCGCGCAGGGGCTGGCCGACCCTAGGGAAGCCCGCCGCCGCATCCAGGCGCTGAAGAACAGCACGCGCTACCTGCAGATGTCCGAACGCTGCCGCCAGCGGCTCGATTCGCTGCTGCCGCACCTCCTGCACACCGCCGCCGCGCTGCCCGCCCCGGACGCCACGTTCGCGCGCCTGCTCGACCTGATCGAAGCCATCGGCCGGCGCGAATCCTACCTCGCGCTGCTCGCAGAACACCCGAAAACGCTGGAAAGACTCGGCGAAATCTACAGCGCCAGCAGTTGGGTTTCCGGTTATCTCACGCGCCACCCGATCCTGCTCGACGAGCTGCTCGACCCGCGCCTGCTGGAACAACTCCCGGACTGGCCCGCGCTCGCCGCCCGCCTGCGCCGCGAGCTCGCCGAACACGCCGGCGACACCGAGGCGCGCATGGATGTGCTGCGCATATTCCAGCACAGCCAGATTTTCCGCCTTGCCGTGCAGGACATCGCAGGGCTCTGGACCGTGGAAAAGCTCTCCGACCAGATCTCGCTGCTCGCCGACCTGATCCTGCAGGTCGTCATCGAACAACTCTGGCCGGAAATCCCCGGTCGCCACCGCGAAACCCCGCTCTACGCCGCCATCGGCTACGGCAAGCTCGGCGGCAAGGAGCTCGGTTACGCCTCCGACCTCGATCTGGTGTTCCTCTACGAAGACGATCACCCCGATGCCGGCGAAATCTATGCCCGCCTCACGCGGCGCATCTCCACCTGGCTGACCACGCACACCTCGACCGGCATGCTCTACGACATCGACCTGCGGCTGCGCCCCAACGGCGCCTCGGGCCTGTTGGTCTCCAGCCTGGAAGCCTTTGAGCAGTACCAGCGCAAATCGGCCTGGGCCTGGGAACACCAGGCCCTGACGCGCGCGCGTTTTTGCGCCGGCAACGAAGAGATCGGCCGCAAATTCGAAGCCATCCGCCAGAGCATCCTGCGCCAGCCACGCGACACTGCAAAACTGCGCGCAGAAGTCGTCTCCATGCGCCAGCGCATGCTCGAAACCCACCCGGCCAAGGAAACCGACGTCAAACATTGCCACGGCGGGCTGGTCGATATCGAATTCATCGTGCAATACCTGATCCTCGCCCACTCCGGCGAATACCCGGAGCTCACCGCCAACACCGGCACCATTGCGCTACTCGCCACCGCCGCCCAGCGCGGCCTGATCCCCGCCGACCTCGCGGAAAAATCGCGCAACGCCTACCGCGAACTGCGCCACCTGCAACATATCAGCCGCCTCAACGATGGCACCCTGGATGCAGAACGCCTTGCGCCACTGGCGGGGGAGCTGGAGGCGGCGCGGGGATTGTGGGGGGTATTGTTTGGAGAGTTGGTGTGAGGTTTTGGGTGGGATGGGGTGGATTGGCTAAGGTCAAGCTGACAATCTGTGCAAAACGTAGCCGACCCCTTGTTTTGCTCGCAACTTGAAAATCCACACCACAAACAGGACAATCAAATCATCACCATAAAATAATTTTTTCAACTTCCTTGAACAGGAATAGAAATTTATGAGAAAGTATATTTACAGGGTGTTTGCCGCAGCTATTTTAATGCATTCCACACATGCGAGTTCAGCAGCAAATGAAGATTTATTTGGAAAGCACCTAACTTGCGCCGGATATTATTTGACACTCTCATTGCTTTCGCCAGATTTCGTCCACGACTATTCAGAAAAAGAAGCCGGAAAAGTTTACTTCAAACACCGTCTAATTATTGAAAACATAGGCTCAGAAAAAAATATTCCAAACTTAGTACATGAAAAATTTTTTGAGCTTCAAAGCAGTATTCCAAGACCCATAACCAAGGAAGGCGTATCAGAATTTCGTGCAAAATTCGATACAAAATGCAAAACACTTTAATTTACCAAATATTTAAGCAAGCGCAGGTGCGATTAGCGAAGCGTAATCGCACGCATGACGTTGATCGGGCGAATACGCTGCGCTATTCGCCCCTACCATCCCCGCGAACTGCGCCGGATGCACAAACCCCGCAACGTCTCTTCGCCTCAAGCATCCAACATCGCCTGCGGCGACCCGGATTACGCCGTTTTACGGCTAATCCAGGCTACGCAATTCCGCTCTGCCACCATGGCAGACGACTTTCATCCCCTTGAGCCCGCCGAGCATCGCAGATTGGCGCAGGGGTTTCGGCGAGGACTGTTTGAGGCCGCAGGCCAAGTTCCGCAGCCGCCGTGGCAATCAAGAAGCGCAGGGAACCCGGAGGGCGGGCGATGGGGTCGCCTTGGGGATGAAAGGGGAATTGGCGAGACAATTCCCCTTTCCCGCAAGCGGGGCGGAAACCCGCATTCAAAAACACCGCGCCGCAGGCGCATAAATCCCTCTTCGCGGATTGCATCCGCTCCCACAGCCCCTGCAATAACAGCGAGGTTACCCCCCTTGTCCACCACGTATGGCGCACGCGCATGACGTTGATCGGGCGAATCACAACCGTGCCTGATTTGTGCAACCAAGCCATTCACAATAAAATTGCATTTTGCTACCTATACCGCTTGCAGTTTCACTGCAAAATCCCTCCAAGGGCAGCTCCATCATGAGCAGAATTTTCGCAAGACCCTGTTTGATCGCGCTTTTTGCTGCAGCACTGGTTTGTTCCGGTTGTCAGAAAAGCAAAGTAGAGGCTCCGGCCGAGAAGCGGGAAATTTCGCTGCGGCATTACTTCTCCTTTTCCGGCCCGTTCGCCGGCACGATGCATGCCATCTCCACGGACTTCAACCGTGCCAACGCCGGTTTGAACCTCAGAATCAGCCCGGAGGACCATGAGTCCTTCAAAACCAACATCCGCAGGGATATCCGGCAGGGAACCCCTGCGGACATTTACAGCTACTGGGCCGGCGCACGAGTGCAATCCCTCGTCGACAAGCTGGCGCCGATCGACGATGCCCTGCCGCCGGCCGAGATGAACCGGCTGTTCGGCGCCTCAATGGTGCGGTCGGCCTGCACCTACAACGGTCGCATCTATCTGCTGCCGGTGACTCAGCACTATGTCGGCTTTTTCTACAACAAAAAAATCTTCGCCGACCACCATCTGGCACCGCCAAAAACATGGAATGAATTTCTCGTTCTGGGGGAAAAACTCAAAGCTGCCGGCATTACACCTGTCGCGCTGGGTTCACGAGCCAAATGGCCGGCGCAATTCTGGTTTGACTATCTACTGCTGCGCACTGCCCCAGTGGAATACCGTGAAAAACTCATGGCCGGGAAAGCGTCGTGGACCGACCCGCAGGTCATGCATGCATTTGAACGCTGGCACGGCCTTGTCAAAACCGGCATGTTCAATCAAGACGCAGGGAAACTCGAATTCGACAGTGGCGCAGGGCTGATGGTGCGCAACGGCCAGGCGGCCATGACACTGATGGGCACCTGGATAACCGGCTACTTCAGCTCGATCAAGGTAGGCTGGGAGGAAGACAAGGATTACGGGTTCTTTCCCTTCCCGACTATCGATCCGGAAATTCCCCCTGTCGCGCTCGGGCCGATCGACGGGTTGATAATCCCCAAAGACGCTGTGAACATCGAGTCGGCAAAGAAAGTATTGCAGCATTTTTCCGGCAACAATGCGCAAATGGCCATCAGCCAGGGCATGGGGGCATTATCGCCCAGCCTGCATGTTTCAAAGGCGAGTTACAGCCCCATGAAAAAGGCCATTCTGGCTGACATTGCCCAAACAAACGCCTGGGCTTTCAATTACGATCTGGCAACCCGGCCCGAGCAGGCAGAAATCGGATTGCAGCTCTTCAGCGATTTCATGGAAAACCCGGATCAATACAAGAAACTGCTTCAAGAAGCTGAAAAGCGCATGCGGGAACTACCGCCACGACAATAAATAACGGTTTGTTTTTCCTCTGTGTTCTCTGTACCTCTGTGGTTCAACAGAGGTTTTCAGGTTCAACAACCCACGCACCCAAAGGCCAAACATGCTGAAAAACCTGCTCCCCGCCCTCATCGTGTTTGCTGCCGTAACGGCCAGCAGTTCAGCCGCGCTTCCTCCCAAGTACCTTGGGATCAAGGATTTCAAGCTGTGTCTGGCCACTCAGGAGATCAACACCTATCGCGCGTGGTGCATGCCAGCCGGGAAGCCGGAAAGCTGCCCGGCCGCGAGTTGGGAACAACTGAAAGCGCTAACCGGAACCGACAAACTTCCTGACTGCCCGGCCGGTTCAACCGCGCCAGCCGAGAAGCCAGCAACCCAGTAAGCGGCGGAGATTTGGTCACTCCACCGCTGACCTGCAACGGACATTCTCAAGTCGTACCCTCGGCAACATCCGCCAGCGACAGCAAACCAAGCCCGTCCTTGCCCATCCCGATGGCCACAGCGCGATGCTCTCCGGAAACCTGGTAATGCTGGCCGCCCAGAAAAACTTCCACGCCTTCAAACAGGGCCTGTTCCGCCACCACCCGGGACTGTTGGGATAGTTCGATTTTCTGTTCCAGCGCCGTCTGCTCTTCGCGTATCCCGGTAATTTCCGCGGTCAGCGCGGATGCGGCCTTGCGCGCTTTCTCAACCATTTCCGGGCGTACTTTGGCCGGGTTTTTCCGGGCAAAATCGAGCACCTTGCTGAGTTCAAACAACTGGGTTTCCCTTTCCTCGCGGTGTTTCACGATCTCGTGCAAATGCTTGTGCATGACCGGGTTGACGCCAATTTCAAAACGCGTGACCACGCGTTTTGGCGAGCCGATGACCTTGGCAACAATCGAGAACGTGGCTTGCGCCCGGCCCCCGATGATATGCCCGCTCTTCTTGTTGCCTACATGGATGCAATTGACCGCTGAAAGCTCGCACTGGATCGCCGAGTCGTCGATAAAGATGCTGTCGCCCGCTTCGATTCTTGCTTGCGAGGCATAGCTCGCGTTGAACGTCCCGCCGCAGCGCAGGTAATGGCCGTCATTGTGCCCCAGCCCGCCCATGACGCCGCCCTTGATGACGATGTTGCCCCCGGCTTCCAGCGTGGCCGGTTCGACCACCCCGCCAACCTCGATATCGCCGCTGGCATGAACCGTCATGCCGGCATGGACATCCCCTTTTATCACCACGCTTCCGTCGTAACGGATGTTGCCGCTGGCTGCGTTCACGGATTCAATGGTGAACACGGGTTCAACCACCATGCCATCGTGAACCTGGATGGGCTGTCCGCTCGTCGTCGCAACCAGCAGATCGGGGTTGTCCGGCGATATGGCGGCACCGGCCAGATTCGCCGCAAACCGGACATCCTTGCCAACCTTGGGGGCAACCGGCTCTCCCTGAAGCGTGACTCCGGGGACGCCCTCGGTTGCCGGATGGCGCAACATCAACGAATCGCCGGCATGAACCACCAAAATATCGCCGAGATCGCGGTAATCGGTATGGTCGAACTCGTCCACCTTCGGCACCCGGCTGCGCGCGGTCGGCAACAGGCATTCCAGCCAGGCATCGGAACCGTCCACCGGCGGAATGCCGCGCGCAATCGTCACGCCGTGGGCCTCGCCGGCAGCAACGGCTTCGTTGATGGCATCAGGCAAGATCCCCTCCGTCACCCCCTTGGCCGACAACGCTTCCAGAACCATGTCCTGACTGATAGCCACGCCCCCCTGGGCCGGTACGATGTCGAGGCGAGCCTCCAATCCGTCTGGTGTGAGCGCAATACTCATGCTGGCATCGACCGCCTCTGCCAAGCGCAACGCGACGACCCGCGTCCCCTGTTGGTACTTGGCCAATAACTCGGCTGCCGCCGCCGGCAACCAGCGCAACGCGCCCCAGCCCAGCTCGTCAAGCTTTGCCTTTAGCCAGGGTTCATCGATCGGCGCCGCTTGCGAATTGGGCTCAAGGCTGGCGATCAAACCCTTTGTCTCCGGATCGAACCTGAAAGCGAGCCCCATTCCCTGTTGCAGTTCAGTCATCGCGCTCTCCTGCTGGCCATTTGTTTCAATATGGCACCGTATTGACGTCATGGCGCTGTCAGATATAGGGAAAACGCGAAATTCGCTCCAGACTGGTGGCTGCGTGGGTGAACGCCCCTCCGCAAGAAGGGGTTAGGAAGATGATCGATAAATCGATAAACTAGGCTAAATCAGACTCCCTGATACAGGCGCCACAATGAATGCCTTCCAGAAACGAACCGCGATTAGAATTGCCGCCGTCAGCGTCATTCTGGCTTCTTTGGCCAGCCCGGTTTCATGGTTTGTTGCCCGCGAAAATGCCGAAGAAAGCATCGTCTCCCTGGCAATCGAAGAATCCGGCCGCCTGCTTCACCATTACGATGCCATCAACCTGGCCGGCCCGGATGCCGCCGCACATGCAGCCATTGCCGCCAAAACCATTGCCGGCGGCATGTTTGACATCGCCGAAATCTATGACGGCAATGGTCGCAAGCTTGCCGAATCAATGACCAAAGAGGGCGAGGCCGCTGAATCGGCTTTACCCAAACATGGCGTTCCCGGCTATACCTCTGCCTCTTATGAAAGCCTGAAAATTTCAGGGGAGCGCTGGGCCTTGCGGGTTTTTGTTCCTCTGCGCAAATCGGAAACCGATACCAATGGGCCGATCACGGGCTATTTCGAAGGCGTGCGGGTTGTTCCGCCCTGGCAGCACCAGCAAATCTTTTCCACGTCCTTGACCGCCGCATTGATGGTCTGCCTGGCATCTTTGCTTTGCGGCGCGGCCCTCTATCCTGTGGTGGTGCATCTCTCTGCCGATAACGAACGCAAGGCACGCGAGGTGCTCGATTCGCATATTTCCATGATGGAGGCGCTTGGCCGTGCCATTGCCAAGCGCGATTCCGATACAGGCGCCCACAATTACCGGGTCGCCTGGATCGCCGCACGCATCGCCGAGTGCATGGGCCTGTCCGGAAACAATATGCAGGCCCTGATCGCCGGCAGTTTTCTGCACGATGTTGGCAAAATCGGGATTCCCGATGCGATCTTGCTCAAACCCGGGAAGCTGGATGAAGCGGAATGGTCCGTGATGCGTACCCATGTTGAGCAGGGCGATGAAATTGTGACCGGCATGGGCTGGCTGGATGGCGCCCACGCGGTTGTTGCTGCCCATCATGAAAAGTGGAATGGCTCCGGCTACCCTTGTGGTCTGGCCGGAGAGGATATCCCCCTTTCGGCACGCATTTTTGCCGTTGCCGATGTATTCGACGCCCTCTGTTCAAAACGCCCCTACAAGGAACCTTTGGGGTTTGATGAAACCATGGCGATTCTTGAGAGGGATACTGGCAGCCATTTCGATCCGGCGGTCATGGCGGTGTTCCGCCCGATGGCACTGGATATCTACAAACGCCTGGAAAACAGCACTGAAAGCGATGCACGCCGACTACTGGAAGAACGTGTGCGGCAGCACTTTGAAATGTCTTGATTGGCCCCTGAACTGTCAGTCAAGCAGATCTACTATGTTCGGCAAACACCACATCCACGCAAACCTGTGTGACTGACTACCAGGGGCGTTCCACTTTGCAGAAAGTGAACCGCCCCTGACCACGTTTACCGCTTGAAAGGCCACTCCGTATGCTTGGGGGAGGTATGCACGGGCTGCGGGCTCGGGGTTGTCCCGTGGTTTGTTGTTGTGTGCGGAGTCACGGTCGGTGCATGGACCGGCGTTGCCGCAGACGGGCGGGATGACGGGGCAGCCGACGCGGTACAGCCATACGAAACACCTGCGCACAGGCTGGCAGCCGGGCCGGAAATGCCATGCGGGGCAAGCTCGTTCATCAGGTTCCTGATGGCGTTCAGATCAATGCGCTGCCCGCGGTAATTGAAGGACGGCGCATCCAGCGAGATATCGGGCAGATTCATCCCGAAATCGGCCGAGAATCTTGCGATGTCTGCGGTGATATTGCCGAAAAATCCGTCGATCCGCGCAAGCTCGGGGATACGCAGGCTCTGGTTGAGATGCAGCTTGTTCTTGATGGCATTCAATTCGCTTTCGGCCTGGTGCTTCAACGAATCGACCAGCTTGCCCACGCCGAACAGCTTGGCGGCTTTCCAGAGCGATTTGCTCAGGGTTCGCTCTATTTCGTCTTCGATGGCCTTGCTGCCATTCAGGATGGTGCGCATGCTCACCTTGATTTCATAGTGCGAGATTCTGGCCGGGTTTTTCCAGGTGGGGTCGGGATAGGGGAAAGACACATGGAAATGATGCCCCATCAGACCGTCGAGCTCTTTCAGCGCATCCAGCATCGCATGGGTCTTTTTGAGGAGCGCTTCAACTTTGTTTCTGATCGAATCGAGCGCCTCGAAATCCGCTTCAAGCTTTTTCAGGGAAACGAGATCGGGAACATCCGTCAGAGCCAGCCTGACGATCTCGTCGAGCTGTACCACGCCGCGGTCCAGCGTATCGGCCTTGTTGTCGGCCGTCCTTTGCATGCACTGCATTCTGCTCTGCTCGGCATAGTTGACGCAGGTTTGCGCAACGCCGGTATAGGTCGGCATCGGATGCACCACGGCCACCCTGAAACGCTCGGCGTTGGTATCCACTTTCTGGATCCGGTTGTCGGCAGTATCCAGGCGCGCCCGGAACGGCTCCACACGCTGTTCAACCTCCTCGGCTTTGGCTCGGGCCGCCGAAACTTCCTTGAGTGCAGCATCGACTTCCTGCTTGGCTTTTTTGGCATCTTCCCTGGTTTGCGGGATGGCTTGCGCCGTATCGAGCATGCCATCAAGCAATTTCAATTCGGCTTCCAGCTTTTTCAGATCGCTGGCCAGATTGCCTGGAACGGCAAGCAATGTTTTGGTCAGCCAGAGTGTCTTGTGGATGTCCTGCAGCCTTGTGTGAAGCGCCATCATGTCGCTGTCGAGCCGGGACGCATCGGCATCCAGTCGCGCCAGGCTCGGCGACTTGGCTGCGCCTGCGGCGCTGCTCTGGAGCGGAATGCCCATGAACAAACTGGCCGCGATCAGCAGCCCAGCCAAGAAAGATGGGGGGGTGTTTTGTTTCATGGTGCGCTTTCTCCCTGTGCTTGAATCAACCTTTCAAGTGTAGATCGTCCAATCGTACAAAGCGAACGCCCCTACCCCCAACCCCGCGCCGATGCTATATTCCGCGCCACCTATGCGAATCCAAGACATCCGCCAGCGCCTGCGCGCCGGCCACGCCCTGCCCTGCCACGAAGAGCGCATCCTGCGCGCCTGGCTGCAATCGCTCCCGCTCGACAGCGGCCCGCGCCGGCGCAGCGCGGAAAATTTCTTCCCCAAGGAAATTCGCGCAATCCTGCCCGGCTTGGCGGCCGATCTGGCGGGTCTGGTTCGCGTGCGCTCGGAGCACCCCGGCGAGGATGGTTCGGCGCGTCTGTTGGTGGAACTGGCCGATGGTCAGTGCGTGGAAAGTGTGCTGCTGCCACGGGATGGCGTGTGCGTTTCAAGCCAGGTGGGCTGTGCCGTGGGTTGCGCGTTCTGCATGACCGGCCGCGACGGGCTGCTGCGCCAACTGGGCAGCGCGGAAATCGTGGCGCAGGTGGTTCTGGCACGCGCCCTGCGCCCGGTGAAGAAAGTCGTTTTCATGGGTATGGGCGAGCCGGCGCACAACCTCGACAACGTGCTGGAAGCCATTGACCTGCTCGGTTCGGAAAACGTGATCGGCCACAAGAATCTGGTGCTCTCCACCGTCGGCGACCGGCGCGTGTTCGAGCGCCTGCCGCTGGGGCGGGTCAAGCCGGCGCTTGCCTTGTCGCTGCACACCACGCGCGCCGAGCTGCGCGAACAACTCCTGCCGCGCGCGCCGCGCATCGCACCGGAAGAGTTGGTCGAACTGGCCGAACAATACGCACGCGCCACGGCCTACCCGGTGCAGTATCAGTGGACCTTGCTGGATGGCGTGAACGACAGTGACGAGGAAGCGGAAAACATCATCCGCCTTTTGTCCGGGAAATACGCGATCATGAATTTCATTCCGTTCAACCGCGTGGAAGGCTCCGGTTTCAACCGCCCTTCGCCGGAGCGGGTGGCAAGACTGGCGGGGTTGTTGCACCAGCACGGCATTCTGGTGCGGCTGCGCGATTCGGCGGGGCAGGACATCGACGGCGGCTGCGGGCAATTGCGCGCGCGGGCGCTGGGAAGTAGTACACCGCAGGACGGGACATTGCTCCAACAGTTCAAGCCTGCGAGCAAAATCCTAAGCCAAAAGCCTACATGAGGCCAACGGCTTAGCGTTAGGAGAACAGCTCTTCCGGATGCACCACGGCCGTCCCCAACTTGCCGACGACAATCCCCGCAGCGCGGTTGGACCATTCCATGGCTTCGGGCAATTCCAGCCCGGCGGCGAGCATCAGCCCGAGCGTGGCGATCACGGTATCGCCGGCACCGGAAACATCGTAGACCTCGCGCGCCACGGTGGGCTTGTGCACCACGCCTTCGGCGCGGAACAGCGTCATTCCTTCCTCGCTGCGAGTAACCATCAGCGCATCGAGCGCGAGCGATTCGCGCAGCGCTTGCGCCTTGGCGGCGAGTTCGTCCTCGTCGCGCCAGCGCCCGGCCACTTCGCGGAATTCGCTGCGGTTGGGTGTCATCAGCGTGGCGCCGCGGTAGCGCTCGTATTCGTCACCCTTGGGATCGACCAGCACCGGCTTGCCGGCAGCGCGCGCGGCATCGATCATCAACCGCACATGCTGAAGACCGCCCTTGCCATAATCTGAAAGGATCACCACATCGGTCTGCTCGAGCGATGCGCGGAATTCGTCGAGCTTGGCGGCCAGCACTTCATGACTGGGTTCATTTTCGAAATCGATGCGCAGCAGTTGTTGCTGGCGCGCCAGCACGCGCAGCTTGACGGTCGTGGCAATCCCGGCATCGCGGTGTAGCGAAGTCTGCACGCTATCTGCCTGCAGCAGCTTTTCCAGCGCATGACCGGCTTCGTCGTCGCCCACCACGGCCAGCAATTTCGCCTGGCCACCAAGCGCGGCGATATTACGCGCGACGTTGGCCGCACCACCGGCGCGTTCCTCGCTGCGGCGGATGCGCGCGACCGGCACCGGCGCTTCCGGAGAAATGCGCTCGACTTCACCGAACCAGTAGCGGTCGAGCATGACGTCGCCGACCACCAGCACGCGGGAGGAGGCAAGGCGTTGGCGCAGGACGGCTGCCGACATGATCAGCATCCGATGGAGGCGTTGATCGCCTTCAAGGTCGCCACAGGATCGGTGCTCTGCGTAATCGGACGGCCGATCACGAGGTAATCCGAACCGGCAGCCATCGCGGCTTCCGGCGTCATGACGCGGTTCTGATCGTCAAGGCTCGCCGTGGCCGGGCGGATGCCGGGGGTCACGAGCTTGAAATCCCGTCCGCAAGCGGCCTTGAGCAGGCTGGCTTCCTGCGCCGAGCACACCACGCCGTCGAGGCCGCTGTCTTTGGTCAGGCGAGCCAGGCGCTCGACCTGTACGGCAGGCTCCGGCAAACCGAGCTCAGCAAGATCATCAGCGCCCATGCTGGTCAGCACGGTTACGGCGATAAGGAGCGGACGTTGCGGCAGCGCTTCCAGCGCTTCGCGCGTGGTTTCCATCATGCGGCGACCGCCACTCGCGTGTACGTTCACCATCCACACGCCCAGTTGCGCGGCGGCCTTGCAGGCTTGCGCGACCGTGTTGGGAATGTCGTGGAACTTGAGATCGAGAAAGACATCGAAGCCTTGCCCGGCCAGTTTCTCTACCAGTTGCGGGCCGGCGCTGACGAACAGCTCCTTGCCCACCTTGAGACGGCACAAATCGGGGGTCACGCGGGAAGCGAATTCAAGCGCCGGCGCGGCGGCGGCATAGTCGAGCGCAACGATGACGCGCGGATCGGGTTTCATTGGAATCTCCTTGAAATCAGGGCAGACCACTAACGGCTTTGCTTGCCGCGCACCGGCGGATAGGTTTCCCAGTCGTTGCAGGCCGGGCAATGCCAGAAATACTGGCGGGTCTTGAAGCCGCACTCGCTGCAGTAATACATGGAATGCTCGCGGGTATTTTCGTTCAGCAAACGGATGATGATTTCCAGCTCGGGCTTCTGCTCGTCGGGCGCAACCAAAAGATGCGCTTCAAGCACTTTCCTCAAGCCCGGCATGGTCGGGTGCTCGCGCAAGCGCTCGCGCACAAACTCGTAGGCCGCTTTCACACCCTGACGCGCGGTCAGACGCTCGTAGACCACGTCAACGACATCAAGCTCGGGATGCTGGCGCAGCAGGCGCTTGAGCAAGGCATCGCCCTCCTCACCCTTGCCCAGCTTGTCATAGCCGGCCATCATCTGCCGCGCAACCAATGCCAGGTAATGCACGTCCTGTTTTTCCATCGACAGCCAGCATTCGATTGCGGCTTCGACATCGCCCGCTTCCAGCGCCATCTCGCCTTGCATCAGCTTGGCGCGCGCGCACTGGCGATGCTCGCCCAAGGCGCGTTCGAGGTACTGGCGCGCTTCGTCAACCTTGCCGCGCGTGATCGCCTGCGCGGCCAGTTCGCAGTTGAACTGGGAAATTTCATGCTGGTAGGTGTGGCTTTCATCGCGCAACTGCTGCGCAACCTCAATCGCTTTGTTCCACTCGTGCTCCTGCTGGTAGATCGCCAACAATTCCACGCGAGCCTGCCGGGCATAGGGGGTATCGGCGAGATCATGCAGCAGCGCTTCGGCCCGATCAAAAAGACCGGCCTTCATGAAGTCAATTGCAAGTTCAAGTTGTGCAGACTGTTTCTGGTTGGCATCCAGATCGCGGCGCGCGAGCAGCTTCTGGTGCATCCGGATCGCGCGCTCCAGTTCGCCGCGCCGACGGAACAACATGCCCAGCGTGAACTGCAGTTCGACCGTTTCTACGTGATGCTTGGCGATCTCGACGTAGACATCCACCGCGCGGTTGGTTTCGCCGTGCAGCAAATGGTTGACACCCTTGAAGTAGGCCGCCGGCAGGGAACGTGCCTCGGAAAGAACGTGCTTGATGTCGATGCGGGCGGCAAGCCAGCCCAAGCCGAAAAATGCCGGCAGGGCCAGCAGCCACCAGTACTGGATTTCTGTCATGGGGAATTACTCAAATAGCGTCGCGCGGGGTTTCCGGATTGACCGGACGGGGTGCCGGTGTGCGGTTACGAATCTCGCGCCGCAGCTTGACCAGTTCACGCCGCAGGCGTGCCATGCGTGCAATGCAGGCCAAGAGCCCGAATGCAGCGCCCAGCACGAAGAAGATCAGCAACAGCACATGCAACGGCAGGTTCCAGGCATAACCGAGAAAGAAGTGCAGCTTGACCGGATCAGCGTTATGCATGGCAAAGCCGAACAGCACGGCAAACAGGGCAAACTTGAGCAACCAGAACAGGGGTCGAAGATAGCGCATGGCAGCACCGGCAATGATTTGCCGCTCATTGTAGCGGAAAAGCGCCAAGCCGGCTTTAGCAGTCCGTCACACAGACCTGCCAGTTCGGCATCACGCAAACCTGCGCGACTGGCTGCCAGACGAAAAAACGGGCGATGTCTTGCGACATCGCCCGCTGGATCGGGAAGCAGCTTGATTGGCTTCAGGCGGTTTCGCCATCGACCATTTCACGCAGTTCCTTGCCCGCCTTGAAGTGGGGCACATACTTCTCCGGAACCAAAACCTTGGCGCCGGATTTAGGGTTGCGCCCCTGGCGCGGCGGACGGTAGTTCAGGTCGAAGCTGCCAAAACCACGGATCTCGATGCGCTGCCCTTGAGAAAGACTCCGGGCCATCCCGTCGAGAATGGTTTTAACAGCCAACTCTGCATCTTTCCCCACGAGCTGCGGATAGCGCTCGGTGAGTTTTGCAATGAGTTCCGACTTGGTCATGCTCGCACCCGTGGCGAATTATTCGCCACCGGCGAGCTTGGCCTTGAGCAGCGCACCCAGATTGGTGGTGCCGGCATTGCTTTCAGCAGCCAGCTTGCTCATTGCGTCCTTCTCTTCGCCCAGATCCTTGGCCTTGATCGACAGGTTGATCGAGCGGTTCTTGCGATCAACGTTGATGATCATGGCTTCGACTTCGTCGCCTTCCTTCAGCACGGAGCGGATGTCTTCCACGCGGTCGCGGGAGACTTCGGTCGAACGCAGGTAGCCTTCAACTTCATCGGACAGGGTAACAACAGCGCCCTTGGCATCCAGGGACTTGACGGTACCCTTGACGATAGAACCCTTGTCGCTGCCAGCCACGAAGTTGTTGAACGGATCGCCTTCCAGTTGCTTGATACCGAGGCTGATGCGTTCCTTCTCGACGTCGATGGACAGAACCACGGCATCCACTTCGTCGCCCTTCTTGAAGTTGCGAACGGCTTCTTCGCCAGTCACGTTCCAGGACAGGTCGGAGAGGTGAACCAGACCGTCGATGCCACCCGGCAGACCCACGAACACGCCGAAGTCGGTGATCGACTTGATCGCGCCGCGCAGCTTGTCGCCCTTCTTGTGGTTTTGAGCGAACTCATCCCACGGATTGGCAGCACACTGCTTCATGCCCAGGCTGATACGACGCTTTTCTTCGTCGATATCGAGGATCATGACTTCGACTTCGTCGCCGAGCTGGACAACCTTGGACGGATGAACGTTCTTGTTGGTCCAGTCCATTTCGGAAACGTGAACCAGACCTTCGATGCCTTGTTCAATTTCAACGAATGCACCGTAGTCGGTCAGGTTGGTCACCTTGCCGAACAGACGGGTACCTTGCGGGTAACGACGGGAGAGGCCAACCCACGGATCTTCGCCGAGCTGCTTGAGACCCAGGGAAACGCGGTTCTTCTCTTGATCGAACTTGAGCACCTTGGCTTCGACTTCGTCGCCCACGGCCAGAACTTCGGACGGGTGCTTGACGCGGCGCCATGCCAGATCGGTGATGTGCAGCAGGCCGTCGATACCGCCGAGGTCAACGAACGCACCGTAATCGGTGATGTTCTTGACGATACCCTTGATGACAGCGCCTTCCTTCAGCACGTCCATCAGCTTCTGACGCTCTTCGCCCAGGCTTTCTTCCAGCACGGCGCGACGGGAAACCACAACGTTGTTGCGCTTGCGGTCGAGCTTGATAACCTTGAAGTCGACTTGCTTGCCTTCGAAAGGCGTGGTGTCCTTGATCGGGCGGATGTCGACAAGGGAGCCCGGCAGGAAGGCACGCAGGCCGTTCACCATGACGGTCAGGCCACCCTTGACCTTGCCAGAGATCACGCCATTCAGGATGGCACCCTTTTCCAGCGCATCTTCGAGCTCGATCCAGGCGGCGAGGCGCTTGGCCTTTTCGCGGGAGAGCTTGGTTTCGCCGTAGCCGTTTTCCAGGCTGTCGATAGCGACGGTGACGAAGTCGCCAACCTTGACGTCGAGCTGGCCGGCGTCGTTCTTGAATTCTTCAACCGGAATCAGGGATTCGGATTTAAGGCCAGCGTTCACGATCACGAAGTTGGCATCGACACCGACGACTTCAGCGGTAATCACTTCACCGGCGCGCATTTCCTGGCGGGTGAGGCTTTCTTCGAACAGGCTGGCAAAGCTCTCCATGGAGCTCATGGTTTCGTTAGTCATTTGATGGAAAATCCATACATATCCCCAAGCGGGCACAAGGGGGTTAGTTGATAATCTGCCGACACTGCTTTGCACTGCGCCGGCACCATTGAAACATCCACCGGAAAATAAGCCGGCGAACGACAATCTCGGGATTCTAATAAGTTCCCTTTTTTTCTTCAAGCAGTTAGCCATAATTTTGACGAGTGGCAAACAATTCACATCCAACACATCCGACGCTGCGCCTATAATGCAACTTGGTTGCATTTGAGAATTAACCTCAAGAACATGAACCCAAGCTCCAGTCTGGCCGCCCGCCTCTTTTCCTTCTCTGCCTGGCAACGCGTATTGCTGATGCTGCCGCTGCTCGCTGCCATCTGGTTGCTGACCCTATGGGCGCTGGCATGACTTTGAATCGCTCACACCGAAGACACAAAAATGAGCATCCGGGAAACGGAATTCAGGATAGGCGGTGCACACAGACATGCCTCCTCCCCTTTTCAGGGGGAGGGCGGGGTGGGGATCGATTCTTGCGCTCAACGTCATTCACCCTCACCCCAACCCTCTCCCTTCGTGGGAGAGGGAGCTGGTGCAACGGGATTATGACGAGCAGAACAGAAAAGCGAAGCACCACTTTCGAACGCGGCCAATCGGGGTTTTCCGGATGATCCAACTTTCCAACCTCACAGTCTGCTACCAACAGCGCCCGGCGATCCACCACATCAGCGGCCGGTTCGAGCGCGGCAGCCATACCGCCATCGTCGGCCCCAACGGCGCGGGGAAAAGCACGCTGCTCAAGGCTATTGCCGGCCTGCTGCCGGCCACCGGCAAGATCGTCGCCAACGAAGCAATCGGCTATCTTCCGCAACTCGCCGAGATCGACCGCCATTTTCCGCTGACCGTCGCCGAGCTGGCGCTGTCCGGCCACTGGCTGCGCGCCGGCAACGCGGGGCAACTCGATGCCACCGCCAGCGCACGCGCCCTGGCTGCGCTGGAGCGCATGGGGCTGGCCGATTTCGCCGCCCGCTCAGTCGCCACCCTGTCCGGCGGCCAGATGCAGCGCGTGCGCTTTGCCCGCCTGATTGTTCAGGACACGCCGATCATGCTGCTCGACGAACCCTTCAACAGCGTGGACAGCCGCACCGCCGGCATCCTGATCGAAGTACTGGCCGAATGGCATGCCGCCGGCAAGACGCTCGTGACAGTCGTTCACGATCTGGGCGTAGCGCGTGCACACTTTCCGCAAGCGTTGCTGCTGGCGCGTGAAGTCGTCGCTTGGGGGCCGAGCGATGAAGCCCTGCAAGCAGACAACCTGGAACGCGCGCAAAAACTCATCGAACACTGGCACAACGAAGCCGAATGGTGCGCCGTACCATGACCCTTTACGAATTCCTGATTTCACCCTTTTCCGATTTCGCCTTCATGCGCCGCGCGCTTGCCGCCTGTATTGCACTGTCGGCCGGCTGCGCACCCATCGGCGTGCTGCTGATCATGCGCCGCATGAGCCTGATGGGCGATGCGCTCTCCCATGCCGTCCTGCCCGGCGCCGCCGTCGGCTTCATCTTCGGCGGCTTTGCCCTGCCCTGGCTCGCCGGCGGCGGCATCGCAGCGGGGCTGCTGGTCGCGCTGCTGGCAGGGCTCGCAAGCCGTTTCACCGATCTCAGCGAGGATGCCAACTTCGCAGGGTTCTATCTGGTCGCACTGGCATTGGGTGTTTTGCTGGTTTCGCAATGGGGCAACAGCGTCGATCTCATCCACCTCCTGTTCGGTTCGGTGCTGGCCGTGGACGACCTCTCGATGCTGATGGTCTCCGGTATCGCCAGCCTCACGCTGCTCTGGCTCGCCTTCAACTACCGCGGGCTGGTACTCGAATGCGCCGACCCGTTTTACCTGCAAAGCTGCGGCAAGCGCGGTTCGCGCTACCACCTGGGATTCGTCGCGCTGACCGTGCTCAACCTCGTCGCCGGCTTCCAGGCCATGGGCACGCTGATGGCCGTCGGCCTGATGATGCTGCCCGCAGCCACCAGCCGCCTCTGGGCCGGCACGCTGCCCGGGATGATCCTCGCAGCCTGGGGCTGCGGACTGCTGTCGGCACTGAGCGGGCTGATGCTTTCCTACCATCTCGGCCTGCCCTCCGGCCCCGCCATCGTGCTCTTCGCTGGCCTGTGCTACCTGCTTTCCCTCTTGTTCGCGCCACACGGCTGGCATGGCCGCTGGCGCGCGCGTCGTCACCGCAAAAATTGATTTATCAAGGAATCCCGACATGATGAAGAAGACACTCTTGTGCTTTTCTGTTTTTGCCGCACTGGCAAGCGCACTCGTGCAAGCCAAGCCGCTGCCGGTTGCTGCCAGTTTCAGCATCCTCGGCGACATCGTGCAGAACGTCGGCGGGGAGCGCATCGAGCTCACCACGCTGGTCGGCCCCGATCAGGATGCTCACGTCTACCAGCCCACGCCGGCTGACATCCAGAGGCTCACCCGGACCAGACTGCTGTTCGTCAACGGACTGGGCTTCGAGGGTTGGCAAAAACGCCTGCAACAGGCCAGCAAATACCGCGGCCAGATCGTCACTGTCTCGCAGGGCATTGCGGCGCGCGAAGCCAATCACGGGCATGGGCATCGCCACGGTCACGACCCGCACGTCTGGCAAGACCCGGTTCGCGTCAAGCAGATGGTGCAGAACATCCGCGACGCACTCAGCGCTGCCGACCCGGAAGGCCGCGCCTACTACCAGACCCGCGCCGCAAACTACAACCGCGAACTCGACCAGTTGCTCGAATGGGCCAACCAGCAGGTTGCCACCATCCCCCAGAGCAAACGCGTGGTACTGACCTCGCACGATGCTTTCGGCTATCTAGGCCAGCGCCTCGGCATCAAACTGCTGGCACCGCAGGGTGTTTCCACCGAAGCCGAAGCCAGCGCCCGCGATGTTGCCAGACTGATCCAGCAAATGAAGAAAACCGGCATCCGCGCCGTGTTCATGGAAAACATCAGCAACCCGAAACTCGTCGAACAGATCGCCCGCGACACCGGCACCCGCGCCGGCGGGCGGCTGTATTCGGACGCACTGTCGCGCGACGGAGCAGCCAACACCTATCTCAAGATGTATCGACATAACGTGGGGATGTTGGTGACAGGGATGCAGGGCAACCAGTAAGAACCTATTTCATTAGGCAGCGGCGCTCGAAATCCTCATGTACTCCCATGTACATTCCGGTTCCTGCGCACCGTCCTCCTGCCACCTGCTTTGGCTCGCTTGCCTACTGAAACAGGCTCTAAATCGCCCCGCAAGGCGTGATCGGAGCGAAGCGACTTCCACCCGCTCCGTCGTTTGAACCGAACAATGACCATTTCCATGAAACGCAAAAAAACACCGGCCTCTTCCGCCCCCCCTAAAGGTTTGGCCATTGATTCCTTCTGCGCCTGGGATGGTGACACGCTGGTTCTCAACATTCTCGGCACGCCCAATGCCAAACAGGATGCCATCGGCAACCCCAAGGGCCATCAACTCTGCATCAGCGTGACCGAAGCACCGGTACGGGGCCGGGCAACCGATCACATGGTTCGATTTCTGGCTGAGGAATTTGGCGTGACAAGTGCAGAGATCAAGGTGGTATTTGGTCGATACAACGTCAACAAGCAAATGCGAATCAAGTCGCCCAAAAAACTGCCTGCGGTCGTGGAACGGCAGCTATCTCAAACCCATGGCGTGTAGCCAGCCGGTTTGCGCCCCATCGTTGACAACAGCATTGCCTGAGTAAAACCTCGTTAACCGGGGTAAACCACGTTGACCGGCTGGATCGGCCTCCCGAAACTGGGAAGACCTGTTTAACCCAACGAGGTTGCCATGTTTACCCGCCACACCTTACTTCGGATCAGCTTGCTGGCTGCTTCCTGCCTTGCCTCCGCGGCCATGGCTGCGCCCAATGCTTCTGCCCCGGCATCCGGCAGCAACAGCAGTCTGGAAGCCGCGCTTTCGGCTTGCGCCAGCAGTGCCAAGAAAGACAGCAGCGGCCGCCCGGACCGCTCCGCCATGGATACCTGCATGCAAGGCAAGGGATTCACACGACCGTCCGGCCCACCGCCCAACGGGGCTCCGCCGGCACGTTAAGACCGTGCAGGTGTGATTGGCGAAGCGTAATCGCATGCATGCTTTGGTCGGGCGAATACGCTTCGCTATTCGCCCTCACCATCATCGCCTGCGGCGACCCGGATTACGCCGTTGCACGGCCAATCCAGGCTACGAGCTCAATCGCCGGCAAAGGTAGCAGGCCTTCCCTCCCCTTGCCGGCGCCGAGGAAGCGGAGCGAGACCCAGGCTCGCGACCGACCGAGGGCAGCCCGGAGGGCCGCAGGGCGGGGTCGCCTTCTTTTGGTTTCTTTTCTTGGCGAGACAAGAAAAGAAACTCGGCCGCCGGGGCGAACTCCCGGCATTCAATCAGACGCGCCGGCAGGCGCTTAACTTAACCTTGGTGCGCGCAATCCGCACACACCCCCTTCACCGTCATTTCGATCTCGCGCAACACGAACCCTTCCGGCAACGGGCCGGGCAGGATCGGAGCGCCTTCGGGCAGGCAGAAGATGCGCCCGCACTGCTCGCACTGGAAATGCGCATGGCAATGCGGCGCGCTGGAGACGGAAAAGCGGGTGATGCGGTCAGCGGCGTTGATGCGGTGGGCGATGCCGGTATCGGCCAGCCAGTCGAGTACGCGGTAGAGCGTGACGCGGTCCAGCTCCAGCGATTGCTGCACTTCCTGATGCGAAAGCGGGCGCCCGGCATCGAGCAGCGCGCGCAGCACCTGCAGGCGCGCCGCCGTGGGGCGGGCCTGCCGTGCTTCGATCAGGGCACGGGCGCGGTCGTCGGAGGTCATCCGGCCCGCTCGCGCCACCAGGCCAGTACCTGCGCCACGGCCTGTTCAATGTTGAGGTTCGAGGTTTCCAGCAGCAGCGCATCGGGCAACTGCATCAGCGGGGCCACGGCGCGCGCGCGATCGCGCTCGTCGCGCGCTTCGAGATCGGCGGTGATCGCAGCCAAGTCGGCGGCTTCGCCGCGCCCAAGCAGTTGCTTGTAGCGGCGTTCGGCGCGCACAGCGGCGGTTGCGGTCAGGAAGATCTTGAGCGGGGCCGACGGGAACACCACCGCGCCCATGTCGCGCCCGTCAGCAACCAGCCCCGGTGCACGCGCAAAATCGCGCTGCCGTTGCAGCAGGGCATCGCGCACGGCGGGCAATGCCGCGACCTTCGAAGCGCCGTAGCCCATTTCTTCGGTACGAATGGATTGGCTGACGTCCTCGCCGGCCAGCAGGATGGTTTCGCCTTCAAATACCACATCCAGCGCTGCGGCCAGCCGTGTGACTGACGATTCGTCGCTCCAGTCCACGCCCTGTTTTTGCGCCGCCAGCGCGGTCAGACGGTAGAGCGCACCGGAATCGAGGTAATGGAAACCAAGCTGCTGAGCCACACGTTGTGCGACCGTACCCTTGCCGGAAGCGGACGGCCCATCGATGGCGATCACGGGAATAGTGTTGTTTGCATTCATTAAGATAAGTCTCACCACAGCATCACGGAGAAGGGGAGAAAACCCGAATACAACAGCCTGAAATTCACTCGATAAACAAGTTCAGCATATTGAAGCATGGGTTTCTCAGTGTTCTCTGTGCCTCTGTGGTTCAAATGTTTTTCGGATTTATTTCATGTTCCACGCATTGCGCGCCACACTTGCTCGCTCGAAGAAGGCGCGCATTCCCGGCCCGTCTGCGGATTCGACCAGTGCGATCAGCTCGTCGATGCGCGCGGCGCTTTGCTTGAGTTCGGTCAGGATTGCGCAGCGGTTGGCGAGCGCGATGTCGCGCCACATGTCCGGATTCGACCCGGCGATGCGCGTGAAGTCGCGAAAACCCGTCGCGGCGAAATCCAGGCAACGCGCGGCATCGGGGTTGTCGAGCACGGCGTTCATGTAGGCGTAGGCCAGCAATTGCGGGGTGTGGCTGATCGCGGCGAAGATGCCGTCGTGCTCGGCTGCCGTCATGGTGCAAACCTCGGCGCCGCAGGCTTGCCACAGCGCCCGCACCCGTTCGACGGCTACGTGACTGGATTCCGGCAACGGAGTCAGCACCAGCCGGCGGCCTTGGTACAGATCATCGCTGGCCGCTGCCGCGCCGGATTGCGCAGAACCGGCAATCGGATGAGCCGGAACGCACTGCGCGAGATGCCCGGCCAGATGCGTGCGATAGAGTTCGCAGACATCCTGCTTGGTCGAGCCCGCATCGGTCACGATGCAATCTGCGGTCAGATGCGGCGCAATGGCCTGCATCAGCTTGCCCATCTGCCCGACCGGCGCGCCCAGGAAGACCAGATCGGCGCCCTGCACCGCCGCGGCCGCATTCAGGCTCGCCACGTCGATGACCGAGCGCGCCAACGCACGCTGCAGGTTGCCCTCGCAACAATCCACGCCCACGATCTGCGCAACCAGGCCGGCACGGCGCAGCGCGAGCGCAAAGGAACCGGCGATCAGGCCGGTTCCCAGCAGGACCAGCTTGCGCAACGGGGCAACAGAGGCGCTCAAAGCGTGCGCCCCACGGCCTTGGCGATCACGGACAAGGTGTCCATGAGCTGCTTGAGTTCCTGCGGCTTGAGCGCTTGGTCGGCATCGCACCAGGCTTCGCAGGGATTCGGATGCATTTCGATCATCAGACCATCTGCGCCTGCCGCCACGGCGGCTTGGGCCAGCGCCGGCACCATCCACGCCTTGCCGCCGGCATGCGACGGGTCGACGATCACCGGCAGGTGGGTTTCGCGTTTGAGCACCGGAATCGCGGTGATGTCGAGCACGTTGCGGTACGCGGTTTCATAGGTGCGGATGCCGCGCTCGCAGAAGATGATGTCGTGATTCCCGCCCGCGGCGATATATTCGGCGGACATCAGCCATTCGCTGATCGTGGCGGATAGACCGCGCTTGAGGATCACCGGCTTGTTGACGCGCCCGACTTCCTTCAGGAGGTCGAAATTCTGCATGTTGCGCGCGCCGATCTGGATCACGTCGACATCGTGCTCCATGAAAGTATCGAGCATGCGCACATCCATGAGCTCGGTGACGATGGGCAGGTTGTGCTTGCGGGCCGCCTTCTGGAAGATTTCCAACCCTTCCACGCCCAGCCCCTGGAAGGCATACGGGCTGGTACGCGGCTTGAACGCGCCGCCGCGCATCATGCGGCAGCCGGCCGCCACGACGCCTTCGGCGGCCAGGTCCATCTGCTCCTGGGTTTCGACCGAACACGGGCCGGCAATCACCTGGATTTGCTCGCCACCCAGAGGAATGCCGCGGATATTGACAATCGTGCCTTGCGGATGGGTATCGCGCGAAACGATGCGGTATTGCTTGACGATGTGGGTGGCGCGCTCAACGCCCTGCATCATCTCGAAGTATTCAGGGTCGAGCCTGGATTCGTCGCCAATCGCACCGATGATGGTCAGCTCCGCGCCGCGCGAAACGTGCTCCTTATGGCCCGCCGCGCGGATCTTGTCGACGACGGCCTGAATCTCGGCTTCGGTCGCGCCGTGCTTCATTACAATGATCATGGTTTTTCCGTGCTTGTGTCGTTGAGTTGAATGTCAGACAAAGATTTTACGCTGAAAGCGCTTCGGCGGTGTCTTTCAGCCAGCGCCAACAAATCACCAGCGCCAGCAGCGAAACCAGTGACGCCATGGTGAACATCCAGTTGCCGCCCAGATCGTTCCAGAACCAGCCGGTCAGGAGCGTTCCCAGGCTGCCGCCGATGCCGAAGGTGAAAACGATGTACAGCGCCTGCCCCTGCGTGCGATGCGCCGCGCCAAAGAAGCGGTGAACATAGGCAATCGATACCGCATGATGCACGGCAAACGTGAAGGCATGCAGTAATTGCGCCGCGACCAGCACCGTCATCCAGTCTGCGCCCCAGCCGATCATCAGGTAACGCACCACCGCGACCGACATGGCAAAGAGGTAAAGCGAACGCAAGCGGAAGCGCCCGGTCAGGTGCGTCATGCACCAGAACAAGCCGATCTCGGCGACCACCCCGAGCGACCACAGCCAGCCCATCGCGCGCTTGGCGACATGATGTTCGTCGAGATGGATCGAGTAGAACCCCATCAACAGCCCGTGCGCCGCGCCGATCAGGAGACAACCGCCCAGCAGCGCCATCACTTCGCGGCGATACAGAATCTCGCGCAAACCGGCGCTGCCTTCTTGCTTGCGGCTTGCTCCCGCATCCGGCACGAACCAGGCCAGAATGGCGACTCCGGCCATGATGCCCACCACGAGCGCGGGCAAGGCTTGCACGCCCCAGTGATCGACGAAATAGCCCCCCGCCAGCGTGGCGAGAATGAAACCGACCGACCCCCAGATCCGCAGCCGCGCATACCCGCCGCTATCGCCCTTGAGAATGCTCATGGTCGTGGCTTCGACCTGCGGCAGGGCTGCGCTCCAGAAGAAACTGGCGATCAGGATGGCGGCAAACATCCAATCCGCATCCTGGGTAAACAGCAGCGTGGAGAAACCGGCGAGGCTGCCCAGGCCGGCCAGGCGCAGGATGGCGCTGCGGCGGCCAGTGCGGTCCGCCAGCCAGCCCCAGAGCGCAGGGGCATAGATACGGTTGATCTGCGGCAGGGAAGTCATCAGCCCGATCATTGCCATCGACACACCCAGCGCCCGCAGATACGGGCCCCAGTACGGCGAAAAAACGCCCACGAACCCGTAATAGAACAGGTAGTAAGCGGCGATGGCCCTCAGGCCGGGATGGGATGGGAACACGGTCGTTATCCGCAAGCAAGGTAGGGGGCGCCATGCGCACCATCCCGGTCAAACGTCATGCCCGCGTGCGCAACACATGCGCACCCTGCAACTGGATACCGGCCTGCGCCGGTATGACGACAAAAATGCACAGGAACCGGAATGTACATGGCGTACATGAGGATTCCGAGCACCGCGTGACTGCAAAATGCGCAGGCGCAGCCGCCTGTCATTCCATTTGGAAATTGTCAGTGACGCGAAGACAAGCCGCAGACAGTGCAGACAGCACGGCAAGGCGAAATCGACAAAGTCACTGACAGGCGAGCGAGCCAAAGCAGTTTGCGGGAACCCGGAGCACAGGAACCGGAATGTACATGGAGTACATGAGGATTCCGAGCACCGCGTGACTGCAAAATGCGCAGGCGCAGCCGCCTGTCACTCGCGGAATTGGTGAGCGGCGACCCGCAGGTAATAGAACATCGAAACGATCGTCAGAATACCGGCCACATACAGCGCCACCGTTCCCAACCACTGCGTCTGCTTGCCCGCCATGAACAACAGCGGCCCCTGCCAGAGGAGCAGGAAAATCGCGACCATCTGGGCGGCGGTTTTCAATTTGCCGATATAGGCCACGGCCACGCTCTTGGCCTTGCCCAGTTGCGCCATCCACTCGCGCAATGCAGAAATCGTGATCTCGCGCCCCATGATGATGACTGCCAGCCAGGCCGGCGCACGGTTCAGTTCCACCAGCAGGATCAGCGCCGCCGCGACCAGCAGCTTGTCCGCGACCGGGTCGAGGAACGCGCCGAAGCTCGAAGTCTGGTTCCAGCGCCGCGCAAGGTAGCCATCGAGCCAGTCGGTGATGCCGCCCAAGGCAAAGATCAGCGCGCCGATCTCGTTCTGGTGCTGCAGGGACAAAGTTGTTTCCGGCAGGTAAAACAGCACGGTAAAGACCGGGATCAACGCCACGCGGAACCAGGTCAGGACAATAGGTATGTTCAAGGGCACTTCAGCCTCTCAGTGCGGCATAAATGGTTTCGGCAAGTGTGCGGCTGATCCCGTCCACCTGCATCAGGTCGTCCACGCTGGCCGCCTTCACGCCCTGCAAGCCGCCGAAGCGCGTGAGGAGCTTTTGCCGGCGTTTCGGCCCCACACCTTCGATGTCTTCCAGGCTGGAGGCAACCCGTGCCTTGGCACGGCGTGCACGGTGCCCGGTGATGGCGAAACGGTGGGCTTCGTCGCGGATCTGCTGGATCAAATGCAGGCCGGGATGATCGCGCGGCAATTGTAGCGTATTTCCCGTTATAGCCACGATCAATTGCTCCAGCCCGGCTTTGCGCGTTTCGCCCTTGGCTACGCCGACCAGCGCGGGATCGCCAAGGCCGATCTCCGCCATCACCGCTTCGGCCTGCGCCAATTGCCCCTTGCCGCCATCTATGAGCACCAGATCGGGCGCGACGCCCTCCCCGGCTGCGATCTTGCCATAGCGGCGTTCGAGTACCTGCTTCATGGCGGCGTAATCGTCGCCCGCCGTGATGCCTTCGATGTTGTAGCGCCGATATTCCTTGGGTTGCATGTCGCCACGGTCGAACACCACGCACGAGGCCACGGTCGCCTCGCCCATCGTGTGCGAGATGTCAAAGCATTCGATGCGCTGGGTGGTATCGGGCAGGTTCAGCGCTTCGATCAGTGCGGCAAGTCGACCCTCCTGCGTCGCACTGTGCAACGCGCGCTGCGCCAGCGCCAGTTCGGCATTCTTCGCGGCCATTTCCAGCCACACCCGCCGCGGGCCGTTCGGGTTACTGTTAAGCAACACCTTGCGCCCGGCCTGCGCGCTCAAGGTTTCCATGAGCATCGCGACATTGTCCGGTTCGGGCGAACACAGGATCAGCGGCGGTACGCTGCGCTCCAGATAATGCTGACCGATGAACGCCTCCAGCGCCTGCGCGGGCTCGTAGCCGTCGCAGTGACTCGGGAACAGGTTCTTGTCGCCGACATGCCGTCCGCCGCGCACCATCGCCAGGTTCACGCACAAGCCGGCGGGGCTTTCGACGCAGGCGATGATGTCGACATCCTGCTCGCTGGTGTTCGACGAAACGAACTGTTTTTCCTGTACCCGCGCCAATGCCTGGATGCGGTCGCGCACCGCGGCAGCCTCCTCGAACTTCCATTCAGCCGACAGCGCCTGCATGCGCGCTTCGAGCTCTTCCAGCAACTCATTGGTCTTGCCGTTGAAGAACTGCACGGCGTTCGTGACATCGCGGCGGTAATCCTCGTCGCTGATCTCGTGCGTGCAAGGCGCGGAACAACGCTTGATCTGGAACAACAGGCACGGCCGCGAGCGATTGGCGAACACCGTGTCCTCGCAAGTGCGCAGGCGGAACACCTTCTGCAGCAACTGGATGCTTTCCTTCACCGCAAAACCGTTGGGGAACGGCCCGAAATACTGGTTCTTGCGGTCCAGCGCGCCCCGATAGTAAGCCAGGCGCGGATAGTCATGCCCAGTAATCACCAGATAGGGATAGGACTTGTCGTCGCGGAACAGGATGTTGTAGCGGGGAGCGAGCGCCTTGATCAGGTTGTTTTCCAGCAGCAGCGCCTCGGCTTCCGAGCGCACCACCGTGGTTTCGATCTTTACCACCTGGTTCAGCATCAGGCGGATGCGCGGGCTGTGGTCAGTCTTCTGGAAATACGAGCCGACACGCTTTCTGAGATCGATGGCCTTGCCGACGTACAGCACGTTGCCCGCCGCGTCCAGATAGCGGTACACGCCCGGCAGATGCGGCAGGGCCTTGACGGTTTCGTGCAGGCTGGCCTGCAGCGCAGCACGGTCTTGATCGGTTGTCATGGGTGTTTTCAGGATGTCTTTCGGAAACAGTTTCAGAATCTTAGAACCCGTTCACGATCTGTCGCGAGAGGCCGTCAGCGGGGTAAAGAGCAGCGCAAAAACCGGAATGTACAAGTAGTACATGAGGATTTTGAGCAGCGCATGAGCCCCGATCACGGCTTCGCAGCAAGATCGCAAACAGGTTCTTGTCGAATAACGCTTGGCCTCTCATGCAGGTTATCATGCATCCCTCACGTTTCGATTCCTGTCGCCATGTCTTTATTTAGCATTGTCCTGCCGACGCATAACCGCGCCGAACTCCTCCAGCGCGCGGTCAACAGTGTTTTGGGTCAGAAGTTTCGCGATTTCGAACTTGTCATCGTGGACGATGGCTCCAGCGATGGAACGAGGGAATGGCTGGCCTCGCTCGCAGAAGACCGGATCAGGATTCTGCGCCACGAAACACCGCGTGGCGCCTCTGCGGCGCGCAACACCGGCATTCGCGCGGCAACCGGCGAATGGATCGCTTTTCTTGATGACGATGACGAATACTGGCCGGAATTTCTGGAACGTCACCATGCGCTGATCCAGCAACACCCGGAAGCCGGCTGGCACTGGAGCGGCATCCGCCGCCATTTCTGGCACAGCGATGGACAGGTGGAATGCAGGGATCAAGTCTGGCTCGAAGCCGACACGAACAAACGCTATCTGACGCAACTGGCAGCCTCATACGGGCTGCTGATACGCAAAACGCTCCTGGAACAGGTGGGGGGATTCGATGAATCGATGCCCGTCGCCGAGGATCTCGACCTGCTTTTCAGGCTGGAAACAGCCGGCCATATCGGCATGCCAGTTCCCGAAGTGCTCCTCAACATCCACCTCCACGCCGGGGCCAGTTTGAGCCGGGGACGAAACTACCAGCGCTTCGTGGACAGTTATCGCATCCTGGTGAAGAAAAACCAGAGCTTCCTGGAACGATATCCGCAGCTCTGGCAACACTATCACGACAGCCTTGTCGGCCACCTGTACCGAATTGGAGACCACCAGGCCGCACGCCGGTTGGTCTGGCAGATATTCCGGCGCGCCCCCTGGAAATTGGCCGGAATTGGAAAGTTATTCCGTTTCGAGATCAAACGTCTGAAGACTTCCGGCCAGAAGAGGGCCGCATAAAAAAACCCCGGCTGAAAAACCGGGGTTTTTGCCGGGGAGGCACAATCAGAACATGTGCTGACCGCCGTTGATGGAAATATTGGCCCCGCTGATAAATGCAGCCTCTTCCGAAGCGAGATAGGCGCACAAGCCCGCAATCTCTTCCGGGCGACCCAGTCGCGCCAGCGGAATTTGCGGCAGGATCTTGGTTTCCAGCACTTCCTCGGGAATGGCCATGACCATATTGGTGCCGATATAGCCCGGCGAAATGGTATTCACCGTCACCCCTTTCTTGGCCACTTCCAATGCCAGCGCTTTGGTGAAGCCGTGCATCCCTGCCTTGGCGGCGGAATAGTTGGTCTGGCCAAAAGCGCCCTTGGTACCGTTCACCGACGACACGTTGATCACACGTCCCCAGCCGCGATCCACCATGCCATCCAGCACTTGCTTGGTCATGTTGAATACGGAATCCAGGTTGGTATGAATGACCGCATCCCAATCGGCTTTGGTCATTTTCTTGAACGTCATGTCGCGGGTAATGCCGGCATTGTTGATCAGCACATCCACATGGCCATTTTCGGCCACGACTTGCTCCACACAGGCCTTGCAGGAATCAAAGTCAGCGACATCGCACGGGTATGCCTTGAAGCCGTACCCCATGTCATTCATGCGACGCAGCCACTCATGGGCGCTCTTGTTGCCAGGGCTGTGGGTCGTAATGACCTTATCGCCCAACTCGGCGAGCTTGATGCAGATTGCCTCACCCAGTCCGCCCATGCCACCTGTAATCAGAGCCACTCGTTGCATTTATTGTCTCCCATATTAAAAACGAATCAACAACAGCAAACATAAAATATTGCAGCGCAGCAAATAGTTATATTCATAAAACATTTATAAAAAATGCGCTCGCCATTTCAACGTAGCACACGGATGCGGGGCTTGCCATTGCATGAATTGATTTTTTACAAAATATTGCGTGACGGGATCACTGGCATGTCAGGAGACAAAAAAACAATTGCTGCAATGCAATATAAAAACATTGAGCAATACACAATACGAAGGCATTGACAACAAAAAAGCGGGCGGTCCGAAGACCACCCGCTGCTTTGTTGCGAGAACGTGTTGCTTAGTAACCAAAGATCGCCAGCATCACACCTGCAGCCACCACCGAGCCAATCTGGCCGGCCACGTTGGCGCCCAGCGCATGCATCAGCAGGAAGTTGTGCGGATCGGCTTCCAGACCCAGCTTGTTGGATACGCGCGCGGCCATCGGGAAGGCCGATACACCGGCAGAGCCAATCAGCGGGTTGATCAGGTTCTTCGGCGAGAAGATGTTCATCACCTTGGCGAAGATCACGCCGCCAGCGGTGCCCAGCGCGAAGGCCAGGGCGCCCAGCAGCAGGATGCCCAGCGTTTCCAGGTTCAGGAACTTGTCGCCCATCATCTGCATGCCCACGCCCAAACCCAGGAAGATGGTGGCGAGGTTCATCAGTTCGTTCTGCATGGTCTTGGTCAGACGCTCCAGGCAGCCCGATTCCTTGACGAAGTTGCCGAAGGCGAAGCAGCCCATCAGCGGCAGGGCCGACGGCAGGATGAAGACGACGAGGCCGGTCACGAAC